>JAJVIG010000016.1 GCA_022072145.1 Pseudomonadales bacterium
GCGGCAGGCTGCCGCGGCGCAGCGCGATCAGCTCGCCCATGATCGCGATCGCGACTTCCATCGGCCGCTTGCTGCCGATCGACAGGCCCACCGGCGCATGCAGCCGCTCCAGGCTTTGCTCGTCGACGTCGAGCCGGCGCAGCCGCTCGCGGCGTTTCGCCGAGGTGCGCACGCTGCCGAGCGCCCCGACGTAGAACGCTTCCATGTGCAGCGCTTCCATCAGCGCCATGTCGTCGATGCGCGGATCGTGGGTCAGCGTGATGATCGCGGTGTGCCGGTCGACTGCCGCGCCGCGCAGGAAGTCGTCGGGGAAATCCTGCACCAGTTCGACGTCCGGACCACGCCAGTCGGCGAGTTGCGCGGCGCGCGGGTCGCAGACCATCACGCGGTAGTCGAGCATGGTCGCGAGCGTGGCGACGCACTGCGCCACCTGCCCGGCGCCGATCAGCAGCAGCCGGAAGCGCGGGCCCAGCGTGTGGCTCAGCACACCGTCGGCGAAGCGCAGCGCCTCCATGGCGTCCACCGGCTCGGCACTGCAGGCGCCGCTGCCGAGCTCCAGCGTGCGACGCACGCAGCCGCGCGCACCGAGTGCCGCGAGCAGCGCCTCGACGTGCGCAAGGTGGGTGGCGGCGGTGCATGGCTCTACCACCACCGAGAGCCGCCCGCCGCACGGCAGCCCCAGCCGTTCGTTCTCCTCGGCGCTGAGTCCGTAGGTGCGCAGCTCCGGTCCGTCGCAGGCCAGCGAACCCGCGCGCAGGCGCTCGATCAGGTCCTCCTCGACACAGCCGCCCGACAACGATCCGCAGACGTGGCCGTCACGACTGCAGGCCATGATCGCGCCCAGCGGACGCGGCGAGGAACCGACGATCTCGACGATGGTGCACAGCCAGGCCTCGCGCCCCTCGCGCAACCAGCCGGCCAGCGCCGACAGCACCTCCTGTTCAGCCGATCCGATTTCCATGCCCCGTCCCGTGCTCCCGATGTCAGAAGATTCCCAGTTGCAGTCCCGCCGCCAACGCGTGCCCGGTCTCGCGCGCGCGCTCCAGATCCGCCGCCGAGGGTTCGCCCCGCACGATCAGCGGCTCGGCCACCTCACGCAGCGGGTAGCCGCGCACGATGCGCGTGAGCTGGCGCACCGCACCGCTGCCGTCGTTGCCGGCGCTGATGATCAGCGCGTAGGCGCGGTTCAGCTCGTGCGCGCTCGCCGTGTAGAAAGTGCGGTCGAGGAACTCCTTCAGCGCGCCGGCAGCGTAGCCGAAGTTCTCGGGCGTGGCGAGCAACAGCGCATCGCACCACGCGAGGTCCGCCGCACCCGCCTCGGCGGCGCGCAGCAGGCGCAGCTCGACCCCCTCTTCCTCCTCGCGCGCGCCCGCCGCCGCGCTGCGTGCGAGCCGCTCCGTGCTGCCGCTCTGCGAGTGGTAGACGATCAGCAGTTTCTTCACACCGGCGCAACCGCGCGCCGCGCGCGCGCCTGCCAGGCGAACAGCGCCGCGCCGAGCGCGATGCCTGCCGCATCGGCGAGCCAGTCGAGCAGTGAGGCCTGGCGCCACGGCAACAGCGATTGCGCGAGCTCGATCGCCGCTCCGTAGCCGAGCAGCATCCACAACCAGCGTGCCGCCGCGCGCTCCGGCCAGCCGCCCCGCGCGAGCAGCGCGAACATGCAGAACGCCAGCGCGTGCAGCAGCTTGTCACCGTGGCTGAACTGCGGCCCCGGCTGGTCCGGCAGCAGCGACAGCACGAAGACCAGCGGCAATGCAATGCCGAGCGCCACGCGACACGGACGCTGCAGGCGAGCGATGGACCAGCGCTTCGGCTGCATCACGCCCCGCCCAGCGCCGCCCAGCCGCGCTCGAAGCACCAGTACGCCGAGGCGCAGCCGATCAGGTACACCGGCAGCCAGCGCAACCACAGCCAGCGCGGTAGCGCGAAGTGCTCCCACGCCCGGTGCGCGACCAGCACCACGCCGACGAACAGCAGTTGCCCCAGTTCGATACCGACGTTGAACGTGAGCAGCGCGAGCGGAATGTCGTGCGGCGGCAAGCCCACTTCGCGCAGCGCCCCGGCAAAGCCCATGCCGTGCAGCAACCCGAAGCCGCCGGCGGCCAGCCAGGGGCGGCGCCTCAGCCAGTGGCGATCGGTTGCCTCGCGCGTCAGCTCGATCGCGATCACCAGGATGCTGAACGCGATCGCGAACTCGACCAGCGCCACCGGATAGTCCAGGAAGCCGAGCGCGGCGAGCGCCAGCGTCACGCTGTGCCCCACCGTGAACGCCGTGATCGTCCACAGCAGGCGCTTCCAGCCGTTGACCAGCAACAGCAATCCGAGCACGAACAGCAGGTGGTCGATGCCACCGAGGATGTGCCCGACACCCATCTTCACGTAATTCGCCGCGACCGCCGACGCACTCATGCGCTCGGCGACCCGCAGCACCGGCTCGGCCGCGTTCAGCATTCCCTGCGTGACGGCGCCGTCGTTCCACTCGATACGCACCAGCGCGGCCGACTGGTTCTCCGCCAGCCCGTTCACGCGCAGTTCGCGTCCGTGCAGCGGTCCGTTGCAACGCACGTTCCAGTCGATGCGCACACCGGTGCCTTCGTAGGCCCAGCGGCGCTCGTCGGTGTCATGGCAGGCCTGCGGAAGCACCGGCTCGATGGGCACCGGTGTCGACGAGAAACGCGGCGTCTTCCAGGTCACCGCGTACCGGTCCTCGTCGAGCTCGACCAGCGAGAGCAGCGAGGGCGCGAGCTTGTGCGCCCACGCCGGCGCGATCGCCGCGAACAGCAGCATCGACAGCAGCAGATGCCAGCCACGCCTCATGAGGGCACTCCGTAACGACGTCGCAGTTCGACCATGGCGCGTGCCAGCGCCGCACTCGCCCGTTCGCGCAGCACGTCGCTCTCCAGACGCCGGCGCACCTCGGGGTCGTCCACGCCGGGCACCCGTTCGGGCACGCTTTCCTCGACCAGCACCAGGTGTTCGCCGTAACTCGAACGCAACGGACCGCACCAGCGCCTCGGCTCGCAGTCCGCGACCGCGCGCGCGAACGCGCTGCCGAACTGCCCCGCCAGTTGCCGCTCGTCGAGCAGCGGCAGCGACAGCCCACCCAGGAACGGATCACCGCGCGCGGACTCGGGCAAGGCGTCGGGGTCCTGCCCGGACAGCAGCCGCAGCGTGGCGCGCGCATCGTCCGCGGCCCGTTCGCCGCGCCGATCGGCGCTGAAATACACATGCCGCAGGCGCCAGCGTGCCGGCAGCGCGAACTCCGCGCGCCGCTGTTCGTACATCCGCGCGAGTTCCGCCGCGTCCGGCGCCGAACGGTCGCTGCCTTCCTGCAACGACAGCTCCATGATCTGCACCAGCCGCCGCCGCACCACCAGGTCGTTGCGGTGCATGCCGAGTTCGAGGGCCTGCTGGAACAGACGTTCCTCGGCCACCTCGGTGCCCGGGTCCAGGAAACGCATGTTCAGCAGCAGCCGCTGGCGCACCACCGGGTCGATCCGGTGCAGCGCGTGCGCGATCGCCTCGCGGAACAGGATCTCGTCGTCGATCTCGCGCTGCTCGAGCGCGCGCATCTCGGCGGCGTCCGGTGCGCGCCCCATCGCGGCGACCCAGCCCTCCTTCAGCGCGGCGATGCGCGCGGCGTCGAGCACGACCGGCTCGCGCACCTCGACTTCCTGCAGCGACGGCGCGAACAGCCACCAGCCGAGGAAGCCAGCGAGCACGAAATGCAGCGGACGATGGCGCAGCCAGCGCACGAGTGGAAACGACGGCATCACTGACCTCAGGACCCGACCCAGATCGGGGAACTCCAGGCGCGCTCACGGATCGTGGCGCGATGATCGGCCGCGCAGCAGGCGGCGAACTCCTCCGGCACCGCGCCGCGGTCGGCGCAGTCGATGGCGTTGGCACGGCAGATGCGCTCGCTCCAGCGCGCGACCGGCAGCTCGAGCACGCGGGCGTAGTACCACGCGTGCTGATCCGGGCGGTACCCGGTATCGGACCAGACCGCGCACAGCGCCTCGGCGCCCTCGCTCGCGCCGGCGACGCTGAGCACCGTTTCGCGCGACGCACCGTCGGCATCGACCCACCCCTTCACGATCTGCACCTCGGCGAGCGGCGAGCCCTCGATGGCATCACGCAGCGCCGCCACCACGAACACCGGCGCGCGGCCCGCACCGTCGGCGGCGCTCAGCTCACCGCCCATCGGCACGCCGCGCGCGTAGGCACTGCGCACCAGCTCCGGGTCCTCGCAGAAATCGCCGGGGAAGTCCCAGCCGCCGAAGAAGCGCAGCTGCAGCCGCGTGCCGCTGGTGGCGTAGGTCTCGCGCCGCTGCATGGCGGCGAACAATGCCTCGCGCGTGTTCTCCTCGGCCCAGACCATCGCCAGCCCGCCGGGGCCGAACTCGGGGCGGTCCGGCAGCCCGGCCGGCACGCCCTCGCGCGCCGGCACACCGGCACCACCGTGCCCCGGGAAAGTGTCTTCGGCGACCGCGCCGGCGGCGCCGATATGGGTGTCGGTGCTGCCGATGACTCCCATGCGGTACGGGTCGACGCCGAGCGTACGTTCGAACCGCAACCCGTCGCGCAGGATCTCGCGGTAGAAACCGGTGGCAGGAGTCGGCGGCTTGCGCTTCCAGGAGAAGTTCTGGCCCGCGAAGGAGTCGTACGGCAGCTGTTCGAACGAGCAGTCCTCGTCCGCCGCGATTCCCGGCAGCGCGCCCGCGAAGCACTCGGAGGCGCCCTTGTGCTGCACGATCTCGAACAGCCGCTCGGTGCGCGCGCGCAGCGCCGCGTCCGCGGCCGTGTACGCGCTGCCGTCCGCCGCCTTTCCGTCGAACATCAGCCCGTCGCTCAGGTTCGAGTTGTGCGGGATCACCAGCGCCTCGCAGCCGGGCAGCGCGTCACGGCACTGGCGCTCCAGCGCCCGCCACAGGCCCTCGGGACTGCCGGTATCGATGGCGGTCGCCGGCAGTTCCGGAACCCGATCGCCACGGAAGATCACGTTGCGGTGCATGTTGCCGGCGTTGTCGCCACCCGTTCCGGTCCACTCGTAGGCCACGAAGCTGGTGAAGCGGCACGCCCCGCTTGCATCGAGCGCCTCGGCCGCGGCGGTCCTGACCTCGCCCCATGGCCCCGCGGCCGCCGTGCGGCACAGTTCGCCCTGCTCGCCGCAGAACCCGAGCCGCCTGCCGGCACTCGCGGTGGCGTTGAACAGGTAGTACGCGGCCCGCGGAAAGTGGCGGTACACCAGGCACTGCCACGCGTCGTAACCGGCCGAACCCGGGGTGCGGCACAGCTCGACTTCGCCGAACAGTTCGGCGTGGTCGGTCACCGCGGCAAAATCGAGCGGCCGCTTCAATTGGAGCTGCCGCAGCGCCTTGCCGTCGGCGTCGTAGGGCTGCACGCCGATCGGCTCGCCGCGCGCGAAACGGTACGCATCGGCCGGCCGCGCACGGGTGTCCTGGGTGGCGGCGTCGAGCGACAGCGCGGTATGCACGTGCAGATCACCGACGTAGACGTTGCGCAGCGGGTTGTGGTCAGGGCAGCGTGGGGCCCCGGCCTGCGCGCCGGCGAGCGGCAGCAGCGCAACCACGCAGCCCAGGACGACGCGGCGCATCCGCGCCAAGCCGTGCCTCATCGCGCACCTTCGGCCAGCGCGCGGCGCTTGTACGGCATCCAGTGCACGAAACCGAACAGCAGCGTGAACAGCACGCTGAGCACCAGCGGTCCCTCGTAGAGCCTGATCCAGCGCCATGCCACGAGCACCTCGACCGCGTGCGCGACCAGCAGGAACGCGCTGCCGTACTGGAGGATGGCCTCCAGAACGGGCGGCCAGTCGAACAGCAGCGACAGCAGCGTCGCCGAATAAAAGACCAGACAGGTGATCTTCGCGGGCGCATCCTTCATTGGTGTTCTCCTGTTGGCGGCGGTCGATCCGGGCGCTATGGTGCGCAATCGCTGCCTGAAATGGAAGCGATGCGCCGCCGCGCCGGCGGCACCACCAACAACCCGCCACCGATCAGGAAGGACACCGTGGATGCCGAGCAACTGAGCCTCACCCCCTTCGTCTCCGGGCTCGGCTTCGGGGAGGCCCCGCGCTGGCACGACGGTGCGTTGTGGTTGTCGGACATCACCGAACACAGCGTGCTGCGCGTCGGCGCCGACGGCGAGCCGCAGACCGTGCTCAGGACACCGGGCGAGCCGTCCGGGCTCGGCTGGCTGCCCGACGGCAGCCTGCTGGTGGTGCAGATGGCCGAACACGAGGTCTGGCGGCTCGCCAACGGCAAGCTGGGCCGCTACTCCGGCACCGCGCCGATGTCGCACGGCAAGCTCAACGATATGGTGGTGGACCGCAACGGCCGCGCCTGGGTCAGCAACTTCGGCTTCGATTACGAGACCGAAGCGCCGCGCGCCACCGTGCTGGTGGGCATCGAGCCGGACGGACACGCCGTGCTTGCGGCCGACGATCTCTGGTGCCCGAACGGCATGGCGATCGACGCCGCCGGCAAGCTGCTGTTCGTTGGCCAGAGCGCCTCGCCCGAGGTGCTCGAATACGACATCGATTCCCGCGGCGTGCTGCGCAACCGGCGCGTGTTCGGACGCCTGCCCGGACAGGCGGTGTGCGACGGCATCTGCGTGGACAGCGCGCAGGCGGTGTGGATCGCCTCGCCGACGACGCGCGAGTTCCTGCGCATGGAGCGCGGCGGCACGATCACGCACCGCGTGCCCACCGGCGAACGCCACGCGATCGCCTGCGTGCTCGGTGGCGCCGACCGCCGCACGCTCTACGCGATCACCTCCGCCACGCTCAGCCTGCGCGCCGCGCACGGCACCCGCGAGGGGCGTATCGAGCGCGTGCAGGTCCCGGTGGCCGGCGCGGGCGTGCCGTGAGCGACGCGAAGCGCTGGATCGGCGCCGCGGAGCTGCTGCAGGACGCGTGGCGGCTCGCGCGGTGCGTGATCGACAGCGGCTATGCGCCCACGCTGCTGATCGGGCTCTGGCGCGGTGGCGCGCCGATCGCGGTGGCCGTGCACGAGGCGCTCGCCTGGCGCGGGCAGCGCTGCGAGCACCTGCCGCTGCGCACCACGCTGTACTCCGGCATCGACGAGCGCGCGCCCGGGGTGCGCATCCACGGGCTCGCGGCGCTGGAGTCCGCGGGCTTCGACTGCCGCCGCGTATTGCTGGTCGACGATGTGTTCGACACCGGCATCACCGTGCAGCACACCGTCGCGGCGCTGCGCGCGCTCGACTGCCCGCGCACGGCCGAGCTGCGCGTGGCAACCGTGTGGTGGAAGCCCACGCGCAACCGCAGCACGCTCACCCCCGACTACTGGATCCACCAGACCGCCGACTGGCTCGTCTTCCCGCACGAACTGTGCGGACTCGAGCCCGACGAGGTCCGCGCGCATCGGCCCGAAGCCTCGGTGCTGCTGGATTGAGCGCGACGCCCGCGCCTGGCGCTGGAGGTACTCCCTCAACGCCTGGTTGATGAGCCAACTCTTGGTCCAGTGCAACAGGTCACCTCCACCATGAGGTAACTCTCAGCATTCCGCTGCTGTCGATGGCGGTCCAAATCCGCGTAAATCTGGCGATTTCATCATCTGCAGGTTAGTGCTGGCCATGGAGGCCGGCGCTGTTGGTCTCGTTCGTCAGGTACCTCGAGACCTCACCAGCGGGGGGCAGGCGGTGGACAACAGGGATGTTGTCCACGGGCTGTCCACCCGCGCCTGGCTGCCTCGATGATGGGTGCCGGTTACCTCGGCTGAAGCGTTCGCGAGAGCGCGCCATTCGGTGCACGGCCCCCACAACCCAAGGGATGACATCGCGCGGGATTTGGCGTAGATAGCCGGCGCCGATCGGGAGAGCGGCACGGCACCCGATCAAACCGCCAAGCCAGTTCGGGTGCCGTGCCCGACCGCGCAGTGCGCACGGCGACCGCCAGTATCGTGCGGCGCCCTGGGCCTGCGCCACAGGTTTGTGCGGATTCATCGGCAAAGAGCTGCCGATGGAACCGACCGCCCGTTTGTACAACTGCGCCGCGTGCCGACGCCAGTGTGTGATCTGCGTGAGCTGCGACCGCGGTCAGCGCTATTGCGCTGAGGGGTGCGTACAACGCGCACGGGCCTGCACGCGACGCGCTGCCAGCCGACGTTATCAGCAAAGCCACCGTGGGCGGCTTGCCCACGCGGCGCGTCAGCGCCGCTATCGGGCGCGACAACAGAAAGTGACGCATCAGGGTTCCGCGCAGCAGCCGGCTGCGATTCCATGCGCGCACTCGGTGTCGGTGGGCGCCGTGATGGCGCAGGCGCACCACTCGCAGGCGCTCGAGGCGATCACGTGCCACTTCTGCGCGCGCAGGTGCCCGCCCTGGCTGCGCAGCGCCTACCTGCGCACGGGCACCGAGCGGCTGCGTGCCGCGACGCACGCCCACCGACGAGGCGTTCCTCTGCATCCGAGCGGGTAGCCGCGCGCGCAGACGGGGTGCCTCAGCCTCCCCCCACTGCACAGGAGAACCGATCGTTGACCATATCCCGGGAACTCGAAGCCCAAATCCTGCGCCTCTATCATGCCGAGCGCTGGCCACCGGGCACGATCTGCCGCCAGCTCGGCGTGCACCACGACACCGTGCACCGGGTGCTCGCGCAACACGGGGTGCCGCGCGCGGCACGCCTTGTGCGCGCCTCGAAGCTCGATCCGTACCTGCCGTTCATCGAGCAGACACTGCGCCAGTACCCGCGCCTCACGGCGAGCCGGCTGCACGCGATGGTGCGTGCGCGCGGCTACACGGGCGGCCCCGATCATTTTCGCCACCTCGTGGCCACGCTGCGCCCGCGCGCACCGGCCGAGGCGTACCTGCGGCTTCGCACCCTGCCCGGGGAGCAGGGGCAGGTGGACTGGGCGCACTTCGGCACGCTCAGCATCGGGCGCGCGGTGCGCGCGCTGATGGCGTTCGTGATGGTGCTGAGCTTCTCGCGACGGATCTTCCTGCGCTTCTTCCTCGATGCGCGGATGGAGAACTTCCTGCGCGGCCATGAGGCCGCCTTCAGCGCGTGGCAGGGGGTGCCGCGGATCCTGCTCTATGACAATCTGCGCACGGCGGTGCTCGAGCGCCGAGGGGAGGCGATCCGCTTCCATCCCACGCTGCTCGCCTTCGCCGCTCACTACCGCTATGAGCCGCGCCCGGTCGCGGTCGCTCGGGGCAACGAGAAGGGGCGGGTCGAGCGGGCGATTCGCTATGTACGCGAGTCCTTCTTCGCGGCGCGATCCTTCCGCGACCTCGAGGATCTCAATGCCCAGGCGCTCACCTGGTGCGAGGGCGCGGCCCTCGAGCGCCCTTGCCCCGAGGATCGCCGCCAGACGGTGCGCGCCGCCTTCGAGGCCGAGCGCGCGTGGCTGCTCGCCCTGCCCGCTGACCGCTTTCCGACCGAGGAGCGCTGCGAGGTGCGCGTCGGCAAGACGCCCTATGTGCGCTTCGATCGCAACGACTACTCGGTGCCCCACACCCACGTGCGGCGCAGCCTGACCGTGCTCGCGAGCCCGAGCGAGGTGCGTATCTTCCACGGACCCGAGCCGATTGCCCGTCACACGCGCAGCTTCGATCACGGCGCCCAGATCGAGGAGTCCGCACACCTCGAGGCGCTGCTCGCCGAGAAGCGCCGCGCCCGTGCCCATCGCGGCATCGACCGCCTTGCCACCGCTGCGCCGCAGAGCCGCGCGCTGCTCACCGAGGCCGCCGCACGCGGGGAGAACCTCGGCTCGCTGACCGCGATGCTGCTGCGCCTGCTCGATGCCTACGGCGCCACCGAGCTCGAGGCGGCGATCACCGAGGCACTCGGACGGGGCGTCGCGCATCCGAACGCCGTGCGCCTCGCCCTGGAGCGCCGGCGCGAGGCGCGCGGCGCCCCGCCACCGCTCGCGCTGCCGCTCTCCGAGGCGGCACGTCGGCGCGACCCGCCCGTGCGCCCCCATGCGCTCTCGAGCTACGACGAACTCTGCCCCGAAGAGGAACCCAACGCATGAACCCGATCGAACTGCGCGAGCGCGCCAAGCGCCTGCAACTGCACGGCCTGATCGAGCACGGAGGCGAGCTCACCGAGCTGCCCTGGATCGAGTCCCTGCTCGGCTGGGAGGAAACCGAGCGCTCCCGTCGCTCGCAGGAGCGGCGGCTGCGCAGCGCGCAGCTCGGACGCTTCAAACCGCTCGCCGACTTCGACTGGCACTGGCCCGCGCAGTGCGATCGCACCGCGATCGAGGCGTTGCTGCGTCTCGAGTTCCTGCACGAGCGCGGCAACGCCGTGCTGATCGGCCCCAACGGCGTCGGCAAGACCACGATCGCACGCAACATCGCTCACCAGGCCGTGCTCGCCGGACACACCGTGCGCGTCACCACCGCCGCCGCCATGCTCGGCGATCTCGCCACCCAGGACGGTGACCGCGCGCTCAAGCGACGACTCAACCGCTACGTGCGGCCCGCTCTGCTCGTTATCGACGAGGTCGGCTACCTCGCTTACGGCAACCGCCACGCCGATCTGCTGTTCCAGATCGTCAGCCGCCGCTACGAGGAAAAATCCACCCTCGTCACCACCAACCGACCGTTCTCCGAATGGGGCGAGGTGTTCCCGAATGCCGCCTGCGTCGTCTCCCTGATCGATCGGCTGATCCACCACGCCGAGATCATCGCCATCGACGGCGAATCCTATCGGCTCAAGGAAGCCCGCGAGCGCTCCGAGCGGCGCAAGGCCTCTGCCGAGCAGCCACCCGCCACCACCACGCGCCGCTCGCCGCGGCGTCGCTGAGGCCACACCGATGCACCCGGTCCATCCCCTGAAACCCTTCGCCATACCGAGCGACTGGAGCCCGGAGCAGGCCATGGCCGTCGTCGATCTGCTCGATGAGCTGCGCGAGCACATCTGGGCACGCTACGAACTGCAACTGCTCGAGGCGTACAGAGAACACTACCAGCCACCGCGAGTCGAACCCCCGTTAGCAGCACGAGACGACGAACAACCGTTCTGAGAAATCCGTATCCGCTGATCGCTCCTGCGCGCGCGTGCGTCGCAACTGCGGATCCTCTGAAAATCGCCAGAAAGATGCGGATTTACGCAGCCGTTAACACGCTAGTTGGGCGTCACAGCGCATACACTTTCCTAACGATTGGTGTACGGCCTGCGATGTACAGGCGAATGTAGATCGTCCGACCATTCAGCGCATCCGCTCCCCAATCAAACCAGCGCTCGTCCACAAACATCAATGAGTAGGTATCGTGCGCTTCAATTCTCAGATCACCTGCGTCATGATCCGCGGCATCGAATGATTCAAATCCCCAAATTGGCCAGTACCACTTTCCATACAGCAGTTCCCAATGTCCAACAATTACTGGTCGAGTTGACAGATTGCGAATGGTTATCTCATTCCCAACAGGAGCGTAACCAGCGAACTTGTAGCTAATCTCCAATCGAAATCGATCTCTCCACAATTCGAATAGTTTAATTAGAGCAAGAAGAGTGGATAGAACTGCACCCCACCATGCGACCAATTCAGCGCCAAAATGCATAATGCGCTAACTTTGTTGTTTGATGGAACCGCAAATGTGCTGAGGTGCTACGATTCACATTGATTTCCCACCAATTCCTGAAAGCGCTGCATATCGTTCTCACAGAGCGAGCGATACTTCTTGTCCGCATCATTCAAGCCGTTCCTCAAGCAAATCATAGCGCGAATCTTGTGTGCGTCGGCTTGCGGGTAGATGCCGACATTTGAAATTGATGTGACCAGATCAATACACGGTCCACTCTTCGTCCTTACGCCGATCGCTGTCAAGAGTTTAAATAGAAAGAAATAGCGATCCGTGGAATCAGAATTTCTGGAGTATTCTTTTAAATCCTCGAAGATCGAGTCGTATTCCTTAAGGGAAAGGTGCACAACGACTTCAACCCAATCTTGCTCATCGTTGAGAAACTTATACATTCCAACAAAGTTCTTACGTCTGTACCCGTCAGAACCAATAAATTCGACGCGAGCTGTTTTTATCTTTTCGCTGTCACGATCGAATATTAGTGGAAACTCAGAAAAGCCCAAGCGCTTTTGTAATCCGGATGCAGTTATTTCCTGCGTTTCGTCAAATTCTGCCACCGTATAAAACTCCAATTCTCCGCGGAGTCCTCCGCACGCAACAGGCAAGTCATTCTCTTCATCGAAATAGAATGGTGGCTCAGGCGCTGGCAAAGGCCTCAGCCTTATCAGCCCGATAAGTATGAGCCCAAGAATCAATACAGTTACAAACTCAAACATAAATCCCCGCGCATGTTGCCAAGTTGCGGTTCGAATTCCGGTCCCACGCTTCCATGTGACGCCCAACGACAAGGATCAGCCGCGGCCGGTGAGGAGCGAAGCGACGAGACGGACGTCGGCTGGATCCGCTGGTTGGGCGTCATGCGCGCCAATCTTAAGCGGGAATGGTTCATGATCTTGGCTGCGCGAGAGGTATACCCGGCGAACTGACCAATGCATCCACTCCTAGCCAGTTGGACCAATCGGGTAACGGCGTGCACCATATAACAGGACTGAGCACCGACATTTAGGGGACCTTCGGTTCGCACTCCCGAAGATTTGCGGCGAGGCCATCAACGAACAACAGTGACTGCGTATAAAGAACGTAAATCTCCTCCAAGGTCTTCTCAAGGGCGAACGATGCGAAGTCTTGGTGAATTAGCTTATTACGCTCATTGCCGACCTCAAGGAAAGCGCGAATCGAGGCGCGGAACTCCTCAGACGCTTTGGTGCGCTCTACCATCATCTGCTTGAATGGATTTCCAAACAGGCTAAAGAAATGGTTTGCGTTTGTTTCATCCCACCTGAACCAGGTGTGGTATTGCCGCGAGATTGCCTTGTTCTTTACGAACCCTATGACGAGGCTGTTCCCGTTGGACTGTTCGCGCACAAACTCTAAGACGCAGGCCGAAACTCGATACTCGAAGTAACTTGCTGCTGCGAGGAGAAGAGCCTTTCGAAGATTGTCCCCAGCTGCAACGGCTAGCGATGGCTCATCACGTCCCAGAGCTGCGATGACCGAAGAAGCCTCAGCGTAGAGTCGATCAACCGGTGTCGGGCCTGTCATGGCTTAGAACTGCCCGAGCACCTGCGATGCACTATTCAAGCGTGCCCTAACGTTCCTTGTCTGGGTGGTGCCCTCAAGCATTGCGTCCAGAAACTCTTTGTTACTTTCTAAAGCGACCAGTGCATTAGGCGCGATCTTACCGCTCAACATGCGTTGCTCTGCAAATGGGATCTTACAAGCAGCTACAAAAGTGGCCTCATACAACGCGACGTTGAAACGGCCGCTCCTCTTGTTAAGAAATGCATCTTCCGGGAGATCAGAGCATGCGTCTAAAAAGGAAAACATAAGCTTACCCAGATAGTCGTTTTGCTCAGTGTTGTGTCCACGAGCCTTTCTGGAAAACTGATTTAGGAACTTGACCATTGACGGCGAATAGTTACCACCATCAATTAACAGTGCGAATCCGCGAAGCAGAATTTCTACATCTTTCATATGGATATCAGGATCTTTGTTTCCAAGCAAATACCGCCACCTTGGGGCTGAATTGGCTCGGTATAGCATCTCGTAGAAATTCGAGTGATACATGCTGGTTCGAATTTCCTGAGGCTTCAGATTTACACCACCTGTGTTCAGTCGATTGAAGACTTCATACATTGACGAGTCGTCGCCTTGCGGCGAGTTTTGCTTAATGATGACGTTTCTGATAGTGCGTAGCTCGAATTGCGTTTTATAGCCCTCGAGTGTTTGGTATGCGAGCCCTTTGAATCGATTTGGGTGGTTCGGAAGTGACTCGCCCAATTTCAGTCGAAAGTTCTCAAAGTAGTTATCGTCGTGAATTACACTGTCCGGAATCTTTCCGTTTTCATCAAATATGATTCGAAGCTCAGATCGTCTGTCCTTCCTTGGAAAGCGCTGTTTTATAAAATAATAGATCGACATAAGACGTTGCTGACCATCTATTACGAGAAACTTGTTTCGCTCTACTTCGTATAGAAAAACCTGCGGAACTGGAAGTCCAAGGATTAGTGACTCAATCAACTTGGAAGCGCGATTAATATCCCAGACGTAGTTTCTTTGAAAGCCAGGGATGCGTACCGCTCCGGACTCAAGAAAGCTATGGATCGTTAGGACGTTGAAGTCGTTTGGCGCTGCAGTGATATCGTACTCTTCTACCTGCAGGTCATCGATATCGTCGGCGTAGTCTTCGAACCAGCTCGAAGTGGTTGCATCTGACATTTTGTTCTCCTTTGTCAGCGACAGATTGTAGTACAGCGCGATGTGCGCAGCGTGGTTTGGGGTGCGAAAGGAGAAACAGGCTTATGGCATGACGCCCAACACTGTGTGGACTGTATGTGTCCATGCTCAAACACGTGACTCTCCCATCTGGCTCTCAGCTAGTTCGTGCCCGATGGGCAGTATAGACACGGCCCCTTCCCGATCAAACCACCATTCGAATCAACGCCCTGCGGATGATCGTGCAGGAGGGTTTTCGCGCTTATGCAGTGATCCTGTGCGGCAAGCTACCACATAGCGCGCAGCCACCCGATCCATCGCCGAAGCGATTCAGTTCCAGTATTCGACCCAGCCTCCGAACGATGCCGGCAACGTGGCGATGGACATCCGCGCCGCGCTGCGTTTCGATAGGCGCCGGACCGGACGGCACGCGAACACCCCACAACACCCGCCGCCCGCGCCATGGCTGGAGGCCGCCTCGATGAAACACGCGCGACACCCGGGCCCGGGCATCCTGCTGGCGATCCTGCTGCTGCTCGTGGGCGGGTTCCCCGACGCCGCGCACGCCGAGCGTATCCGGCCCGGGCAGTTGCCGGCCGGGCTGAGCGACTGGGTCGACTGGGTGCTGTTCCCGGAACGCGAAGCGCGTTGCCCGTTCGTTTACAACCGCCACGAGGAACGCCGCTGCGCGTGGCCCACCGAGCTCGAGCTGTGGCTCGATGCGGGCGGTGGCACCTTCCGCCAGCGCTGGTCGGCGCACGCCGACGGCTGGGCGACGTTGCCCGGTGACCAGCGGCGCTGGCCGCAGGACGTACGCGTCGGCGAGCAGCCGGCCGTGGTCGGCGTGCGCGAGGGCCGTCCCGCAGTGCGGTTAGCGTCCGGCCGCCACGAGATCAGCGGCCGCTTTGCGTGGAGCAAGCGCCCCGAATCGTTGCCGGTGCCGCGCGACACCGCCCTGCTGCGCCTCACGCTTGATGGCCGCGCGATCGCCGAGCCGCAACTCGACGACGCCGGCAACCTCTGGCTGCGCGACCGCTCCGCGCCCGGCACGGCGGCTCCGGCCGGCAACCGGCTGGGCGTGCGCGTGTTCCGGCGCGTGGTCGACGAGATTCCCCTGCAACTGGTCACGCGCATCGAGCTCGAGGTCTCGGGCAGCCAGCGCGAGGAGGCCCTGACCGGTGCGCTGCCGGCAGGCTTCATTCCGCTGCGCCTCGACAGCCGCCTGCCGGCACGCCTGGAAAACGACGGACGGCTGCGCCTGCAGCTGCGTCCGGGCAGCTGGGTGCTCGAACTCACCGCCCGCGCCCCGGGACCGGTCCCGGAACTCGCGCTCGCCGCGGCGCCCGCGCCGTGGCCCGCCGAGGAGGTGTGGTCCTTCGAGGCGCATCCGGAGCTGCGTCTGGTCGAGGTGGAGGGGGCGTCTCCGGTGGACCCGACGCAGACCGCCCTGCCGCCGCCGTGGCGCGAACTGCCCGCCTACCTCATGCGCCCGGACGGCCGGCTCACGCTGCGAGAGATCCGCCGCGGCGATCCGCAGCCCGCACCCGACGCACTCACGCTGCGCCGCGATCTGTGGCTGGACTTCGACGGTGGCGGCTACACGATCCGCGACCAGCTCGGCGGCACGATCAGCCGCGGCTGGCGCCTGGCCATGAACCCGCCCGTCCAGCTGGGGCAGGCCACGCTGGACGGTCAGTTGCAGCTGATCACCGTCGACGCCGACGGCAAGCCCGGCATCGAGGTGCGCCGCGGCCAGCTCGAGCTCACCGCCGACAGCCGCTACGAGGCCTCCCGCCAACGCCTGCCCGCGGTCGGCTGGGAGCAGGACTTCCAGCACGTGGAGGCGGTGCTGCACCTGCCGCCGGGCTGGAAACTGTTCGCCGCCGGTGGCGTCGACAACGTGCCGCAGACCTGGATCCGCAACTGGACGCTGCTCGACATCTTCCTGGTGCTGATCGCCGCGCTCGCGGTACGCGCGCTGTGGAACTGGCGCCTGGGGCTGCTCGCGCTGGTGACGCTGGCGCTGATCTGGCACGAGCCGGGCGCCCCGCGCGCGGTGTGGCTGCATCTGCTGGGCGCGATCGCACTGCTGCGCGTGCTGCCCGCGGGCGCGTTCAGGCGCGTGGTCGGCACCTACCGCAACCTCGCCATCGTGGCGCTGGCGGTGTTCGCGCTGCCGTTCATGGTCGACCAGATCCGCGGCGGGCTGTACCCGCAGCTCGAGGGCCGGGGCCTGATCGCCGCGGCCTCCGCCGGCTTCGCCGAGCTCGGCGTGCCGGCCGAGGTGGCGATGCCGATGCCTGCGCCGATTGCGCAGGACGCCGTCGAGGCCGAAGCCGGCATCATGGCAAGGCGCGGCGCCGTCGAGGCGACGGTGGCCGCGTCGGCGGGCGTGGCGCTATCGAAGCTGGCCGACGCCGGCGTGACGCAGGCACGCCAGAACCTCACCGCCGTCGACCCCGACGCGCTGCTGCAGACCGGCCCCGGCCTGCCGGACTGGCATTGGCGCGATGTGCCGCTCGGCTGGAACGGCCCGGTGCAGCGCGGGCAGGAAATCACGCTGACGCTGCTGTCGCCGGCCATCAACCTCCTGCTGAGCGTGGTGCGGGTGCTGCTGATCGCCGCGCTCGCCGTGGCGTTGCTCGGCGTGCGCTGGCGGCGCACGCCCGCGGCCACGGGCAGCGGCAGCACTGCGGTAGCACTGCTGCTCGCCTGCGCGCTGCCCGCCGCGCTCCTGCCGGCGCCCCCGGTTCAAGCCGACCTCCCCGATCCCGCGCTGCTCGAGCAATTGCACGAGCGGCTGCTCACGCCGCCGGACTGCCTTCCCGACTGCGCGCAGTTCCCGCGCCTGCGGGTCGAACTGACGCCCGCCAGCGTGACGCTGCGTGCGGAGTTGCACGCGCTGGAGGACACCGCGCTGCCGCTGCCGGTGCGCGCCCGCGGCTGGTCCCCGGCGGAAGTCGTCGTCGACGGGGTCCCGGCCACCGGCTTGCTGCGTGCGCCGGATGGCGTGCTGTGGATCCACCTCGACGCCGGCGCCCACCAGGTGCTGCTGCGCGGCCCCGCGCCGGCGGCGGGCAGTTTCCAGCTGCCGTTGCCGTTGCCGCCCCGTCACATCGATGCGCTGGTCGACGGCTGGAGCGTGGAGGGCATCGCCGACGGGCTGCCGGTCGGCGCGCAGCTGCAGTTCACGCGCGTGCAGGCGGCCACGCCGGAAAGCGAACTCGCGGCCGAGCTGCAGCCCGGCGAGTTGCCGCCGCTGGTGCGGGTGGAGCGCACGCTGCGCCTCGGTCTGGACTGGCGTGTCGAGACCCGTGTGTCGCGCATCTCGCCTGCCGGTACCGCGGTCGTGTTGCGCGTCCCGCTGCTCGCCGGCGAAGCCGTCACCAGCGAGGCGATCCGGGTCGAGGACGGTCATGCGCTGGTGAATCTCGCCGCCGGCGCCGAGGCGCTCGCCTGGCAATCGACGCTGGAGCCGGCGCCGCGGATCGCGCTCGCGGCGGCGCCGAACACGCAATGGGTCGAGACCTGGCGTGCCGACGTGAGTCCGCAATGGCACATGGAAAGCAGTGGCATCGCGGTGGTGCATCACCAGGACCGCGCCGGCCGCTGGCTGCCCGAGTGGCGGCCGTGGCCCGGTGAGGCGGTCGAGCTGCTGCTCAGCCGCCCGGCCGGGATCCCGGGCCCGACGCTGACGCTCGACGCGGTGCAGTTGCAGGTCGCGCCGGGCCGGCGCGCCACCGACACCACCGCGACCTTCACGCTGCGCAGCAGCCGCGGCGGCCAGCACAGCGTCACCCTGCCCACCGGCTCGGTGCTGCAGTCGGTCACGATCGACGGCGTGCCGCAGCCGATACGCCAGGACGGCGAGCGCGTCACGCTGCCGGTCACGCCGGGGACGCACACGGCCGAGCTGCGGCTGCGCGACGACGCCGGCATCGGCCCGCTGTTTCGCAGCGCCGCGATCGATGCCGGGCTGCCGTCCGTCAACACGCGCGTGAACGTGGGCCTCGGACAGGACCGCTGGGTGCTGCTGCTCGGCGGACTGCCGCTGGGGCCGGCCGTGCTGTTCTGGGGCGTGCTCGCGGTGGTGGTGCTGGTCGCGCTGGGGCTGGGGCGGCTGCACTGGACCCCGCTCGCGACCTGGCAATGGGTGCTGCTCGGCGTGGGGCTCACGCAGACGCAGGTCTGGGTGGGACTGGTGATCGTCGGCTGGCTGCTGGCGCTCGGCTGGCGCACACGCCTGGATCCCGCCGCGCTGTCGCGACGCGGGTTCAACGCGCTGCAGCTCGGCCTGTTCCTGCTCACGCTGTTCGCGATCGCGATGCTGTTCGAGGCGGTCAAGCACGGTCTGCTCGGCTATCCGCAGATGCAGATCGCGGGCAACGAGTCGAGCGCCTGGGACCTGCGCTGGTACCGGGACCGCAGCGACGCGGAATTACCGCGTGCGTGGATCCTCAGCGTGCCACTGTGGGTCTATCGCGCGCTGATGCTCGCGTGGGCGCTGTGGCTCGCCTTCGCGCTGCTGCGCTGGCTGCGCTGGGGCTGGGAGAGCGTGAGCGCCGGGGGGTTGTGGAGGAAGTGAGGCCGGTTCGCGTCGCGCCCGCGCTCACGATATCCCCACGATCTTGTGCAGCTGCAGCCCGAGCCGCCACTGCGGGTGGCGCAGGCAGTAGTCCAGCGTCGCGGCCAGGTTCGCGGCGTACGCGGGGCCGTCCATAGGTTGCAGGTAGAACTCGTGGAACGCGAGCCCGGCGAAGCGCTCCGGGGGCGCCTCGGGCTGGGGGTAGACGAGCTTCAGCTCGTCGCCGGCGGTCAGCGCCAGCGGCGCGTCGCTCTTCGGTGAGACGCACAGCCAGTCGATTCCCGGCGGCGCCGCCAGCGTGCCGTTGGTTTCCACCGCCACCTGCATGCCGAGTGCGTGCACCGCGTCGATCGCCGGTTGATCGAGTTGCAGCAATGGCTCGCCGCCGGTGAACACCACCAGCGGGCGCGCGCGTCGCGCCGCCGTGGCGGGCCAGAGCGCGGCGATCGCCGCCGCCAGGCTGGCGGCATCGGCAAAGCGTCCGCCCCCCGGGCCGTCGGTGCCCACGAAGTCGGTGTCGCAGAAGCGGCACACCGCACCCGCGCGATCCTGTTCGCGCCCCGACCACAGGTTGCAGCCGGCGAAGCGGCAGAACACCGCCGGGCGTCCGGCGTTCGCGCCCTCGCCCTGCAGCGTGTAGAACATCTCCTTCACCGCGTAACTCATGGTGCGGGCCCCGGCAGCGCCGGCCCTTCCTCGCCCCAGTGCAGCACCGCGCCTTCCAACGGCGTGGCGTGCAGATCGATGCGATCCAGCGCGGGCAGCGCCTCGCGCAGGCGCTCGCGCATCCACGCGAGGATCGCGCCCAGGCTGCCGGAGCATCCGGTCGCCTCGTCGATGGCGTGGTGGTCGAGCGTGCGGAACACCGGCGTGAACGCTTCGCGTACGTCGCCGTAGTCGATGGTCCAGCCGAGCACCGTATCGAGCGGTGCGCTGAGGTGCAGCCGCGTGATGTAGCTGTGTCCGTGCAGCCGCCGGCGCGGATCGCCCGGCGCGGCGTCGCGCAGCCGCACGGCGCTCTCGAAGCGCTGCTCCTTCCAGATCCGGAAGCGCCGGCCGTCGTAATGACAACCGGCCGTGACCGTCTCGTACACCGTGACCCACGACAGCGCCGGCAGTACCGGTTGCAGTTGCCGCCAGATCCAGCACGCCAGCATCTCGCTGGTGGGGTTGTCGAGGCCTTCGATGTCGTTCAGGCAGCCATGATCGATCTGCGCGTGCAGCGGCTGCCACAGTTGCCCGATGCGATCGAAATCGGTGCCCATGTCGGCACCGGCGAGGTCCTCGGCGACGTGCAGGATCACCTCGAAGCCATGGCCGTGCATGCGTCCGCAGGGATGGTCCGGCGGCACGCGCGGCAGGCGGTGCGCGGCCTCGAAGCGGAAGCGGCGCCACAGGTGCGCGCGCTGCGCCCGGTCCAGGTCCACGCCTTGGTGACGTGTGCTCTGCACGCCGACGGTGTCGAGCGCCAGGTCCGCCAGCGCGGCGCGGATCCAGCGCGCGATGTTCTCGTCGGTGGGGATCGCGATGCGGTCGTTGAGGTGTGCGTAATCGAGCGGCGCGACCGCCGCAGCCAGCCGCTCCGCGAGCAGCGCGGCGTCCTCGCGTGCCCGCACGGTGGCGAGGAAACTGTGACCGTGCAGCCCCCGCGAACGGTGCCCCGCCGGCAACACCGGCACGCTGACCGCCGCCTCGAACGGTGCCGCCGCCACGTGCAGCAGTTCGCCCGCGCCGTTCACGCACGCACCCCGGAGTCGAGCAGGGGGTCCGCGATGCCCGCCTCCTGGAAACCCCTGGCGCGCAGCAGGCAGGAATCGCAGCCACCGCAGGGCGTGCCGTCCGGGGCCGGGTCGTAGCAACTGCTGGTCAGACCGAAATCGACGCCGAGCGCGCGGCCGCGCCGGATGATGTCGGCCTTGCCGAGCGCGAGCAGCGGCGCGCGGATCGCGAGCCGCGTGGCGCCTTCGACGCCGGCGCGCGTGGCGAGGTTCGCCATGCGCTCGAAGGCCTCGATGAACTCCGGCCGGCAATCGGGGTACCCCGAATAGTCGAGCGCATTGACGCCGATGAATACATCGGCCGCGCCGAGCACCTCGGCCCAGGCGATCGCGCAGGACAGGAAGATCGTGTTGCGCGCCGGCACGTAGGTCAGCGGGATCGATCCGCTGCCGATGTGCTGCGCGTCCCGATCCTTCGGTACCGCGATGTCGGCGGTCAGCGCCGAGCCGCCGAACACGCGCAGGTCGATCTCGGCGATCACGTGGCGGGCGGCGCCCAGCGCCGTCGCGATCCGCTCGGCGCAGCGCAGTTCGACCGCGTGCCGCTGGCCGTAGCGGAACGACAGCGCGAAGGTCTCGAAACCCTGCTCGCGCGCCAGCGCCAGCACGGTCGCGGAATCGAGTCCGCCGCTCAGCAACACCACCGCCCGCTTGCTCATCGTCTGCGCCGTTTCCGTTCGGGAGCGCGCATTGTATCCGGCCCGCGCAGATCCGGCGCCGGATTCGAACAGCGTCGGCCTGAACGGGGTGTCGCAGCAGCCCCCGAGGCGCGCGGTGGACGGTGCGCACCGGTGTGCGTACGCCGCAGGGATGCGGCGTTCGAGCCTACGGGGACGTATTCACGGCGTCCCACGGGTGCGGGACCACCCCCGCGCGCTGGCACCGGCGCGGCGTCGCGGGGACTGCGCATTCGACGCGTGCGGCCGTGCTCGTCTACAGTAGGCCGACCCGCAACCCGCCACCGGAGCACCCATGCGCCGCCTGCTCGCACTCGCCCTGCTGCCGCTCGCCGCCCACGCCGGTTTCGACACCGGCAACCGGCTCTACGAGGACTGCCGCTCGGAGAACTATTTCAACCGCGGCTACTGTGGCGGCTACGTGACCGGCATCGTCGACACCATCGAGGCGATGCAGGCGAGCGGCGTGCTGCCCGCCGACGCGCTGTGCGTTCCCGAAGGTGCCACCAAGGGACAGCTGGCCGACACCGTCAGGAGCTACCTGGAGCAAAACCCGGCGCGCCGCCATCTCGACGCCGGCAGCCTGGTGCCCGAGGCGCTGAAACGCGCCTTCCCCTGCCGTTGAGCGAGGCCGCCGCTAGCGCACGGCGGCGGCGTGTGCGGCGCGGGCCGCGAGAAACTGGCGTATCGCTTCGGCCTCCTCGCGGCTGAGCTGCTCGGCGAAGGCCGGCATCCCGCGCGCAGCGAGCAGGCCGCCGCGCACGATCGCCTCGAAGCGCGCGTGCGTGTCCTTGCTCATGTAGTTCAGGTCCGGCACCCCGCCGCTGCCGGCACCGTGGCAATAGCCGCAGTGCGTCATGAACAACCCGACGCCGCGCTGCAGCGTGGCCTCGTCGGCCGTGACCGGAATCGCCGCGATCGCGCCCGTGAAACGCTCCGGTTCGGGCAGCACGCCTTGCCCATCCAGCGTCCACACGCCGATCCGCGAGGCGTTGCGCCAGCCGCCGAGCGTGGCGCCGTCGGCCAGCGCCGCACTGTGGCCGCCGCCCCAGCCGATGCCGGCGGCGATGTACTGCCGCCCGTCGACCGCGTAGCTCACCGGGCCGCCCTGCACCGCGCCGAAGGTGCGCGCCTCCCACAGCTGCTCGCCGCTGTCGGCGCGGTACGCAACCAGGCGGCCGTCGGTCGCCCCGTGGAACACCAGGTTGCCGGCGGTGCTCAACGTGCCGCCGTTGATCGGCAACGGTTGCTCGACCTGCCAGGCGATGCGCGCACGCGCCACGTCCCAGGCGATCAGCGAGCCGCGCGGGTTGGCCTGCTCGGCCATGAACGCCGGGTTGTTCAGCATCGCGCTCATGTCGAGCGAGGTGTTGTAGCGCCGCCCGCGCTCGCGCAGTTGCACCTGCGGATCCATCGCGAACACGCTGGGCATGCGCGTCTCGCTGAAGTACAGCAGCCCGGTCCGCGGATTCCACGACACCGGGTTCCAGTTGTGCCCGCCGAGCGCGCCGGGCCACACCAGCGTGGGCTTGCCGCTGCGGCTGTAGTCCGCTTCCGGGTTCTCCACCGGCCGCCCGCTTGCGAGGTCGTAGTGGCTGGCCCAGGTGACGCGCGTGAACTTCTCGGCCGACAACAGTTGGCCGTTTTCGCGGTCGAGCACATACACGAAGCCGTGCTTGGGCACCTGCACCAGCAGCTTGCGCTGCTCGCCCTGGAACACGGTGTCGATCAGCACCAGCTGGGTGGTCGCCGGGTAGTCCCATTGCTCGCCCGGGGCGAGCTGGAAGTGCCACACGTAGCGGCCGTCGTCGGGGCGCAGCGCGACGATCGACGACACGAACAGGTTGTCGCCGCCACCGGGGCTGCGGCGCGCACGCGGGAACAGGCTGCTGTTGCCGACGCCGATGTAGAGCAGGTCGAGTTCCGGGTCGTAGGACATCGCGTCCCAGACCGTGCCGCCGCCGCCCCAGCGCCACCACTCCTCGCCGCTCCAGGTCATGGCGGCCTTCGCCAGCGTTGCATTTTCGAACCCGAGCGCCGGGTTGCCGGGCACCGTGAAGAAGCGCCACGCGAGCTCGCCGCTGCGGGCGTCGTAGGCCGAGACGTAGCCGCGCGCCCCCATGTCCGCGCCGCCGTTGCCGATCAGCACCCGGCCCTTCACCACCCGCGGTGCGCCGGTGATGTTGCGTCCCGGCGCCGCGTCGATGAAGGTATCTGCGCTCCAGCGCGGCGTGCCGTTCGCCGCATCGAGCGCGATCAGGCGCCCGTCCAGCGTCCCCACGTAGACCATGCCGCCCCAGACCGCGACCCCGCGGTTGACCGGCCCGCAGCACCCCTCGGCCGCGCGCACCCGGTCGACCTGCGGATCGTATTTCCACAGCGCTGTGCCGCGTGCCGCGTCGAAGGCGTAGACCACGCTCCACGAGCCGGTCGCGTAGAGCACGCCGTCGACCACCAGTGGCGTGGTCTGCACGCCGCGCTCGTGCTCCAGCGCCTGGCTCCACGCGAGGTCCAGCCGCCCCACGTTCGAGGCGTCGATCTGCGCGAGCGGACTGAAGCGCTGCTCGCCCCACGTGCGCCCGTGCGTGATCCAGTTCGCGGGGTCCTCGTCCGCCGTGCGCAGCCGCGCATCGTCCACTCGCCCCGCATCGGCCGCTGCCACAGCCGCTCCGCCGAGCAGGCAGCCTGCCAGCAACAGAACGCGCATCACCTACCCCCCATCAGATCGCCGCGCGCGGCATGCTGACCTGCGAGGTGGTGATGCCACCGTGCACTCCGACCACCTCGCCAGTGACGTAGGCCGCCGCCGGCGAGGCCAGATACAGCGCGCACGCGGCCACGTCCTCGGGATCGCCAAGGCGACCCAGCGGCGTGCGCTCGTTCATGACGCGTTCCATCTCGTCGTTCATGAAATTGGTCAGCGCGGTGGTGCGCGTGGCGCCGACGCCGATCGCGTTCACGCGCACCTTCGGCGCGAATTCCTGCGCGAGTTCCTGCGTCATCCACGACATCGCCGCCTTGCCGACCCCGTAGGCCACGAAGCCCGGTTGCGGATGATGGCCCGCCATCGACGAGATGTTCACGATCGCGCCCTTGCCGGCGGTGCGCACCATGTGCGGCACGCAGATCCGCGACAGCGAGAACGCGGTGGTCACGTTGAAGCGGAAGCAGGCCTCGAAATCCTCGTCGGAGGTCTGCAGCGCGGGCTGCGGACCCCAGCCGCCGGCGTTGTTGACCAGGATATCGAGCCGCCCGAACTCGGCCAGCCCCCGCTCGACCAGCGCCGCGCGCTGCCCGGCGTCGAGCACGTCGCACGGAACCACCAGCGCGCGCCGCCCGCGCGTGCGCACCTTCGCCGCGGTGTCCTCCATCTCGCTCGCGGTGCGCGCCGAGATCACCACGTCGGCGCCGGCGTCGGCGAAGGCGAGCGCGATCGCCGCGCCGATGCCGCGCCCCGAGCCGGTGATGATCGCGACCTGTCCATCGAGGCGAAAACGGTCGAGCATGCTGTTCATTTACGGGTCTCCTGTGGCTGTTGGTTGCGGGTTGCGGGTTGCGGGTTGCGGGTTGCGGGTTGCGGGTTGCGGGTTGCGGGTTGCGGGCGGGGGCCGATTATGCCGCCTGGCGGGCCCAACCGGCATTGCCGATCGGCAATATCGCGAGCGTGCCGCTGCAAAACCGCCGCTGCGACTCCAGGAGTCATTGCGATACCCCTGTGCCCAAACACAATCCCGTAGGTTCGGCCTGCGGCCGAACAACTCATGCCCGGGCACAGCCCGGACCTACGCGAACCTGTCCCGTAGGTTCGGCCTGTGGCCGAACGATGTTGCCTTCGGTGCCACGCCGTACACGTCCGGGCACAGCCCGGACCTACGCGAACACGTGCCGTAGGTTCGGCCTGTGGCCGAACAACGATGTTGCCTTCGGTGCCACGCCGTACACGTCCGGGCACAGCCCGGACCTACGGCGGAACCGTGTCCGGGCGCAGCCCGGACCTACGGGCACGACGTCCGGGGTGGGGCGTCAGAGCCCCATATCGACCAGACGGTACGGGTCCTCGCCGTTCCATGCGGCGGCCTCGCGCGCGCAGGCCTCGAAACCGGCGAGCGTGGCGGGGTCGGCGGGCATCAGCTCGATTACCAATCCGCTCAGCGCCGGGTGCTCGAGGTAGACATAGCGCGCGTAGTCGTTGGCGAGCACCGCGTGCTCCAGCAGTCCCGCCGCCCTGGAGCGCTCCACCGCCTCGTCGATGTCGGGCACCACGTAGCCGAGCTGGTGCAGCACCTGCGCCTGCGGGGTGTCGTGGAAGAAACGGTACGGGGACGGCGCGTCGTTGATCTGCTGGATCAGCTCGATCTGCATGCCCCCCTGGTAGGCGAGCGCCACGTGCATGCGCACGTCGGCCTGCGCGCCCCGAAAGCGCGAACGCAGCGCCACATTGCGGTAGCCCCACCAGGGACCCACGCCGCAGTGCCAGACCCAGCTGCGCATCGCGGCGTCGATGTCCTTGACCAGGAAGCCCCATTGCCGGATCGGGCCGAACAGTGGTTCGAACATGTGCTTCCCCCTGCGTACGTTGTGTTATGCGCGCTCAGCGGCCCCGCAGTGCCGCCACCACAGCGGCGAAGTCGGCATCCTCGGCGGGATCCTCGGGCAGCATCAGCGTGATCGACCCGGCAAGTCCCGCATACCGCCGTTCCAGTTCCGCGGTGATCGTAGCGTAGGTTCCGGACGGGATGAAGGCATCGAGCATCTCGTCGTCGATCACTTCCTTCATGCGGTCCCAGCGGTTTTCGCGCGTCAGCGCGAGCAGCTGCTCGCCGCGCTCCTGCCAGCCGAACAGTTCGAGGCTGGGCCAGTACGCCGGGGTCGAGTACAGGAAGCCGAGCATCCCGCGCCACTTCTCGCGCTCGCGGCGGACCGCCTTCTCGTCCGGCCCGGTCGCGACCAGCGAACCCAGCACGAGCCGGAAGTCCTCGAGGCTGCGGCCGCTGCGCGCGGCGCCTTCCGCGAGGCGCGTGCGCACCACTTCGCTCACGTAACGCGGCGGCGTGTTGGTCGGATGCGTGATCATGCCGTCGGCGATCTCGCCCGCCAGCGCGGTCATCACCGGACCCACCGCGCCCATCAGCAGCGGCACGTGCGGGTGCTCGATCGGACCCGGATTGAAGAAGGGCTGCAGTCGCGTGAAGCGGTAATGCTCGCTGACGTAGGAGAGCTTGCTGCCGTTCTGGAACGCATCGAAGATCGCGCGCAGCGCGCCGATGTACTCGCGCATGCGTGGCGCCGGCGCGCTCCACTGCGCGCTGTAGCGGTCCTCGATGTTCTGCTTGATCTGGGTTCCCAGCCCGAGCTCGAAGCGTCCGCCCGACAGCGCCTGCAGGTCCCACGCGCTCAGCGCCACGTTCATCGGGCTGCGCGGAAAGGCGACCAGCACCGAGATGCAGACCCGGATCCGCTGCGTGGCGTTCAGCGCCAGTGCGGCGAGCAGGAAGCCGTCGTGGACCGCATCCGGCACTTGCAGGCCGTCGAAGCCCAGCGCCTCGGCGCGGCGCGCGTGCGCGGCGATCGCCGCCGGCCCCATGTTCTCGGGAGTGCTTGCGTAGACGGTGAACATGCGTGCGTATCCTCTTCCGGTGCGTTGAAGGGTGGTGATGGCTCAGCCGGCGTCGGCGCCGGGGGCCGGCCGGGCCGCATCGCGTTCCCAGCCGAAACGCTGGAACAGCGGCGCGAGCCGCCGGCGGATCTCGTCGGCGTCGAGCCCGAATTCCGCCAGGCTGTACGAATGCGTGGTCTCATGGCGCCCGGCGCGCGCCTGCTCGGCGTCAAGCACTGCGGCGTACTGCGCCCCCACCTCCAGCCCGAGCGCCGCGTAGACCTCCCCGACGGTGCGTTTGGGTTCGGCGACCAGTTGCCGGTAGTCGACGATCGCGCGCGGCGTACCGGGGTGGCGCTCGAGCACCTCGAGCGGATACGTGTAATTGTGGAACGACAGTTCGGCCAATGCGCGCAACGAGGACTGCATGCGCGCCTCGTCGAAGTGGCGCGCCGACCAGCTGAACTTCATCAGCTTGAGCAGGCTGGGCATGGTTTCCAGCGGATTGCGGTAGAGCAGCACGAAACGCGCATCGGGAAACACCTCGAGCAGCGTCTCGACGCGCCCGCAAAAGGTCGGGTTCTTGCTCAGGTGGATGCGGTTGTCACCGTTGACGTAGAGCTGGCGGCGAACGCACTCGCGATAGAAACCCATCAACCGCCGGCGCCGCGGCTCCGGACGCCGGTCGATATGGTAGAAGTCGAGCTGGTCCAGGTACGGCAGCTCCGTCATCCAGTAACCGGAGGCGCAGGAGTTGGTCAGCATGAAGTCGTCTTCCTCGGGCAGGCGATACCCCATCCGGTGGATGTGGTTCGACGGACCGAAGATGCGCTGTTCGCGCGCATCGACCCATTTCGCGAGCCGCCCTCCGAGCCAGCGCGCATCGATGCGTGCCAGCCAGTGCACCGCCTTCTTCTGCAGCACCGAGGGCGCGAACAGCTCCCAGTACAGGAATGCGCTGAAGCGTTCGCCGTCGGCGCTGAGCAGGCGGTGCATCAGCGTGGTGCCACTGCGCGCGTGGCCGATCACGAACACGGGCTGGCGCACCTCGACGCGTCGCAACCCCGGGAACAGCAGCGGGTCCAGCGCAAAGCACACGGCGTTGAACAGCGCGATCAGCGGAATCTTCACCAACAGCCGCAGGTACAGCTTGCAACGCCGACGCGGGTTGCCCTCGTGCGCCGCCAGCCAGATCAGCCGGCGCCAGGTGTCGAAATCGAAATGGAACAGCATGCCCGGACCTCACGCACACGCCGGCGCCGCCCGAAACGGGCACCGTGCGAACTGCCAACGGTAACGCGTCATCGTCGTCGGGGAAATGGCATCCGTCACCACAATGTCATGTTCGATCCGCTCAGAACTCGACTTCCGGGCCGCATGCTATAGAATTCGCCGCTCGATCAGCAGACCCGCAGGCCAATGTCCACCGACAACGTCGTCGAAATCCAGAACCTGTCGTTCGCCTACCCCTCGGGGCGCAAGGTGCTGTCGAACATCGATCTGGCGATTCCGCGCGGCAAGGTGATCGGCATCATGGGGCAGAGCGGCTGCGGCAAGACCACGCTGCTGCGCATGATCGGCGGCGCGCTGAGGCCGTCCCAGGGCGACGTGCGCGTGTTCGGCACGTCGTTGCGCGGCATGAGCCAGCGCCAGATCTACGCGCTGCGCCGTCGCATGAGCATGCTGTTCCAGTTCGGCGCGCTGTTCACCGACATGTCGAGCTTCGAGAACGTGGCGTTCCAGATGCGCGAGCACACCACGCTCGACGAGGCGCTGATCCGCGACCTCGCACTGATGAAGCTGCACGCGGTCGGGCTGCGCGGCGCCGAACACCTGATGCCGTCCGAGCTCTCCGGAGGCATGGCACGGCGCGTCGCGCTGGCGCGCGCGATCGCGCTCGACCCGGAACTGATGATGTACGACGAGCCCTTCGCGGGCCTCGATCCGATCTCGCTCGGCGTGATCGGCCAGTTGATCCGCAAGCTGAACGACGCGCTGGGCGCCACCTCGATCATCGTGACGCACGACATCCAGGAATCGCTGAAGATCGTCGATTACATCTATTTCGTCGCCGATGGCCGGGTCATCGCCGAGGGCAGCGCCGAGCAAGTGAAGGCTTCGCTCGAGCCCTACGTGCACCAGTTCGTCTGGGGCGAGGCCGACGGCCCGGTACCGTTCCACTACCCCGCCAGGGACTACGTGGCCGACCTGCTCGGGAGCCCGGGCGCATGATGAACCCGGCCCCGATGCTGCGCCGCCTCGGCGCGACCACCATCAACGCACTGTGGCGCCTCGGCTTCGCGACGCGGTTCCTGCTCGCCACCGTGCGCCACACGCCGGCGGCGTTTCGCCGGCTGCCGCTCACCGTGCGCGAGATCTACTTCGCCGGGGTGCTCTCGCTGACGATCATCCTCGTGTCGGGGCTGTTCGTCGGCATGGTGCTCGGCCTGCAGGGCTACGACACGCTGGCACGCTTCGGCTCGTCGGAGGCGCTCGGCGTGCTGGTCGCGCTGTCGCTGGTGCGCGAGCTGGGTCCCGTGGTCGCCGCGCTGCTGTTCGCCAGCCGTGCCGGCAGTGCGATCACCGCCGAGATCGGGCTGATGAAGGCGACCGAGCAACTCGACGCGATGGAAATGATGGCGGTCGACCCGATCGCGCGCGTGATCGCACCGCGCTTCTGGGGCGGCGTGCTCGCGATGCCGCTGCTCGGCATGCTGTTCACCGCCACCGGCATCATCGGCGGCTTCCTGATCGGCGTGGTCATGATCGGTGTCGACGCCGGGCAGTTCTGGTCGCAGATGCAGTCCGCCGTGGACCTGCGTCAGGACGTGCTCAACGGCGTGTTCAAGAGTTTCGTGTTCGGCATCGCGGTGACGTGGATCGCGGTGTTCGAGGGCTACGAGGCACCGCCTACCGCCGAGGGAGTGTCCGGCGCCACGACGCGCACCGTCGTGACCTCCGCGCTGGTGATCCTCGCGCTCGATTTCGTACTCACCTCCTTCATGTTCATGAGATGAGCCAGTAACGCTATGAACCGCACCACGATCGATCTCTGGGTCGGCATCTTCGTCGCCCTCGGCCTCGCAGCCCTGGTCTTCCTGTCGCTGCAGGTCGCGAACCTGACCGGTGGCACCAGCGGCGCCACCTACACGCTGACGGCCCGCTTCGACGACCTCGGGGGGCTCAAGGTCAAGGCGCCGGTCAAGAGCGCGGGCGTGGTGGTCGGACGCGTCGCCGATGTGCGCTTCGACAACCAGACCTTCGAGGCCGTGGTGACGCTGCGCGTGGAGAGGCGCTACGAGTTCCCGTCCGATACCTCGGCGAAGATCCTGACCTCCGGTGTGCTCGGCGACCAGTACGTCGGCCTGCTGCCCGGCGGCGACATCGAGAACCTGCAGGACGGTGACGCGATCGAGCTCACGCAGGGCGCGATCGTGCTCGAGAACCTGATTTCGAAGTTCCTGTTCAATTCCACTTCCGGCAGCGACGCCAAAAAGGACGCGAACGGCCCGGAAGACGAGTTCGAGGAGTGAAGCGATGATCGCGCCTGCATTGTCCCGGATCGCCCGCACGCTCACGACCGTGGCGGCGTTGTTGTGCGCGTGTCTGGCGTCCCTGTCCGCCTGGTCGACCGAAGTCGAACCCGATGCGCTGGTGCGCTCGGTCAGCCAGGATGTGATGGGCATTCTCGAGCAGCACGCCGCCGACCCGGGCAGCGCCGCGGTGCAGGAAATGGTGAGCGAGAAGGTCCTGCCGCACTTCGATTTCGCGCGCATGGCGGCCCTGGCCTCGGGACTCGCGTGGCGCAGCGCAACACCCGAGCAGAAAGCCGAGCTCACCGAGGAATTCCGCAGCCTGCTGGTGCGCACCTATTCGAAGGCGCTCGGCAAGTTCCGGGGCCAGAAGCTCGAGTTCGATCCGCAACGCAAGAGCGCCGACCAGCGCAAGGCGATCGTGCGTTCGCGCCTCGTGCAGGCCGGCTCGGAGCCGATCACGGTCGATTACCGGATGGCGGTGACGGCCACCGGCTGGAAGGTCTACGACGTCTCGGTAGACGGCGTCAGCCTGGTGACGACCTACCGCGATGCCTTCGCCGAGGAATCGCGCCGCAACGGGATTCCGGGACTGATCAGGATGCTGAAGGACAAGAACGCGAACCTCGCGGCCGGCAGGACCGCATGAGCGTCACGCGGGTCGGTGACGCGCTGCGGCTCGACGGGGCGGTCACCATGGAGACCGTGCCGGCGCTGCTCGCCGGGTTGCGTTCGCTGTGCGACGCGAATGTGCGTGCAATGGACTTCGCGGGTGCCACCGAGGTGGATTCCGCAGCGGTCGCGCTCGCGCTGGAGGTCCGTCGCCTGATGTCGTCCGTCGGGTGCCGGCTCGACTTCCGCAACCTTCCCGACGCGCTGCGCAAGCTGATCGCGCTCTACGGCGTCGAGGAACACCTCGACGTCTGATTCGCCGCCGCGATCACAGCACCTCGGGCAGGTGCGCGCGGATCTCTGCCGCCGGATGGTGCACCAGGTTCGAGACCACCTCCGCGGCGACCACGGCACGCGTATCGTCATCCAGATGGCGGCGCAATTCACCGAGCACGTGCGGATCGGCAACGAGGTAGATGCGGTCGCATTCGCCGGTGTGGAACGCCGCGTTGACGACCACCGCCAGCGCCCGCACGAAGCGGCTCAACTCCTCCTCCTTCGCACCACGCTCGCGCTCCATGCCGTGCACCGCGGAACCGCTGCCGCCGCTACCGCCGCGGTCACTCTCCAGATCGCCCGTATGCAGCCGCGCGCAGGGATTCAGCAGGTCGTGGTTCTCTTCGAGCACCGCCGACTTGCCGTGCGGCGCCTCGAACACGCGCGCCGCCTCGTGACTCGCGACCACCACCATCACCTTGTTCATTGCCTGCTCCTTGCCGCGCACACGCGCATGGATGACCCGGTTGCGCCGAATATACAACAGCCCCCGGCGCGAGCGTGAACCGGCCACGCGCGCACCAGCGCTGAAGTACACTGCGCGCACCGCCTGGAGAGCACCGACGATGCACATCGGCTTCAACTCGATGAACACCCCGCTGGACCCGCCGCCGCACGTGCTGGCGCGCGAACTCGAGGAGCGGGGCTTCGAATCGCTGTGGTACGGCGAGCACAGCCACATACCGTGTTCGCTGCGCACGCCCTACCCGGCCGGCGGCGCGCTGCCCGAGCCGTACAAGCACATCATGGATCCGTGGGTTTCGCTGACGGCCGCGGCCGCCGCCACGTCACGGCTGCGACTCGGCAGCGGTGTTGCGCTGCTGATGGAGCGCGAGCTGTTTTCGCAGGCAAAGACGATCGCCACCCTGGACCGGCTCTCGGGCGGGCGCGTGATCCTCGGTTGCGGCGTGGGCTGGAACGCCGAGGAGTTCGCCAACGCGAGCCGCCACCCGTGGGCGCGCCGCTACGCCGTGATGCAGGAGACGGTGGCGGCGCTGCGCGCGCTGTGGCGCCAGGAGCGGGCCGAGTACCACGGTGAATTCATCGACTTCGATCCGGTCTGGTGCAGCCCGCAGCCGCTGCAGCCGGGCGGGCCGCCGATCGTGTTCGGCGTGATGGGCCGTACCGGAATCCGCCACGCCGCGCAGTGGGCCGACGGCTGGATGCCGGTGGATTTCGCGCTCGCCGACCTCGAACTCGCGATCACGCGCTTTCGCGCCGAACTGGAGCGCGCCGGACGTGACCCCGCGGCGGTGCAGATCTCGCTGGTCGCGATGAAGACGCCGGACTTCGACACCCTGAAGCGCTACCGCGACCTCGGGATCCACCGCGTCAACGTGGGCGTTGCGGTCGATCTGTGGGACAAGCCCGAAGCGATCATGCCGATGATCGATCGTTTCGCGAAGCTGATCCCGGACCTCGCCGACTGAGCATTGCGGTAGCACCGGGCGCTGCGCACGCGTCGTTCACGGCGCGACGCCCGGCTTCGGCACGGCGCGCACTTCGAGCGTGCGCCGCAGGCTGCACTCGACCCCGTCCCCGGCGCGCCGCAGCGTGACCGTACCCACATGCTCGCCGGGCAGCCACCGCGGCGTGCGCAGGCGCACGCCGGCGAACACGAAGCGCCGCGCCTGCGTGCGCTCCACCGCTTGCCAGGTATCGAGCAGCACGCTGCCGTCGGGTGCCTCGATGCGCAGCCGCACGCGGTCACCGGCGCGTACACCGAACATATCGACCCACAGCACCAGCGCCGGCGTGTCCGGCGCATAGGGACCGTCGTCGCGCCTGCCGGCGCGGATCGCGTCGATATCGGGAGGGCCTGCCGCGAAACCGGCGTTGTAGAGCGCGACCGGCTCGTAGCCGAGGCGTGCCGCGTCGCGCCACAGCGGTCGGTCGGGTGCCTCGCAGCCAGCCGCGGCCCCCGCCCCGCTGAACGGATCCAGCCGTTGGCCCGCGTGGCGCAGCGCGAAATGCAGGTGCGGGAACTCGGTTTGCCCCGACAACCCCACGAGCGCGATCCCGTCTCCCGCGACCACGCGATCGCCGGGCTTCACGCGCACGCTGCCGCGGCGCAGATGGCAGTACTGCGTCTCCCAGCCGTCGCCGTGCTGCAGCACCACGCCATTGCCGCACTCGCGCCCGGCCAGCGCCTGCGCGGGCTGTGCACCCAGCGCGACATCGTCCATGCCGTCGCGCGCCGCGCGCACCACGCCGTCGGCGGCGGCGCGCACCGCCACTCCCGCGTGCATCCGCGCCAGGTCGCGCAGCGCGAAATCGACTCCGTCGTGACCGTCGTAGGAGCGCGGACCGCAGCGGAAATCCGACGCCTGCGCCAAGGGATCGGCATCGAAATAGTTCGCCACCCAGCAGTCCTCGCCAGGACGGCAGGCGATCGGCAGTTCCAGCGCGGGAGCGGCGTGCGCCTCAGGCGCGAGCGCGAGGGCAAACGCGATCGATACCAGCGGGGACGAGCGCGATCGCACTCACAGCCTCGCGCAACGCAACCGGAGAGCACCCGGGACGGCGGTGGACGTACTGGATTTGATTGGTGGAGCCAGCCGGGATCGAACCGGCGACCTCTTGCATGCCATGCAAGCGCTCTCCCAGCTGAGCTATGGCCCCCAGAAAGGAGCGCGCAGTTTAGGAATGCGATCGGGGACTGTCAACAACGAAGAACGCTCGGCACATGGCCTCCGCTCGCGGCTGTACGAAGCGTCATTTGGCACGACGCGGCCGAGCTGCTAGCCTCGCCGGATCGAATGAACCCAGGGGACCTCGCGCGATGGGCATCCTCGACATGTTTCGCCTCGACGGCAAGGTGGCGCTGGTGACGGGCGCCGGGCGCGGCATCGGCGCGGCCTGCGCGCGCGCCTTCGCCGAAGCCGGCGCCAGCGTGGTGATCGGTGCGCGCACGCAGGCGCAGATCGATGCGGTCGCCGACGGCATCCGCGCCACCGGTGCTCGCGCACTCGCGCTGCCCACCGACGTGATGCGCGAGGATCAGCTCGAAGCGCTGGTGAAGGCCGCGCTCGATACCTTCGGCAGGCTCGACATCGTGGTCAACAACGCTGGCGGCTCGCCGCCGGGACCGGCGCTGAAGACCTCGACCACCGATTTCGTCAACGCGTTCCGCTTCAACGTGGGCACCGCCTTCGCGCTGTCGCGGATCGCCGCGCCGCGCATGGTCGAGACCGCCGGCGGCGGCGCGATCCTCAACATCTCCTCGGTGGCCGGCAACCACCCCGCGCCGGGCTTCGCCGCCTACGGCACCGCCAAGGGGGCGCTGTCGCTGCTGACCCGCGAACTCGCGCAGGAGTTCGCGCCGAAGATCCGCGTCAACGCGATCGCGGTCGGCTCGACACGCACCGAGGCGCTGGAGTTCGTGGTGCGCAACCCCGAGATCGAACGCCGCATGATCGAGCTGACACCGATGGCGCGGCTCGGCGAAGTCGAGGACATCGCGGCCTGCGCGCTGTATCTGGTGTCGCCGGCGGCCTCGTATGTGACCGGTGACATCGTCGGCGTCAACGGCGGACTCACGACGTTGAACCTGCCGATGCCGCGCGCCTTCGGGTGAATTGCCGCCGGCGCGCGCTTGACACGGCAGCGGAGCGGCCTCACCCTTCGACACACCCGTTCAACCCGGCCATCACGCGCAACCGATGCACCGACCGTTCGTGACGCTGTTCCTCGTGCTGTGGGCCTGCCTCGCGCTGCCCGTGCACGGCTATGCGCGTGGCGCCGATATGCCGGCCTCCACGCTCGGTTCGCACGACGGCCACGACACCGGCGGGGCGCACGTCGCACACGGCACCGATCACACCACCGCCTCGCATCCGTGCTGCCCCGGTGCGCCCACCGGTGACTGCACGCACGACGCCTCCCATACCGGCACCTGTGCCGGCAACTGTGCCGGCAGCTGCGGCGGCGCCGCCAAGCTGCCGCTCGCGCTCGACCTGCCGTTACGGCTGTCGTCGCCCGGGCACGGCTACGAGGGGCTGCCGCCGCGCGCGGCCCTCGCTCCCGCGCATACCTCGCTACCGCTTCGTCCTCCCGCCTGAGTCGGGGGGCACGCCCGCGCAACCGCGCGGCCCCAAGCCCCCGCCTTCACTCATTGACGACCCCGCGAAGCCGGCACGCGACACAGCGTGCAGGCCGCGCACCCGGCCCCGTCCACGATGTCCCGGCGCAGCCCGCCGTGGCGCGGGGGCGCCGTCGGCGGATCGTCGAACGCAGCCACACCCGACCGGTGGACAGGACCATGAAACGTGCATACCTCGCCCTGTTGCTGCTCGCGGCCCGTGCCGTGACGGCCGGCAGCCCCGAGCAGCCAACCCTCGACTATGAGGCGCTGCTCGGACGCCTCGCCGCCACGCATCCGGAGTATCGCGCCGTGCAGGCCGAAGCCGACGCGGCGCGTGCGGCGATCGACGCCGCCTACGCATTGCCCGATCCGGAACTTCGCATCGAGCTGATGGACATCGACGACGGCGACCTTCGCCCCGATCAGGTCGGCACCACCAAGTACACCGTCGAGCAGCGCGTGCCGCTGTGGGGCAAGCGAGCGCTGGCGCGCGAGGCAGCGAGCGCCGCGCACGCCGGCCGCCGCGCACGCAGCGGGCAAACGCTCGCGGAACTGCGCGCCGCGCTGCGCGAGAGCTTCGCCGAATACCACGCCGCCAGCGCGGAGCTCGAGCTGCTCGAGGAAACCTCGGCGTTGCTCGCGCAGGCGCTCGCAAGCGCCACGGAACGCCACGCCGCGGGACTCGGTCCGCAGCAGGATCTGCTCCGCGCACGGACCGAGCAGAGCGCGTTGTTGATCGAGGCCGAGGCGCTGCGCGCCCGCGTCACGCGCGCCCGCATCGCGCTGAACGCCCTGAGCGGCGAACCGCTCGAGACACCTCTGCCGCCGCCGGGACCACTGCCGGCGACGGACGGCTTCGAGCCGGCCAGCGAACGCGTGCTCGACGGCGAGGACTTCGTTTCGCCGGCACTCGAAATCGCCGAGCGCGAGCTGCGCCAGCGTGAGGCCGAGCGCGAGCTCGCGACGCGCGAGCGCTACCCCGACCTGACGGTGGGCCTCACCCCGGTGCAGCGTGGCAACCGCTTCGAGACCTGGGAATTGATGGTCGGGTTCACGCTGCCGCTGCACGGCGGCACCCACGCGCGGGAGCGCGAACGCCGAGGGCTGCAGCTCGCCGCCGGCGAGCGCCGCCGCGCCACACTGCTCGCCTTGCGCACGGCCGCGGCCGGCACGCGCGCCGAGTACGTCTCCGCGCGCGAAGCAGAGCGGATCGTGGGCGAACGGCTGTTGCCGGAAGCGCGGCTGACGTACCGCTCGGCGCTCGCGGCCTACGGCAACGCGCAGCTCGACTTCGACGCCGTGGTCGCCGCCGCCCTGCGGATCCGCGACGCGCGCCGACAACAGATCGACGCCGCCCTGCGCCAGCAGCTCGCGGTCGCCGGATTCGAACGCCTGACCGGAGTCCAGCCATGAACACGATCGCTCGTACCGTCGCCACGCTGGCGCTGTTCGGCGCCGGGATCCTGTCAGGCATGTGGATCGATCACCGGTCCGATCGAGGGCCATCGGCGTCGCCGGAGCAGGCCGCCACGGTGCCCTCCGGGGCCCGCCAGCCGCTCTACTACCGCAACCCGATGGGCCTGCCCGACGTCTCGCCGGTACCGAAGAAAGACAACATGGGCATGGATTACATCCCGGTCTACGCCGACGATCTCACCGATGAGGCGAGCGCCGGCCACGGGCTGCTGCGCATCCCGCCGGCGCGCGTGCAGAAGATCGGCGTGCGCAGCGAGGCCGCCGCACTCGGCGCGCTCGATCGGGCGCTGCTCGCCCCCGGCGTGATCGAGGCCGACGAGCGCACGCTGGGCACCGTGGCGCCGCGCTTCGCGGGCTGGATCGACACGCTGCACGTCGCCGAGACGGGGCGCACGGTGCGCCGCGGCGAGCTGCTGTTCACTGCCTACAGTCCGGAACTGCTCACCGCGCAGCAGGAGTACCTGATCGCACACGATGCCGCGCGCAGCGGCAGCGACGGCTTCGGTGCGCAGCTGCTGCGCACGGCGCGCGCGCGCTTGCTGAACGCAGGCTTCGACGCAGCGCAGATCGGGGCGCTGGAGCGCTCCGGCGAGCCGCTCGCGACGGTGGGCGTGCACGCCCCGGCCGACGGCACCGTGCTCGCGAAGACCGCCGTCGCCGGCGCGCGCTTCGCGAGCGGCGAGACGCTTTACAGCCTGGCCGATCTGCGCACCGTCTGGGTGATCGCGAACGTGCACGAGCATGACCTCGGCGAGCTCCGCCGCGGCCAGCCGGCGCGGCTGCGCATCGACGGTTTTCCCGGTGAAGTCTTCGCAGGCAGCGTCGATTTCGTCTATCCGACCCTGGACCAGGCGACGCGCACCGCGCGCGTCCGCATCGCGCTGCCGAACGAGGAACTGCGCCTGCGCCCCGGCATGTTCGGGCGCGTGGAACTGCAGGCGAGCGGCGCAAACGAACGCGTCTTGCTGGTTCCGGACTCGGCGCTGATCGACAGCGGGCTGCGCCAGCTGGTGCTGGTCGAGCACGCCGAGGGTGTGTTCGAGCCACGGGTGGTGGTGCCCGGACGCCGCGGGGCTGCCCACGTCGAGATCCTGTCCGGGCTGGCCGCCGGCGAGCGCGTGGTGGTGCGCGCGAACTTCCTGCTCGATGCCGAGAGCAACCTGCGCGCGGCGCTGGCGGGATTCTCCGCGGCGCCGGCCGACGCCGACGGCAGCGACGCGGAAGCGGGTTCCCACGCGCACGGACACGGAGGGCACTGACGATGCTGCAGGCACTGATCGCATGGTCGTTGCGCAACATGGTGCTGGTGCTGGTGCTGGCGGCGGGAATCACCGCGGCCGGCGGCTACGCCCTGCTGCATACCCCGGTCGATGCCCTGCCCGACCTGTCCGACGTGCAGGTCATCGTCTACACGGAGTACGGCGGGCAGGCGCCGCAGGTGGTCGAGGACCAGCTCACGTTCCCGCTCTCGAGCGCGTTGCTCGCGGTGCCGCGCGCGCGCGTCGTGCGCGGCTTTTCGTTCTTCGGCGCCTCGTTCGTGTACGTGATCTTCGAGGAGGGAACCGATGTCTACTGGGCGCGCTCGCGGGTGCTGGAGTACCTGGACACCGCGCGGGGACGCCTGCCCGAGGGCGTCACGCCGACGCTCGGCCCCGACGCCACCGGCGTGGGCTGGGTGTACCAGTACGCCCTGAGCAGCCGCGCACACGACCTCGGCGAGCTGCGTACGCTGCAGGACTGGTACCTGCGCTACCAGCTGACGCAGACCCCCGGCATCGCCGAGGTCGCAGGCATCGGCGGCTTCGTGAAGCAGTACCAGGTGAGCATCGATCCGCACCGCATGCACGCCTTCGGCATCGATGCCGGAACGATCAGGAGCGCGATCCGCGCCGGCAACCGCGACGTGGGCGGCCGCGTGATCGAGATGGCGGAACGCGAGTACATGATCCGCGGCAAGGGCTACCTGCGCGGTCGCCGGGACCTCGAGGACATCGTGCTGCGCAGCGCCGGCGGCGTGGCGGTGCGCCTGGGCGACGTCGCGCGCGTCGAACTGGTGCCCGAGGAGCGCCGCGGCATCGCCGAGCTCGACGGCGAAGGCGAGACGGTCGGCGGCATCGCGGTGGCGCGCCACGGCGGCGACGCGCTGGCGGTCATCGACGCGCTGAAGCAGCGCATCGCCGAGATCACGCCCGGGCTTCCGGACGGCGTGGACATCCGCACCGTCTACGACCGCTCGCAACTGATCCGCGAGGCGATCGCGACGCTGCGCACCACGCTGCTGGAGGAGAGCGTGATCGTCGCGCTGGTCTGCGCCCTGTTCCTGCTGCACCTGCCGAGCGCTCTGGTCGCGATCCTGATGCTGCCGGTGGCGGTGCTGATGGCGTTCCTGGCGATGCGGCTCGCCGGCGTCGGCTCGAACATCATGAGCCTTGGCGGCATCGCGATCGCCATCGGCGCGATGGTCGACGCGGCGATCGTGATGATCGAGAACGCGCACCGGCACATCGAGCGCGACGCCGGCCAGCGCCCGCGCGCGCAGCTGATCCTCGCGGCGTGCCGCGAGACCGGTCCGGCGCTGTTCTTCAGCCTGTTGATCGTGACCGTGTCCTTCCTGCCGGTGTTCGCGCTCGAGGCACAGGAAGGCCGGCTGTTCCACCCGCTGGCGTTCACCAAGACCTTCGCCATGGCGGCTGCCGCGCTGCTGTCGGTGACGCTGGTGCCGGTGCTGATGCTGCTGTTCGTTCGCGGCCGGATCCTGCCCGAGCAGCGCAACCCGGTGAACCGGGCGCTGGTCGCGGCGTACCGGCCGCTGATCGCCGCGGTGCTGCGCCACCGCTGGGCCACGCTCGGTTGCGCGCTGGCGGTGCTGGTCGCGACCGCACTGCCGGCGAGTCGCATCGGCAGCGAATTCATGCCGACGCTGAACGAAGGCACCCTGCTCTACATGCCGACCACGCCGCCCGGGCTCGGCGTGACCGCAGCCGCCGAGCTGCTGCAGCGCCAGGACGCGATCATCCGCAGTTTCCCGGAAGTGGCCACGGTGTTCGGCAAGGCGGGCCGCGCCGCGACCGCGACCGATCCCGCACCGCTCGAGATGTTCGAGACGATCATCACGCTGAAGCCGCCGGCCGAGTGGCGCGCAGGCCTCACGATGGACCGCCTGATCGACGAGCTCGACGCCGCGCTGCGCTTCCCGGGCGTGGCGAACGCGTGGACGATGCCGATCAAGGGGCGCATCGACATGCTGTCGACCGGCATCCGCACGCCGGTCGGCATCAAGGTGTTCGGCAGCGAGCTGGCCGAACTCGAGCGCGTGGCGCGCGAGATCGAGGCCGTGGTACGCGAGCTGCCCGGCACCGGCAGCGTCTACGCCGAGCGCTTGACCGGCGGCCATTACCTGAACATCGAACCGGACCGCGAGCGGCTGGGCCGTTACGGACTGTCGATCGACGACGTGCAACAGACGATCGCGAGCGCTCTCGGCGGCGAAACCGTCACCACCACCGTCGAGGGCCGCGAACGCTACGCGGTGGGCGTGCGCTACCCGCGCGAGCTGCGGGCCGACCCCGATGCCATCGCGCGCCACGTGCTGGTGCCCGCCCCCGACGGCGCCATGATCCCGCTGGGGCAGCTCGCGACGCTGCGCATCGAACCCGGGCCGCCGGCGATCCGCACCGAGAACGCGCTGCTGTCGGCCTACGTGTTCGTCGATGTGCGCGAGCGCGATCTCGGCGGTTATGTGGAGCGCGCGCAGCGTGCGGTGGCCGACCGGGTGAACTTCCCCCCGGGCTACTACGCGACCTGGAGCGGCCAGTTCGAATACATGCAGCGCGCTGCCGCGAAGCTGCGCGTCGTCGTGCCGGTGACGCTGGCGCTCATCTTCCTGCTGCTGTACCTGAACTTCCGCCGCGCCGGCGAGGCGCTGATCGTGATGCTGTCGGTGCCGTTCGCGCTGGTCGGCGGCGTGTGGCTGGTGTGGGCGCTCGACTACCAGCTCAGCGTGGCGGTGGCGATCGGTTTCATCGCGCTCGCCGGCGTGGCGGCCGAAACGGGCGTCGTGATGCTGTTCTACCTGGACCAGGCGTGGGAGGCCGCGTGCGCGCGCTCGGCGCAGGCTGCCCGCCGACCCGCGCTGGCGGACCTCTACGAGGCGATCATGGAAGGCGCTGCCGGGCGTGTGCGTCCGAAGATCATGACGGTGGTCGCGATCACCGCCGGCCTGCTGCCGATCATGTGGAGCAGCGGCACCGGATCGGAGGTGATGCGGCGTATCGCCGCGCCGATGGTCGGCGGCATGCTGTCATCGACGCTGCTGACGCTGGCCGTGATCCCGGCCGTGTACGCGATCGTGCACGGCCGGGGACTGCGCCGTACCGCCGCTCAGCGGGGCGAGGACAGTGCGGCGTAGGCCTTCTCGACCTCCTTCAGGCGTTTCTTCGAGAGCCCGCCCAGCGCCTCGATCGCGTGGCGGATGCGCGCACGCGAGAGGTCCGAGCCGAGCATCTGCATCGAGTCGATCACCGAGATCGACGCCGAGGTGCCGGCGATCGCGATGAACAGCGGCGCGAGGAAATCGCGGATCTTGAGCTCCATCTGCGCCGCCAGTTCCTTCAGCGCGGCGAAGATCGTGTCGCGGTCCCAGCGGGTGACGGCCTCGAGGCGCCACTGGGTGAATTGCAGCAACTCGAGCAGCCGCTCGCGCTCCAGCTTCAGCTCGGCAAAGCTGTGTTCGCCCAGCGGCAGCATGCCCGAGACCAGGTACGCCGCGGCCGGCGCGAAATCGCTGAGCCGCTCCATGCGCGGCTGCAGGTGCGGCAGCACGCGCAGCAGGGTGTCGCGGTTGTACGCCCACTCCACCAGGCGGTCGGCGAGCTGTTCGGGCGTGAAGTTCTCGCGCAGCCACAACGCGTTCAGCCAGCTCAGCTTGTCGAGGTCGAACACCGGTCCGCCGAGCGAGACGCGCCCGATGTCGAAGGCGCTCAGCATCTCGTCGAGCGTGAACTTCTCGCGCTCGTCGGGCATCGACCAGCCCATGCGTCCGAGGTAGTTCAGCAGCGCCTCGGGCAGATAGCCCATGCGGCGGTAGTACAGGATGCTGGTCGGATTCTTGCGCTTGCTGAGCTTGCTGCGGTCGGGGTTGCGCAGCAACGGCATATGGCAGAGCACCGGCGCCGGCCAGCCGAAGTACCGGTACAGCAGCAGGTGCTTGGGCGCGGAATTGATCCACTCCTCGCCGCGCAGCACGTGCGTGATACCCATCAGGTGGTCGTCGACCACGTTGGCGAGGTGGTACGTGGGCATGCCGTCGGCCTTCAGCAGCACCTGCATGTCGACCTGCGTCCACTCGACCTCGATCACGCCGCGCAGCATGTCCTCGACGCGGCACACACCCTCGCGCGGCACCTTCATGCGCACCACCGACGCCTCGCCGGCCGCCACGCGCCGTGCGACCTCCGCGGGTGCGAGTCCGAGGCAGTGGCCGTCGTAGCCGGGCTGCTGCTGCGCTGCGCTCTGCTCGCGGCGCAGCGCATCGAGCCGCTCGGGGCTGCAGAAGCAGCGGAACGCGTGCCCGCTGGCGAGCAGACGGTCGGCGTGCTCGCGGTAGATCCCGCCACGTTCGCTCTGGCGGTACGGTGCGTGCGGTCCGCCGACGTCCGGGCCCTCGTCCCAGCTCAGCCCGAGCCAGCGCAGCGACTCGAGGATCGCCGCCTCGGATTCCGGCGTGCTGCGCGCAAGGTCGGTGTCCTCGATGCGCAGGATGAACGTGCCGCCGTGCTGGCGCGCGAAGCACAGGTTGAACAGCGCGATGTACGCGGTGCCGACGTGCGGATCACCGGTCGGTGAGGGGGCGATGCGGGTACGAACGTTCATCGGGTCCACGGTCCTGGCAGGCGCTCCGCCGCCTCGTGCGGCGGAGGCGGGGCGAAAAGGCCGCGTAGTATAGCGGGATCGCGCCGGCGCAGCCGCAAGACCGCCCGCGGCAGCCCGTTCAGCCCAGCTTGCGGATGCGCTCCGAGGCGCTGATCACGTCGGTCATGCGGATACCGAACTTGTCGTTCACGACCACGACCTCGCCGTGGGCGATCAGGGTGCCGTTGACCAGCACATCGAGGGGCTCGCCGGCGAGGCGGTCGAGCTCGATCACCGAACCCTGCCCCAGCTGCAGCAGATCGCGGATCGAGATCTGTGTGTTGCCTACCTCCATCGACAGCCGCACGGGGATGTCGAGGATCATCTCGAGGTCCGGGTTGAGCTGGCGAGCCGCCGGCGTGGCAGCGAATTCCGGCAGCCCTGCGCCCCTGGAGGCGCCGGAGGCTGTCGCGGTGTCGTCGTCATTGCTCATTGCGTCTTCTCTCCGTCCGCCGCCGTCAGTCCGGGCGATCGATCTTGCTCAGCACCTGCAGCGCGAGGTTGCCCTTCAGCGTGCCGAGGCGCACCTGGAACAGCGCGATGTCGTCGACCCCGAGCACGGGTTGCGGCTGCTCGATCGGGATCACGTCGCCCACCTCGAGGTCGATCACCTCGCGCAGCGAGATCTCGGTCTCGGCGACGCGGCAGTTGAGGCCGACACGCGCGTCGCGGATGTTCTCCTTCAGCGCCGCCTCCCAGCGATTGCCGCGCGAGTCGGCGTCGCTTAGCGCCGAGCGGTCGAGCAGCGCCTTGATCGGCTCGACCATGCCGTACGGCACCACCAGGTGCAGTTTGCCGCCGCTGACGTCGAACTCGACGTTGAACGAGCTGACCACCGCGATGTCGTTGGCGTTGAAGATCCCGGCCGCCTCCGGCGTCGACTCCTTCTGCAACAACTGCACCTTCAGCGCCGAGGCGCCGCCCCACGCCTTCTCGAGTTCGGCGAAGATCGTCTCCAGCACACGATCGACCACCAGTGTCTCGGCGGGCGTGAACTCGCGGCCCTCGATCCTGGCGTGGAAACGCCCGCCACCGAAGAAGTTGTCGACCAGCAGGAACACCAGCCGCGCATCCATCACCACCAGCGCGTAGCCGGGCAACGGATCGAGACGCACCACGTTGATGCTGGTGGGCGTCAGCAGGCTGCCGGCGTACTCGCCGAACTTCTGGATCTGCATCCCCTCGTAGCCGATGTCCAGCCCGCGCCGCAGCAAGCCGCGAAAGCCGGTGCGCAACTGGCGTGCGAAGCGCTCGTTGGTGCGCTCGAGCGCCGGCATGCGCCCACGCACGATCCTGTCCTGGCTGGTGAGGTCGTAGTACTGGAACTCGCGCGTGGGCGCTTCCGGTCCGAGTTCGATCTCGCCGCCGCCCACACCATGCAGCAGCGCGTCGATCTCGTCCTGTGACAGCAAGTCCTGCACGTTGCGCGCACTCCCTCAGCGATGCGCCCGATACCGCGTCACTGCAGCACCAGGTCGGTGAAGTACACCTGCTCCACACCGGGTTGCCCGATCTCTTTCTGCAGCACCTCCTGCACCGTGGCCAGGATCCGCCCGCGCAGCGCCTGGCGTCCGGCGTCGGTGCGCAGCTGCCCGAAATCCTGCTCGCCGAGCAGCGAATCGAGCCGGCCACGGATCAGGGGTGCGTGGACCCCGAGCTCCTCGACGACGGCCTCGTCGCGCGTCATCACACTCAGCGACGTCTTGCAGTAGCGCTGGCGCCCCTCGTACTGCAACGTGACCATGAACCTGTCGCCCAGCGATACGTAGATCGCCGGCGCCGGCCCGGCCGCCGCCTGCGGTGCTGCTTCCTCGGGCGGGCTCGAGCGGCCGCCGAGCAGCACGCCCACACCCACGCCGAGTCCGAGCAACGCGATCGCGGCGGCCGCCATGATCAGCGGCTTCTTGCGGCCGCCCCTGGCGGCATCCGCGCCTGCGTCACCGTTGTTCACAGTCTTTTCGGCCATGCCAGTATCCTGTCACCGTGGCGCCGTTGCTGCGGCATGAGCAATCGCCATGCCAGCCACGTCGGCGCGACCCGTTCCGGAGCGCGAAACTTAGCACAGTGGCGGGCACGCTGGCGCGAGCAGCGTCACACGTAGGCGTCGATGATCCCCCGCGTGGCCCGCGGCGCCGCATCACGGACCGTCACGCCGGACCCGGAGTCCGCCGCGGCAACAAGGCCGAACCCCGGATCGGACGGCGCTTCCCGATACCCACCACCGTGACGCTGCTGCGAGACGTTCACGTCGACCAGGTTCATGCCGCCGTTCTCGAGCAGCTCGCGCAGCCGCGGCAGCGAGTGCTCGAGCAGATCGCGCACCGGCGCGCTCGCGGCCGAGAAATGTACGCTGGCTCCCTCGCGCTGCGTATGCACCGTCACCTGCAGCGGACCGAGCTCCGGCGGGTCGAGCCGGATCTCGGCCGTGCCGATCCCGCGGCCTACGAACCAGCGCACCCGGGCATCGAGTTCGCCGGCCCACTGCGCGGCCTCGGCGAACGCCAGCGGTGCGAACGGGGCGCGGGCGCTGGCGTCGGTGGCCGGCAAGGCCGGCGCGACGGGAGCCAGCGGATGCACTCCAGCAGCCGACTGCGCGCCCGGAGTCGGCGGTTCCACGCCGCTTGCCGCGCTGACCGGGAGCGGTGTGTCGACCCGCAACGGCGCGCCGGCCCGTGCGAACTCGCCCACGCTCGCCATGCCGGCGGGCGTGGGCGTCACGCCCGGCGATGTACCGGTGCCCGCAGTTTCCACCGGCACCGCGGCTCGCACCGCCTCCGTCACTCGCTGCGCGCGCCCCGCACGCCCGGGCACCGCCGACGGATCGGTCACCGGATCAGCCGATGCGGCACGCACGGACGGTGCCACGTCTTCGGTCCGCACCGCCAGCGCCACCGGTGCCGCCAGGTCGGACCGAGCCGGAGGCAGTGTGGCGGGCGCAGCCTCTGCACCGGCTGCCCGATCCAGCGCGGGAACCGGCGCCGCTGTGGCACTTCGCCGAGGCTCCGCAACCGACCAGACGCCCGCGCCAACAGAGGCAGGCAACGCGGTCATTGGTCGCGAGCGCCCCCCTGCCGCCGGTATTGACGGTGGCCCTTGCATGCCCGCTTCCCGTGCCGCGGGCTCGGCATCCGACGGCAACGGCATGCCCCGTATTCCGGCCGGGGTTTCCAGGGACGACGCGTGCGCGGGCGACCACGTCGCTCGCGACTGCCGGGCCGTGTCGCCGACTACCGGCGGGGCGCCGCCTTCGTCAAATGGGACTCGGACTCCGGCATCCGTCATGGACGCGGCCGCAACCGCGCGCATCGACCTGCTCGCCGGCATTCCCTCCGGGACGGGGGCGTCAGCGGTCGCCGCAGGCGCAGCTGGCGAACGCGTGGCGGTAAGCAACCCGTCCGCGTCCACGGACACCACACGCGCCGGGTCCGCTGCCTGCCTCGGAACATCCGCGCCTTTCGCTGCAACAGCCTCGGTGGCCTCGGCCTCGATCGACACCTGAGGCGCCAGGGACGACACGACCGGGGGCGACGCGGTCACGGCCGCGGTCGGCACCACCGGAGGCGACGCGGCTCCGGCCGTGGCCGGCCCAGCCAACCCCGCTGCGAACGCTGCCTGCGCTGACACCGGACGCTGATCAACGGCAGCGTCTCCCACTGCCACCACGGACCCCGCCGGCGGCAATGCGTTGTCCGCCGCCGGCAACTCCTTGCCTGCCGCGAACGCGACCGTGGCCGTGTGCATCGCCGGCGGTACGGCAAGCAGCAGTCCCCCGACCGATGCGCCAGCCGGCACCGCGACGGCCGCCAGCGGATCGCACCCGGTGTGGCCCGGGTGATCGTCCCCGTAGTCGGCGGGCGTGACCGCAGTGCGGAAGAGCATCGTGATGTCGGGCGCGGCATCCACTACAACGCCCTCGCCCCCCACGGACACACCAGCCTCGATAGGACTAATCGTTTCCAGATCAATATCTTCCGTGGGCTTTCTAACCACGTTCAGAAGCGAGCCGAGAACCTGCGCGAATGCGGCCACACGGGCGCGGGTGGCATCACCAGCGACCGCGGCAGGGATCTCGGGAGTAATCAGCCCGAGCAAGGAATCGGCCACCGAACCGGCTCCGGCTCCACCCGGGTTGACTGGGGACATCGGCATGCACGCCTCCGTGACAGATCGCTGCAGCGCATGGCACTGCAAGCGGCGCGCCAGCCAGCCCTGGCGATCCGTTCAGTCGTCGGAAGTGCGTGCCGGAGATGCATGTCCAGACTGCAGGCGCACGCGCAGACGCTCGACCTTGGCACGCAGCGCCTGCTGCGTGAACGGCTTCACCAGATACTCGTCGACGCCCGCCTCGATCGCACGCAGCACGCGCTCGCGCCCCGCCTCGGCCGTGACCATCAGCACCGGCAGCCCGGCCAGGCGGGGGTCGGCACGCACGGCCCGCACCAGTTCGATGCCGTCCATGCCCGGCATGCTCCAGTCGGTGACCAGCAGATCGTAATCGCCGCCTCCCAGCATGCGCAGTGCACGCTCGCCGTCCGGCACCATGTCAGCCTCATCAAAACCCATTTGAAGCAATATGTTACGAATTATAATTCGCATGCTTTCGAAGTCATCGACGACCAATGCGCGATGCATCGACGCGAGGCTCATGCCTGCTCCGGGGATCCGTTGCGTTGCCCCGCGGCACCGATATCGTCGATACGCTGCTGTTCGCGCCGCTGGGCGACACTCTCCTCGCCGCGCAGCGCGCGCGCCGTCAACTCGTCGAAGGCGCGCTGGCGATTGCGCGCCGCCCGCCAGCGCTCCACCGCCTGCACGCTGCCCTCACGCGCCTGCGTCACGGCTTCGCGCTGGACCTCGAGCGTGGCGTCCAGGCTGGCCCGGAACGCCGCCAGACGGCCGAGCGTGTGGCCATCGATCCCCTGCCGTCCGGCCTGCACCCAGCGTTCCGCGTATTCACGCGCGTAGTCGGCCAGCTGCAGCTGCTGCGCCTCGCGTCGGTGGAGTTCCGCGTTCGCCCGCCCGAGCCGCAGGCGTGCGTCGTTTTCGGCCAGCGCCGCGAGCTGCGCCAGCATGCGCAGCCGGCCCGCCCGCGTCCTCGTCATCCGCTGCCTCCCGGCCCGCCGCGCTCGCTGGCACGCGCTGCCCGGCGGGTCAGGGCCTGCGTACCGGCGGGCTCCTCGAACAATCCTTCGAGCTGCGCAAGGCTGTCCGCGAACGGTACGCTCTCGTCGAGTTCCTGCTGCAGGAAGCGCCGCATCGCCGGCATCCGTCCGACCGCGCGATCGGTGTCCGCATCGCTCCCCGCCACATAGGCCCCGACACTGATCAGGTCCCGGCTCTGCTGGTAGCGCGCGTAGAGCTTCTTGAACTCCTGCGCCGCGCGCCGGTGCCCGGCGCCGGTGATCGCCGGCATCGCGCGCGAAATCGAGGCCTCGACGTCGACCGCCGGGTACAGCCCCTCCTCGGCCAGCGTGCGCGACAGCACCACGTGCCCGTCGAGGATCGCGCGCGCCGCGTCAGCCACCGGGTCCTGCAGGTCGTCGCCCTCGGTCAGTACCGTATAGAACGCGGTGATCGATCCGCGCCCCTGCTCGCTGTTGCCGGCCCGCTCCACGAGATCGGGGATGCGCGCGAACACCGACGGCGGGTAGCCGCGCGTGGCCGGGGGCTCGCCCACCGCGAGCCCGATCTCACGCTGCGCGTGCGCGAAGCGCGTCAACGAGTCCATCAGCAGCAGCACATGGCGCCCGCGGTCGCGGAAGTCCTCGGCGATGCGCGTGGCGAGCCGCGCGCTGCGCAGGCGCAACAGCGGCACGTCGTCGGCCGGCGAGACGACCACCACCGCGCGCCGCATGCCCTCGGCGCCGAGGATATCCTCGACGAATTCGCGCGCCTCGCGTCCGCGCTCTCCGACCAGTCCGACCACCGTGACGTCTGCTTCGGTAAAGCGTGTCATCATGCCGAGCAGCATGCTCTTGCCCACGCCGCTGCCCGCGAAGATCCCGAGCCGCTGCCCGCGACCTACCGTCAGCAGCGCGTTGATCGAGCGCACACCCACGTCGAGCGGCGTGCGGATGGGGGCACGTTGCAGGGGGTTGATGGGGCGCCCGTCGAGCGGCAGGAAATCCACGTCGACCAACGGTCCGCAGCCATCGATCGCTTGCCCGGCACCGTCGAGCACACGCCCCAGCAACCCGTCACCGCAGGGCACGCCGGCCCCGTCGACGAGCGGGCGCACGCGCAGACCCGGACGCAGCCCGCCGGTGCGCGCCGCCGGCATCAGGAACACGCGTTCACCGCTGAAACCGACCACCTCGGCGACCACCGTGGCGCCGTCGTGCAGGCGGATCCGGCAGCGTTGTCCGAGCGCGCAGTCGAGCCCCACGGCCTCCAGCGTCATGCCGATCACACGCGTGAGTCGTCCCTCGGCGACGGCCGCGCAGTCATGAGCGATGCGCGCCGCCGCCGCGCGCACGAAATCGGCGTGCGGCGTGGCGCTCATCGCGTGCCGCCGCACTCCGCGCGGCCGAGGAACTGTCCGATGATCTCGTCGAAGCGCGCCGACTGCGTGAAATCGACCAACGAATCGTCGGTCTCGACCCGACAGTCGCCGGGACCCAGCGCCGGATCGATCAGCAGCGCGGGCACCGCCTCGCCGCCGCCGAAATCCTCCAGCAGCGCGCGATCGGCCGCGCTGACGAACACGCGCACATTGCGCGCACCGACGGGCAGCGCCGCCAGGGCCTCCTCGACCACCGTCGCGATGTGTCCGGGCTGCAGGCGTGTCTCCACGCGCAGCACCGCGCGCGCGATCTGCACCACCGCCGCGAGCAGCGCCTCACGCAACGCCTGCTCCTGCCCGAGCAGCGGCGCCTGCAGCGCCTCGAGCAGGCTCGCGAAACGCCCTGCGGCATCCTGCAGATACCGCCGGCCGCCCGCGAGACCCGCCTCGCGCCCGGCGCGTTCGCCGGCCGCGTAGCCCTCCTCGTGACCGGCCACGAAGCCCTCGCGTCGCCCTTCCTCGACGGCCGACGCGACGATCGTCTCGAGTTCGTGCGCGCTGACGCCGGGCGAAAAGACACCGGCGCGCACGCTCCCCGCGAGCTCGCGCTCCAACCCCTCGCCGGCGAACGGCGCTCCGCCGGCCGCAGCGGCCGGGATCCGCCGCTGGCGGCCGCGCACGCTCTCGGCCCGCACCACCGCGGCACCGGCGACGTTCGGCAGGGCCCAGGCGACATACGGCGTGCCGTGTCCGGCCGGAATGCGCCGTTGCCGGCTCATCGGGCGCGCGCCCTCATATCATCGCCTCCGAACTGCCACCGAGCGAGATTTCGCCGGCGTCGGCCATGCGCCGCGCCACCGCGAGGATCTCGCGCTGGGCGTTCTCGACATCGCTGACGCGCACCGGCCCCTTCGCCTCGAGATCCTCGCGCAGCAGATCGCCGGCGCGCTTGGACATATTGCCGAAGATCTTCTTTTTCAGCTCCTCGTCGGCGGCCTTCAACGCCAGCACCAGCACCTCCGACGACACCTCGCGCAGCAGCGACTGGATGCCCTGGTCGTCGATGTTCTTCAGATCGTCGAACACGAACATCAGGTCCTGGATGCGGCTCCCCAGGGTTTCGTCGGCCTCGCGGATCTGCTCCATCAGCGCCTGTTCGGTCGCACTCTCGAGGTTGTTCATGATGTCGGCCGCGAACTTGATGCCGCCGCGGAACTGACCCTGCGGCAGCGCGGAGCCGGCGAGTTCGCCCTCGACGATGCGGTTGAGTTCCTGCAGCGCGCTGGCGTTCACCGATTCCATGGTGGCCACGCGCATCAGCAGGTCGCCACGCGCCTTGTCGGGAAAATGCGTCAGCACCTCGGCCGCCTGGTCGGGGTGCAGGTAGGACAGGATCACGGCCTGGATCTGCGGGTGCTCGCCGCGGATCGTGTTCGCGACCAGCTTCGGGTTCATCCAGCGCAGCGCTTCCAGCCCCTTGGTCTTGTCGCTCATCAGGATCTGGTCGATCAGCGTGCTCGCGCGTTCCTCGCCGAGCGCCTCCACCAGCACGTTGCGGATATAGGACTCGGTGCCCACACCGAGTCCGCTGGCGGTGTTCGCCTCCGCGAGCAGCCGTTCCATGACGTGCGCCACGTCGCTGGCGTCGATATCGGCCATGCTGGCCATCTGCGCACCGACCTTCTGCACTTCCTTGGGACCGAGGTGGCGCAGGATGCGCGCGGCATTGGCCTCGCCGACCGACAGCAACAGGATCGCAGCCTGTTCCAGCGGCTTCAGGTCGACTGCCTGCTTGTCCTCACTCACTGTCACGCACCCACCTGCGAACCACCTGCGCGACGCGCTCCGGGTCGCCCTCCACCAATGCCTGCACCGCCGACAGCCGGCGCTGGTACTCGCGCGCCGGACCGGGCAGCATCAGCGCCGCCTCGCCCGCCTCGCCGGCGCCCCCCTGCGCGGTCGCCTCGAGGCGTGCGCGCTCGGCCTGCTGGCGCTCCTCGAGGGCCCGGATCTGGCGCGTGTTGCTGCTCAGCGAGCGTAGCACGGGCGCGACCACCGCGAGCAGCACCACCAGCAGCGCGATCACTGCCAGCAGCTGGCGCAGCAGCGGCATGAACCAGTCCTGGCGCCAGAACGGCTCCTCCTCGGCCGCCACTTCCTCGACGGGCAGGTCGAAGAAGGCCGCGTTGACGACGTTGACGCTGTCGCCGCGCGCGGCGTCGTAGCCGACCGCATCGCGCACCAGCGTGGTGATGCGCGCCAGCGCCGCCTCGTCCCACGCGATGCTCTCGCGTTTCCCCTCGGCGTCGATGCGTTCCCGGTCGTCGAGCACCACCGCCACCGTGAGCCGGCGCACCTTGCCCACCTGATGGCGGGTGTAGCTCAGCGAACGGTCGAGTTCGTAGTTGCGCGTGGCCTGGCTGCGCACGTTGCGTGGCTCGGCCGGCGCTGCTCCGGCCGCGCCCGGCACGGTTCCGGGCACCACCTCCGGCGCCACCCCGCTCGCCGGCGGCTGGTTGCTGAGCGCGCCCGGGATGCCGGAACCGCTGTCTCCGGCCACGCGCTGCTCGTCCAGGCGCTGCTCGCTGCGCAGCGCCGGCAGGTCGGGATTGTAGATCTCGTCGGCACGCTCGACCGCGGTGAAGTCCACGTCGGCCGTGACCTCGGCCTTGTAGCGTCCGCCGCCGACGATCGGATCCAGGATCCGGTGCACGCGCTGCACCAGCTGGTCCTCGAGCCGCGCGGTGTGCTCGAGCTGGCGGTTCGCGGCCGCCGCCTCGGCATCCTCGGTGAAGTCCGACAGCAGTTTGCCCTGTTGATCGACGATGGTGACCGCCGCGAGCTCGAGGCCCGGCACGCTCGATGCCACCAGATTGCCGATCGCGCGCACCTGTCCCTTCTCGACCGCGCGCCCCGGCTGCACGTCGAGCAGCACCGAGGCCGCCGGCTTGCGCTGGTCGCGCACGAAGGCCGAACGCTCCGGCAACGCGAGGTGCACGCGCGCGCCACGCACGCTGTTGATGCTCGCGATGGTGCGCGCGAGCTCGTTCTCGAGCCCGCGCCGGTAGCGCGCCGTCTCGATGAACTGGCTGGTGCCGATGCCCTGGTCCTGCTCGAGCATCTCGAGCCCGACCGCCCGCTGGCTCGGCACCCCGGCCTCCGCCAGCGCGAGCCGCGCTTCGTGCATGCGCGCGGACTCGACCAGCAACGCCCCGCTGTCGGCGTCGATGCGGTAGTCGATCCCGCGCGACTCGAGCGTTTCGACCACCGAGGCCGCGTCCAGATTCTCCATGCTGCCGTACAACGGACGCAGATCCGCCGCCTGCGACCACAGCACCAGCCACACGGCGAGCGCGATGCTCGCCGCAAGGCCGACGATCACCCCCACCTGGCGCGGGATCGACAGGCTCGCGATACCCGCCACGTACGGATTCAACGCGGCCGCGCCGCCGCTCACCGCGGGCAGCTGAGATCCGCCTTCCGCTTCCTTTTCGGCCATGCTCCCGGCGCCTCCGTCAGCGATGCATCAGCGCATCACACCGACATGTTCATGATTTCCTTGTAGGCGTCGACCAGGCGGTTGCGCACCTGCGTCATCGCCTCGAACGCGACACTCGACTTCTCGGCGGCGATCATCACCTGCGTGAGGCTCACGCCGGGCTGTCCGAGTTCGTAGCCCTCGCGCAGCGTGTTCGCCTCCTGCTGCACGGCGTTCACGCGCTCGATGGCCTGGCTGAACAGCGCACCGAAGGCGGGCGTGTCTTCCTGCGGGCGCAGGAACTGTCCGGGCTCGATACGCCCCGGCACCGCCTCCTGCACCGGGCGCTGCATCTGCGCCTGGATCGAGCGCATCTGCGCCAGCACCTGTGCGATATCGGCCCGCTCGATCATCCCCGCCCCCCCGGAAGAACGCCCCCGCCACGCGACGGATTCTTGGCGCAGCGCATCGTCACGCTGGCCTCGCGGCGGTGGCTGCATATTCCGGGCCAACCGAGCCCCGAGAGCTCATGCAGGTCCGGGCTGTGCCCGGACATGAATTGTTCGGCCGCGGGCCGAACCTACGCCGGACATCGTTCGGCGTGGCATGGCGAATGTTCGGCCGCAGGCCGAACCTACGCGGTCATCGTTCGGCCAGAGGCCGAACCTGCGGCCTCAGCCGACGTTGATGGCGCGGATGCGGTCGGAGGCCGGCGCGCGGGCGCGCAGGGAACGGAAATCGAACAGCCGGGTATCGGCCAGCTGGGAAGGCGCGACGTTGCCGATCGCGCCGAAGATCGAGTCCACGCGTCCCGGGAAGCGCCGCTCCCAGTCGCGCAGCATCTCCTTGATCGCCTTGCGCTGCAGGTTGTCCTGCGAGCCGCAGAGGTTGCAGGGAATGATCGGGAAGCCGCGGTAGTCGGCGTAGGCCTCGAGGTCGTCCTCCCGGCAGTACGCCAACGGCCGGATCACCACGTTGTCGCCGTCGTCGCTCAGCAGCTTCGGCGGCATCGCCTTCAGCTTGCCGCCGTGGAACAGGTTGAGGAACAGCGTCTCGACGATGTCGTCGCGGTGATGGCCGAGCGCGATCTTGCTGGCGCCGATCTCGCGCGCAAAACCGTACAGGTTGCCGCGGCGCAACCGCGAGCACAGGCTGCAGGTGGTCTTGCCCTCGGGAATCAGCGACTTCACGACGCTGTAGGTGTCGCGCTCGAGGATATGGAACTCGACCCCGATCGATTCCAGATAGGTCGGCAGCACGTCCTCGGGGAAGCCGGGCTGCTTCTGGTCCAGGTTGACTGCGACCACGTCGAAGACCACCGGTGCCGTCTTCTGCAGGTTGAGCAGGATGTCGAGCATCCCGTAGGAGTCCTTGCCGCCGGATAGGCAAACCATCACGCGGTCGCCGGCCTCGATCATCGCGTAGTCCTCGATCGCACGGCCCACGTTGCGCCGCAGACGCTTCTGCAGCTTGTTGAACTCGGTGCGACTCCTGCGCGGATCAGCCGGGGCCAAGGCGATGCTTCCTGGTGACGGTACGGGGCGCGCATTCTACGGGCTTTCGCCGGCCCGGTCATGCCCGCACGTGTTGGCGCCACCGGGGCCCAGCGGCTACAATGCCGCCCCTTCCGCCGCGGCCAGCACCGCGGGTCGATCACTCAACCCGACAGGAAATCCCCGAGATGAAGACTCCCGTTCGCGTAACCGTCACCGGCGCCGCCGGCCAGATCAGCTACAGCCTGCTGTTCCGCATCGCCTCCGGCGCGATGCTCGGCCCGGACCAGCCGGTGATCCTGCAGATGCTGGAGATCACGCCGGCGCTCGGTGCCCTGCAAGGGGTCGCGATGGAACTCGAGGACTGCGCGTTCCCGCTGCTCGCGGGCATGGTCTGCACCGACCAGCCCGAGGAAGCCTTCGCCGGAACCCAGTACGCGTTGCTGGTCGGTGCGCGCCCGCGTGGCCCCGGCATGGAGCGCAAGGACCTGCTCGAGGCCAACGCCGCCATCTTCTCGGTGCAGGGCAAGGCGATCGACGCCGCCGCCGCGCGCGACATCCGCGTGCTGGTGGTCGGCAACCCGGCCAACACCAACGCGCTGATCGCCCAGCGCAACGCGCCCGGCATCGACCCGCGCCGCTTCACCGCGATGACGCGCCTGGACCACAACCGCGCGATCACGCAACTGGCGAACCGCACCGGCAACCCGGTCACCGCCGTGACCCACATGACGATCTGGGGCAACCACTCCTCGACGCAGTACCCCGACCTGTTCAACGCCAAGGTCAACGGCAAGCCCGCGCTGGAGCTGGTCGATCGCGCCTGGTACGAGAACGACTTCATCCCGACCGTGCAGCAGCGCGGCGCCGCGGTGATCAAGGCGCGCGGTGCCTCGAGCGCCGCCTCGGCAGCCAACGCCGCGATCGACCACATGCGCAGCTGGGCGCTCGGCACCGCACCGGGCGACTGGGTCAGCATGGGCGTCTACAGCGACGGCAGCTACGGCATCCGGGAAGGGCTGATCTACTCGTTCCCCTGCGTCTGCAAGGAGGGTGAGTGGCAGATCGTGCAGGGCGCGCAGATCAACGACTTCTCGCGCGCGAAGATGCAGGCCACCGAGCAGGAACTGAGCGAGGAGCGCGACGCCGTCGCCCATCTGCTGCCGTGACCGCTCGCGCCGGCACGGGGCATCACGCCCCCCGTGCCGGCGTTCAGAGGGTGTCGCAAGACCTCTCGCCGTGGGACGGTGCCAGCGCGCGGCGGCGATTTCACACCCGTGGGACGCCGTGAATACATCCCTGTAGGCTCGAACGCCGCATCCCTGCGGCGTACGCCCACCGGTGCGAAATCGCCGCCGCACGCTTCGCAGGTTTCTGCGACAGCCTCTTCAGCCATCCGATTCGATCAGGGTCGCCTGGATCCTGAACTCCCCGAGCCGCGGCTCGGTGCCGACCAGCCGCAATGGCGCCCCCGATTCCGTATCCACGCAGACCTGCAGCCGGCCAGCCAGACCCAGCAAACGGAAGTCGTCGACCGCCTGCTCGTTGCTCTCGATCGCGATCCCGACGTGCCGGCACGCCGTTTCACCGTCGGCCTCGCGGCGCGCCCCCGCGCGCACGCGTGTGTGCGCGATCGTGTAGGCCGCCTCACCCTGGCGCGTCAGCGCCACGCCCAGCGCGCCGTCGTCGGTGCACACGCGCGCCAGCGTGCGCACGCGCTCGGTGCGCACCAGGTCGGCGGCAAGCAACAGCAGTCCGAGCGAATCGGTGCAGTCGGCAGCCCGCTCGGCCGGGTGCAGCCGTTCACGCTTCAACGGCCAGCGCGCGGGCGCACTGCCGCGCGGTGCGTCCACGCCGCGCCGCTGCCACTCGTAGCTGCCGCCCTCGATGAACCGCGTGAGCTTGTAGCGCCCGCCACGCGCCGAATCGAGGCGTTCGCGCTGCAGTACCTGGAGGGTGTCGCGCGCAAGCCAGACGGTGACGTGCGAGGAAATGCCGGGGAGGCGGCTGCGCGCATCGATGCGCCACACACCCGCTGCCGGCACGGGGATTCCGCGGTGTCCCGGAACCTCCACCAGTTGCCCGGCCACCTCCTGCGCGGAGGGCACCGTTACACTGACGCTGGAGCTGGCCACCAGCATGAACTTGCGCGCCTCCAGCTCGATGCGCTTCCAGTCCCACGCCGGCGCCAGCGCGTCGGCGGATGCCGCCAGCGCGAACACGAACCCGCAGGCGATGCGCCCGGCCAGGCGCCAGTGCCGGCGTTCAGATCGAACGCATGCTGCCGCCATCGACCACCACCGTCGCGCCGCTGATGTAGCTCGCCGCCGGCGAGAGCAGGAAGGCTCCGGCCCGGCCGAATTCCTCCGGTGATCCGTAGCGTCCGAGCGGAATCGCCTGTTCGCGTTGCCGGCGCACCTGCACTGCGTCGACCCCGAGCCGCCCGGCCTGGAACGCGTCGAGCTGGACGGTGCGGTCGGTCGCGATCAGCCCCGGCACGAGGTTGTTCACCCGGATCCCGTCGGGCGCGAGCTCACGCGACAGGCTCTTCGCCAGCGCGGCCACGCCGGCGCGCATCACATTCGACAGCAGCAGCTGCTCGACCGGCTCACGGACCGTCGACGAGGTCAGGGTCAGGATCGCGCCGCCACGCGCCCGCAGCTGCGGCAAGGCTAGCCGCACCAGGCGCACGACGCCAAGCAGCGTGAGCTCGTACGCTCCTTGCCAGGCGGTGTCGTCGAAGGCATCGAAGCCTCCGGGCGGCGGGCCGCCGGCGTTGCAGACCACCCCGTCGAGGCGCCCGAAATGCGCCGCGCTGGCAGCCACCCACCCCGCCAGCGCCGCCGGCTCGCGCACGTCGCAGGCAGTGCCCCGCACGTCGGTGCCCCCCGCGTCGGCGAGTTCGCGCGCCGCGCGCCCGATGCCATCGGCATCGCGGCTCGCGATCGCGAGGTGCGCACCCTCGGCGACCAGGCAACGCGCGATCGCGAAGCCGAGCCCCTTGCTCGCTCCGGCGATCAGGAAAACCATTCCGCGCACACCCAGATCCATGCCCAGTGCTCCACTGTCAGTCTGCCCGCACCACGGCGGCGGCGCAGAGACTACCACACGGCACGCTGGTCTATACTGCCACCCGAACCGTCACAGCAGGCGCGACGCATGGCCGAACGCGGACTGAAGAAAATCCTGGCCGGACTGTTCTCGCGCCAGCCGCCCGAAGCCGCGATCGACGAGGTACCGGATCCGCGCGCGGGACTGGAACAGACGGTGATCCGCCTGCAGCAACTCGTCGAGGAGCGCTGCTTCGTCGACGTGCGTTTTCCCGACCGTGCCGACAACGTCTACCAGAGCCTGATCCTGAAGGTCGACCCCGCCGAGGGCTACGTGCTGATCGACGAGCTGTTCCCGGCGCACGGGCAGTTCTTCATTTCGCCCGGCGACGAAGTCGAGATCACCAGCGTGCGCCGTGGCGTGCCGGTGCGTTTCGCGACCTGGGTCAAGGCGATCAGCATCGACGAGGCCGACGGTCTGCCGGCCTACCGGCTCGCGCTGCCGGATGCGGTCGAGGCAAAGCAGCGCCGCGCGCACTTCCGGCTCACCCTGGACACCGACAGCGGGGTGCGGTTGCGCCTGCGCGGCCCCGAGGGCGACCGCCTGCTGTGCACGGTGCTGAACCTCTCGCAAGCCGGACTGAGCTTCGAGTGTCCCGGCAACGTGACCGAGTGGCTGCGCCAGCACACGCGACTGCGCCAGTGCATGCTGACCATTCCCGGCCTGCCCGAATTCCCGTGCGACCTCGAGGCGCGAAGTTTCGAGTTCCGCCGTCGCCCGTCGCGCCATACCATCGTCGGCGCCCGCATCGAGTCGCTCGCCCCCGCCGCAGCCCGCCAACTCGAGCAGTTCCTCGTCGTCGCGCAGCGCCAGCAGCGGCGCGAAACCGCACGCGTCTGATCAGTCGACGGCGCGCAGCACACCGAGCGGCGGCGTGCTCACGACCGTGCGGCAGTTGATCAGCCCGAGCAGCGCCGACAGCAGCGCCCCGAGCAGCGGCCCGGCCAGCCACGCCACTGCGTGCGCACGGAACTCCATCTCCATCAGCCGCGTCTGCACGATCCACGCCGCGCCTTCCGCACCAGCGGCCGCCAGCGTACCCGCGAACGCACCGAGCAGCGCGAACTCGATCACCAGGCTGCCGAGCACCAGCCGGCGCGGCGCCCCGAGCACGCGCAGCATCGCGCCTTCGTGCAGGCGCGCATCCAGCCCGGCGCGCACGCTGGTGACCATCACCAGCAGCGCCGCCAGCGCCAGCAGCGCCAGCACCAGCGAGATCGCCTGCGCAAGCTGCGCGGTGATGTCGCGCACCTGCGCCAGCAGCGCGTCGACCTCGAGCAGCGTCAGCGTCGGGTAAGTGCGCAGCAACGCCGCCGGCACCTCACGCTGCGCGCGATCGGCATGGAAGCTGGTCAGCCACATCGCCGCCTCGCGCTCGAGCAGGTGGCGCGGAAACATCAGGAAGAAGTTCGGCCGCATGCTGTCCCAGTCGAGTTTGCGGATGCTGCTGACCTCGGCGTCGAAGCGGCTCGGCCCCACCTGCAGCGTCAGCACGCTGCCTATCCCCAGTCCCAGCGTCTGCGCGATGCCGGACTCGACCGACACCTCGTCGCGCGCCGCGCCTCCCCACCACGCACCCGCCACCAGTTCGTTGTCCGGCGGCAGCGTGTCCGACCACGTGAGGTTGAGCTCGCGATCCACATCGAGCGTCTCGCCATCGCCGGGCACGGGGGGCCTGCCGTCGACGGCGACGATACGCCCCGGAACCATCGGATACAGACCCGCGGTGCGGATCCCGTGCCCGGCGAGGAACTCCTCGACCGGCGCGACCTGGTGCGGCGCGATGTTGAGCAGGAAGTGGTTCGGCGCGCGCGGATCCAGCCCGCGCTGCCAGTCGTCCACGAGCGCGGTGCGCAGCACCAGCAGCAGCAACGCCAGCATCAGCGCGAACCCGAACACCAGTGCCTGCAGCGCGTTCAGCGCCGCGTGCCGGCGCAGTCCGGCGAACGCCAGTCCCGCCGCGCCGCGCACGCCGACCCCGGGCAGCTGCGCGCGCCGCAGCAGCAGGTAGCTCGCCCCCCCTACCACCACCGCCACGCCGAGCAGCGCGACGAGCACCGCGAAGGTAAGCAGCCAGTCCCCGCTGTACCAGCGCAGCAGCGCAACCAGCGTGATCGAGGCGCACGCGTACAACAACCCCGGTGCGGCGCGCGGTGCCAGCTCGCGCCGCAGCACGCCGGCCGGCGACGTGGCGCTCAGCGCGAGCAGCGGCGGTGTAGCGAGTCCGAGCAGACCGAGCGCACCGGTGCCCGCACCGAGCCACAGCGCACCACTTCCCGGCGGCGGCACCTCGCCGGCCAGCACCCCGCCCAGCACGCTGAATGCCGCCGCCTGCAGCAGCCACGCCAGCAGCCAGCCGAGCAGCGTGCCAGGCAGCAGCAGCCACAGCATGTTCAGCGCGTAGATTGCACGGATCGCGCCGACCGTGAGCCCCAGCGTCTTCAATACCGCGACGTGCGCACCATGACGCGCCGCGTAGCGTCGCACCGCCATCGCGAGCGCAACCCCGGCCAGCACCACCCCGAGCGAACCGCCGAGCAACAGGAACGATTCGGCGCGTGCCAGCGCCCTCGCGACACGCGGCGGGCCGTCCGCGACGGACACGAATCGCTGTCCCGGCGCCAGCTGCGGCTCGACGCGGGCACGCCACGCCGCGAGCTCCTGGCGTTCGCCCGCGAGCAGGTACGCGTACTGCACCCGGCTGCCGGGCTGCACCACGCCAGCGGCGGCGACGTCGCCCAGGTGCATCATCAGCCGCGGCCCCAGCGCGACGAAACTCGCGGCCGCGTCGGGCTCGCGCAGCAACACCGCCGCGACGCGCAACTCGATCTCGCCGACCACCACGCACTCGCCGGGGGCTACCGCGAGCGCGGGCAGCAGCCGCTCGTCGAGCCACACCTCGCCACGTGCCGGACCGTGCGCGACCTCGCGCGGGACACCGCCGATCGCATCGGCGATGGTGATCCGCCCCAGCAGCGGGTACGCGGCGTCGACGGCCTTCACGGTCGCCAGCTGCATCGCCTCGCCGCGCATCACCATGGTCGCGAAGCCGAGCACCGTCGCGTTGCGCAGCCCCGCCGCGTCCGCCTCCCCGAGCCAGCGCGGATCCGCCGCGCGCGGGCCGCGCAGCACCAGGTCGCCGGCCATGAACGTCGCCCCGCGCTGCTCCACTGCGCGCTGCAGACGGTCCACGAACAGTCCGAGCGTGGTCACGATGGCGACCGCGAGCACCAGCGCGACGGACGGAATCCCGAGCTCACCACCGCGCCAGTCGCGGCGGAACAGCCGCCAGGCGAGCTTCAGCACGTGAGCTCTCCGGCCGTCCCGGCCAGTTCCCCGCCGACCAGCGTGAGCCGCCGCGAGCAGCGCGCCGCGAGCCGCTCATCGTGGGTGACCAGCACCAGTGTGGCGCCCTGCTCCGCCTGCAGCGCGAAGATCAGCTCGATCACGCGTGCGCCGGTCGCCGCGTCGAGGTTGCCGGTGGGCTCGTCGGCGAACAGCACCCGCGGCGCGCAGGCGAAGGCCCGCGCGATCGCCACGCGCTGCTGCTCGCCGCCCGAGAGCTGGCGCGGGTAGTGTCCCGTGCGCTCGCCCAGCCCCACGCGCTGCAGGAATTCGCGGGCACGGTCGGCCGCCGTGCGCTCGCCGCGGATCTCCAGCGGCAGCATCACGTTCTCGAGCGCGGTGAGCCCGGGCAGCAGCTGGAACGACTGGAACACGAAGCCGACCAGCCGCGCGCGCAGCCGCGCGCGGCCGTCCTCGTCGAGGCGTGTCAGATCCTCGCCGTCGAGCGTGATCGAGCCGCTGCTCGGCAGGTCCAGGCCGGCGAGCAGGCCGAGCAGTGTCGACTTCCCCGAACCCGATGCGCCGACCACGGCGACCGCCTCGCCGTGGTTGATTTCCAGACTGATCCCTCGCAAGATGCCCAGCGACCCCTCGGCGGTGGCGACTTCCTTTCCGACCCTGTTCGCGACGATCAACGGCTCGATGACCCGCACCCGACTGCTCCCTCTGCTGGCATTGCTCGCGCTGGCATTATTCGCCACGCTTGCGGCGCGCGGCAACGCGACCTGCGTGCTCGTGCTCGGCGACTCGATCGGCGCCGCGCTCGGCGTCCCGCAGGAACGCGGCTGGGTGAGCCTGCTCACCGAACAGCTCGCGGATTGCCCGGTCGTGAACGCGAGCATCAGCGGCGAAACCACCGAGGGCGGCAAGGCACGCCTGCCGCTGCTGCTGGCCGAGCACCGGCCGCGCGTCGTCGTGCTCGAGCTCGGCGGCAACGACGGGCTGCGCGGCTTCCCGCCCGCCGCGATCCGCGCCAACCTCGCGCGGATGATCGCCGATGCGCGCGATGCGGGCGCCCGCGTGCTGCTGCTCGGCATGCGCATCCCCCCCAACTACGGGCCGCGCTACACCGCCGCATTTCACGCGCTCTACCACGACCTCGCCGCGCAGGACGGTACCGCACTGGTGCCGTTCCTGCTCGAGGGCATCGCGACCGATCCTGCGCTGATGCAGACCGACGGCATCCACCCCAACGCCGACGCCCAGCCGCTGATCCTCGCGAACGTGCTGCCGGTGCTCTCCGCGATGGTACGGGACGGATGACATGACGGATCAGGCATCCGGGTCCGCAACCCCCGCGTGGCTTGCGCTCGACCACCGTCACGCCTGGCACCCCTACGCTCGCGCGCCGGCCGCGGACCCGGTGTACCCGGTCGTCGCGGCGCGCGGCGTGCGCCTTGTGCTGGCCGACGGACGCGAGCTGATCGACGGCATGTCCTCGTGGTGGTCCGCGATCCACGGCTACAACCATCCCGTGCTGAACCGCGCGCTCGCGGATCAGGCCGGACGGATGGCGCACGTGATGTTCGGCGGTCTCGCGCACCAACCTGCCGCCGAGCTGTGCGCCCTGCTCGCGCGCATCACGCCGGGGCGGCTCGAACGTGTGTTCCTGTGCGATTCCGGATCGGTGGCCGTCGAGGTCGCGATCAAGATCGCGCTGCAGTACCAGCTCGGCCGCGGCGAACGTGGGCGTACCCGGCTGCTGTCGCTCGCCGGCGGCTACCACGGCGACACCTTCATGGCGATGTCGGTGTGCGACCCGGTCACCGGGATGCACCGGTTGTTCGACGGTGTGCTGCCGCAGCAGTTGTTCGCAGCGCGTCCGGGCGGCGCGCCCGACGGTCCGGCGCGCACCGAGGACGTCGATGCCTTCGCGGCGCTGCTCGCCGAACACGCACCGCGGCTCGCGGCCGTGATCCTCGAGCCCGTCGTGCAGGGTGCGGGCGGCATGCACTTCTACTCGGCCGCTTTCCTGGCGCGGGTGCGCGAGCTCTGCACGGCGCACGACGTGCTGCTGATCGCCGACGAGATCGCCACCGGCTTCGGACGCACCGGACGGCTGTTCGCCTGCGAGCACGCGGGCATCGCACCCGACATCCTGTGCCTCGGCAAGGCGCTGACCGGCGGCTACCTGTCGCTCGCCGCGACCCTTGCCAGTGATCACATCGCCGCGACGCTGGGCGCCGGCGAGGCCGGTGCGCTGATGCACGGCCCTACCTTCATGGGCAATCCGCTCGCCGCGGCCGTGGCGCTGGCGAGCACGCGGCTGCTGCTCGCGCAGCCGTGGTCACGCGAGGTCGCGCGGATCGGCGCCGCGCTGCGCACCGGGCTGGAGCCGGCACGGACGTTGCCGGGCGTGCGCGATGTGCGCGTGTTCGGCGCGATCGGGGTGATCGAGACCGAGCGCCCGGTCGCGATGCGCGCGATCACGGAGGCCTTCGTCGAGCGCGGCGTGTGGCTGCGGCCCTTCGGCCGGCTGGTCTACACGATGCCGCCGTTCATCACCGGCGATGCCGATCTGGCGCAGCTGACCGGCGCGATGGTCGAGGCGCTCGCGAGTTGCCCCCCACCGTGACCAGCCGCCGTCAGCTGCCGCGGCGCCGGCGCAGCCAGCGCCGCAGCAGCCAGCCTTGCCCGGGCGCGAAGCTGCGCACCTCGGCGGCGACGAACAGCGCCGCGATCGCTGGTACCGCACCGTGCCAGGCACGGGAACCGAGCACCGCGACACGCTCCACGCTGCGCCCGAAAGCGCGCAGGAAACGGATCTGTGCCGCGAAGGTGCCGGTGCCGTCCCAGCCGTGGAAGCGGCGCACGTCGAGGATCATGAACTCGATGCGGCCGTGACGCTCGCGCAGGCGCTCGGCCGCCGGCGTCACCGTCTCCTCGAAATCCCGTGCGTGGATGCGATCGATCAACGTGACGCGCAGCGCCGCGCGTCGCGCGGCGGTCTTGATCTCGATCATGGCGGCCGACCTCCCTGTGGCTCACGCGGCCCCTCCCTGGGCCGCGCGCTCATTATCCGGAGCCGCGCGTCCCCGGACAAGCGCGGCAGCACGCGCATCGCCCGGTATACTGAAACGAGGAATCCCGCCTGCGGAGCGCGACCATGCAGCAACTGACGGCACTCGACACCCTGTTCCTGAGCCGCGAGACCGAACGCACGCCGCTGCACATCGCTCCGCTGCTGATCTACGATCCTGCGAGCGCACCGGGCGGACAGGTGCGCTTCCGGGACATCCTGCGGGTGTTCCGGGACCGCCTGCACCAGGCCCCGATGCTGCGCCGCCGGCTGGTCGAGGTGCCCCTGGGGCTGGATTATCCGTACTGGATCGAAAGCGCCGACTTCGATCTGGAGTTCCATGTGCGGCACATCGCGCTGCCGAAGCCAGGCGACTGGCGCCAGCTGTGCATCCAGGTTGCACGGCTGCACGCAAGGATGCTCGACCGGTCGCGGCCGCTGTGGGAAGCCTACGTGATCGAAGGTCTGGACAACGTCGAGGGGCTGCCGCGCGGCTCGTTCGCCCTGTTGCTGAAGATACACCACGCCGCGATCGATCCGGCGCCAGGCGCGGACCTGGTCAGCGTGATCCACGACACGCAGCCGCTGGCCCCGGCCGCCACGGCGATGCAGCCGCCACGCTGGCGACCCGAGCCGCTGCCCACGCGCACGGGGCTGCTCGCACGCGCCTGGTTCAACACGCTGCGCCAGCCGGCACGGCTGGCGCAGACGCTGGCCACGCTGGCCCCCGGCGTCTCCGGCCTGCGCGAGGCGATCCGCCACCGGCGCCTGATCGCCGGGCGCGAACGGCCGCAGACACGCTTCAACGCACGCGTCGGAGCGCACCGCAGCGTGGACGCGCGCTTCTTCCCGCTCGAGGCCGTGCGCAACATCCGCGGGCTGGCCCCCGGTTCGACGGTCAACGACGTGGTCGTGACGATCATCGCCGGCGCGCTGCGGCGCTATCTGCTCGCCAAGGGCGAACTGCCGGCGGCGAGCCTGATCGCGGGCGCTCCGATCAACGTGCGCTCCGGGGAGGGGCACGGCGGCGGCAACGTGGTGCACATGATGACACTCGCGATCTACACCGACATCGCGGACCCGGTCGAACGGCTGCACCAGGTGCACGACGAGTGCCTGGCGTCCAAGGAGTTCGCGAACACGGTCGGCGCGCGCGCGCTGACCGACCTGACCCAGACGGTGCCGCCGCGCATGGCCTCGATCGGGCTGCGCGCCGCCAGCCAGACGATGCTGATGTCGGGCGCCGCCGCCCCGATCAACACCGTGATCTCGAATATCCCCGGACCGCAGGTGCCGCTGTACCTGAGCGGCGCGCGCCTCGTGCGCAGCGCCGGTTGCGGCGCCGTCATGGACGACATGGGGCTCATCCACCTGGTGCCGGGCTACCACGACGGCATCGCGATCGCATTCACCGCCTGCCGCGAGATGGTGCCGGACCCGGCCTTCTATGCGGGCTGCATCCAGGACAGCTTCGACGAACTCGACGCTGCCGCACGTGCCTTCGCCCGCCGGCGCTCCAGCGCGTTGCGGGGACGGCGCGCACGGCACCACTGATCCGCCCCCCGCGGGCCGGCGTACAACGGCGGCCATCCAGGAGAATCCCCATGATCGACCAGATCGCCGCCAGTTACCGCGAAATCCTCGAACGCCTCGGCGAGGACCCTGCCCGCGAAGGTCTGCGCGACACACCGCTGCGCGCCGCCAAGGCAATGGCATTCCTCACCGAGGGCTACCGCATGGATCTGCACGAGATCGTCAACAACGCCGTGTTCCAGTCCGACAACGACGAGATGGTGCTGGTGCGCGATATCGAGCTCTACTCGCTGTGCGAACACCATCTTCTGCCGTTCATCGGCCGCTGCCACGTGGGCTACCTGCCAGCCGGCAAGGTGCTGGGGCTGTCGAAGATCGCACGCATCACCGACATGTTTTCGCGGCGCCTGCAGATCCAGGAAAACCTGACGCTGCAAATCGCGCACGCGGTCGAGGAAGTCACCGGCGCCAAGGGCGTCGGCGTGGTCGTCGAGGCCCGCCACATGTGCATGATGATGCGCGGCGTGCAGAAGCAGAACTCGGTGATGACCACCTCGGTGATGCTCGGACGCATGCGCGAAAACCCCGCGACCCGCCAGGAGTTCCTGTCGCTCGTGAAGGCACCCTCGCAGGTCTGAGCGCAGGCTGGTGATTCAGCCGCCGGACAGCCCGACGGCTGCCAGCGCCAGGTGCATCAGCACGCCGGCGAGCAGCAGCGATCCGAAGCGGCGGTTGAACGCAAATGCCTGCGGAGCGAACCAGAGCGGCCAGAGCCGTGGTTGCTCCCCTACCGGCGCCACCGCGGGTCGGGCCGAGCGGAATACCGCCGCAAGGCGCAGCGCGGCCGGCGCGCTGGCGAATACCAGCAGCAACGGCGCCGTGAACCACGGCCCCGCCACCAGCACGATCGTTCCGGCGTACAGCAGAACGATCAGTCCTCGCGCCGCAGCACGCGCACGGCGCTCCCCAAGCAACACCGGCAGCGTGCGGATGCCGCGGGCGCCATCGGCTGCGAGCTTGTCGATGTGCTTGCCGAACAGCACCAGCGTGGGCCCGAGGCCGAAGACCGCGCCGAAGGCCACCGCCGCAGCGCTCCACTCGCCAGTGGCCACGTACTGTGTGCCGGCGATCATCAGCGGCCCCCACGCCAGCCACACGGCGGGCTCGCCGAGGCCCACGTATTTCAGCGGCCAGGTGTAGAACAGCACCAGCACGCCGCCGGCCAGCATCAACGCCGCCACCTGACCGCCGCGCAGCCACAGCAGCGCGGCGCCGGCCCCGAGCGCCACCACCGCCGTCAGCGCGATGTAACGGCGCATCGCCGCCCGCCCCAGCAGACCGTCCTGCAGCACGTGGGTCGCGTAGCGGGTGCGCTCGTAGTCGCCACGGTCGACGCCGCGCGCCGAATCGATGTAATCGTTCAACAGGTTGTTGGTCGCGTGCGCGGCGAGCAGGCCGAGCATCGCGATCGCCCACAGCGACGGATCGAAATCCGGATGCGCCAGCGCGAGCAGCCCGCCGGCGATGCCCGACAGCAGCGTCATCGGCAGCACTGCAGCGCGCGCGGCGATCGCCCAGCGCGTCGCCGCGCCGAGCCGTTCCCACTGCGCGGCGTCGACGCGCGGCACCGTGCGCAGGGATTCCGGCAATCGTGTCATGAACCGCTCCGCATCGATCCGTCCGGCGCAGTATAGTGATAACGGCGCCCGATCCGGCGCCCGATCCACCACCCGCACAGGAGTCCCAGCCGTGACCCCGAGACCGGAACTGCCCGTACGCGCCAGCAGCGCGTGGGACGCCGCCGCCATCACCGAGTTCCTGGCGCGCAGCCACACCCCGATGCGCCTCGCGGCGAACGCCGCCAACGGCTTCCCGCAGCTCGCGTCGGTCTGGTTCGAGTACGCCGGCGGCAGCCTCTGGTGCGCGATGCACGAAGGTTCGGCGATGGTCCCGCTGCTCGCGCACGACCCGCGCTGCGCCTTCGAGATAGCCACCAACGACCCGCCGTACCACGGCGTGCGCGGGCAGGCGCAGGTCGCGCTGCTGCGCGAAGGCGCCTCGCCCCTGCTCACCCGGTTGATCAGCCGCTACCTCGGCGACAGCAACCCGCGGCTCGCGGCGTGGCTGCTGGGGCGTGCCGACCAGGAATTCGTGGTCCGTCTCGATCCGGTATGGATCACGGCCTGGGACTACGCGGCGCGGATGAACCCGCGCACCCCGGCCGCAGCGGACGTCCCGTGAGCGCGGCCGGCGCGAAGACACCGCTGGTGCTCGACATCGACGGCTGGACCCACGACGGGCGCGGCGTCGGGCGCGTCGCAGGCAAGGCCGTATTCGTGGGCGGCGCCCTGCCCGGAGAACGGGTCCGGGCGCGCATCGTGCGCCGCCACGCCCGCTTCGACGAAGCCGAGACGATCGAACTGCTGCGTATCGCACCGGAGCGCGCCACGCCGCGCTGCCCGCATTTCGGGCGCTGCGGCGGCTGCGCACTGCAGCACCTGGAGTCACGCGCGCAACTCGCGGCGCACGCCGAGCGGCTGGCCGACACCCTGCGCCGCATCGGCGGCCGGCACCCCGCGCACTGGCGCGACCCGGTTGCCGGTCCCGCCTTCGGCTACCGCGCGCGTGCACGGCTGGCGGTGGCGCCGGCACGCCGTGGCGAGGCGCCACGGCTCGGCTTTCGCCGCGACGCCTCGCACGCGGTCGAACCGCTCGACGAGTGTCCGATCCTGGTGCCGGAGCTGGCACGGCTGATCGCTCCGCTCGGCACCCTGGTTGGCGGTCTGCGTGCGGCGCGGGAGCTGCGCGAGATCCTGCTTGCCGCCGGTGAACCCGGCGTCGCGCTCGCTGCCGCATGGTCCCCCGCGGCAGCGGCGGCCGATCGCGAGGCGCTGCAGGACTGGGGGCAGCGCGAGGGAGTCGCGATACGCCACGGCGTAGCCGGGACCGGTGCGACCCTGTGGCCGGATGGCGCGCCTGCCCTTGCCTACGCGGCAGGTGTCGACGGACCCGCGATTGCGTTCCAGCCATGGCATTTCACGCAGGCGAACCGCGCGGTCAACCGCGCGCTGATCGGCGCCGTGCTCGAGGAACTGGCACCGGCGCCGGGCGAGCGCGTGCTCGACCTGTTCTGCGGGCTCGGCAATTTCTCGCTGCCACTCGCAGCCCGCGGGGCGCGCGTCACCGGCCTCGAGGGCGACCCCGCGATGGTCGAGCTGGCCGGCCACAACGCCCGACGCAACGGCCTCGACGGCTGCGAGTTCCGCTGCGCCGACCTCGCCCGCGACCCGCGCGGCGCCGCCTGGACGCGCGAGGAGCACGAACTGGTGCTGCTCGATCCGCCGCGCCAGGGCGCCGCGGCACTGATCCCGCAACTCGCGCGCACACATGCCCGGCGCATCGTCTACGTGTCCTGCGACGCGGCAACGCTGGCGCGTGACGCGGCAACGCTGTGCGCTCCCGGGCGGTGGCGGATCGCGCGCGCCGGCGTATTCGATATGTTCCCGCAGACCACGCATTTCGAGTCACTGGTAGTGTTCGAGCGCGCCGTGTGAGATCCCCGACCCTGTGCTAGTCTCCTTGCCGCGGCAAGGCAGTACGCCGCGGGCGGGCGCAATCGGTGCGCAAGATACGGGAGCTCGGACTGCAGATGAACGTGGTGATCGGACTGGTGGTGGTGCTGGCATCGTGCGTGGCCGGCTTCATGCTCTCGGGCGGACAGCTGCTGGCGCTGTTCCAGCCGTTCGAACTGCTGATCATCGGCGGCGCGGCACTCGGCGCCATGGTGATGTCCAACCCGCTGGCGGTCACCATCGACATCATGAAGTCCGCCGGCAAGCTGCTGAAGGCCTCGCCGTTCGGCAAGGACGCCTACCTCGACTTGTTCGCACTGCTCTACGACCTGTTCAACAAGATGCGCCGCGAGGGTCTGCTCGGCATCGAGAAGGACATCGACGACCCGGAGGCCAGTCCGATCTTCAGCAAGCACACCGGCGTGGACCGCATCCACGGCGCCCGCGAGTTCATCATCGATTACCTGCGCGTGATGACGCTGGGCGGGGTCGCCACACACGACCTCGACGCGCTGTTCGAGGCCGAGCTCGAAACGCATCACGCAGAGTCCCACCTGGTTCCCGGCGCGCTCGGCAAGGTGGCCGACGCGCTGCCGGGCTTCGGGATCGTGGCCGCGGTGATGGGCATCGTGATCACGATGTCGCACATCGGGGGGCCGCCTGCCGAACTGGGGGCGCATGTAGGCGCGGCGCTGGTCGGGACCTTCCTCGGTATCCTGCTTTCCTATGGGGTGGTGGGACCGATGTCGGTGTATCTGGAGCACCAGGCCCGCGAGGAAGCGAAGTACTTCGAGTGCATCAAGGTCGCGATGATGGCGAGTTTCTCGGGCGCGCCGCCCCAACTGGCGGTCGAGTTCGGACGCAAGATCCTCTACCACGCGATCCGCCCCACCTGGGATGAGGTCGAGGAACGCGTGAAGCAGAAATGAGCCTCACCGACGGCAATCCGGCACCGATCATCATCCGCCGCAAGAAGGTCGTCGCGCACGGCCACCATGGCGGCTCGTGGAAGGTCGCGTTCGCGGACTTCGTGACCGCGATGATGGCGTTCTTCCTGCTGATGTGGCTGCTCGCGCAGACCTCGCCGGAGGAGCGCACGGCGATCCAGGGTTATTTCAACGACCCGCGCGGCACGATCGCCGGCCAGGGCGGCGGCCTCGATGCGCCCGGCGTCGGGCAGATCGGGCCGGGCGGCATCAAGCCCGGCGCGATCTCGCTGGACAATCCGCTCAGCCAGACCGAGCCGGTGGAATCGGAGCCGTCGTTGTCGAGCGCCAGCGACGAGGCGTTGCGTGTGGAGCAGGAAGCGCGCGAGAAACGCTCGCTCGACGAACTGCAGCACACCCTCGAGGAGGAACTCGGCCGGCAGGACTCGGCGTTCATGAAGCTGCGCGACCAGATCATCATCGACCAGACCGCGCTCGGGCTACGCATACAGCTGGTCGACAAGGAAAACCGCCCGATGTTCGACCGCGGCCAGAGCCTGTTGCAGGACTATGCGCGCGAGGTGCTGCTGGCGCTCGCACCGCGCCTCGACGTGGTCGCCAACCGGCTCAGCATCAACGGCCACACCGATTCGATCCCGTACCGCGAGGGTGCCGACTTCAGCAACTGGGAACTGTCGGCCGACCGCGCGAACAGCGCCCGGCGCGCCCTGATCGAAGGAGGCTACCCGGAGGACAAGGTGCTCACCGTGCAGGGCATGGGCGCCTCGGTGCCGCGCATCGTCGAGGATCCGACCGCACCGAGCAATCGCCGCATCGTGATCCTGGTACTGCGGCGCGAGGTCGAGGACGCGCTGAAGGGCATCACGCTGCTCACCCGCGACCAGAACGAGTTCCTCCGCGACACTGCACCCGCCGCCACGCCACCGGCACCGTGAGCCCGCCGGCGTCGGGCCGGCCCGTTTGTGGCACAGTCGCCAAATATGCCCGGGCAATGCGGGCGCCTGCCGCGGCGCCAGCCGCTAGAATGCGCGCATGCAACAGGCACCCTCTCTTTTCGGTTACCGCAAGTACTGGGCGAAGCGCTTCGGCACTGCGCCGTTCCTGCCGATGTCACGCAGCGAGATGGAAGCGCTCGGCTGGGACTCCTGCGATATCGTGATCGTCACCGGCGACGCGTACATCGATCACCCGAGCTTCGGCATGGCGCTGGTCGGGCGCGTGCTCGAGGCGCAGGGTTTTCGCGTCGGCATCATCAGCCAGCCGCGCTGGCAGTCGGCGGAGGACTTCCGTGCGCTCGGGCGCCCGAACCTGTTTTTCGGGATCACCGCAGGCAACATGGACTCGATGATCAACCGCTACACCGCGGACCGGAAGATCCGTTCCGAGGATGCCTACACGGCGGGCGGCCATCCGGACCGGCGTCCCGACCGGGCGCTGACCGTCTACGCGCAGCGTGCGCGCGAGGCCTTCGCCGACACGCCGATCGTGATCGGCTCGATCGAGGCCAGCCTGCGCCGCATCGCGCACTACGACTACTGGTCCGACAAGGTGCGCCGCTCGGTGCTCGCCGATTCGAAGGCGGACCTGCTGCTCTACGGCAACGCCGAGCGCGCGCTGGTCGCGCTCGCCCACCGCCTCGCCGCCGGCGAACCGGTGGCTTCGATCCGCGACCTGCGTGGCACCGCCTTCATGGTCCCGCGCGGCTGGCGCCCGGAGGCGGACTGGACCGAGATCGACGCGAGCGAGGTCGATGCGCCGGGCCCGCTGCTGCGCCACCCCGACCCCTACGCGATGGGATCGCCGGTGCCCGGACTGCCCGCCACTGGTACGCCGGACGCCGCGCAGCCCGCACCGGTCGCGGAACCGGCGCCAGGCGCACAGGTGCTGCGTTTCGTGCCGGGAGCAAAGCGGCGCGTCGATCGCACCCTCAGCGTGGTGCGCCTGCCGTCGTACGAAGCTGTACGCGATGATCCGGTGCTCTACGCACACGCCTCGCGCTGCTTCCATCTCGAGTCCAATCCGGGCAATGCGCGCGCGCTGGTGCAGGGCCACGGCGATCGCGACGTGTGGCTGAATCCGCCGCCGCTGCCGCTCGGCACCGCCGAGATCGACGCGATCTACGATCTGCCGTACCAGCGCCGGCCGCACCCGGGCTACGGGGATGCGCGCATCCCGGCCTACGAGATGATCCGCTTCTCGATCAACATCATGCGCGGCTGTTTCGGCGGCTGTACCTTCTGCTCGATCACCGAGCACGAGGGACGCATCATCCAGAGCCGCTCGGAAGCCTCGATCCTGCGCGAGATCGAGGAGATCCGCGACCGCACACCGGGCTTCACCGGCGTGATCTCCGACCTCGGCGGCCCGACCGCGAACATGTACCGCCTCAGTTGCCGCTCGCGCGAGATCGAAAGCGCGTGCCGCCGCTTGTCCTGCGTGTATCCGGACGTATGCGAGAACATGGGGACCGACCACTCGGCGCTGGTGGCGCTGTACCGCAAGGCACGCGCGCTGCCCGGCGTGAAGAAGGTCCTGATCAGTTCGGGCTTGCGCTACGACCTCGCCGTGCGCTCGCCCGAGTACGTGAAGGAACTCACGCAACACCACGTCGGTGGCTACCTGAAGATCGCGCCGGAGCACACCGAGGAAGGCCCGCTGTCGAAGATGATGAAGCCCGGCATGGGCAACTACGACCGCTTCAAGGAGATGTTCGACCGCTTCTCGCGCGAAGCCGGCAAGGAACAGTACCTGATCCCCTATTTCATCGCCGCGCACCCGGGCACCAGCGACGAGGACATGCTGAACCTCGCACTGTGGCTGAAGCACAACGGTTTCCGTCTCGACCAGGTACAGACCTTCCTGCCCACGCCGATGACGCTCGCCACCGCGATGTACCACACGCGAAGCAATCCGCTCAAACGCGTGCGACGTGGCGGCGAGGAAGTCGAGACCGTGCGCGCCCCGCGCATGCGTCGCCTGCACAAGGCCTTCCTGCGCTATCACGACCCGGACAACTGGCCCTTGTTGCGCGAGGCGCTGAAACGCATGGGCCGCGCGGACCTTATCGGCAACGGCAAGCGTCACCTGGTGCCGGCCTATCAGCCCGCGGGCACCGGTCGCGCTCCGGGGGCGCGTGCCGAACCTGCCGCCGCGCGCCGTCGTGTCCCTCCCGTCGGCACACCGTCCGCGCACCGGCGCCGCACCCCGCGCTGACGCCCACCGACCTGCTTCGCCGCGGACCGTGCCCGCATGTTCGGCCTGTGGCCGAACGATGTGCCGCACGACGCGCCGGACAATGTCCGGGCACAGCCCGGACCTACGGCCGAACGAATGTCCAGTGTCCGGACACACCCCGGACCAACGGTTCAGCTGAACATCACGCCCAACAGCACCCAGACCGCGATCAACACCGCGGTGGCGACCGCCAGCCGTGGCCGCAGCGGCCCGCGTCCGAGCACCGCGACCAGCAGGAACTTGACCAGCGTGTTGGCCAGCGCCGCCACACCGATCGCGCGCGTCGCGATCTCGAACGCGCCGGTTTCCCTTGCCTGCTGCGCCAGCGACAGTGTGATCGCGTCGACCTCCGTCAGCCCGGCAATCGCTGCGACCACGTAGATGCCGCCTTCCGGGGCGTGCCGCCGGGTCAGTTCCACCACCACCAGCACGAGGGCGAACAGCAGCGCGAACTGCATCGCGGAGACCAGGTTGAACGGGTTCCTGACCGCCAGCGCATCACCGCTCGCGGTCACCGGGCGCCGGCGCAGTCCGCGCAGATAGAAGAATCCGGCCAGCAACGCGGTCACCAGCGCCAGCACGCCGAAATCCTTGGCCAGTGTGGGCAGCAATTCGCGGTTCACGATCGCTATCGTGACCATCACGCGAACGAACATCACGGTCCAGGCGGTGAGGATACCGGCAGCGAGCGCGTCGGCGCCGGTCGAGGTCGGATCGCTGCGACTCTGGCGGGCAAAGCCCAGGCTCACTGCCGTCGACGAAGCCAGACCGCCCGCGAACCCGGTCAGCACCGTACCGTGCGCCGCCCCGAGCAGACGCACCGCGACGTAGCCGACCAGCGAGAGTCCCGAGATCAGGATCACCAGCAGCCACAGCAGGTACGGGTTCAGCACGCCGAGCGGGTCGAGCGCGCGGTTCGGCAACAGCGGCAGCACGATGAAGCTCGCGATCAGCAGCTTCAGCACCGCGTAGATGTCGTCGGTCGCGACCCGTGCGACCATGCCGTGCAGCGGCTGCTTGAACGCGAGCACGGCCGAGGTCAGGATGCCGAGCGCGACCGCCACCTCGGCGTAGCCGTACATCACGACACCACCGAGCAGGAACACCGTCAACGCGGCGAACTCGGTCGACAGTCCCGGTGCATCCGGGCGCATGCGGCTTTCGAGCACGTGCCCGGTGATCACCGCCAGACCGACCAGCACCAGCGCCACCGCGAACAGCGTGGGCCCGCCGTGATGCAGCGAGACCCACGCGCTCAGCGAACCGAACTGCGCCAGCAGGATGAAGGTGCGCAACCCGGCGATCGTGCGATGCCCGCTCGCCGTCTGGTTCTTCTCGCGCTCGACCCCGACCAGCGCGCCGATCAGCAGCGCGACGAGGAAACCCTGTGCTACGTCGAGATCGATGGCGGTCATCGATGCGGGTGTCCGTCGCGGCTTACCAGTAACGCACCCGTCCGGTGTCGACGTGGATGAAATTCGACGCCCGGTAGAGTCCCACGCCACCGCCCTTCAACCCGACCGCGGCCTTGTGCAGCGCGAGCAGGTCCGAACCGGGCAGCCGGATGTCGATCGCCTTGCCCTGCAGGTGCAGGCTGCCCTGCGCGACGCCGGAGCTGCGTGCGCGCAGCATCTCGTTGCTCGACGGCGAGCGGTAGCCGGAAATCACTTCGTACGGGCGCGAATTGCCGACCTTCTGCTGCAGCACGGCGAGCAGGTCGAGCAGCCGCGTATCGATCGCGTGCACCACGTTCGCGCGGTGATCGCGCAGCACGCGGTAGATCGCTCCCAGCGCGTCGTCGAGGTAACGCCCGTTCTCCCAGTAAGACGCACGCAGTCGTTCCCCGGTGTGCAGGTTCAGGAAGCCGAGCTCGCGCACCGCGCGCTTGCCCGCCAAGGGAGCGGCCGCAGCGGCGAGCGCCGGTGTCGCGAACATGCCGGCGGTACCGGCCACGGCAAGGCGCTTCAGGAATACGCGGCGACCGGCAAACGGGGGCGGCGCGGCAGAATCGTTCGAATACGGCATGACGACTCCTGGCGATCATTATCGGGATGGGTGCTAAAGTGCGCCGGTCGGGAACGGCAGATCCTGCTGACGCGTCGACAAAATAACGGTAAACCACTGATTGGTAAAGCTCGACGGCATGCGTTTCCGCCATCTCCATGCACTGTCCACTGCCCTGTTGTCCGTGTTGCTCGCACTGCCTGCGCTGGCCGGCGAGGCGCTGCCGGCGCTGCTGTCCGAACTCGAGGCGCGCGGCGAACTCGAAACCGGTCCGGTCACCGTGCACGACAACGCCCTGTTGCAGCGTTTCTACGCAGCACGCGCGCGCCGGCCGGCCTGGTCGGACGCGGCGGCGCGTGCCAGCCTCCACGCCGCTGTCCTGGCCGCTGCCGACGACGGGTTGCGCCCCGAGGACTACCATGCGCAGGCACTGGAGGCCCCCGCCGGGCTGAGTCCCGCTCAGGCGGAACTGGTCCACACCGACGCGCTGCTCCGGCTCGCCTCGGATCTGTTCCACGGACGCCTCGACCCGATCGACCACGTGCCCGGGATCGATCTGCAGAACGCGGAACTCGACGCCGATCCGATCGCCTGGATGGAGCGCGCGATCGCCTCGCGCGACATCGGCGCCGCCGTCGCCGCTCTCGCGCCCCGGACGCCGATCTACGCACGCCTGAAAGCCGCGCTCGCAGCTCACCGCGGGATCGCGCGGCGCGGCGGTTGGGCATCGGTTCCCCCCGGTCCCACGCTGCGGCCCGGCGAGCGCTCGGACCGCGTGCCGGCGCTGCGCGCACGCCTGCGCGCCAGCGGCGAACTCGCGGACGCGACACCGGCGGATGCGACGCTGTTCGACGACGCCCTGGCCGCGGCGGTGCGCCTGTTCCAGGTGCGCCACCAGCTCGCCACCGACGCGATCGTGGGCCGCCAGACGCTCGCCGCGGCGAACGTGCCGGTCGCGCAGCGCATCGATCAGATCCGCGTCAACCTCGAGCGCGCACGCTGGCTGCTGCACGATCTGCCGTCGACTTATGTGCTGGTCGATATCGCGGGCTTCGAGGTCCGCTACGTCCGCGACGGCATCGAACGACTGCGCAGCCGCGCGACGGTTGGCCGCCCGTACCGCCGGACACCGGTGTTCCGCTCGAGCATCGCGTACCTGGAGTTCAACCCGACCTGGACCGTGCCGCCGACGATCCTCGCCAACGACGTGCTGCCGGCGATCCGCCGCGATCCCGGCTACCTGGCGCGGCGCAACATGCGCGTGCTGACGTTCCAGGGGCAGCCGGTCGATCCGCGGACCATCGACTGGAACCGTTACCGCGGCAGGAACTTCCCGTGGATGATCCGCCAGGATCCGGGGCCGGACAACGCGCTCGGGCAGGTCAAGTTCATGTTTCCGAACGCCCACATGGTGTATCTGCACGACACCCCCGAGCGCGCCCTGTTCGCGCGGCCGGAGCGCGCGTTCAGCTCGGGCTGCATCCGCGTCGAGCAGGCACACCGGCTCGCCGAGCTGCTGCTCGAGGCCGAAGGGCGCGACAGCGCGGCGGTGCAGTCGCTGTTCGAGGAGGCGCGCACCCGCCGCGTCGCCCTCGCCAATCCGGTGCCGGTTCTGCTCTACTACTGGACAGTCACGTTCGACGGCGACGGTAGCGTGATCTTCAAGCGCGATATCTACGATCGCGACCCACCCCTGCTGGCGGTACTCGACCGCCTTCGGAGCGCGCAGTGACGGACAGCGACTCGATCTTCCTCGGCACCGGCGAGCAGCCCGTGTCGCTGCCGCTGCGCGTGGCGAACCGCCACGGGCTGGTCGCCGGCGCCACCGGTACCGGCAAGACGATCACGGTGCAGTGCCTGGCGGAGGGTTTCTCGGCGGCCGGGGTGCCGGTGTTCGTGGCCGACGTGAAGGGCGATCTCGCCGGACTCGCGCGCGCCGGGACCCCGAACGAACGCATCGGCGCGCGCTGGCAGAAAATGGGGGTCGAGCAGCCAGCGTTCGCGGCCTGTCCGGTCGCGATCTGGGACGTCTACGGCGAGGCCGGCACACCGCTTCGGCTCAGCGTCTCGGAGCTCGGTCCGCAGATGCTGGCGCGCATGCTCGAACTGAACGAGACGCAGGAAGCCACGCTTGCACTGATGTTCCGCTTCGCCGACGACGAGGGCCTGCTGCTGCTCGACATGGCGGACCTGAACACCACGCTGACGCATCTGCTGGCGAACGCTGGCCAGCTCGGGGCGGACTACGCCTCGCTGTCACGCCCGTCGATCGCCGCGATCCAGCGCCGCATGATGCTGCTGGAGAACGCCGGCGCTGCCGGCTTCTTCGGCGAGCCGGCGATCGCGCTGGCGGACCTGCTGCGCACCGGCGCCGACGGCCGCGGCGTGGTCAACCTGCTCGACGCGCGCAAGCTGATCAACCAGCCGCGGCTGTACACCAGCTTCCTGCTGTGGCTGATGTCCGAGCTGTTCGAGGAGCTGCCCGAGATCGGCGACCCGGACAAGCCGCGCATCGTGTTCTTCTTCGACGAGGCGCACCTGCTGTTCGACGGCGCCTCGCGCGCGCTGGCCGAGCGTGTCGAACAGGTCGTGCGGCTGATCCGTTCCAAGGGCGTGGGAATCTACTTCATCAGCCAGAGTCCGGGCGACCTGCCCGGCGACGTGCTGGCGCAGCTCGGCAACCGCGTGCAGCACGCGCTGCGCGCATACACGCCGGCGGATCAGAAGGCCGTGCGCGTGGCGGCGCGCGCGTTCCGCGTCAATCCCGCCTTCGACACCGAGGAGGTGATCTCGCACCTCGGCGTCGGCGAGGCGCTGGTTTCGACGCTGGACGAAAAGGGTGTGCCCTGCGTGGTCCAGCGCGCCCTGATCCGCCCGCCGTGTTCGCGCATGGGGCCGCTCGCCGACGACGAGCGACGCGCGGTGATCGCGGCCGACGCACTGAGCGTGCGTTACGCACGACCCCACGACCCGGTATCGGCCCACGAGGTGCTGCAGCAGCGCGCGCGCGAAGCGGTTGCCGAGCGCCAGCGCCAGGAGCAGGAACAGCAGGAGAAGGAGCAGGCCCGCGAACGCGAATCGCGCGAACGCTCCCCGCAGGCGCGGCGCCCGAATCGCCAGGGCGTCACCGAAACGCTGGTGAAGAGCGTGGTGCGCACCGTCGGCACCAGCCTGGGACGCAGCATCGTGCGCGGCATCCTGGGCTCGATCACCCGCACCCGCTGAGCGCGCAGCGCACCGCCGGCACCTGCTATCATGTCGTGCGCTCGCAAGGTTGCATTGCCGAGGTCGTGATGATCCGTCTGCTGATCGTTCTGGCCGTCGTGGTGGTGCTGGCCTTTTACATGAACCGTGCCTCGCGCGACCCCGCAGGCGGCGCCGCGCAGCCGCCGGAAGTCCGCTACGAGCGCGACACACAGGAAGCGCAGGCGCTCGAGACCGAGTTGCAGGAGCAGGCGCGCCAGCAGCTCGATGCAATCGACGCGGCGAGTGACTGAGGCGCACCATTCCGACGGGAGACACATGAGTTCCATCGCTTTCCCCTCGTCCTCGCGACGGGTTCTGTCGCGGCTCGTGATCGCCGCCATGCCTGGCGTCGCGCTGCCGTGCGCGGCAGCGGACCCCGGGCTGGAGACCGTCGTCGTGACCGGTTCGCGTGCGCCCGAAGCGGCGCGCGATGTCGCCGCCAGCATCCGCGTGCTCGACCAGCAGGAACTGCGCCGCGTGCGCGCCCTGCACATCGCGGACTCGCTGGCGCGCGTGCCCGGCACCTGGATCACACGCGGCAACGGCCAGGAACACCTCACCGCGATACGCTCGCCGGTGTTCACCGGCCCCGGCAGCTGCGGCGCGTTCTACTTCGCCGAGGACGGGCTGCGGCTGCGCCCGTCGGGGGTCTGCAACGTCAACGAGCTCGCCGAGGTCAACTACGAGCAGGCCGAACGCATCGAGGTGCTGCGCGGCCCCGGCACCGCGGTGCACGGAGGCAACGCGCAGCATGGCGTGATCAACGTGATCAGCATGGCACCGCCGTCCGCGCGCACGGCCAGCGTGAGCGTCGGCGGCGGTGCGAACGGCTATGCGCGGCTGCTCGCGAGCTACGGCGACGGCGATGCCGACGACGCCTGGCGCGTGAGCCTGAACACGACCCACGACGGCGGCTACAAGGACGCCTCGGGCTACGATCTGCAAAAACTGAGTTACCGTCACGACCACCAGTGGTCGGGGTTGAAGCTGCAGTCGCTGCTCAGCCTCGGCAACCAGAACCAGGAGACCGCGGGCTTCGTGGTCGGCGAGGATGCGTATCGCGACGGCGATCGGCTGCGCGAGAACCCGAACCCGGAAGCGTTTCGCGACAACCGCACCGCGCGCTGGTACGGGCGCTTCACGCTGGACGCGGCGGGCAGCGAACTCGCGCTCACACCGTTCTGGCGCCATCAGCGCATGCGCTTCCTGCAACATTTCCTGCTCGGCCAGCCGCTCGAGGACAACGGCTTCGACAGCGCCGGCTGGCAGGGCGAATGGCGCCGCCCGCTCGGTGAACAGCTCGAGCTGCTGGCCGGCGCGGACGGCGAGTGGAGCGTGAGCACGCTGGAGCAGACGCAGGAACACGTGGTGACGACCAGCCGCGTGCTGCCGGCCGGCAAGCAGTACGACTACGAGGTGAAGGGTCGCAACGGCGCGCTGTTCGCGCAGCTCGACTGGGAGCCGCGCGCCGGCACCCGTCTGCAGGCCGGTGCGCGCCTGGAACACCAGCGTTACGACTACGACAACCGCATGATCGATGGCGCCACGCGCGAGGACGGCACGCCGTGCGGGAGCAGCGCGGTGCCGCTGCCGTGCCGTTACTCGCGCCCCGCCGACCGTCGCGACGAGTTCACCGAACCGGCGTTCCATCTGGGGCTGGTCCAGGAAATCGGCTCCGCACAGCGGCTCTCGCTCGGCTACGCGCACGGTTTTCGTCCGCCGCAGTCGGCGGAGCTGTACCGCTTGCAGGCCGGGCAGCTGGTGGCCGACATCGATGCCGAGCGCATCGACAGCATCGAGGCCGGCTGGCGCGCCGACACCGGTACGCTCGCGCTCGCGCTGAACGCGTGGGCGATGCGCAAGGACGACGTGATCTTCCAGGACAGCGAACGCCGCAACGTCGACAACGCGGCCACCGTGCATCACGGCATCGAGTACTCGCTGGCGTGGCGCTTCGCGCCCGGCTGGCAGCTTGCGGCCGACGGCACGCGCGCGCTGCATCGCTACGACGACGACAGTCCGCTGCAGGGCCTGCCGCCCGGCACCGGCATCGCGGGCAACGAGATCGACACCGCCCCGCGCACGATGGCCTCGGTGCGCCTCGCGTGGGAGCCGCGCGACGGCACCGCGATCGAGCTCGAGTGGCAGCACATGGGCCGCTATTTCCTCGAACCAACGCAATCCCACGCCTACGACGGCCACGACTTGCTGCATCTGCGCCTCGAGCACCGCCTGTCACGCCAGTGGGGCGTGTCGGTGCGCGTGCAGAACCTGGGCGACGAGCGCTACGCCGACCGTGCCGACTACGCCTTCGGCGAGTACCGCTATTTCATCGGCGAGCCGCGCAGCGCGTTCGTCGATCTGGACTGGCAGCTCTGAGCCGGCGATGAGCCGCCCTACCCGCGCCCTCGTCGACCTGGCGGCGCTGCGCCACAACGCGCAGTTCGCGCGCTCGCTGGCGCCCGCGGCGAGGCTGCTCGCGGTGGTGAAGTCCGACGGTTACGGGCACGGCGCGGTCGAGGTCGTGCGTGCGCTGCACGCACAGGCCGACGCGTTCGGCGTGGCCTGCATCGAGGAGGCGCAGGCACTGCGCGCGGCGGGGCTGCGCGCACCGGTGCTGCTGATGGAAGGCGTGTTCGAACCGGCCGAGCTCGCGATCGCTGCGCGCGAGAATTTCTGGCTGATGGTCGAGAACACGCGCCAGATCGAGTGGCTGGAACGCAGCCGCAACTCGGTGCCGTTCGGCGTGTGGATCAAGGTCGATACCGGCATGAGCCGATTGGGTTTCGCAGCACAGGAGCTGCCGGGGGTGCGCGCGCGGCTCGCGGCGATGCCGTCGGTCGCGCCGGGGATCGTCGTAGCGACGCATCTCGCCTGCGCCGACGAACCGGACCATCCGCTGACCCGGGCGCAACTCGCGCGTCTCGCCCAGGCCACCGAGGGCAGCGACGCGCAACTCAGCATCGCGAACTCGCCGGCGCTGCTCGCGTGGCCCGCCGCGCGCGCCGCGTGGAGCCGCGCCGGCTACATGCTCTACGGCGGCTCACCGTTCGGCCGCCCCGACCCGGTCACCGCCGGACTGCGCCCGGTCATGACGCTGGAGTCAGCCATCGTGTCGCTGCGCGATCTCGCCTCCGGCGACAGTGCCGGTTACGGCGCGACGTGGACCGCACGCAGGCCGACGCGACTGGCGACGGTGCCGATCGGTTACAGCGACGGATACCCGCGCAGTGCGGCCAGCGGCACGCCGGTCCTGGTCGGCGGGCACCGCGCCGCGCTGGCAGGGCGGGTGTCGATGGACATGCTGATGGTCGATGTCACTGACGTACCGGAGGTCCACCCGGGCATGCCGGTGCAGTTGTGGGGACCGCAACTCGACGTCGACACGGTGGCCGCGCACTGCGGCACCATCGGCTACGAGCTGCTGGTTCGCGTATCCCCGCGCGTGCCGCGCGTCTACCGCTCGTAGGTCCGGGCTGTGCCCGGACATGTTTAGGCCGCAGGTCCGGGCTGTGCCCGGACATATTTGGCACACCCTGTTCGGCCACAGGCCGAACCTGCGGACATGTGTGGCCCACGTTCGTTCAGCCACAGGCCGAACCTGCGGACGTGTTCGGCGGCGGGCCGGACGATACCGGTTGCTCAGGTCCCCAGGATCACCGTGCAGCGCGCGAACTCCGCCGCGTCGGCCGCGTAATCCCGCCGGCACAGCGCTGCAAGCCGGTCGCGCGCCCGCGCGAGCACGCCCGCGCGCGCTCCCCCGGCCGCCCAGTCGCCGAGCGGCGTCGCGATGGCGGTGAGCGCACTGCGGTTGCGTCCGCTCAACGCTGCCGGCTGCTTCCCGAGTTCGTCGAACAACGCCTCCACGGTAGCCGTAATCGCGACGTCGTCCTGCGGGCGCAACCGCAGCAGCGCGTCGAGCCAGCGTGCACCCCACTGCACGCGCGTCGCCGGCCCGCGCGCCGCGTGCCACGCCCGCTCGCGCCACGCGAGCGCCTCGTCCACGCGACCGAGTCGCTCCGCGATACCGGCCAGGTCGGCCATCCAGTAATAATCGAATCCGCCGCTGTCGATTGCCTCACGCAGCAGCGCCATTGCGCGGTCTTCCTCGCCAACGTGCGCGAGCAGGGCCGCCGCGTCGTGCAGCAGCACGCTGCGGCCCTGCAAGTCGGACGCCGCGCCGCTCAGGGCATCGACCTCGCGTACAGCTCTCGCGCGCAGCCCGGGATCGACCTGCTCGCCCGCGAGCCGCAGCGTATCGGTTTGCGCATACAGCAGTGCGAGCCGCTGACTGCCGCTCGCCACGGGCAGCGTCCGGGCGATCCAGTCGCGCCAGGCGCCGATCACGCGCGCGCGGGCGTCGGAACCCTCGTCGCTCAGTTGCGCGATCAGTTCCCCGAGCTCCCAGGCCAGGAAGTCGCCGTCCGCGCCTGCGTCCGCCAGCAGCGCATGCACCCGCGCGAGTGCGTCCTCGCGCACCACCGCATCGTCCGCAGTGCCGTCGCGCGCCAGCGCGCGCAGGTACTCCCGCTGCAGCAGCGTGCGCTCCACACCGAGCTCCGCCGGTACAGCATCGGCAAGCCGCCGCAGCACCGCGCGCGCGTCGCGCTGCCCGAGCGCCCGGCCGGCGTCCTGCGACCACGCATGGTTCGCGAGCAGGCGCCACCCGGTGTCACCGATGGCCTGCCCGCGGTCCAGATAGGCCGTCAGGATGTCCGCCACCGGTGCGATGTGCTCGAGTGCCAGTTCCAGCACCTCGGCGTAGCGCGCCACGTCCGTGCCGCCGGGAATCCGGATCAGCTCGCGTCCCGCGGGGTCGAACACGATCAGCGTGGGATACCCCTGCGTGGCGAAGCGATCCTGCAGGGCCTGTGCTGCGGGCGCGTCACCGTCGATGTAGACCGGGACGAACAGGCGGGTCGTGGCGATGAACGCCGGGTCGCGGAATACCGTGGACTTCAGCGCGTTGCACGGCGGACACCAGACCGCGCCCCAGTACAGGAATACCGGTCGGTCGCTCGCTCGCGCAGCCGCGAACGCCGCGTCCACCGACCCCTCGAACCAGGCGATCGCGTCCGTCTCGCCGGCCCGGCAGCCGAGCGCGGCGAGCAGCGCGATCGCCAATGCCAGCGCGCGGACGAACGCCGTCGACGGCCCTTGCAGACCGCGGCCCGCTTCTCGATGTACGAGCGCGGCCCTTCCTGGGCATCCTCGGAATTGCGCACCTGCTGGAACAGCGCGTTCTCGAGCACGAAGGCCTTCTCGTGCTCCCACGCGCGCACCGCGATCTCCTTCGCGACGCGCTGGGCGCGCTCGACCGATATCGGCTGTCCGGTCAGCAGAATCTTCATCGAGACGTTCCATGGCACCGCCCGCGGCAGACGTACACGCGCCCCCCGGCGGGAATAATACCCCAGCGCACCTCACCGAGTGCGAAGCCGGTATTGTGCGGGGCCCCGCGCATGTCGGCGCCGAGCACCCGCTCCAGCGTCGCGGATGGCCGCCTCGGCGGCCTGCAGTTCGACACGCGGCGGATACAGCTGTGCCGAGCGGCCGGCGACCGCGTCCCACTCAGGCGGGAATCTGCCACATCGGAGTCTTCGCCCAGCCTTCTTCGTACGGGGTGTAATAACGGAACCCGACCTGAAGCGATGCGATGCGCCACTCGCCGTCGACGCGGCGGAACACATCCTCGTAGACCCCCATCGCCCACACTGCCTGGTTGTGCGGCTGGATCACCGTCTGCGCGGTCATGTACCAGCTGCCGCGTGCGGTATCGCCCTCTATCTCGACGATCGGGTTGTGCACCATGTGGGCGTTGAAGCTCGTCGCGGGCCCGACCAGCGTGCGGAAGAACCCGTCCATGATTCCGGAGCGCCCCTCGTAGCAGCCGAAAAAGCCGTAATCGCAGCGCGCGTCCTCGGTCCACAACCGTTCGAGTGCGTCCCAGTCGCCGGCATCGACGTGACGGCAGTAGCTGTGCTTCAACTGTTTGACCGCCTCGATGTCGAGCAGGAGACGGATGGCGGCGGTGTCGTCGACGGGCTGTTTCACGAGAGCCTCCTGATCGTCCTTATTGGTAAGGCGTCGTTACCAAATCGCATCCTATGGCCACGGACTGCGGGTTGTCAACGATCGCGGCACTGCCATCAGCCGGCGCGTGCGCGCGCGATCGCGTCCCTCGCCGCGACGAAGCCGAAGGTGGTCGCCGGCCCCAGCGTCGAGCCCGCACCGGGGTAGGTGCGCCCCATCACCGGCGCCGAGCAGTTGCCCGCCGCATAGAGCCCGGGAATCGCCTCGCGCGAGGCGTCGAGCACGCGCGCGTGCTCGTCGACGCTGAGTCCGCCCTTGGTACCCAGTTCACCGGGCCAGACCTCGAAGCCATAGAACGGCGGCTTCGCTATCGGCGCCAGGCAGGGATTCGGCGTCACGGACTTGTCGCCGAAGAAGCGGTCGAAGGCGTTCTCGCCGCGGTGGAACTCCTCGTCCACGCCGCTTCCCGCGTAGCGGTTCATGCACTCCACGGTCGCCCGCAGGCCGCCGGGATCGATACCCAGCAGCGCGGCGAGTTCGTCGAGCGTGCCGGCCTTGCGGATGAAGCGTCGCCGGATCTCGCCGCGCACCATCCAGTCCGGCTGCTGGGCCCCGGGCAGCAGCGGACCACAGGGGTACTTGCGACGGAAGTCGGCGTCGAACACCAGATAGGCCGGAATGCACGGGGACTCTTCGCGGTGGTTCGCGTACATCGCCTTGACGACGTCGTTGTAGGCGGCGGTCTCCCTGACGAAACGCTTGCCCAGCCGGTTCACGATCACACCACCCGGCAGCGACTTCTCGATCACCAGCATGCGCGCGCGCTCCTCGCCGGGAACCACCACGGTCGGACCCCACCACGCCTCGTCCATCAGTTCCAGCGCGGCGCCCGCCTCGCTCGCCATCGCGATCGCATCCCCGGTCGAACCGGGGTTGCCGCAACTCCACTCCGCGCGCGTCGGCTGCGGCAGGAAGCGCTCGCGCAGCGCCTGGTTGTTGTCGAAACCGCCGGTGGCGAGCAGCACCCCGAAGCGCGCGCGCACGTTGCGGGGCACGCCGCCACGCTCGATCGCGGCGCCACGGACGCGCCCGCGCTCGACCAGCAGTTCCCGGGCAGGCGCGTTCAGCCACAGCGGTACCCCCCGGTCGGCGAGCGATAGCCGCAGCGCGCCGATCAGCGCATTGCCCATCGCGCAGCGCCGGTCGCGCGGGGATTTCAGCCGCCACGCCACATCGCCGAGGTACTCGCCCAGGCGGCGTGCGAACAAGGGCATCCAGCCGGGGGAGCGTGTGAGGAAGGCCTGCGCCTCCGAGATCACCAGCGACATGCGGTTCATCACGAGTTCCTGCGGCGCCGTCTCGCGCATCGCGAGGAACTCGCTTTCCTCCAGCTGGCGGGCATCGAAGGCCGACGCCTCGAGGCAGCGCCCGCCCTCCTTCGCGCCGGGAACGTGCTGGTAGTAATCGGCATAGTCGGGGACTATGTGCATGCGCAGGCGGGTGCGCTCGCACAGATACCTCACGGCCTGCGGCGCGTTCTCCAGGTACGCGCGCATGCGTGCCTCGGGCACGTCGGAGCCCACGCAGCCCCGCATGTACTCCCAGGCTTCCTCGGGCGTGTCCGCGAATCCCGCCGCTGCCATCAGGTGGTTGTTCGGCACCCACAGGCCACCGCCCGACATCGCCGAGGATCCGCCGTAACGCGGACTTTTCTCGACCACCAGGACCCGCGCGCCGAAGTCGTGCGCGACGATCGCACCAGACAGCGCGGCCGCACCACTGCCCACGACCAGGAAATCGACCTCGGTCTCCGCCTCACATTTCTGCATCGCTACCCCCTGTCCACCGCCTCGGACGGCGCGCCGTCACACCAACCCGATCCACCACCGGCACCATGACGGGATTCCGTTGGCCGTCAGCATGCCTTACGATTGACCCGTGTTCATCCGCAAGCCCGCAACGCCGCCATGCCAAACTCCGACCTCGAACCGAAGGATCTGGACCACTATCGTCGCAACAACATTGGCCAGGCGTTGCTGGACGTCGCCAAGGACTTCCAGCGCTCGGCGCTGAAAAGTTTCTCCGCCAAGGGGCATCGGCAGCTGCAGGCCGCCCACCAGGCGGTGCTGTCCTCGCTGAACCTCGAGGGCACCCGTCTCACCGAACTCGCCGCACGCGCCTCGATGACCAAGCAGGCGATGGGCCAGCTGGTCGACGAGGTGGAACGGCTCGGGTACGTCGAGCGCATTCCCGACCCCACCGACGGCCGCGCCAAGATCGTGCGCTTCACGCGCAAGGGCCGCCTGCTGATCAAGACCGGTACCGAAATCGGCGAGAACATCCAGTCCCGCTACGCCAGCCTGATCGGCGAGAAAAAGATGGCGCAACTGCGCGAGCTGCTCGAGGAACTGCACCACCGCATCAAACACCCCTCGTAGGTTCGGCCTGTGGCCGAACGAATGTCCGGGCACAGCCCGGAACTACGCGTCGTCGCTGCCGTAGAGTTCGTCGAACACCGCGTACGCTTCGTCGACCATGTCGGAGACGATCTTGCGCGCCGGTTTCATCTCGTTGACGAAACCCACGCCCTGGCCGGCTGCCTCGGTCATGAACTCCTTGATTCCCCAGTCGAACGCAGACTGCTTCATCTTGCCGAACAGCATCAGCTGGTACGGCGCCGGCGCGGGCTTCGGCGCATCGGAGCGCGCCCACTCCTCGTGCCACTTGCTGTTCAGCGTACGCATAGTGAAGCCGGACACGCAGGCGGAGAACGAGGTGTCGTCACTGGTCGCCTCGATCAGCCGCTCCTTCATCCGCATGTCCACGTCGCTCTCGCGGCTCGCCAGCCACAACGTGCCGGTCCACACGCCCGCGGCGCCGAGCGCGATCGCGCCCGCCAAGTGGCGCCCGGTGGTCACACCGCCGGCGGCGATCACGGGTCGGTCGCCGGCGATCGCGCGCACCTGCGGCACGATCGAGAAGGTGCCTACGTTCCCGGTGTGGCCCGCCGCATCCATGCCCTGCGCGACGATCACGTCCACGCCCGCCTCGAGTTCGCGCTTCGCCTGGCGCTGCTTGCCGACCAGCCCCCAGACCTGCATGCCGCGCTCGTGCGCCGCCTTCACGAAGAAGTCGGGGTTGCCCAGCCCGGAGGCCACCACCGGCACACGCTCGTCGAGCACCACCTCGAGCTGCTTGCGTGGCGTCTCCTTTTCGATCCAGCCGAGGTCCCACGTATCCGGCCGGCGCTTGGGCTCCGGGATCCCGTAACGCCGCGCGATGTCGTCGGCGAACGCCTTCTGTTCCGCGGGGATCCCCGCCAACAGCTCCTCGATGGTCGCCGAGGCCGGCACCGACGCAGGGAACACCAGGTCGACACCGAAGGGCTTGTCGCCGATGCGCTCGCGCAGCCAGCGGATGTTGGCCGCGATCTGGTCGGGGGTCGACTGCGTCTGACCGAGCACCGCGAAGGCGCCCGCGTTGATCACCGCCGCCGCCACATCCTTGCAGTGCGTGAAGGCCACGATCGGATACTCGATGCCGAGCGATTTGCACAGTTTGGTTCGCAACGGGTCTTTTCTGGCCAAGGTCGGAACCCTCCCGATTGAATATCCGGTCACCAAGGCGCTGCACACCACTTTATGGTCAGGGCGCTTGACAGTATTTCACGATCGCCCGACGATGACAACGACTGCGCGACAGGCGCAGGATGGCGGCTGAGGACGACGATGAAGGTTCTGGACAAACCCCGGGGCGTGGGCCCGTCGCACCATGCGCCCTGGGCCTGCGCGAGATCGGACATGAAGCACGCGAATTCACCGGCACCGGCGCCTGATCGCCGCCCCGACGGGAGTGCGCCATGAGCATCGCGGCCCTCGACGGAGTACGCGTCATCGAACTCGGTGCAGGCATCTCCGCCGCGTTCTGCGCGCGCGTGCTGGCCGACTACGGTGCCTCGGTGCTGAAGATCGAGCCACCGGACGGCGGCGACCTCGTGCGCCACTGGGGCCCATTCCCCGGCGACACGCCGCATCCCGAGAAGAGCGGCACCTTCCTCGCGCTGAACGCCGGCAAGCGTTCGATCACACTCGACGTGGGCTCCCCGCAGGGCCGTGAACTGCTGTTCGAACTGCTCGCCGACGCCGACGTGCTGGTCGAGAACAATCCGCCGGCCAGGATGCGCGACTGGGGGCTGGACTACGACGCGCTGGCCGGCCGCTTCCCGCGCCTGATCATGGTCTCGATCACCCCGTTCGGCCAGACCGGACCCTATGCCGACTGGAAGGGCTACGACCTGAACGCATTCCACCTGACCGCGGCCGGCAGCCGTTACTGCGGCGCGCCCGACCGCGAACCGCTCGAGCACGGCACCTTCTCGGCCGATTACTACGGCGGCTACGTCGGCGCGACCTGGGCACTCGCCTCGCTGTTCGCGCAGGACGAACTCGGCGGCGAACACCTCGACGTCTCGTGCGCGGAGGCGATCGCGGCCTCGTTCACCGGCTGCCAGAACATCGGCGACTTCGCGCAGAACGGCACCATCGCCAAGCGCACCGGCGTGGGCATGGCGCTCGCCGCGCCCGCCACCATCCTGCCCTGCCGCGACGGACACGTCTGGATGATGGCGCTCGAGACCGCGCAGTGGAAGGGCCTGGTGCACGCGATGGGCGACCCGGAGTGGGCCCGGCTCGAGCTGTTCGACAGCATGTTCACGCGCGCGCAGAACGCCGACCTGATCTACGCCATGATGACGGAGTGGACCGCCGGACTCGGCAAGCAGGAGATCATGGACCTCTGCCAGGCGAACGGCTGCCCGTCGACCGCCGTCTACACCATCGGTGACGCCGGCTCGCTGGCGCATCTGCACGAGCGCGGCTATTTCGCCCGGCCCGAACACCCGCTGCTCGGACAGGTGCGCATCCTCGGCGCGCCGGTTCACGTGCCGGAGTCACCGGGCGGTCCCGCAAGCGCAGCGCCGCTGCTGGGGCAGCACAACAGTGAAATCTACCGGGACCGGCTCGGGCTCGACGACACGCGCCTCGCAGCGCTGCACGCACGGGGCATCGTATGAACGCACGGCTGCCGCTGGCGGGAATCCGCGTTGCGAACTTCGGCTGGGGCTGGGCCGGACCGGTCACCGGCCAGACGCTCAGCCGTCTGGGGGCCGAGGTCTACAAGATCGAGTCGCGCGCGCGCATCGACATCAACCGCACCATCCCGCCCTTCGCTCCCGGGCATCACCACGACCCCGACTGCGCGCTGCAGAACCACGCCGGGTGGGCCGGCAACGGCAGCATCACACTCGACCTGAAACACCCCGAGGCGCAGGCGCTGGCGCGCGACTTCGTGGCGCACTGCGACGTGGTGGTGGAGAACTTCAGCCCCGGCGTGATGGACCGCCTCGGACTCGGGCACGCGCGGCTCGCCGAGCGCCGGCCGCAGCTGGTCACGGTATCGATGCCGGCTGCCGGGCGCAGCGGCCCGCTGTCGCACGTGCGCACCTACGGCATGAGCCTGAGCAGCATCACGGGGCTCGACAGCGTCACCGGCTACCTCGACGGCCCCCCGGTGCCCATGGAAAACGCCTACGCGGACCCGCTCGGCGGCATCCTCGGCGCCTTCGCCACCGTGCTCGCGCTGAACTGGCGCAAGCGCAACGGCCGCGGCATGCACGTCGACTGTTCGCAGCAGGAAGGCGTGATGCAGTTGATGGCGCCGGCGTTCATGGACTTCGTGCTCAACGGCCGCGTCGCCCGTCCGCTCGGCAACCGCCATCCGCTGGCGGCGGCGGCGCCGCACGGCGTGTTCCGCTGTGCCGGCGAGGACCGCTGGATCGCGATCGTGGTGGCCGAGGACACCGAATGGCAGGCGCTGGTGCAGGCGATGGGCGCGCCGGAGTGGAGCCGCGATCCGCAGTTCGCGCACCACGCGGGGCGCGTTGCGCGCATCGAGGAACTGCACCGCCACCTCGGCGCCTGGACCACGTCGCACGACGACCGTGCGCTGGCCGCGCAACTGCAGAGCGCCGGTGTCGCCGCCACCCCGGTGCTCGACGTCGGCGATCTGCTGAGCGACCCGCAGTTCCGTGCCCGCGGCACCTTCTTCGAATTCGAGCATCCGCTGGGTTTCCGCGAAACGCTCTACGGCAACTACGTCAAGACCCGCAAGGCCGCAGCGCCGCAGCGCACCGGGCCGATGATCGGCCAGGACAACGACTACGTGTTCCGCGAACTGCTGGGCCTGCCGGCCGAACGCTACCAGCGCCTCGTCACGGAACGCATCATCTACTGACCGCAACCCGCGGCAGCAGCGAGCAGCGCATGGAACCGACCCGCACCGACCACGGCGAACCCCGCCTCGACGACATTCCCGCCAGCGAGCGCCGCTGGATCGGACGCGAACTGCCCCGCGTGGAGGATCCCGCGCTGGTCACCGGGCGCACCGAGTTCATCGACAACGCCAGCGTGCCCGGCATGCTGCACGCCGCGGTCCTGCGCAGCCCGCACGCGCACGCGCGGATCGTGCGCATCGACGCGCGCCGCGCCCTCGCGTTGCCCGGCGTGGTGGCCGTGCTCACCGGCGCGGACGTCGCGCGCTGGAGCAACCCCTCCGGCGGCTACCCGGAGGGCACCGGCCTGCACTGCATGGCGACCGACAAGGCGCACTACTTCGGCGAACCGGTGGCGGCGGTCGCCGCGTGCAGCCGCTACGTGGCCGAGGATGCGCTGGAGCTGATCGAGGTGGACTACGAGCCGCTGCCTGCCGTCGTCGACGGGCGTCGCGCCGGCGACGCCGACGCCCCGCGCGTGCACGACACCCTGCCGGCCAACGTCGCGTTCGCGCGCCGCTTCACGTGGGGCGAGGTCGACGCAGCGTTCGCCGGCGCCGCACGCGTGGTCCGCGAATCGTTCCGCTGGAACCGCGTCGGCGCGAACCCGATCGAGACCTTCGGCTGCATCTGCCAGTGGGACACGCTCGCCGATGCGGTCACGATCCGCGCCGGCGTGCAGTCGCCGCTGCTGACCGCGCTGGCGATCGCCGGCGTGCTCGGGCTGCCGTCGAACCGCGTGCGGCTGATCAGCTACCAGCGCGGCGGCAGTTTCGGCGGCAAGGGCAACCCGCGCGCGATCAACATCGTCTGCCTGCTGTCACGCAAGGCCGGCGGCGCGCCGATCAAATGGATCGAGGACCGGGTGGAATACCTCAGCGCCGGCGGTGGCCAGGCGTGGGACCGTTTCTACGAGGCGGAGCTCGCGCTCGACGCGGACGGCCGTTTCACGGGGCTGCGCATCGCACTGCTCGACGATATCGGCGCCAGCGGCGAGAACTACGGCGCCATCGGCGCCGGCAAGCCGCTGGCGGCGTTCACCGGCTGCTACGCGATACCGGTGGCCTCCTACGACGTGACGATCGTGCTCAGCAACAAGCTGCCGACCAGCGCCTACCGTGGCATGGGACCGCCGCCGCACTTCTTCGTGCTGGAGCAGATGGTCGACATCGCCGCACGTGAACTCGGCATCGACCCGGTCGAGTTGCGCCGGCGCAACTACATCCGCCCCGAACAGTTCCCGTACACCATTCCCAGCGGCAACGAATACGACAGCGGCGACTACCCGGCCACGCTCGAGGCGGTGCTCGGGCACGCAGACTACCCGGCGCTGCGTCGCTTCCAGCGCGAGGCACGCGCTGCCGGACGCTGGATCGGCATCGGGGTGGCGAACGCTGTGGAACCCGGCGTTTTCGACTGGAACGCCTACGCGATCGTCGGCATGCCCGGTGTCGGCGTACCCGAGGGAATCACGGTCGCGATCGACATCCTCGGCCACATCACGGCCCGCGTCGGCTTCACGCCCGAGGGCCAGGGCCAGTACACGCTGATCGCGCAACTGCTGGCCGATTATTTCGGCGTACGACCGCAGGACATCGGTGTCGTCGCGCTCGACACCCTCGGCGCGCCGCCGGCCTTCGGCCCCGGCGGCAGCCGGCTCGGCGTGGCGATCAGCGGCGCGACGCTGCGGGCGGCGGCAAAGCTGCGCGACAAGATCCTCGCGATCGCTGCCCAGCTGCTCCGCAGCCCCCCCGACGCGGTGGAATTCGTGGACGGCGTGGCACGGTTGCGTGCAAATCCGGGCGTGCGGCTCACGCTGGCGGAGATCGCCGGCATCGCGCTGGCGCGCAGCGATCTGCTGCCACCCGGGATGGAACTCGGACTCGAGGCGACCAGCGTCTGGACCGCGGCGGACCGCGGTCCGATCGACGAACAGGGCCGCGCCAAGAGCTACCTCACCGCCGCCAATGCCTGCCACCTCGCAATGGTCGAGCTCGACCCCGAAACCGGCAAGGTGCGGATCCTGAAATACGTGGTCGCCGACGACGTCGGCACCCGCCTGAACCCCGCCACCGTCGAGGGCATGCTGCAGGGCGGCATCGCGCAGGGCGTGGCGGCAGCACTGCTCGAGGAATACCGCTACGATGCCAACGGACAACTGCTGAGCGGCACCTTCATGGACTACCTGCTGCCCACCATCGCCGAAGTGCCGATGAGCGAGAAGATCGCGCTCACCACACCGTCGCCGTTCGCGCCGCTCGGCGCCAAGGGCTGCGGCGAAGGCGCGATCCACACCGCGCCGGCCGCCGTGATGTGCGCGATCAACGACGCGCTGGCGCCGTTCGGCGTGCGCGCGCGCGAGGTGCCGGCGTCGCCGGACCGGATCTGGTCGCTGCTCGCAGGTCAGCGACGCCAGGGAGCATGAGCACGATGAGCGCGACGGGCACGAGCGAGGAGATCCACGGCTTCGATCCGGACTACGCGGGCCGCCGCGCCGAATGCGACGGCGGCGCGTTCATCACCGGCACCCATCTGGCCGGAAGGCAGGAGTTCCGCGGCCGGCTGACCGGCCACTACACCGAGAACGGTGACCCGCCGTGGCGCTGGTACCTGATGACCGAGCTCGAACTCAAACCGCCGAACTGGGAGCACACGGCGGTGTGGTGCCTGAAGGGAAATCTGTACCTGGTCGAGTGAGTGCCGACGCGTGTGCGGAAAGTCAGGTCCCATACCTCAGGGCGCCACGTCAGCGCCGTGCTCGGTAAGCAATTCACGCAGCACCGACCTGTGGCAATACGCCTCGTCCTCGCAATAGCAACCAACCGAGAAGTTGGATTGCTTCGACAATGCGGCGAGAAGTCCGAGCGTTCGTGCCGGCTCCGCCTGAGACATTTCGGCCCGGTACTTTCTCTTGAACGTTTGCCACTCCTTCGGCGTACTTGCCTTCCGGGCGAGCTTCACCGTCTCGGCGCTCGGAGCAAGGTTCGGATACCACACGTCGTACCAGTTCTGCTTCGAGAACTCGTGCTTCGGAACACCTCGGGGCGGACGCCGAACGGTACCGATTCGAGTACCCTCGTCTTCTGACCTCGGGGATCCAAGCCTCACGACACGGACAACCATGGCGTTTCCTCCTTGCCACGGATTCAACGCGAACAATGACAACATCGATGGGTACTGGCAAGGGAGCGAAGCGGGATTGGCGGAGCAGAGACCGCATGCGCTCCTTTCGAAGGCACCGGCAAACCGGAGACGCTCAAACGCGCCATCGCATCAATACACCACCACCGAACGTATGCTCTCGCCGCGATGCATCAGGTCGAAGGCGCGGTTGATGTCCTCGAGCGGCATCGTGTGCGTGATGAGTTCATCGATGCGGATGCGTCCTTCCATGTACCAGTCGACGATGCGCGGCACGTCGGTGCGCCCGCGCGCCCCGCCGAAGGCCGAGCCGCGCCACACGCGCCCGGTCACCAGCTGGAACGGGCGCGTCGCGATCTCCTTGCCGGCGCCGGCCACCCCGATGATGCAGCTCTGGCCCCAGCCCTTGTGGCAGCACTCGAGCGCCTGGCGCATCACCTCGACGTTGCCGATGCACTCGAAGCTGTAGTCGACGCCGCCGCCGGTCAGGTCGATGATCGCCTGGGTCACGTTGCCGACATCGCCCGGATCCACGAAATCCGTCATGCCGAAACGCCGCGCCAGATCGGCCTTGGCCGGATTGCGGTCGATGCCGATGATCCGCGCGGCGCCGACCATGCGCGCGCCCTGGATCACGTTCAACCCGATCCCGCCCAGGCCGAACACGGCGACCGTGGCACCCGGCTCCACCTTCATCGTGAACGCCACCGCGCCCACGCCCGTGGTCACGCCGCAGCCGATGTAACAGACCTTGTCGAACGGCGCGTCCGGCCGGATCTTCGCGACTGCGATCTCGGGCAGCACGGTGTGGTTCGCGAAGGTCGAACAGCCCATGTAGTGCAGGATCGGCCGCCCGTCGAGCGAGAAACGGCTGCTGCCGTCCGGCATCAGCCCGCGCCCCTGCGTGGAGCGTATCGCCTGGCACAGGTTGGTCTTCGGATTCAGGCAGTACTCGCACTCGCGGCACTCGGGCGTGTAGAGGGGGATCACGTGATCCCCGGGCGCCACCGACTTCACGCCACGCCCCACCTCCAGCACGATCCCCGCCCCCTCGTGGCCGAGGATCGCCGGAAACGCACCCTCGGGGTCGTCGCCCGAGAGCGTGAACGCATCGGTGTGACAGACACCCGTGGCCTTCAGCTCGATCAGCACCTCGCCCGCGCGCGGCCCCTCGAGATCGACTTCCAGCACCTCGAGCGGTTGTCCGGCGGCGAAGGCAACGGCGGCACGGGTTTTCATCGCGAGGCTCCTGTCGTTACAGCGGCAACAACGCCAGCTGGCGCGACTGCGCCACCAGCGTCCCGGTCCGGTCCCAGATCTCTCCGTCCTCCTCCACGAAGCCACCGCTGAGGAAACGCGAGGTGAATATCGCGCGCAACCAGCCCGGCGCCGGGCGCGCGCGCAGGTGCACCGTGAGCTCGATCGTGGGCACCCACGCGATCGTGAGCCCGGTGGGCGCGTTGAACACGGTCGGCGGAAACGCATCGACCGCGAGCAGCAGGCTCATCACGTCGGTGTGCGCATCGCCCGGGAACCGCAGCCAGCCACGCACGCGCATGCGGCCGCTGCGCCCGCCGCCGGCGAACCAGGCATCCTCGGGGTGCAGGCGCAGATCGACGTTGTCGTACATCGCCGGCATCCCCGGCTGCCCGCCGTAGCGCAGACAGGCCTCCGGCGGCGGCAGTTCGGGCGGCGCGGCATCGATGATGCGCGGACCGTGGTCGGGTGCGGTCAGGTCACCGAAGGTTCCCAGCAGTTGCAACAGCGGCTTTGCGACCGCGCTCATCGTGGCGCTGGCCACCACGAAGCGCTTGCCACGCTTCGCCACCCGCACCTCGACCTCGGTCGGACCGGGCCGGCCCGGAGCCAGGTAGTGCGCCGTGATCGTCACCGGGTCCGGACGCCCGGCCTCCTGCGCCATCGCGCGCGCGGCGATGGCCAGCATGAACCCGCCATTGGCGTTGCCGGCGATGTCCCACTGCGGCGACAACGGCGCCTGGTAGCGTCCCGCCGCAACCTGTTCCACCAGCGTATCCGCGGCGAACGATCGCACCCCTGCCACCTCCTGCCCCTCGCTCATGCCGCCGCCATCACAGATGCGCCGACAGGAACTCGCGCATCACCGCCGAGGCGCGCGCGAATCCCGGTCCCTGGTAGGTGACGAAGTGGTCACCTTCGATCACTTCCAGCCGCTTGGGCTCGCCGGCGCGTGCGAAGGTCTCGCGGGCGCCCTCGACCGGCGCCATCACATCGCCGCTGGCGAGCACCATCAGCAGCGCCCGCGGTGCGATATGGCGCGCGCAGACGCCGGGGTCGAAGACCGGCGGCACGCTCGGCAACGCACGCAGCGTGACCTGGTTGCGCCAGCCCGGGCTCATCCGTGCACCATGCCCGAGGAACCAGTCGGTCGCCTCCGGGAACGGCAGGAAGGCCGGCAACTCGACGCCTTCCTGCGCCACCACCGCCAGTGGCCCGACCGGATCCCCACCGGCGTCGGCCGGCCCGTTGCCGCTCTCGTCGAGCAGCGCGGCGCGGATCGCCTCGAAGGCGCCGGGTTCGGCCGCGCGTTGCGCGGAGTCGGCCAGGCTCGCGAACGGCACGTTCGCGATCACCGCCGCGACCCGCGGGTCACAGGCGCCGACCACCAGCACCTCGCCGCCGCTGAAACTCGACCCCCAGATCCCGATGCGGCACGGGTCCACCTCCGGGCGCCGCTCGAGCCAGTCGATGGCGCGGCGGTAGTCGCGCGCCTGGGCCCAGATGTTGATTTCCTGGCGCGGCTCGCCGTCGCTGCGCCCGAGGTTGCGCTGGTCGTAGGCGAGCACCGTGATGCCGGCCGCGCAGAACACGCGTGCGAAGGCGTCGATCCCCATCTCGATGGTGGCCGAAAAGCCGTGCGCCATGACCAGCGCCGGGCCGTTGCGCGCGCCTTCCGGGGTGTACAGCCAGCCGCGCAGCGTGGTGCCGCCGTGACCGGGGAATTCGATGTCGCATCGCATGTACTGTCCTCACCGTCCGGACCCGCGCCGATCGCCGGTCGCGTGGCGATTATCGCCGCCGGCGCCAGCGGCGCCAATCGATCGAAGCCCCGATCCGGGGCGCCCGCCGGGTGCGGGACCGGGGCTCTCGGAAATCGTGCCGTGCCCCACTTCCGGTCACGCGAATTCCGACTAAGCTTTTGCGTCCGGCGCCACCCTGTCCAGGAAAGCCCGGCGAGGAACCGATCACCAGTGCACGGCTGCTCATGAACCAGGCCCTTCGAACCGATGTCTGCACGGGTTTCGCCGCCTTCGATGCGTTGCGCCCCGAGTGGGAGGCGCTGCTCGACACGTATGCGGAGCCACCATTCCACCTGCGCCATGCCTGGTACCGCGCGTACCACCGCTGCCTCGCTCCCGCGGGCGAGGGGCCGGTCTGCGTGGTGCTTCGCCGCGGCCAGAGCTGCCGCGGCATCTTCTGCCTCAGCCCGGCCGTGATGAAGCGCCAGAGCCTGCCGTGCAAGGTGCTCGCGGGCCCCGCGGGCAGCGACCTCAGCCTGAACGACGTGCTGCTGGCCGATGGCGAATCGCTGCGCGTCTGGTGGCCGGCGGTCTGCGCCGCCCTGCGCCGCGCCCGCATCCGCTGGCTCGGCATGCACCTGCAGCGCGTCCCCGCGGACGCGCACATCGCGCGCCTCGCGCAGGCGATCGGCTGGGACCACCTGTGGCGCCCGCAGGGCGCGACGAGTTTCATCGACTGCAACACTTCGGTCACGGACCTCGCTGCCCGATATTCCACCCGACTGACCAGGATACTGCGCAAGGGCGGCAACGGACTCGGCAGGATGGCGACCCCTGAACTCGTCACGGCCGTCGCTGCCGATGCCCGGGAAGCGGCGTTCGGCGAGTTCCTGCGCCTCGAATCCAGTGGCTGGAAAGGCAACGACGGAGAGCGCTCCGCGCTAGCGCACGATGCGTCGTTGCAGGCTTTCTACCGCGAGCTGTTCACCGGCCCGCACGCGCTGCCGCAGGCGGAAATCAACCTGCTGCGCCTCGATGGCGTGGCCGTCGCGGCGCAGCTCTGCGTGCTGAGCGGGGGTACGCGCAGCCTGCTCAAGATCGCCTACCAGCAGGAGCTGCAGAAATTCTCGCCCGGATCGGTGCTGCTCGACGCCGTGCTGCGGCGCAGCTGCGCCACGCGCGACGCACAGCGCCTGAGCTTCGTCACCAGCGAGGCATGGATGAGCGAGTGGGGAGCGTCCGCCACGCCGGTGGGCGATCTCTGGCTGCTCCACGGACGTATCCTGCGCACCATCGCCGCACTACTCATCGGATCGGGTCGCTGACATATGAAGATTCCCTACGTATCGGGCGCCTGCCAGCGCATGAACATCATCGGCTCGCATACGCTGGCGGAGCGTGTGCGCGGGCGCATCAACCAGGGGCTGGGCATCAAGAGTGGCGTGCTGCGCCTGGTGCGCGGCGGTGCGCCACGCCTGGCGCCCGGCGTGCTCGGCGATCCGTCGTGCTTCGCCGACGGCAGCTGGGTGCGCGTGCACGACGAAGCAACCATCCGCAGCCTGCTCGACGGGCGTTCGCGCACCCGCGGGCTGGAGTTCTGTCCCCAGCAATGGGAAAGCTGCGGCAGGAGCTACCGCGTGCTCGGTAGCGTGCGCCGCTTGATCGACGACGGCGGCGTGCTGCGCAAGGTCTCGCGCACCGTGCTGCTCGAGGGTCTCGACTGCGGTGGCGAGAGCGGCACCGGCGGGTGTGGCCGACACTGCCCGATGATGTACCGCGACGAATGGCTTGAGCCGGCGCCGGCGCCGGTCACCGAGCCCCGCGCCGGGTCGCGGCAGGTCGCACGCGTGCGATCGCTGGCCGAGATCGAGGCCACGCTGGACATCGCGGGCAGGCGCGGCGGACTGATGTTCATGCCGGAAATGGCGCGCTACGCCGGAATGCGGCTGCCGGTACGACGCCGGCTCGGCAAGGTATTCGAACATTCGCGCTGGCTCGACACACCCGCGCCGGTCTATATCCTCGAGGGCCTGCGTTGCGCGGGCGAGGTGCTCGGCAGCGACGGGCCCTGCGACCGCGGCTGCTGGTTGCTGTGGCACGCGGACTGGCTGGAACTCGATTCCTGAGCGCAGCCCGGCGGGCGCCTGCCGGCCGGACTGCGCGTGTTCAGCGCAGCCGGTACAGCCGGACCGGGATCGCGCTCTGGCGCGGCATGCCGACCCACGGATCGTAGTCGCGGTCGGTGGGCACGAGCGCATTGACCGGTGTGCCGTGCACACGCGGGTCGTGCGGCCCGGCCGGATCGCCGCCGAAGGCATGCGCCATCGAGACCACACCGTCGGCGAGCCCGGCGTCGGCAGCGACCACCGCCCGCACGCGTGCATGATCGGACTCGATCTCCACCACCTCGCCCTCGGCCGCACCGAGCGCCGCCAGGTCCGCCGGGCTCAGGAACGCGGGATTGTGGCGTCCGGCGCTGCGCGGCAGATCGTGGCAGATCGAATTGTTGACGTGCTTCATGCGACGCGAGACGAGCAGATGCGTGAAGAGGCCATCGCGCCCGTGGTGCCCGGGCTCCGGAACCGGTTCGGCGCGCAGCGTGCGCAGCTCGTCGCCCACGCCGTCCGGGGCCAGGCACAGTCGTCCCTCGAGGCCGGGGATCGGCGCGCTCACCTGCAGCTCGAACTCGTCGAAGACGTGCCCGCCCTCGTAGCCCGCGATCACGTCGATCGGTACCTTCGCGTGCGCGTACAGCAGCGCGAGCACGTCGCGCGTGGTCGGGTGGCGCGCCAGGTCGAGTTCGCCGCCGGGCAGCCGGAGCCGGTGACCGAGTCGCCCGGCGAGCACCGCGAACACGTACCAGTCCTCGAGCAGATCACCGTCGGAGGCCATCAGTGCGTCGGTGTACTGCGCGAACGGCCGCTCATAGAGCATGTCCTGGTACGCCGTGACGTCGGCGCGTTGCAGCATGTGCTTCGCCGCGAGCACATAGTGCGCGCGCCGGCAGGTCGGCGTGAGGGCGATGTCCACGCACACCAGCAGCTCGAGCGACTCCAGCGCACGCGCCAGACGCACCGGGTCGGCGCATGCGGCCAGCGGGTTGCCACCGGTGACGATCAGCGCGCGCACCTGCCCTTCGCCGGGTTCGAGGATCTCGTCGGCGAGCGAGCTGGTCGGCATCTCGAGGTTGATCTGACGCAGGTTCCGCAGCCGCGAACGCTCCGTGTTCGCCGCGGGATTCATCTCCGGCGGCAACATCGAGGGCGCGAACGCCTGCGCCGGACGCGGGAACGCCGGCATCAGCACGCTCGGTGCGTTCACGCGTTCGCCCTCGCGGTTCCAGCGCCCGCACAGCGTGTCCAGGCAGAGGATCAGGTGCTCGGTCAGCGTGGGCCGCACCGACATGTTCGGTCCGGTGCCCGCGGTCACGACGCCGCGCGGCCCCTGCGCGAACAGCCGCGCAGCCTGCGCGATCGCATCGGCGCCCAGGCCGGTGCGCCGCGCCACGTGATCGAGCGTGAAGCCCGCGACCGCCGCGCGCAGTTCCTCGAGTCCTTCGGTGTGCTGCGCGCAGAACGCAGCGTCATGCAGGCCCTCGGCGAGGATCAGCCGGATCATGCCGGCGAGCAGCGTAGCGTCCTCGCCGGGGCGGATCGGCAGGTGGAGATCCGCCAGTTCGGCAGTCTCGGTGCGTCGCGGATCGACCACGATCACGCGCAGTCCGCGCTCGCGCTGCGCGCGGCGCAGTTCTCCCGGACAGAAACCCGGCGGACCGCCGTGCACATGGAACGCCGAGACCAGCGGGTTGGTGCCTATCAGCATCACCACGTTCGCCGATTCGAAGGAGTGCCCGCCACCGCCCCATTGCCCGTGGCGCATGATCGCGATGATCTTGCCGGGCTGGTCGAGCGTGATGGTGGTGAAGCGCATCGGCGAGCCGATCGCCTCGTGGAACGCGCGCGTGACGCCGATGGCCGTGGCGTTCATGTACGCGGCGGTGCCGGCGTAGGTCGCGATCGCGCGCGGCCCGTACCGCTCGAGGATCGCCCGCAGGCGGTCCCCCGCGGCAGCGAGCGCCGCCTCGCTCGCCACCGGCGCCAGGGTGCCGTCGGCGCCCCGCGCGAGGCTGGCACGCAGGCGCTGCGGATTCGCCAGATGCGCACCGATCTGGCGCCCTTTCTCGCAGGTGTAGCCGCGGCTCATCGGATGGTCGAAGTCCCCATGCGCGGAAACCACGCGATCACCGTCGATCTCGAGCTCCAACCCGCACAGCGCCTGGCAGATGCGACAGAATGTCTTGCGTTTCGTTGCCATCGAGTCTTGCTCCCCGAGGATGTCGGACCAGCGCGTGCGCGCTGCTCAGCTCGTCAGGCCCGCCGCCGCCTGCCACGAATAGGGAATCCCCAGCATATCGGCCAGCAGCTGCGTCGCCGGGTTGTTGACCGGCATGTTCATCGAATCCGGCACCGTGCCCGCATCGGTCATGCGCTGGCAGGTGCGGATCATCACGATCGTGAAGCGCGCCGCCGCGAACACTTCGTGCCAGAACGGATCCCTCACGCTGCGCCCGGCATGACGCTCGTACAACGCTATCTGCTCCTCGCGCGAGGGCTCCCCTTCCAGCCGTGGCAGACCGCTGCCCTCGTGTGCGAAACGATCCAACGCCAACCACCACCCCAGATCGAGCTCGGCGGGCCCGAGCGCAGCGCCTTCCCAATCGTTGGCGGCCACGCAGCGGAAGTCGCGGAAGATCATGTTGCCGGGGCGCGCGTCGCCCCACAGCAGCACCGCGGGGCCATCGCTGGCGGACTCCTCCTCCAGCCAGGCAAACGCGTTCGCCAGCACCGGATGGGGACGCCCCGCAAGCAGCTCGCTGGCGTAACGCCGGAAGATCTCCAGCTGACGAACCAGACCCGGCGTCCGGCCCCCGGCCAGCCAGTCCAGCCCCGCCGCGACGGGATCGATCGCGTGCAGGCGTGCCAGCACGCGGAGTCCGTCGTCGATCGCGCGGTAACGCTCCACCGGCGCGGCGTCCACGTAGAAGCCCTCGCTGGTGTAGACGGGGTTGTCCTTCGGCACGTCGCCGTCGACGAAGCCCATGACGTAGAACGGCGCGCCGAGCAGATCGGTCCCCGGCTCGTAACCGGCGAGCGGCGGCACCGGTACGCCTCCGGCACGTGTCACGGCCTGCATCACGCGATACTGCAGTTCGACCGCCGCCATCGCCGTTGCCGTCTGTTGCGGATAGACCGGCGGCGTCCGCGGCTCGATGCGCGCGACGTAGCGCGCCTCGCGCGACTCTGCTGCCTCGTTCCAGCAGGCACGGAAGAACACCGTTTCGTTCGAGTAGCCGGAGGCATGCGGCCCGCCGATGTCGCGCACGCTCACGTCGCGCGCGTGCGGATGGCGCTGCGCAAACCACGCCGCCAGCGAACGTGCCCGATCGGCCGACCCGTCATCGGCACCCGTTGTGCTGCCCATCGTCGATCCCCCCGTGGTGCGCCGCTGACGCCTTAGTTGCCCAATCCCAGCCACGGCACCGGACCGCTGGCCACGAACACCTGGTGTCCGGCACTGCGCGGGTTCAGCTTGCCGTCCACGGTGATCGCGCACGGTGCTTCGCGGTGACCAGGCGTACGCACCTCGCCGTTCGGCCGCACCACGCGTTCGGGATGCGAGATGTCGTAGACGTCCTGCTCCACCACGTACTCGCCGCGGTAGTAACCGAGTCCCTTGTCGTCGTTCCAGCCCCAGTCGTAGCCGGTGCCGTCCATCGACCAGTACCCGAGCACCGGCTCCGCCAGCAGTTCGACCTGCGAGCCGTCGTAGCCACGCAGCCGCGTGCGCAGCCGCTTGTAGATCCGCGTGCCGGGATGCAACTCCACCTCCACCTCGGCGTCCGCGACCACGAAACGGCGCCCCGTTGCCGGCCACACGATCTCACCGTCGGTGAAGATCCGCGTGCCGTCGCCGAGGAACTGCAACTGCACGTAGCCCCCGCAATCCCCGGTGTTGAACGTGAGCCAATAGAACACATACCCGGCCGCCGACAGCAGTGCCTCCGTACCCGGTCCGTTGACCGGCTCGTAGCCGCCGACCTGCGAGCGTACGCCCCACGAGTGGTCACGTCCGGCCCACCAGTCGTCGACCTCGAAAACCGTGTCACCCAGGCACACCCTGCCGGAGGCGCGGCCCGCCTGCGTGTAGCGGTGGTAGTCCTGGAATGGACGACCGTTGACGCGGTTGAAGTGGTGTTTCTCCTCGCTCGGCGGCAGGAACGCCTGCCACTCGAGATCGAAACTCATCGGAAGCTCGCCCGCGGCACACGCCAGGCGGATACGCTCGAACGGACGTTCGATGGCCACCGCTAGCGGTCCGATCCGGGTCTCGTCGAGCTGCGGACGCAGTGCGCGCGAGAGGCGGAAATTGTGCTGCACGACCCCGCCCTGCGGACCCGGCACCTGCAGCGCACAGAAGCCGTCGAGCACGTTCATGTTCACGTACTGCCCCATCCCGCACACCAGCGCCATGCGGCCGCGGGGGTCGTAGACGCCGAACCAGTAACGATCGAAAAAGCGATGGTCGCTGCTACCCACATGATCGAAGGTGGTGGCGATCTGGTGGCGCAGGGTCTCGTCGAGGTTGGTCAGCACGCGTGGCTCTCCCCTTGTCGTTGTAATCGATGGGTGCGCACTCGCGAGGCGGCCGTCTGCGTACAGGCCGCCTTCACGCTGCGGGCGGGATTCAGCATACCGCCCGGGAATGGATTGTCACGAGCCGGGGCAGCGCATGACAGGATTGTCACTTCGCGGTGCCGGCGCGCCGAGGTTGCGGGCGCCGTCGCGCGGCACCCGTGCTCAGGCCATTGCCAGCGATCGTGCGATGTCGCGGATGCGCTGCACCATCGCGCGCAGTCCGTTGCCGCGCGTCGGGCTGATGTGGCGCAGCAGGTCCAGGCGCGCGAAGTAGTCGTCGATGTCGAAGTCGAGGATCTCGCGTGGCGTGCGCCGGTCGTAGGCGGCGAGGATCAGCGCGATCAGTCCGCGCACGATCAGCGCATCACTGTCGGCCTCGAACACGATGCGCCCGCCCTCCTCCCGCCAGTCGAGCCAGGCCTGGCTCTGGCAGCCGCGCACCAGCAGATCCTCGCGCTTGTGCGCCTCCGGCATCGCGGGCAGTTCACGCCCCAGGTCGATGATGTAGCGGTAACGGTCTTCCCAGTCGTCGAAGAATGCCAGCGTCTCGACGACCTCCTGCGGGGACACGGCGGCGCTGCTGGCGTTCATGGATCGGGTCCGCGTTGCTGATCGGCTTTCAGTAGAACAACCCGGTCGCGAGGCGGGCTTCATCCGCCATCATGTCGCGCGACCAGGGCGGGTCGAACACCAACTCGACCGTGACCCGGCGCACGTGCGGCACCCTGGCGACCCGGTTCTCGACCTCACCGACCAGCACCGGCCCCATGCCGCACCCCGGCGCGGTCAGCGTCATGCGGATCGCCACCTCGCCGGAGGGTTGGTCGATGTCGACCGCATAGATCAGCCCGAGCGCGACGATATCGACCGGGATCTCGGGGTCGTAGACGGTGGCGAGCGCCGCGAACACCTGTTCACGCGCGATCGCCCCGTCGGACGGCGGCGTGAAATCCAGCGTGATCGGCTCGCCACCGAGCGCGTCGGCGTCGGTGCCGTCGACGCGCGCCATGTTGCCGTTGACCGTCACCGTGTAGCTGCCGCCCAGTGACTGCGTGACGGTGACGAAGGTGTCCTTCGGGATCGTGATCGGGGTGCCCACCGGCACCAGGCGCGCCGGGCAGTCGCGCTGCGTCACCACCATGCGCCGTTCCATCAGCCGCCGGCCTCCGTCGCCACGTTGAAACTCTCACCGCAGCCACAGTAGTCCTGGGCGTTCGGGTTCACGAAGCGCAACACGCTGTTGACCCCTTCGCGCACGTAATCGATGGTCGTGCCGCGCACGATCGGCAACGCGTCGGGATCGACCCACAGCGTCACACCCTCGCCGAGCGCCACCGGCAGATCGTCCGTCTGCGCCGCACCCACCAGATCGAGCACGTACTTGTAGCCGGTACAGCCGCTTTCCCTGACGCCGAGCCGCAGACCGACAGCGCCGGCGGTGGCGATCCGCTCGCGCAGATGGCGCAACGCCACATCTGTCGCCCGTACCGGCGCCGCAGGATCGAATGTAAGCACCGTGTCGTTCACAGGAAGCTCCGTGCCTTGTGCAGCGCCGCGAACAGCCGTTCGACCTCGGCGTGCGTGTTGTAGAGACTGAACGAGGCGCGCACCGTGCCCGGGACCCCGAAGCGGCTCATCACCGGCTGCGCGCAATGATGACCGCTGCGCACCGCGACGCCCTGCTGGTCGAGCAGCGTGCCGACGTCCTGCGGATGTGCGCCGTCGATCACGAAACTGAGCACCGCCACCTTCTGCGGTGCCCGCCCCAGCAGGCGGAAACCGGGCAGCTCGCGCGCGAGTTCGAGCGCGTGCGCGAGCAGCGCGTCCTCGTGCCGTGCGGCGGCCTCGCGATCGATTCCGCCCAGCCAGTCGATCGCCGCCGCCATGCCGATCGCCCCGGCGATGTGCGGGGTGCCGGCCTCGAAGCGATACGGCAGCCGCGCGTAGGTCGTGTGGTCGAAGCCGACCGTCTCGATCATCTCGCCGCCCCCCTGGTACGGCGTCATCGCCTCGAGCCACGCGCGCTTGCCGTACAGCACGCCGATGCCGGTGGGCGCGAACATCTTGTGGCCAGAAAACGCGTAGAAGTCCACGTCGAGCGCCTGCACGTCCACCGGCAGGTGCCCCACCGACTGCGCGCCGTCGAGCAGCACCGGAACGCCGGCCGCATGCGCGGCGGCGATGATCTCGGCCACCGGATGGATAGTGCCCATCGCGTTGGAGACGTGCTCGAGCGCGACCAGCCGCACGCGCGCGTCGAGCAGCGCACGGAACGCGTCCAGATCGAGCCGCGCATCGTCGGTCACCGGGATCGGCACCACGCTGGCTCCCGTCGCCTGCGCCGCCAGTTGCCACGGCACGATATTCGAGTGATGCGCCATCCCCGAGACCAGGATGCGGTCCCCGGCGCCGAGCCGCCCGCGTGCGAAACTGTGCGCGACCAGGTTGATGCTCTCGGTCGTTCCACGCGTCCAGATCACCTGCTCGCGCGAAGGCGCGTTGATGAACGCGCGCACCGCGTCGCGCGCGTCCTCGAAGGCGCCGGTCGCGTGATCGCTCAGCGTGTGCGCGCCGCGATGCACGTTCGAGTTGATCGTGCGGTAATAACGCGCCACCGCGTCGATCACGCGATCCGGCTTCTGCGTGGTCGCGGCATTGTCGAGGTAGACCAGCGGCTTGCCGTTGATCTCCTGCGCCAGCAACGGAAACACTCCGCGCAGGCGTTCGGCGTCGAAGCGCGCGCTCATGCCGCATCCCCGCCCGCCGGCAGCCCCGGCTGTCCCAGCCAGTCGCGCACCACCTCGCGAAGCGTGGCGGCCAGCGCCTCGTCACCCACGCGCGACACCAGCTCGTTCACGAATCCGTAACCGAGCAGCACCTCGGCCTCGCGCCGCCCGATGCCGCGGGTGAGCAGGTAGTACAGGCTCTTCTCGTCGATGCGGCTCACCGTCGCGCCGTGCGAGCAGCGCACGTCGTCGGCGTAGATCTCCAGCTCGGGCTTGGTGTCGACCTCGGCCTCGTCGCTGAGCAGCAGGTTGCGGTTGCTGAGCTCCGCGCTGCTCTTCTGCGCCTGCGGATGGATGTGGATGCGCCCGTTGAACACCGCGCGCGCGGCGTCGTCGACGATGCCGCGGCAGACCTGTTCGGTGGTGGCGTGCGCCACCTCGTGCTCCACCGTCGTGTGCAGGTCGACGTGCTGGCGATGGCGTGCCAGGTAGATCCCGTCGAGGCGGCACGAGGCGCCCTGCCCGCGATGACGCAACCGGAAATCGATGCGCTTCAACGCCCCACCGAGCGCGAACAGCAGGCTCTCGCAGCGCGCATCGCGTGCGAGTTCCACGTAAACCGCGCCGATGTGGATCGCGCGTTCCTGCTCGCCGTGCAGGCGGCAATGACCGAGCCGGGCTCCCTCGCCGACGCGCAGCTCGCTGAGCCCCGCGACCAGCGACTCGCCCGCGCCGGGCAGGTCGACGAACTGTTCGACCAGATCGAGTTCGGCGCCGCGTCCGAGCACCGCGAGCAGGCGTTGCGCATGCGCCGACGGTCCGTCGGGCGCCGCGCCGACGTGCACCACGTGCACCGGGCGCCGCGCGCGCACCCCCGCGCCCACGTGCAGCAGCACACCGTCGTCGAGCCAGCAGCCGTTCAGCGCGACGAAAGGGTTGTCGGTACCGGTCGCGAGTTGCCCCAGCGCACCGTCGATGGTCGCACGGTCCCCGGAATTGGCGGCACGGAAGTTCACCACACGGACGCCGGGTTGGGCTCCGAGGCAGGACAGCTCCGCGCGGTAGCAACCGTTGACGAACACCAGCCGGTCGGCATCCAGACCGGGCACCAGCGCCGCCGCGTCGAAGCCCGGTTCCCCGGCCTCGGCACAGCGCAGCCACGCGGTGGCATCGAGCGCATCGAGCGCGGTGTACTTCCAGGCCTCGGTCTTGCGCGTCGGCCACGGCGCGGCGCCCCACGCCGCGCACGCGGTCTCACGCAGCGCACGGATCCACTCCGGCGCCGGCCGGGGAGCGTACAACGTCGCGGCGAGGTTGCGGTCGAATGCGCCCATCTAGCCCGCCTCTTTACCGATCCACGCGTAGCCCTTGTCCTCGAGCTCGAGGGCGAGCTCGCGGCCACCGGATTTGACGATGCGCCCGTGCGCGAGCACGTGCACGAAATCGGGCACGATGTAGTCGAGCAGGCGCTGGTAGTGCGTCACGATCACGAACGAGCGATCGGCCGCGCGCAGGCCGTTCACGCCCGCGGCCACCACCTGCAGGGCATCGATATCCAGCCCCGAGTCGGTCTCGTCGAGGATCGCGAGCCGCGGCTCGAGCAGCATCATCTGCAGGATCTCGTTGCGCTTCTTCTCGCCGCCCGAGAAGCCCTCGTTGACGCCACGCTTGAGGAAATCGGTCTTCAGCCCGACCAACTCGCACTTCTCGCGCGCCAGCCGCATGAAGCGCACCGGATCCAGCGGCTCGACGCCGCGGTGCGCGCGCACCGCGTCGACCGAGGCCTTGAGGAACTCCATGTTGCTGACGCCCGGGATCTCGACCGGATACTGGAACGCCAGGAACAGCCCCGCGCGTGCCCGTTCCTCGGTCGCCATCGCGAGCAGGTCCTCACCGTCGAAGCGCACGCTGCCTGCGGTGACCTCGTAGCCCTCGCGCCCGGACAGCACGTAGCCGAGCGTGCTCTTGCCCGAGCCGTTCGGCCCCATGATCGCGTGCACCTCGCCGGGTTTCACCTCGAGGTCGATGCCGCGCAGGATCGGCTTGTCGTCGATCCGTGCCTGGAGATTCCCGATGCTCAGCATGTTCACGTCCGGATGTTTCCTTCTGGTGCGGGCCGTGGCCCGCGCTTGGCAATCAACCTACCGAGCCCTCGAGGCTCACCTCGAGCAGTTTCCCCGCCTCTACCGCGAACTCCATCGGCAGTTCCTTGAACACCTCGCGGCAGAAGCCGTTGACGATCATCGACACCGCCTTCTCGGCGTCGAGTCCGCGCTGGCGGCACAGGAACAGCTGGTCCTCGCTCACCTTCGAGGTGGTCGCCTCGTGCTCGACCGTGGCGGAGGCGTTGCGGCTCTCGATGTACGGGAAGGTGTGCGCACCGCAGCGGTCGCCGATCAGCAGCGAGTCGCACTGGGTGTAGTTGCGCGCGCCCTCGGCGCGCGGACTGATGCGCACCAGCCCGCGGTAGGCGTTGCTCGAGCGCCCCGCCGAGATGCCCTTGGAGATGATCGTCGAGCGCGTGTTCCTGCCGAGGTGGATCATCTTGGTGCCGGTGTCGGCCTGCTGCAGGTTGTTGGTCAGCGCCACCGAATAGAACTCGCCCACCGAGTGATCGCCACGCAGCACCACCGAGGGATATTTCCACGTGATCGCCGAGCCGGTCTCGACTTGCGTCCACGAGATCGAGGCGTGGTCGTGGCACAGCCCGCGCTTGGTCACGAAGTTGTAGATCCCGCCCTTGCCGTCGCGATCGCCCGGATACCAGTTCTGCACGGTCGAGTACTTGATCCGCGCGCCCTTCAGCGCCACCAGCTCGACCACTGCCGCGTGCAGCTGGTTCTCGTCGCGCATCGGCGCCGTGCAGCCCTCGAGGTAGCTCACGTGGCTGCCCTCGTCGGCGATGATCAGCGTGCGCTCGAACTGCCCGGTCTTCGCCTCGTTGATGCGGAAGTACGTCGACAACTCCATCGGGCAGCGCACGCCGGGCGGGATGTAGACGAAGGAGCCGTCGCTGAACACCGCGGAATTCAGTGCCGCGTAGAAATTGTCGCGCCGCGGCACCACCGAGCCGAGGTACTTGCGCACCAGCTCCGGGTGCGTGTGCACGGCCTCGGAGATCGGGCAGAACACCACACCCGCCTCGTGCAGCTTTTCCTTGAACGTGGTGACCACGGACACCGAATCGAACACCGCATCGACCGCCACACCCGCGAGCTTGGCGCGCTCGTGCAGCGGAATGCCCAGCTTCTCGTAGGTGCGCAGCAGCTCCGGATCGACCTCGTCGAGGCTCTTCGGGCCGTCGGCCATCGATTTGGGCGCCGAGTAATACGACACCGCGTCGAAGTCCACCGGCGGGAAATGCACGTGCGCCCAGGTCGGCTCGGCCATCTGGCGCCAGCCGCGGTAGGCCTCGAGGCGCCACTCGGTGAGCCACGCGGGCTCGCCCTTCTTGGCCGAGATCAGGCGCACCACGTTCTCGTCGAGCCCCGGCGGCAAGGTCTCGGATTCGACCGCCGTGACGAAGCCCGCCGCGTAGTCCTGTTTCAGCAGCGATTCGATCTGTTCGCTCATGACCCGTCCTCCCCGCTCGCTTGCCCGCGGTCGGCGCGCTCGTGCCGGCGCAGCAGGTCGGCGATCGTGATGCCGTGCAGGAATTCCTGCAAGTTCTCGCTGAGTTCGCTCCACAGATGGTGCGTCAGGCAGGTATCGCCCTGCTGGCAGTCACCCTTGCCGCCGCAGCGCGTCACGTCCAGACGCTCGTTGACGGCGTCGATGATCCGCCCGATGCTGAGCTGCTCCTGCGGCTGGGCCAGACGGTAGCCACCACCGGGTCCGCGCACGCTGACCACCAGCCCTTCCCGGCGCAACCGCGCGAACAACTGCTCGAGGTAGGAGAGCGAAATGCCCTGCCGGTCGGCGATGTCGGCCAGCCGCATCGTGCCCCGCTCCGCGTGCAGCGCAAGGTCGAGCACGGCGGTGACGGCGTAGCGACCACGGGTAGTCAGTTGCACCGGAATCCGTCCTCGCTGGGGTGTGGTGAAGTACGGCCACAGTATCCAATACCCAACTGTGGAGGTCAACTATTTTGGTGGATTGCCATCAGTCCATCTGCGTCGCGCTCGGCGGGCCGTAACCGTATCATCGCGCGGTCGCAATTCGTTCATTCTCCGACTGCTTGCTCCGGATCCGCCCATGAAGACCTACCGCTACGATGCAACCCGAATCATCGATGGCATCGAGGGCGCCGCCGTCGGCCTCGCGTTGAGCGAATCGCCGCCCGGCGCACCCGGCCCAGGTCAGGTGCAGGTCCGCGTGCGCGCGAACTCGTTGAACTTCGTCGACCTCGCCTGCTTGAGCGGCGCCTTTGCGGTCGACGGGCGCATCCCGCTGCTCGACGGGGCCGGCGAAGTGAGCGCCGTCGGTGACGGTGTGAGCCGCTTCCGGGTCGGGGACCGCGTGGTCGGCAATCCGCACGCGTCGTGGCTGGCCGGTCCACCCGCACCCGATGCCAGCGGCGTGGTGCTCGGAATCGCCACCGACGGCATGCTCGCCGGGACGGTCACGCTGCCCGAAAGCACACTGGCCCACCTGCCGGAGTCGATCGGCTTCGAAGCCGGGGCCAGCCTGCCGTGCGCCGGGCTCAGCGCATGGAACAGCCTGCGCGGTGGTCCCGCACGCTACGCCGTCGCGCCAGGCAGCACCGTGCTGGTGCAGGGTACCGGCGGCGTCTCGCTGTTCGCGCTGCAGTTCGCCCGCGTGATGGGTTGTCGCGTGATCGCGACGACCTCCTCGAGCGCGAAGGCCGATACCCTGCGCGCGCTGGGGGCATACGCGGTGATCGATTACGTCCAGACCCCGGACTGGGGCGCCCGCGTGCTCGAACTGACCGACGGCATCGGCGTGGACCTGACCGTCGAAGTGGGTGGCCCCAACACGCTGCCGCAGTCGATCGTCGCGACCAGGGTGGGCGGGCGCATCGCGCTGGTCGGCATCGTCGGCGGCATGGGTGCGATCGACTACCGCGACATGCTGCCGATCAACCACAAGGTGCTGACGCTGTTCGCCAACGGCATGGGCAGCCGGCGCGACCTCGAGGAGATGCTGCGCTTCGTCGACGTGAATGCGATCGAGCCGGTCATCGACTCACGCTTCGCGTTCGAGGACGCCGCCTCCGCCTTCAGACATTTCGCGGCCCGCCGGCACGTCGGCAAGGTCGTGATCAGCCACGCATCCTGAGGAGATTCCGATGCCGATCCAGCTGGTCGACGGCTGCAAGCAGATCGAGATGGTCGTGCACGACGTGAACGGTGCGGTCGAGTTCATGCGTCGCACGCTCGGCGCCGAGCGTATCGAGCAGAAACTGGTGCGGCGGATCACGGGCCACGTGCTGCACATCGACCACGTCGATTGCGGCCAGGGCATGTTCCAGTTCTGCAGCCTGATCACCGACGACCAGCCGCACAAGCGCTACATCGAGCGCTACGGTCCGATGCTGACCAACCTGAACTTCTCGGTGGTCGATCAGCCCGGGGCCGATCGTGTGATCGCTGCCGAGGGCGGCCGCACGCTCACCTCGTTCCCGATGGCCGACATGGGCTGGGAGAACCTGCTGGACCCCGACAATGTGCGGCCGCACGACGAAATGGGCAACGGGATATTTTCGGAGACGCGCGAGTTGATCGGCTTCGATCTGGAATACGCCCATCCGCCGTATCGCGATCCGGCACGGCAGGATGTGTTCTACCCCGCCTTCGCCCAGCCGCGCCCGCCGAATGCCGACCACGTGACGCGGCTGCTGCGCCTGCGCGCCATCGTGCACGACCTCGATCGCACGCTGGCGACGGTGCAGCGCATGATCGATCCGCGATCACGTACCGCTGCCTACGCGTTGCGCAGCGATTCACGCGGACGCTCGGCGCGGATCCGTCTGCTGGACTTCGAGATCGAATACTGCGAACCGGCCGGCCCGGCGAGCCCCTGGTTCGAGTATCTGCAACGATTCGAGCAAGGCCTGAGCACGGCGGTGTTCGCCGTCGCAGACCTGGATGCGGTGATCGCTGGGATGGACCGGGCGGAACTGGTGCGCACCACGGCGCAGTTCATCGACTCGCATGAACCGATGACGGCCGCGTTTCGCCTGAACTCGAAGCACATCCTCGGATTCGACATCGAGCTGTTCGAAGCGCGCCCGTGACGGCGGTCGTGCCGGCTTCCGCGAGTCCGGCCGCTCGATACATCCGCTCGCGGCGCGGTTTCAGTCCAGCGCCTCGACCAGTCGGGGCAGGAACACGTAGCGCCCGATCACGTTTATGTACGCGCTGGCGCGCCGCCCGGTGAACGGGTTCACGCGCGCGTCGGTGCCCGCCAGACCGCCCCAGCCGAACATGCCCCGCGCCGGGCCGGACAGCGCCACGCTGCCGCCGGCACCGAAGCCGGCGCCGCCCATGCCGATCCGCTCCAGCATGCTGAGGTCCACACCCTCCGGCAGCAGGTTGGACATCGCGAGCAGCGCCGTGTCCGGTGACAGGACCGTCACGCCGTCGAGCGTGCCGCGATTCGCGAGCATCGCGAGGAAACGGTCGTAGTCACGGGCCGACGAAACCAGCCCCGAGCCGCCGAACGGGAACGGCGGCGGATCGAGATAGACCGACGAGGCGCCGGGGTCCAGCGTCTCGATCTTCGCGTCGACGACGCGGTAATTGGTCGCGAGCCGCCCGCCGTCGGCGGCCGGAACCCGGAAGCCCGTGTGGCGCATGCCGAGTGGCGTGAACAGGCGCTGCTGCAGGAACGCGTCGAACGGCATGCCGGCGACGATCTCGATGACGCGGGCCAGCACGTCGAGCGAACACGAATAGCTCCAGCGCGCACCGGGCTCGGCGATCAACGGCAGGCCCGCAACCCGTTCGGAGAACTCGCGCAGGCTGGGCACGGTGGGCGCCCGGCCCGGTGTCGCGGCATCGTCCCGGTTGTAACGGCCCGCGACCAGGCCGAGCCGACGGTACTCGTCGGCCAACGGTCCCGTGTTCAGTTCGGTCGTGTAGCCCAGCCCCGCCGTGTGCGTCAGCAGGTGGCGGATCGTGATCCGGTGCGCCGCTGGGCGCGCGGCCAGCGAGTGCTCCGGATCGCTCAGCACGCGTGGGCTGCCGAACTCCGGGATCACCTCGGCCAGCGGCTGGTCGAGGCGCAGCCTGCCCTCGCCGATCAGGAGCATCGCGGCGATCCCGGTCACGGGCTTGGTCTGCGAATAGATCCGCCACAGCGTGTCCTCGTTCACCGCGGCCGCGCTGTCGAAGGCGAGCGTGCCGGAACGCAGGAACCGCGGTGCCGAGTCGCCCTCGCCGAGCGCGACCACCGCACCCGGCACCTCGCGTCGGGCGACCAGACCGTCGATGAACGACTGCAGGCGCTCCGCGTGCGAGGCCTCGGCCAGGAGCGGCATCGCCTGCACGCCCAGGCCGCCCGCGAGAGCGAACCGTCCCGCCGCCAGCAGCAACTGCCGGCGGCTCAACCCCGATTCAGGTCGCATCGTCGTCCCCCACGTGTCGTACGGCCGTCTTGCCTGCGTCCGGCAGGAACTGCGCGCCCATGCGTTCGACCGCCTGGCGTCGCCTGCCGATGCGCCGAGAGAGCGCGGCATCGCGTGCCGCGACCGGACCGCGCCCCAGCGCCCGCAGCGCCGCCTCGGCGGTCGGTCCGGGCAGCTTGATCCGCGCCGTCGCGACGCCCTCGCGCAACCCCGGATGTGCCGAACGCAGGCCCGGCGTATTGGTGGGCCCCGGAATGAACGACAGCACGTCGACCCCGGCCGCGCGCAGTTCGTACCAAAGTGCCTCGCCCAGCACCAGATCGTAGGCCTTGCTCGCCGCGTACGAGGCGAACACCGGCGAACCCTGCAGGCCGGATCCGGACGCGACGAACACGATGCCGCCGCGCCCGCGCGCGGCCATCGCGCGACCGTAACCGTGCGCCAGCAGCAACGGCGCCGCGCAGTTCACATCGATCTGCCGCAGCATGTCGCGCACGTCCTGCTGCAGGAACAGTCCCTGGCTTCCGACGCCCGCGTTGCAGATCAGCAGCCCGATCTCGAGGTCTGCCGTCCTTTCGCGCAACGGCGCCATGAAGTCCCGCCGCGCGAGATCGGCGGCCACCGCGAGCGTCGCGACCCCGTGCTCGCGCTGCACGGCCAGCGCCTGCTCCGCAACGCGCTCCTGCTGCACGTCGAGCAGTACCACGTTCAGCCCGCGACGCGCCAGCGCATCACAGAACGCCGCGCCCAACCCCTGCGCGGCCCCGGTCACCAGGGCCCAGGGGCCGTACTTGCGCGCAAAGGCCTCGCCCGACCGGGTGTCCCGCCGCTGCCGCGCGCTCATGCGTCGTCCCCGCTGGATCGATTGCTGCGCCGGGCGGCGAGCCGTTCGGCGGTCGCGATGATCTCCATCGCCGAACGCTCCATCACCAGGCCGCCGTCCACGTCGAGTATCTTGCCGGTCACGTACGCCGAGGCCGGCGCGGCCAGGTACAACACCGCGGCCGCGATGTCCTCGGGCACGCCGAGGCGGCCGACCGGAGTCCACGCCGCGAGCGACTCGCCGATACCCGGCATCGCCGCGAGCAGGTTCCTCTTCATATTCTCGGTCTGGATCGCACCGACGCGGATCGCGTTGACACGCACCGAGGGCGCGAACTCCATCGCCATCATGCGCGTTGCCTGCTCGAGTGCGGCCTTCGCGCCGCCGTACGGAATCGACCCCACGTGGGCGACGCGCGCGTACCCGGAGGAAATGTTGACCACGGCACCGCCGTGTTCGCGCAGCAGCGGCACCGCCTCGCGCGTCAGCAGAACCGGCGCCAGGAAGTTCAGCTTCACCGCACCGATGACCTGCTCCTCGCTGATCCGCGCCGTGGGCCCATGCCCCGTGCCACCGGCGTTGTTGACCAGGATGTGCAGGCCGCCCAGCGCCTCGCGCGTCTGGTGCACGATGCGCACCACGTCTTCCTGGCGCGTGACATCCGCGGCAATCGCGATCGCCCGCCCACCGTGCGCGGCGATGTCCTGCGCGACCGCCTCCACCTGTTCCCGCGTGCGTGCCACGCAGGCCACCGCCGCGCCCGCTTCCGCGAGCGCACGCGCGGTCACGGCACCGATCCCGCGCCCCGCGCCGGTGACCACCGCCACCTTGCCGTCCAGCCGGAACAGTTCCAGGATCACGGCGAAGCGTCCTTGTTGCCGAACGATGGTCGGATCAATAGTTTCTCCAGCGCTTCCTGATATGGGCCTGGCGTACCGCGATTTCCTGCCGGCGCATTTCCGGCGTGACCCGCGGCGTGTCGGGCGGCAGCACGCTCGTGATGTCCCTGAACTTCACGTGGAATGTACGCAGCTGCGGCAACTGCTCCGCGGTCGGGGGTTCGCGAAACACGAAGCGGAATGCGTGGCTTCCCTCGGGCAGCCCGGTGGTCGCGACCCAGCCCTGCACGCCCGGGTCCTCGTGCGCGATTATGAACCAGCGCGCACCGTCACTCGCCCGCGGCAACTGGTGCCCGGTGAGGCTGGCCACGTAGTTCTGCTGATCGGGACCTTCGAACCACAGGTCGTTCAACTGGAAACCCAGATAGTGGGGTTCGACCGGCGCCTCCAGGCGGATCACCAGTGCCTCGTCCGGCGCCAGTTCGAACTTGCCGCCCGCGTAGAGCTGCTGCGCACCCGCCACCCCGCCAGCCGTGAACGGTGGCTCCACCGGGTTGACGCCATTGACCGGCATCGCGCGCCGCCCGTCGCCATTCACGTCACGCTGCAGTTCCAGCGCCACGTCCTGCAGGCGGCTCCAGAAGCGGATCTGGTTCGGCAACTCCGTGCCGATGCGCTCGAGTTTCTCCGCCATCTCCTCGACCGTGAGCGGTGGCCGGCTCTCCCCGATCGCGTCCAGTCGCACGATATCGAGATCGAGCGGCTCCTCGTTCGCCCAGTCGGAGAATACCTCGCGCACCGACAGCCACTTCGCCGTCCGCTCCGCTTCCTCCCCGGTACCCGGGCAGCGCATGCGCTTGCGTGACACGAGGAAGTTGCCGGTGTGATCGCGCGGCCGCTCGGGGCCGATCAGGATCTCGAAGCGCCCGTCCGCCTCGACCTGCAACTGCAGGCTGCCGGTGAAATCCAGCGTCATGTCGGCGCAGCGCTGCATCTCCGCGAGCTCACCGCTGGTGCCCGGCACACCGGTGATGGTCTGGAAGATCACGTTACGCGGCGCCTTGGGCCCCGCGACCCGCACCTGCGCGTCGCGCCACTCGCGGGTGTCCATCGCCCGCCCCGTGACACGGTAGAAGCCGGTGTCGTCGATGCGCGCCTTCAGGTACATGGTGTCCGGGTTCTCGCCGGTCCACTTGCGCAACATGTCCATCGAGCGATGGAACTCGGGATAGCGCGGGTGCTGGCGCATCTCGAGCTGGATCATGCGCTCCAGATGCCCCAGCAGGTAGCGGTAACCCTCCGCCAGGGTGCGTGCCGTCGGCGGCGGCGGGACGTACTGCGGATCGACCAGGCTGCGCTGCGCCTCCTGCAGTCCGTTGCCGAACACGCGCCAGCTGCGTTCGAGGCGTTGTGCCGGGTCATCGGCTGCATCGGCCGCGGCCACCGCGGCCGGCATCATGCTCGCGCACACGATCAGCGCGATCTTGCGCAGGAATCTTCTGGCCATGAGTGGTGTTCTCCTTGTTCGAAGCTCTCCCGCCGCGCCTACGGTGTATACCAGATGGGCGACGACCACGCGCGTTCCTGGATGCTGGCGGGATGCCCCGTCGTTTCCCCATCCACACCGCGCGCCAGCGCATCGTGCAGCGAATAGCGCGGCGTCGGAATCTGCAGCACCCGCAGGTAATAGAACGCCGGAACCGCGGGATCGAAGTCCGGATCGCTCCACAGCACGGACAATTCCCGCGCGCCGATATCGTTCGTATAACGACCCGTTTTCACATCGACCGTCGTGCCGACAGCCGGCAACCGGCCGTCGGGACCCGGTTGGCGTCGGTCCGACCAGGCGACATCGTAGATCCTTTCCTGACTCGTGCCGCCCGCGTCCACCCAACCCTTCACGACCTGCACCCGGTCGAGGTTGGCCCCGTCGGGATCCTTCGCAGCGTGGATCAGGAAGGAGGGCTGCGCGCCCGTGCGTGCGCGCGGCAGCTCACCGCCCATCGGCACGCCGAGACGGTAGCCTGCGGCCGCGATGTCCGGCCCGGCGACAGCCCCGCCGTCGAAGCCGAAACCGCCGAAGAATCGCACCGCGATGCGCGGACCACTGGTCGCGTAGACCTCGCGGCGCCGCAGCGCCTCGACGATGGCCTCGCGCGTATTGGCGGTCGCCCACACGGCCGCTCGACCGGCGGCCGACTTGTCCCAGGCGGTCGCCGGCCGGAACGCCGATGGCGATTCCTTGCTGCGCGAGCCGGAACCCGCCGCCGACTCGCCCTGGAACTCCTGCTCGTCCACGATCGACAATGCGAGGTGCGTGTCGGTGGAGCCGATCATGCCGAGCTGGTACGGATTGGTGCCCAGCCTGCCCTCGAGCTGCAACCCGCGCCCAAGGGCGCCGCGGATGTAATCGGCCGGCGAACTGCCGGGAACGCGGGAATCGGTCAGCATGGTCGGATACAGCTCGAAGCTGGCGAACTCGTCGTTCGGCGACAGCACGGGATGCGTCTCCGAGGTGCCCTTGTACTGCGCCACCTCGGCGACCGTTTCCCAGCGCGCGCGCTGCGCCGCATGCGCGCGTGTCAGCGGGCGGCCGTCGAGGTCCACGTCCCCGAACATCAAGCCGGCGGACAGGTTCGAATTGTGCGGAATCGCGACGAACGCGGCACCGGTGGCGCGCCGGGTCCGGTCGAGCCACGCCCAGAGGTCCGCGGGGTTTTCGCTGTCGTCCGCGCTGAACGGCAGGAAGCCCTTGGCCGTCTCGCCCGCCGCGGTGGTGACGACCACGCGGTGCAGGTTGTTGCCGGCCGGCATCGAGGTCCATTCCCAGCCTACCAGCGCCGTGAAGCGGCCCGGCTCGTCGTAGCGATCGGCGGTGTCCACGATATCGGTCCACGCTTCCGAGCGCACATCGGCGCGGTCGAGCGCCTGATGGATGCTCATGCTGCCGGAGCGGAAATCCGCGAAGAAGGCCTGGAACACTTCGCGATACCTGCCCTGCCGGAACAACTCGAACACCAGCCGCCCGACGGCCTTGTCGGTCATGCGCGGATCGCCGCTCGCGATCGAGCGCGCGATGCCCAGCATCTCGGCGTGATCCGCCACGACCAGGAAGTCGAGGGGGCGTTGCAGCCGGACCCGCGCACCGGTTGCCGGGTGGATGACTGGCAGCCCCTTCGCGAAACGATAGGCCAGGGCCGGATCGGTACCGACGGTACCGAACATGTAGACATCGAGGGAATACGAGGTGTGGACGTGGGTATCGCCCCACAGCAGCCGGGTCGCCGGAGCCCCCGGTGTCGCCGCGAGTCCCGGGACACTGCAGAGCACGCAGAAGGCATATCGAAGCAGCGCTGATCGCCAAGGGTACATGGTCGTCTCCTCCGATCGTGCAATCGAAACCGCGAACCGTGGCACAGCTCGCGCCGCTGCGTCAGACCTCGTCCGGCACGCCGTGGAAGCGCTGGTAGCGGGCGAACAGCGCGCGCTCGCGCGCGATCTGCTCCGGATCGCCCACGCTGTAGACATTCTGCCCGAACTTGCCCTGCGGCTTGTGCGCCAGATAGGCGGCCACCGCCTGCCGCGCCTCCTCCGGGAACGCGAGTTCGAGTTTCCCGTACAGTTCCGCGAGCGCCGCGAGCGGGTCACGCATCAGGTCCGCGAACCGGAAATCGTGCATCCGCCCGCGCGGAATCGCGCCACTCTCGATCTGCTCGATCACCCGCTCCAGGCTGAACGCGTAGGCCTCGGGCGTCATCAGGCGCTCGAACGAGGCCGCGTCGAAGGCCTTGTCGCTGCGCATCCAGTACAGCGTGCCAAGCAGGTTCGTCACCGAGGCGCGTGCCTTGACCGGATCGCGGTGCGTGTAGACCACGTGCGCGTCCGGAAACACCTTGAACAGCACCGGCAGGCTTTCGATGTGCGAGGGTGACTTGAGCAGCCAGTGACGGCGCGGGTTCTTCCACTGCAGCAGCTTCAGCATCCGCCTGTAGTAGGCATACGATCCGGTCAGATCGGCCTGGGCGAGCCACCCGTAGTAGCTCGGCACCTGGAACAGCCCGGTCAGGTTGTCCGACACGAAGGTGCAGTTCATCGCCACCTTGCACTCGTTCGGAATCGTGGCGCCCAGTTCGTGCATCGACAGGAACGACGGCGCTACCCGATGCCACTGCGTCAGCAGATGATGCGCCTTCGGGATCCGCGGGTCGTTGCGATAGCTCGCGGCCTCGGGCGGCGGACACGGAAACATGATCTCCCAGTTCGCCGGCGCGCCGAAGCGCCGGTCGGCCGACAGCAGCTCGAACAGGATCGAGGTGCCGGAGCGCGCCTGGCCGACGATGAATACCGGCGCGTCGACGGCCTCGTCGTCGATCTCGGGATGCAGCCGGTATGCCTCCTCGATGCGCAGTCGTTCCTCGAGCCAGATCAGCAGATCGCTGCGCGTCATCAGGCGGCCGAACAGGTGCAGTTCGGCCTCCTTCTCGATCGACTCGACCAGGATCTCGAAGGGTTCGCGCCAGTCGTCGTCGCCGAAGTCCGTCAGGCCGGTGTTCGCAATCGCGGTCTCGATGAGCTCGCGCGGGCGCAACGGCACCACGCTGGCGATATCCATGCCGCGCCCTTCCTCGTTCACGCGCGCCAGCCACTCGGGCCGCGGCGGCGGCGTCCAGTCGATCGCGTTATCGGTGCTCACCGCCACCTCCGCTCAGAGATTGCCGAAGCGGTTGATCACGCCGCGCCGGCGAGCGGCGAGCTGTTCGCGGCGCGCCTCCGGCGTGATGCGTCGCGCGGCGGGCGGCAGATGCGCGGACAGTTCCGCTCGTTTGACCTGGGTCGCCTGCGGCACGGGGCAGGTATCGGCCTGCATCCAGCGGTAACACACGTAGCCTTCGGCATACCCCGAGGTGTCGAGCCAGTTCGGCACGCCGGGGTCGTCGTGCGCGATCACCACGATCAGCTCGCCGTCGTATTCGAGCTCGGCGTAGTGGCAATTCGTGTTCGACAGCCGGTACCGGTAGTCCATCGAGGTCCACCAGAAGTTGCCGAACTCGACCGCCCAGTACCGGCAGCGCGGCGGGCGCACGCGGACGATCAGCGCCTCGTCGGGCGGCAGCATCCAGTAGGCGACCATCGGCTCCCCGCCCGGGGTGGCGTCGATCGCGCGATCGGCCAGCTGCTTGTAGGAGCGGAACGTGTTCGGAATCGCCTTCCACATGGTGATCATGTAGATCCAGAACCCGATCGACTCGTTGACCCAGCGCGCGGAGGCGAGCAACTGCCGCGCAAGCGTCTGCGGATCCGGCGGCGCCGGCGGCAGCGTGTCCCCGGTCAGACGATCGATGCGCGCCTTCATCGGACGCTCGTGCTCCCAGTCGGCGAAGAACTGGCGGAACGTGACGCGGAAGGTCTCCGGCGTGGTGCGCAGCCAGTTGCCCGGGTGGGGATGGGGGCTGGCGATCAGCTCGAAGCTGCCGTCGGCCTCCACCTGCAGGTCATCGGCGAACAGCGCCTGCGCCACCTTGCCGCCCCAGGGCGTCTCGCCCTTCTCCACCGCAGTCACGGCGAAGTAGCGGGCACTGCCGCGGTCGCCGCTGATGCGGTAGGTGTCGGTGCCGTTGATCGTGGCCCCCACGTAGACCGCGTCGGTGTTGTCGCCGCCCTGCTTGCGCACCGGATCGAAGTAGTGGATCAGCTCCGGATGGCGCGGATCGGCGTAGTCGTGCTGGAAATTCAGCGCCAGCGCGATGTTGCGCGCCAGCACCTCGAAACCGGCCGTGCGGTCCGCCGCGTGCGGCGGCACGCTCGGGCCGAAGGGAATGTCGCCGGCGCGCTTCAGTTCGTCGCAGAAATCCGCCCAGGCCCGGCGCAGCAGCTCGTCGTCCGCGTCGCTCATCGTGCTTCTCCCGGTTGTCGCCGTTCAGGGCATCTTCTTCAGGTCGCGCACCACATCGGCCCAGTGGCCGGGATCGGGATACCGGTTGTGCGTGATGCTGACGCTGTCGGCGATGCCCTCGAGCCGCGCGCGCAGCTTGCCGGCAATCTCGCGGCGTTCGCCGACGACCGCGATCTGCTCGAGGATCTCGTCCCCGATCAGGTTCGTCATGTCGTCCCAGCGCCCCTGCTTCGACAACCGGTTCAATTCCTCGTGCACGTCCTGCCAGCCGTGACAGTCCAGCGTGGGCTTGTAGGCCGGCGTGGAGCCGTAGAAGGCCAGTTGCTTGCGCGCAGCGAGCCTGGCAGCGGCCAGGGCCTCCTCGGTGTCGGCCGTGACCACCAGCGTGGCGCACATCACCTCGATGTCGCTGCGCTTGCGGCCCGAGATCGCGAGCCCCTTGTCGAGCGCCGGCAGCGTGTTCTCGAGCAGCGAGCGGCGCGTGTTGAACGGGTGCGCGATGAAACCATCGGCCGCCTCGCCCGCCACCGCGGTCATCCGCGGCCCGAAGCCACCGGTGAAGATCGGCGGCGGCCCGTACGGGTTGGGGCCGGGATCGAAGGCCGGGATCATGATCGTGTGGGTATAGAACTGGCCGCGGAAATCGAGCGGACCCTTGCCTTCCCAGCAGTTCCAGATCGCCTTGATCGCCAGCACGATCTCGCGCATCCGCTCGGCCGGATGCGACCACGCGCTGCTGAAGCGCTTCTCGATGTGCGGCTTGACCTGCGAGCCCAGCCCGAGCACGAAACGCCCGCCGCTGATCGACTGCATGTCGTAGCCGAGGTTGGCGAGGTTCATCGGATTGCGCGCGAAGGCGATCGCGATCGCGGTGCCCAGCCGCAGCGTGGTGGTGTGCTCGGCGGCCACCGCGAGCGCCAGGAACGGATCGTGCTTGGCCTCGAACGAGAAGCCGCCGTCGTAGCCTATGTCCTCGAGTTCCTTGTAGAGCGTACGCGCCCTGCGGGGGTCCTCGAGCGGCGCGGTCGTGTAGATCTTCATCGGTGGTATCCGTCCGTTGCTAGAAGTTTCTCGGCAGCCCGAGCTTGCGTGTGGCGATGATATTGCGCTGTATCTCCGATGTGCCACCGCCGATCGTCTCCAGCAGGGTCAGCACATAACTGCCGCAGGGCCGGCCCTCCATGGGAGCGTCGGCGCACTCGCGCGTGAGTTGCCCGCCCGGCCCGACCAGATCCATCGTCGCATCGGCCAGACGGCGCGAATATTCGGTCGCGTAGAGCTTGTACGCGGAAGCCTCGGCGGTGGGGGTGCGCTCGGAATTGAGCGCCGCATCGACGAATCGCACGCCGAGCAGCCGCGCGACCTCGCACTCGGTCGCCAGCTGTGCGACGCGTTGCCTTGCCAGCGGATCGTCCTTCAGCGGCTTGCCGTCGCGACGGGTCGACCTGACGAAGTCGCACAACGCCTCGGTGCGCCCACGCACCGGAGAAAACGTGAACATGCCGAAGCGCTCGATGTCGAGCGCTTCGGCGATGTACTGGAATCCCTTGCCGAGTTCACCCACCCGGTAATCGTCGTGGACGAACACATTGTCGAAGAACACGGCGTTGGTGCGTTCGCCACCGATCGTGTACATCGGCTGGATCGTCAGTCCGGGGTGGTTCATCGGCAGCAGGAACAGGGTGATCCCGTGGTGCTTCGGCGCCTGCGGATCGGTGCGTGCGCCCACCCAGTACCAGTCGGCGAAATGCGCCGAAGTCGTGAAGGTCTTCTGTCCGTTCAGCAGCCAGCCGTCGCCGCTGCGCTCGGCCTTGAGCCGCATCGCCGCCGCGTCCGAGCCGGCCGATGGCTCGGTATAGCCGAGCGCAAACTCGATCTCGGCCGCCAGGATCTTCGGCAGGAATTCCGCCTTCAGCTTCGGGGAACCGACCCGGATCAGTGTTTTGCCGACGACGCCGGTGCCTTTGCCGAGTTGCGGCGCCCCTACCCCGGACAACAGCTCGTTCAACAGGTATTCGTAGAAGCCCTTGCCGTCCTGGCCGCCATACTCGGCAGGCCAGGTGATCCCCAGCCAGCCCCGTTCGGCGAGCTTGCGCATGAACGCGCGGCGCGCCGGCGTGTCGACGAGCTGCGCCAGGTTCTCGCGGTGCAGGTCCATCACCTGCGGATCGTGGTTTTCCCGCAGAAAGTCAGCCACGTCGCGGATGAACTGCTTTTCATCGTCGGAGAACTCGAAATTCATCGGACTACCCTTGTCGGCCGGATGCGCTCGTGCGTGCCTGTGCCTGCGATGCCGCACGTCAGGACAACGATACCTCTCTTACTGACCGCGGTCAATGAAATCAAGGAACCGCTTTCGACCGCGTGGCCCTCCCCGATCAGGCCCCCAGCGCCACCGCCAGCAGGCTGCCGAGCAGCGCCATGCGCGAGCCTGCGCCGTCGAAGGAGAACTGCGGATTGACCAGGAAACCGAAGAAGCTGAGGCGCAGGCAATCGGCGAGCTGCACCGGGTCGATGTCCGCGCGCAGCACGCCCACGCCACCCAGGCGCCGGATCTGCGCGGCGAGCGCGGCGCCGAACGCGGTGTGCTGCGCGCCGAGCATCGGCGAGCCGGCGCGACGCACGATCGCCAGATTGATCTGCCGCACCAGCTCCGGGTCGCCAACCGCGCGGTGCTCCTCGATCACGATCGCGATCAGGCCCTCGACGAAGCCGGTGGCGCTGCTCGCCTGCCCCAGTTCACGCTCGATGCGCCCCGCCATCGCTTCCGAAATGCGCCGTTGACGCTCGAGCAGCACATCGTCCTTGGTCGCGAAATGGAAGAAGAACGTCCCCTTGGCGACCCCCGCCGCGGCGCAGATGTCGCTGACCCGCGCCTGCTCGACGCCGACGCGGCGAAACTCCGCCAGCGCGGCGTCGAACACGCGCGCGCAGGTATCGACCCGCTGCCGGTCACGGCGGGTGCGCGGCTTCGTGGGCGCCTGGCCGCCCGAGTGCTGGGGACCGTTCTGCACGGTTCGGGACTCCGTCGTGTGGCGCTCGCCATGATACACGCGGGAACCGTACGCAAATGGCGGTTTTGGCAAACGAATGTCGGGATCCCGAAACAATTGCCACGGTCCGCGCAGGCCTGTCTGGATAGACTCCGGTAGCACGTGTTTCGACCGTGATTTGCACGCTTGACCCGCCAAAGGATGCGCCGATGCCAATGCCCGATCCGACACGACGTGAGTTCCTGCGCGGCACCTCCGCCGGCGCGCTCGCGCTGGGCCTGGAACTGTCGCACCTGCGGTTCGCGCTCGCCGATGGCGCGCTGCCTGCCGCGGCGAAGCGCTACCAGGACTACCGCGACGTGTACCGCCGCAAATGGACCTGGGATCGCATCGGGGCGAGCACGCACTCGTGCACCAACTGCAACAGCGGCGGCTGTTCCTGGGATCTGTACGTGCGCGACAACATCGTCTGGCGCGAGGAACAGTGAAGCCCTTATACGCAAACGATGCCCGGCCTGCCCGACTTCAATCCGCGTGGCTGCCAGAAAGGCGCCTCGGCGAGTGCGCTGTACCGAAGTCCGGCGCGGATCCGCTACCCGCTGAAGCGCGTCGGTGCGCGCGGCGAGAACCGCTGGAAGCGCATATCCTGGGACGAAGCGCTCGACGAGATCGCCACGCAACTGGTCGATACCCTGTCCACGCGCGGCGGCGCCGGCGCCTACGTGGAAAACGGCAACAACTCGGACTTCGGTCCGAGCTGGGTGGCGATGGTGCGCTTCTTCCGCCAACTGGGGATTCCGGTCACCGAGAACTTCGCCTCGACCGGCGACCTGATGACCGGTTCGACAACCTGTTCGTCACGCGCATCCCGGATGCGCACTTCGTGACCGAAGCCCGTTACCGGGGCGCCCGGTACGTGTGCATCAGCCCGGACTTCAGCCCGACGGCGATCCACGCCGATCTCTGGATCCACCTGAAACCGGGAACCGACGCGGCCCTCGCGCTGGCAGCCTGCCGGCACATCATCGACGAGGACCTGCACGATGTGCCGTACATCATCGAGCAGACCGACCTGCCCCTGCTGATACGCTCCGACACGCGCCAGTTCCTGCGCGAAGCCGATGTGGTCGCAGGCGGCCGCAAGGAGTGCTTCGCGTGGTGGGACGCCAGGAAGCGGCAGGTGGTGTGGGCCGCGAGTTCCACCGACTTCGATGCGGATCCCGCGCAACGCACGCTGAGCCTCCGCGTCGACGATCATCCCGAGCTGGAACCCGTGGATGCCGAGGTGCGACTGGCCGACGGGCGCACCGTCGCGCTGCGTTCGGCGTTCTCGATCCTGCGCGAGCGGCTGGAGCCCTACGACCTCGACAACGCCGCGCGCATCACGGGGGTGCACCGTAACGTGATCCGGCGCTTCGCGCGCGAGTTCGCGACCGCGAGGGCGGCGATGATCAATGCCGGCGCCGCGATGGGCAAGATCCTGCACGGCGAACTGGTGCAGCGCGCCACCATCCTGCTGTGCGCGCTGACCGGCAACAACGGCCGCCCCGGTGGCGGCTGGGGGCAGATGGCGCTGTGGGAACTCGACGGCATGATCGCCGCCGCCTACCACGACCACCCCAGCGACCTCAGCCCCGACGACCAGGCGGGCTTCTGGGCGGCGTTCACCGAGATCGGCAAGGAGCAGGCGGTCACGCCGAACTACATCTCCGGCTCGCTGATGATGCTGAACAACGGCGGTACCCGCGAGGTACAGCTGAACCCGCGGTACAACGACCCGACGTTGCCGCGCAAACCCGAGGAGTACCTGCAGGAAGCGCTCGCGCGCGGTGACATCGCCAACAACCCCGGACCCGAGCTCGGGAGCCCGGAGGTCATCTTCAGCATGTTCGGCAACGTGTTCCGCCACCGCCGCATGGGCTACCGGCTCGCCGACACGCTCTACCGGCAGGCCAGGCTGGTGGTCGCGATCACGCTGCGCATGGACGACACCGCCCGCTGGTCCGACATCCTGCTGCCAACCGCCTCCCCCTACGAAAAGCTGGGGATCAAGTACGCGGTATCGCTGCCGCCGTTCCTGCACCTCGGGGACCGCATCGTGCCGCCGGCCGGAGAAGCCAAGCCCGACTGGGAAATCCTCTCGCTGCTGATGGAGCGCATCGCAGCTGAAGCGAAGCGCCGCGACATCACCACGGTCAGGACCTACCGTGGCGCGCCGTACGATCTCGGCCAGGTCGCCTGGCGCTTCAGCGACAAGGGTCGCATCGGGCCGAAGGACGACGAGGCGATCGTACGGCTGATCCTCGCGCTGTCGAGCGCGACCCGCGGCATGACGATCGAGAAACTGCGGGCCAACCGCGGCGTGATGCGCTACACGGGGGTCGCCGCGATACCGGGAAGGATGTGGTGCGGAACCAGTGAGTTCGACGGCACCACCCCGCTGGTTCCCTATCAGGATTCGTACGTGCGCAAGCGCCCCTGGGCCACGTCGACGGGACGCCAGCAGTTCTACCTCGACCATCCGATTTTCATCGAGGTGGGCGAGGAACTGCCCGTGCACAAGGACGCGCCGATGGCGGGCGGCGACTACCCGTTGCAGATGACCTGCGGCCATACCCGCTGGAGCGTGCATTCGCTGTGGCGTGACCTCGACATCCTGCTCCGCCTGCAGCGTGGCGAGCCCGTCATGTTCGTGAACCCGGACGACGCCAGGAACCGCGGCATCGCCGATCACGATTACGTGTCGGTGTTCAACGACGTCGGCGAATTCATCGTGCGCGCGAAGCTCACGCCGGGCATGCATCCGGGTCAGGTGCACATCTATCACGCCTGGCTGGCGACCCAGTTCGTCGGCGGCAAGGCCAACGATGCGATCGCCGCCAGCCCGATGCGGGTGACCAACTTCGCCGGCAACTGGGGGCACATCAAGAGCGCCCCGGGCTGGTTCGATCCGACCCAGAACGACCGCGACACCCGCGTCGACATGAAGAAATACGCTTAGGCAAACGGTTTTTTCACGAGTACCGAAGGAGAACGATCATGGTTTCGAACGAGATACCGGCACTGACTCCGGACGAGTTGCTGACGACGACGCGCACGATCCGCAAGCGCATGGATTTCGAGCGTCCGGTGTCCCGCGACGTCATCGAGGAGTGCCTGACGCTGGCGATGCAGGCGCCCAACGGCTCGAACATGCAGTCGTGGGAATGGCTGCTGATCGACGACGCGGACATGCGCTGCAAGGTGGCCGACATCTATCGGGCCGCGATGGCCGACCACATCCGGGAATTGCAGGAGCACCCGGAAAACTACCCGAAGACGGACTACTCGGACGAGGCCGGCCAGCGCATGTTCGCCGCCGTGGCATACCTGAACGAAAACCTGCACCGGGCGCCGGTGCTCGTGATCCCGACTTTCGGCGGGCGCACCGAGACCGCATCGGTGTTCCTGCAGGCCAGCATGTGGGGCTCGATACTGCCGGCCGTGTGGAACTTCATGCTGGCGCTGCGCAGCCGCGGCATGGGCAGTGCGTGGACCACCATCCATCTCAATCGCGAGCGCGAGATGGCCGATCTGCTCGGCATTCCCTTCGCGAATCGCACGCAGGCGGGCCTGTTCCCGGTGGCATACACGCTGGGAACGTCGTTCAAGCCTGGACGCCGGCGCCCGGTGCAGGAGGTGGTGCACTGGAACCGGTGGCAGGGGCGATGAGCGTCAACCGACGATCGCGGTGAGCCCGAGTGAGCGGGCGGCGCGTCCGTCGGTTCGGCCTGCGTCCGGGCATCCCGTCGACCGAACGATTCCCCGTAGGTTCGGCCTGCGGCCGAACACGTCCGGGCACAGCCCGGACCTACGACACGTAGGTCTGGCAATTGCCCCAGCCGGTCGCGACGCACGGCGAGGGCTTCGGATCGCTCGCGTTCATCGTCCGGGATCTGGAAGCCGCCATCGGCCGTGCACAGGCAGACGGCTTGCACCTGGTCGAGAGATCCGATCGTCACGCCGGGTTCGCGTATTCCGATTTCCTCGGCTTCGAGCTGCGGCTCGTGGAGCACTGAGCAGCGCACCTGGAGACGCACGATGCAGACGGACAGGGCAAGTGTGATGTCTACGACCACACGCGGATCCGTGCGGTGATCGAGCGTGTAGTCGAGCAATTCGGCACGGTCGACATCCTAGTCAACAACGCGCACGACACCCGGCCGGAGGTTATCGCTGCGCCCTTCGAACAATCGTCAGTCGACCAGATGCGCCCCAGTTCGACTGCGGCCCAATCGCTGCGGTGGTGGCCATGCAGGCGTGTTTTCCCTACCTCGGACGCCAGGGCGGACGTGTGATCAACATGGCGTCCGCTGCCGGTGTGGTCGGCCTGGCGGGGCTGGCACCATACGCGATGGCCAAGGAAGCGCTACGTGCCGCGACGCGGGTCGCCGCACGGGAATGGGGACAGCACGGGATCACGGTCAACACCGTCTGCCCCGCGGCCGACACGCCGGGCGCCATGCGATCCTTCCAAAGCGGAATCCTCGGTGACGTGGCGGTAGCACTGCCGCCAATTCCGCGCCTGGGATCCCCGGAGGACGATGTGGCTCCAGTCGTGCTCTTCCTGGCATCGTCCGAATCCCGCTACGTGACCGGCTACACCTACATGGTCGATGGCGGAGGCTGCTGCGACGCGGCGCGCCAGGCCACTGGTTTCGCGACCCCCACCGCTCCGTTGAGTTACCGACCGGACATCGATTGATCGGAAATGCACGGCACCTGATCGATATTGTCCTGTTGCGCGCCGGGAAGTATTCCTAGTATCGGTCATCGAACGGACGGCCAGGCGAAACCGCATCCGCCCGATTGCCGCGGTCCACTCCAATTCGAAACAGGGGCCCATGCAAGCAGACCTGCACGAACAGAGCATCGACTGGCAGATCCTGCAGGATCTGCTGCGCTGCGCCGGGGAACTCGGTGTCGACATGCACCAGGTGCAGATCGAGGCGGGCCACACGGTGGCCGTGGAATCCTCCGGCCCGATTCCCTTCGACTCCATCGAAGGATTTGCCCTGCTCGATCGCTACCTCGTGGACGCGCTGCGCAAGGCGATCTACGCGCAGGTCGGACTCGCGTCGATGTCCCTGCAGGATTACGAGATCCTGTTCCATTACATGCTCGGGGCGGCGAATCTGCGTGGCGCACTCGAGCGCATCGCTGTGTTCGGGCGCCTCGTGGAATCGAGGCTGCGCAACGCACGGTTGCGGCTGCGGACCGAGAGCGACCTGGCGACGTTGTCGCTCGACTGGGGTGCAGGGGTGGGTCAGGAGCGCTTTGCGCGCATTTTTTTCAATGAGTTCCTGCGCCTGATCTACATCCTCGAGTGGATGATCGGCACGTCGATCGAAGTCCGGCAGATCCTGCTTCCGCGTGGCGCCCTAACCCATCACGGTGACGCGATCCGCGATTGCGGCTATCGCGTCGACTTCGCCGGTGACTATTACGTGGTTCGCTTCGCGGCTTCCGCGCTCGAGGCTCCGATCGTCCGCGACCTCGGCGATCTCCAGGAACTCATGAAGGTGTTTCCCGCCGTCACGCTGCTCCGCGGCGGCTCCATGCGGCTCGCCGACCGCATCGCGCGGCTGTTGATCAGCCAGGGCCTGGCAGGCAAACCGATGCTTCCGGCGCCACAGATCGCCTGCGCGATGAATGTCTCGGAGGCCACGATGCGCCGCAAACTGCAGGAGGAGCGAACCACCTACGCCGAAATTCGCCGACAGTGCCAGCTGCGCCTTGCGCGCCATCTGCTGCTGCGCTCCAAGGCGAGTGTGGCCGCCATCGGCTACCAGATAGGATTCACCGACGAAGCGGCGTTCCGGCGTGCGTTCAAGAACTGGACCAGCGAGGCACCGGCCGTCTGGCGCGCGCGCCATCGGTCGGAGTGCGAATCGCCAACGCGGCGGGAGCACCTCCACGTTCCCGGGACAGCCGAATAATGGATGCATCGAACAGGAGCTCGCCCATGAACCCAGTCGATCCGATCCGGGCAACGATCGTCTGTCTGCTCTTCTTCCTGTTGCCGCATCAGACGCATGCGGAGGAACCGTACCCGCCACCCGAGGTGCGAGCGGACCAGGCCGGTGCGTTGCTGTCCGCGAGGCAGGTCGAACTAGATGCCCTGGCAGCGCGGCTGCTGAGGACACCGACCATGCAGGAACAACTCCGTTACGTCGAGGCACTCTATGCCTCCGATGCGCAGGGCAAGACCCCGGTTGGCAAGGCGACGATCGGCAGAGCGGCGCAGTCGATCGCAACCGCCGCCATCCATTACGCGATCGGTGAGGCAACCCGGGACGAGGGGCGCCCCTTCGCACTCTGGACCTGCAAGGCACCGTATCGACTGGACGCTCTGGAAGCGGCCCGGTCCGGCTATGGCATCGAGAACCCGGACAATGTCTATCGCAACTTCATGATCGACGGCAACAGCCGCTACGAGATCCACGGCAAGGTGACGCCTCCAGGACCCGCCGAGCAGCATTTCGAACTGCGTGACGGCATTCCCGGCATGAACGCACTGCAACCCGAAGGAGGACAACTGCTTGCCGGCCTCCGCAGTGATCGCATGCAGATCGCCGGTGACGGAACGTTCACCATCACGGTCGACGGCGAGCCCGCCAACGGTCGGCCGAATCACATCCAGTTACCGTCCAGGGAAAACTTCATGCTGATCGTGCGGGACCTCTTCACCGACTGGTCGGTGCAGAACCCGATCGCGCTGGAGATCGAACAGTTGTCCCCCCCGGTGTCGGCGCGACCGCATACCGAGGAATCGATCGCCGCACGCGCGGCGGAGATTCTGGCGAAAATCGCGCGCTTCTGGGTGGACTGGGACAACAGCTTCGTCTATTCCGCGCCCGCCAATGCATTGAGGGCGCCGCGCATTCGCGGCGTGGGCAGAGGAATGTCCAGCGGCGGGCACTTCGCCATCGCCGACGACGAAGCCCTGGTTCTCACGCTCGATGCGCTCGGTGCCCGGTCCATGGGCGTACAACTTACCGATCCATGGGGAGTGGCCTACGAGTACGTTCACCGCAGCAGCAGTCTGAACAACGCACAAGCAGAAGCAAACGCCGACGGTACCTACACCTTCGTGATCGCGGTTCGCGATCCGGGCGTCAACAACTGGCTCGATCCGCAAGGATACGGTGCCGGGATGATGGCGGTGCGCTGGCAAAGCCTCCCCGGGGATCCCGCTCCGCAACGCGGCATCCGTGACGTGCGCCGTGTGAAGCTTGGCGAACTTGCCGGCAACCTGCCCCAGGAAACGCACTACCTGTCAGCCGAAGAGCGCGCGCAGCAGCGACTTGGCAGGATCGCCCATTACTCGAGGCGCCTCACCGAATGAACAGCGATCGCGGCGGCATCATGAAGCGCGACACCGTTGTCCGTCGCACACCTGCGCTGGCTTCGGCGCTCGCGGCAGTCGCTTTGCTGATCGTGCCCATGCCTGGCGTCGGCGGCGACACCGCCGATCCGCTCGCCGCGGCATGGAGCGAACTCGTCGCCGCGCTCGCGGACGCGGACCGGCATGTGGCCTCGGTCACCGCTGACGAGAGCGAACTCGACCGTATCGAGGGTCAACGCTATGTGAGCCGCATGAGCACCCTCGCCCTGGAACGTGTGTTCGAGTATTCGCCTGAGCGTCCCGCGGGCTTCTACGAGTTGCAGGGGCCGGTGCGCAAGTACGCCGGTGACAATCCCGATCAACGCTACCACTCCGCGTCGCTCGACCCCCGCGGCACGTACCGGATCCGCGGCCAGCGTGGCAACGCGGTGCTGATCGAAGCATCCGTATACGGCGGCGACACCCAGTTCCGTCACAACCGCACCGATGGCAAGGGCGGTCGCCGCCTGGTCGGCTACCGCGACGAGTCGACGATCGCGTTCGCCGCCGATGGCAGTTTCGAGATCCTGCTCGGACCGGGTGTGGCCGCGTCCGCCGGCATTCGCCTCGATCCCGATGCCCGCAGCGTGCTGGTGCGCAGCTACTTCGCCGATCCGCGCGACAAGCGCATCACGCTCGACATCCAGCGCACCGACATCAGCGAGCCCACGACGCCGCTGACGGCAGCGCAGACGGTCGACGCACTGCACGGCACGGCGGCTTTCGTCACCTCGTCGGTGCGCATCTGGAGCGACCGGGTCGATTCGCTGGCCCGCACTGCGTCCAATCGTCTGGATCCGATGCCCGATGGCGGCGACCTGCTCACCCCGGCCGGGGTGCGCTACCTGGAGGGGCACTGGCGCCTCGGCCACGACGAGGCGATGGTGATCGAATTCAACCCACCGGAAGCTCCCTACTGGGGATTCCTGGTCATGAACCGCTGGATGGAATCGCTCGAATGGCGTGACCGGCGCGTATCGATCAACAACCGTAGCGCCGTGCCCGATCCCGCGGGACGAGTCCGCATCGTGGTCGCCCATCGTGACCCGGGGCTGCCCAACTGGATCGACACCGCGGGACACGCGCACGGCCTGATGAGCCTCAGGCTGGCCCGCCTCACGGGTAAGCTACCGAAAGTGAACGTGCGCGTGCTACCGTTCGCGGAGCTCGACCACTTCGGCGACAGGCAACAGACGACGCATCACGGCGGGACAGGCGAGTGACCGGAGGACCACCGCCCCGCGATCGGAGTACTGCGAATTTCATTGTGATCGACGACAACCGACCTTCCATGCTCAGGAGAACCCGGGATGAAAAATAATCGAACATGCCCCAGGAAGATGACCACGGCGATCGCTCTCGCGAGCTCGTTGCTGGCAACGGACCTTGCGAGTGCGCAAGGCATCGAGGAGATCGTGGTCACCGCGCGCAAACGCGAGGAAAGCCTGCAGCAGGTGCCGATGGCAGTCGCGGCGTTCAGCGCCGAACAACTGGAGGCTGCCCAAGTCTCCAACATAACCGATCTGGAACGCATGACGCCGAACATCACGGTCAGTGACACCGGCGGCCTCATCGCCGGCGCCATCTCGGTGTTCGTGCGCGGCATCGGTAACGATCCCGGTTTCGACCAGGGCATCGGCATCTATGTCGACGATGTATATCTGAACCGCACGACCGGCGCCCTGCTCGAGACCTACGACGTCGAGCGCATCGAAGTGCTCAAGGGTCCGCAAGGGCACCTGTACGGCCGCAACACGATCGGCGGTGCGATCAAGTACGTCACGCGGCGCCCGAGCGAGGACGTCCGCGCGGAAGTGCAGGCGAAGACCGGTGAGTTCGACCTGATGCAACTCAAGGGAAGCGCTTCCGGCCCCCTGCTCGCCGACCGTCTGTACGGCACCGCGGGCTTCATGGTCAAGCAGCACGACGGCATCCAGCGCAATGCGTTCGACGGGAAGGAATTCTGGGACGCGGATTACCGCGGCTATCGCGCCGGTTTGCTCGCGAAGCTCACGGATAACCTGACGGTCTACCTTACGGGCGACTACAGCAACGACAACGCCTCGCCCCGGCTGCCGAACCGGGTTGCCGTCGGCGCAGCCACTCTGTCGGGGATCGATTTCGTGATCAGTGGTGCCAACCGGTTCCTCGGACCCGGTATCGGGCTCGTCACGACGCCGAACGATGCCTCCGTCCCCTCCGACATCGACGTGGTCAATACGGAATTCGGCAGCGAATTCGGCAGGTACGAGATCGAGACCAGGACCACCGCCCTGACCATCGAGTGGGACATCAGCGATCGGTGGCGCCTCAAGTCGGTTACCGCCGGCCGCTCCGTGGACAACGTACAGGTCTTCGACTTCGACGGCACGTCGCAGCAGTTCATCACCACGACGACGCCACGCAAGGCCGACGATTACAGCCAGGAGCTCCAGCTCAACTACAGTGGCGAGCAGCTGAACGCCGTCGTCGGGCTGTACTACCTCGACGCCGAACAGGAAAACCTGACGACCAACCCGCAGTACCCGCGCCTGCGCGCGGTGCAGACCTTCAACCGCCAGAGTCTCGCGAGCGACGAAGGGCTGGAGTCCACCTCGCTCTACGGCGCGATCGACTGGGATTTCGCCGAGAAATGGCAATTGTCGCTCGGGGGCCGCTACACCGAGGACAAGAAGGACCATATGCAACTGGCGCGAATCGACGAGGGCTTCTTCGCGCTGGCTCGATTGAGGGGATTCCCGGCCAACGCCATCGTGGCCGTCGCGCCCGGCAAGGAAACCGCTGCCGAAGCCAGCCCCATGTTCGCCGGCTGGGTCGCGAATTCACGTTTCTTCCAGCGCACGTCGACCGAAGACTTCCATGGCAAGGACAAGTGGTCCGAGTTCACGCCGAGCGCGAAACTGACCTGGTTCGCCGGCGAGAACACCATGCTCTACGCCGGCTATGCGACCGGTTTCAAGACCGGCGGCTTCAGCACCAATTCGGGCTTTCTGAGCCGCTACGACCCGGAGACCGTGGAGTCCTACACGCTCGGACTGAAGACCACGCTCGCCGGCAACTTCCGCGTGAATGCCGAGCTCTTCTACAACGACTACCAGGACAAGCAGCTCACCACGATCACGCTGACCAACGGCCGCCTGCTCTCCCTGCAGAGCAACGTCGGCAAGATGAAGACGACCGGCGGCGAGATCGAGATGAGCTGGGTTCCGGTCACGGACCTGCTGGTGGCGCTGAACGTGGGCTATCTGGACACCGACGTGGATGCCTATCCCACGCAGGACAGCGCCGGCAACCCGGTGGACATAGCGGACTTCACCGCGATCGGCTACTCACCGGAGTGGACCGCGCAGGCTCGCGTGCAGTACGGTTTCGCCATTGGCGACCTGGGACGAGTCACGGTCGGCGCGGACGTTGCCTATCGTGACGAGTCGTTCACGAACTCGCCGATCGATCTGCGTGATCCGTTGAGCCTGGTCCAGGTGCAGGAGTCGCACGAGGTCTGGAACGCGTCGGTCGCGTGGAACTCACCGAAGGAGAATTGGCGCGTGGCGCTCGAAGGGCGCAACCTCGACGACGAACGGGTACTGACCAACACCTACAAGGTCGGACCCTTCGTCACGGGTGCCTACAGCATGCCACGTACCTGGGCGCTGTCGGTGGGATACGTGTATTGAGCCAAGGGCTGCGTTGCCCTGCTACCGGCACCTGCGGTAGCAGGGTTCGCGGCCGCAACGGAGAGGACGACCGATGAAAAGACGCATCGCCGTCGCGTTGCTGGCCGGATCGCTTGCCGCGGCCCCGGCGGCGAGCGGCCAGGACACGCCCCGTCCGACGCCGCCGACGGTTACGGACGATGCGATCGTGACGATTCCCGCGTTCGCCGCCCCGTTCTCGCGCTTCGCCAGCGAACAGGCACGTCGAGCATACCTCTTCGAGCACTCACCCGCGTTCTACACGTCCCCCGTGGCGCGCATGCAGACGCTTGCGGTCGCGGAGCAGCGCCGGATCCTCGACGAACACTATCTGGGACCGTTGATTGCCAAGGCGCTCGAGCGCTTCCCCGTCACCATCGAGCCACGCACGATCGGCGGGGTCTACACGGAGGTGATCACGCCCGCGGCCGGCGTCGCGGCGGAAAAGGAAGAACGTATCCTGATCAATCTGCACGGCGGCGGCTTCACGATGGGAGCGCGCACCAACGGCCGGCTCGAATCCATTCCGGTTGCCGGGCGCGGCCGATACCGCGTCGTGGCAATCGACTATCGTCAGGGTCCGGAACATCACTTCCCAGCTGCCAGCGAAGACGTTGCCGCGGTTTACCGCGAACTCCTGAAGAGCCATCGTCCGGAGCGTATCGGACTGTTCGGCTGTTCGGCGGGCGGGTTGCTGGCGGCCCAAGCGCTGGCGCGGTTCCAGCAGGAGGGCCTTCCCGGCCCCGGAGCGGTCGGCATTTTCTGCGCCTCGGCCGGGCATCTGGGCGACGGTGACTCGGGTTACACCGCTCCGGCCCTGAATGGCCGTCCAGTTCCCCCGCCGGGATTCGCCGGCGATCTGCGACGGCTCGCCTACTTCGCGCACGCCGATCCACACGACCCGCTGGTCACCCCGGTCGATCACCCGGACGTACTGGCGAAGTTCCCGCCCACCCTGTTGGTCACGGCCACCCGTGACATGGCGATGAGTTCGGCGCTGCACACCCACCGCGAACTGGTAAAGGCAGGCGTGGCGGCGGAACTGCACGTGTGGGACGGCCTGCAGCATTTCTTCTTTGCGGATGTCGATCTGCCGGAGTCCGGCGAAGCCTTCGACGTGATGGTCGACTTCTTCGACCGGCAGCTTGGCAGGACCGATGCCGCCGCCGAGCGTGGATCGACGATCGACGATCGCGATGCGCCCGAGTGAGCGGGCGGCGTGTCCGTCGGTTCGGCCTGCGGCCGGCCATCCCGTCGACCGAACGATTCCCCGCAGGTTCGGCCTGTGGCCGAACAAGGCCACGACTGGACACCTGTCCGGGCACAGCCCGGACCTGCGCGATGCCCGCAGGTTCGGCCTGTGGCCGAAAAGGCCACGACTGGACACCTGTCCGGGCACAGCCCGGACCTACGACACGTAGGTCTGGCAATTGCCCCAGCCGGTCGCGCCGGTGGCGTGGTCGTGCACGCGGATGATGCAGTCACGGAACTGGTTCAGGCGCGCCACGCTTTCCGGCGTCGAGCAATCGGCGAAGTACTCGCCATCGACATCGAGGCGTCCGCGCCACGAACCGTGATGCCGGCCGTCGAAGCCGTGGTAGAGCCCGGCGCCCAGGTGGAAGCCGGTATCCGAGATCGCCTCGGCGCTGAGCAGCCGTTCACTGCCGTCTCCCATGCGCAGGTGGAACTCGCCACCGAGCAGGCGCTTGTTGACCGGGTCGAAGCGCAGCTTCGGCTCGATCGCGACGATCGGCTCGCGCCGTCCGTCCGCGTGCTCGAAGCCGCCCTGCATGCGCCGGTGCGAGAACCCCGGTGCGCTGTACTCGAGGAAGTACTGGTGGAAGGCGTAGGTCGAGCCGTCGGGACGCTGGAAATAGAGCGGGTTCCATACCGCCAGCGCACGCAGCCCCCGACCGTCGATCGGATCGGGCGCGAGGTCCGCGATCGGCAGGCCCACGTCCGGACGGATTCCCCAGCTGTGATCGCGCGTCATGATCCAGGTCTCCGGCGTCACCGTGACGCGCCGACCCTGCACCTCGATCCAGCCGCTGGCGACACCGGTCTGGTGGTAGCGCACCTGGTTGGCCGTGTGCCGGTAGCCGGTCAGCGTGCGCCGGTCCTCGCGCTCCTCCAGAACGCACGGCACGCTGCCCTCGAGCAGCAGATCGAAGGCGATCGGCTGTACCGCGGTCGGCTCGAGGATCACGCGGACCTGCTTCAGCGGGTCGACGATTTCGTAGCGCAACGGCCCCACGTCGACGGTGTCCGGCGCGCTCGCGAGTTCGCGGCTCGCACGCACGGTCCACTGCTCCACGCCGCGGCTGACGCCGCCGTAGCCGTCGACCACGTTGCGGTTGGTGTACTTGCCGAAGCCGAAGCCGATCGACAGCGAACCGTCGCGCGCCGCGGCCATGCCGCAGACCTTCTCGGTCCACGAGTAGTCGCTCTGCGACACGGTCGCGAAGGTGTCGACGATCTGGTGGTTGAACGATTCGTCCGCCGCCAGCAGCGGCCCGATGCTTCCGTTACTCATGCAATGATCCTGTGCCGTGGTGGCGGTGGTGCGTCGAAGAGCGCGCAGGCTACCCGCACGCGCCGACCACGGCAAGCCGCAGGCTCGACACGCCATCGATGTTCGCGCACGCGATGAATGTCCGCGACGCGCGCGAAATGCGGTTCGATCACTCGACCATGATCACGGGTGGCACACGGCTGTGGATCGATCTGCCTACAGTTGCGGCGGTGCTCCCGGTGCTGTGACCGACGTTCACCACCGCCACGGCACGCTCCATAGGCGGCGATACCCGCAAGCAGCAACATGCACACGACGACCGGGCTTGCCTGCCTCATTGTTCTCCCCACGCATGAACACGCTTTGCTCATGGTGCGCGAACAGGTGCGCGAACAGTTTCGGCCCGCTCCGCGACGACATGCCACCGCAGGTGCTGGCCGAGCAGCAGCAGAGCATGACGTTCATGGACCCACCCGCGTACGGCACGTACCGCTCGCTGGTCGACTACGCGTTCCGCCTGAAGCAACTCGAGGCACGCAAGCCCCTGATGCGACGCATTGCGCGGGAAACCGTGGACCGCGTGATCGAGCGCGGCGAGTGCGAGTTCGTCACCGAGATCGCGATGCAGATGCCGATGCGCATGATGTTCGCGCTTCTCGGCGTGCGCGACGAGGACTACGGCCAGGTGGTGAACCTCGTGAACACGCTGGCGCTGGCCGACGACCCCGAGTTCGCGGTTCGCACGCACCGACCACGGCTAGCCACGTGCTTGCGCCGCGATCGACCCTCCCCTCACACTGGCTACGATCGGGCACCGACAGGGACAAAACAATGAAAGCGAACGTGTTGCACCGCCTGGTGTGCATGATGCTCGGCCTGCTGCTGGCGGCACCCGCGCTCGCCCGCACCCCACCCGACGGCGAACAGCTCTATGCCGCGCGTTGCGCCAGCTGCCACGCCGATCCGGCCACGCGCTCGCCGGCACTCGCCACGCTGCAGCGGATGCCGCTGTCGCGGCTGCTGTCGGCGCTCGAATTCGGGCGCATGCAGGCGCAGGCCGCCGCGCTCTCGCCCGCGGAACGCCACGCCATCGCCGCCTGGCTGGGCAGTGCCGAGGATGGCGCACGTTTCGCATGGATCGAGGCGCGTCGCTGCACGCAAACGATCGCCGAACTTCCACCCGACGCCGCGGGCGACTGGGGCTTCGGCGTGCGCAACGCGCGTCACCTCGCGAGCGGCGTCACCATCGCGCCACACAACGTCGCGCGCCTCGAACTCGTGTGGTCGCTGGCGCTGCCGCAGGTCACCGATATGCGCTCGCAGCCGGTCGCGGCCGGCGAGGTGCTGTTCCTGGGCACCCAGACCGGCTCGGTGCTCGCGCTCGATGTGCTCAGCGGTTGCGTGCACTGGTCGCAGCGCGTGAGCGGCAGCGTGCGCTCGGCGCTGACGCTGGCGGCCACGCCCGACGGCGTTTCGACGCTGTTCTTCGCCGACGACCTGGGCACGGTGCACGCGCTGGATGCGCGCAGCGGGCAACGACGCTGGCAGCGCGACGTGAAGCTGTTCCCCACCACGGTGGTCAGCGGGTCGATCACGTACCACGCCGGCCGGCTGTTCGTGCCGCTGTCCTCGTTCGAGGTCGCCGCGGCGGGCATGCCGACCCACGAATGTTGCCGTTCGCACGGTGGCGTGCGCGCGCTCGACGCCACCACCGGGGGCGAACTGTGGATCTACGAGACCACCCCGGCGGCACGCCGGACCGGAACCACCTCGGCCGGCGTGCCGAGCTGGGGTCCATCGGGCGCCTCGGTATGGAGCACGCCCACCATCGACGCCCGCCGCGGCCTGCTCTACGTCGGTACCGGCGAGAATTTCTCCCGCCCCGCCACCGACACCAGCGACGCGGTGATCGCCCTAGGCATCGACGATGGACTCCCGCGCTGGCGCTTCCAGGCGTTGGCCGACGACGTCTGGAACGCCGCCTGTCAGTTGAACGGTCCGAACTGCCCGCAGGATCCCGGCCCCGACTGGGACATCGGCGCCTCGGTGGCGCTGGTCAGCGGCGACGACGGCCGCGAGCGGCTGCTGGCGGGCCAGAAATCGGGCGAGTTGTTCGTGCTCGATCCCGACGCTTCTGGCGCGCTGCTGTGGCGCCGGCGCGTTAGCCAGGGAACCGCCAACGGCGGCAACAGCGGCATCCACTGGGGCATGGCCAGCGACGGGCGTCACGTCTTCGTGCCGATTTCCGACCCCGACTGGAAGCTGGCGGGCTACACGCCGCGCCCGGGCGTGTATGCCTTCGCGGTGCGCGACGGCGCGCCGGTGTGGGAACATCCAGTGACGCGCGGCTGCGAGGTCGACCCGGCCGATGCGCCGCTCGCCGGACTCGCGGCCATGCGCACCGGCGCTACGCCACGATCACCGTGGCCGCAATGTTCGTGGTTCTACGCGCATTCGGCCGCCGCGCTGCTCGCCAACGGCATCGTCTGGGCCGGTGCGCTCGACGGCCGGGTGCGCGCGCTCGATGCGGCGAGCGGACGTGCGCTGCACGTGTTCGAAACGGCACGGCCGCTGATCGGGAGCAACGGCATCGAGGGACACGGCGGCTCGATCGACGTCGGCGGCGTGCTGCCGCACGGGCGTTACCTGTTCGTGCTGTCCGGCTACGGGATGTTCCGCCAGATGCCCGGCAACCTGCTGCTCGCCTACGCCTTGCCGTCGGATATCGCCACCCCGTAGGTCCGGGCTGTGCCCGGACATCGTTCGGCCACCGACATCGTTCGGCCACAGGCCGAACCTGCGGATGCATCGTTCGGCCACAGGCCGAACCTGCGGATGCATCGTTCGGCCACAGGCCGAACCTACGGATGCATCGTTCGGCCACGGGCCGGACCGGCCGTCAGGAACGAATGCGCAGCAGGCTCGGCCTCCACATGCCGGGGGCCTCGAAGCCGAGCAGTTCGACCGTGGTCGCCGCGATGTTCGCCAGCCCCGGCAGGTGCTCCTGGCCCGCGTGCCCGGCCGACGCCAGCGTGAGGCGGCCGCCGCTCACGTTGTCGTAAAGCACCAGCGGCACCGCATTGAGCGTGTGGCTGGTCTTCGGGCGTATGCTGCCGGCGGCATCGCGCGCCGGCTCGCCGCTCTTGCGGTCGGTCTCGAACATTTCCTCGGCGTTGCCGTGATCGGCCGTGACCAGCGCTACGCCGCCGAGCGCATCGATCACCGGCAGCAGGCGCGACAGCGCCAGGTCGACCGCCTCGACCGCCATCACCGCGGCCCAGTAGTGGCCGGTGTGACCGACCATGTCGCCGTTGGCGTAGTTGACGCGCAGCGCGCGGCTGCGCCCGCTCTTCAGTTCCTCGATCAGCGCATCGGTGATCTCGGCGGCCTTCATCCACGGCCGTTCCTCGAACGGCACGCGATCCGACGGGACCTCCAGCCAGCGCTCCAGTCCCTCGTCGAAGCGTCCGCTGCGGTTGCCGTTCCAGAAATAGGTGACGTGCCCGAACTTCTGCGTCTCGGAGATCGCGAACTGCGTGATGCCGGCGGCGCTGAGGTGCTCGCCCATGGTGTCGCGGATCGCCGGCGGCGCGACCAGGAAGCGGCGCGGGATCTGCAGGTCGCCGTCGTACTGCAGCATGCCGGCGTAACAGACGCGCGGCGTGCGCCCGCGTGCGAATTTCGTGAAATCCTCGTCGGTGAAGGCACGCGAGATCTCGATCGCGCGGTCGCCGCGGAAGTTGAAGAACACCACCGAGTCGCCGTCGTGGATCGCTCCGAGCGCGGCGCCGTCCTCCTCGATCACGAACGCGGGCAGGTCCTGGTCACCGACGCCGGGACGCTCGGCCCGGCAGGCGGCGATCGCGGCCGCGGCGCTCGCGAAGCGCCGCCCCTCGCCGTGCACGTGCGTGGCCCAGCCGCGCTCGACCATCGCCCAGTCCGCCTCGTAGCGATCCATCGTGATATGCATGCGGCCGCCGCCGCTGGCGATCCGCGCATCGAAGTCCTCCGAGCGCAGTCCGGCCAGGAAGACCTCGAAGGGCTCCACGTAGTCGAGCGCCGAGGTCGCCGGCACGTCGCGACCGTCGAGCAGCGCGTGCACGCGCACGCGGCGCACGCCAGCCCCGCGCGCCGCGACGATCAGCGCCCGCAGGTGATCGATGTGCGAGTGCACGTTGCCGTCGGAGAACAGACCCAGCAGGTGCAGCGTGCCACCGGAGCCCACGACATTGCCGACGATCTCGCGCCACGCTGCACCCGCGAACAGGCTGCCGCCGGCGATCGCGTCGTTGACCAGCGCCGCGCCCTGCGCGTAGACCTGCCCCGAGCCGAGCGCGTTGTGGCCCACCTCAGAATTGCCCATGTCCTCGTCGCTCGGCATCCCGACCGCGGTGCCATGTGCCTTCAGCAGCGTGTGCGGGTGACTCGCGAACAGCCGGTCCAGCGTCGGCGTGTGCGCATCCGCCACCGCGTTGCCGGTGCGCGCCGTACGCGCCCCGATGCCGTCCATCACCACCGTGACCACCGGGCCGGCGACGCCCGCGAAGCGCTTCGATTTCGACAACATCCGTGGAACCTTCTGTGGGACGGGAAAGCGCGGGCTGTCAGCCGAGCAGGATATCGGCGACCGCCGCGAGGTGTTCGGGTTGCTGCATGCCGAGGATCAGCGTGCCGACCCGGCCTTCGGCGCCGAGCGCGCGCCACGCCGCGGCGCGCTCGCGGATGCGCCCCAGCGGCCCGACCAGCGCGATCTCGTCGACCAGCTCGTCCGGCACCGCCTGCATCGCCTCGAGCTTGCGGCCGGCGAGGAAATGGTCCTGGATCGCGATCGCCGCTTCCTCGTAACCCATCTCGCGTGCGTAGCGGTTGTAGAAATTCTTCTCGCGCGCACCCATGCCGCCGATGTACAGCGCGAGCATGCCCTTGACCGGCTGCCGGCACGCCTCGAGATCCTCGCCGACGACGACCGACACCGTGGGCGCCACGTCGAAGTCCGCGCGCGTCCTGCCGTCGCTGCGCCGCGCGATGCCCGCCGCGACGTGCTCCTCGATCAGGTGCGACTTCGCGGGCGACAGCCAGATCGGGAACACGCCGTCGGCCAGTTCGGCCGCCACCGCGAGGCCGGCCGGAGTGAAACTCGCGCTGTAGATCGGGATATCGGGCGTGGCCTCGAGGATCGACTTCAGCGGCTTGCCCAGCCCGGTCGCGCCCGGGCCATGGTAGGGCAACTGGTAGATCTCGCCGTCGAACTCGACCGGGCCGCGCCGTTCCATGATCAGGCGCATGATCGCGATGTATTCGCGCATCCGCGTCACCGGTTTGCCATACGGCACGCCGTGCCAGCCTTCGATCACCTGCGGGCCCGAGGCACCCAGCCCCAGCAGGAAGCGGTTGCCCGAGAGTTGCGACAGCGTCATCGCCGTCATCGCGGTATTGGCGGGGCTGCGGGCGGGCATCTGCATGATCGCGGTGCCGACGCGGATCCGCGCGGTCGAGGCGAGGATCCACGCCGCCACCGACACCGCATCCGAACCGTAGGCCTCGGCGACCCATACCGAGTCGAAGCCCGCCGCCTCCGCCTGGCGCACCAGATCGAGCGGCACCAGCGCGCGCTTGCCCGAATAACCGACCATAAGACCCAACCGCATCCGCATGTCCCCCGCGCGACGACGACCGGTAGACAATTCACACTGCGTGGATGCCGCCGGGTCGTACAAGTCGCCGGAATTATCGGTAATAATGGCCGCGAAGTCACCGCACAGGGCGAAGCCCACCCGTCATGCCGTACCCCCGCGCCGTCCCCGTTTCGAAGTCGCTTCACTCGCTCGCCCTGCTCGTCCTGCTGCTGCCGGCGCTGCTGGCGGCCGCCAAGGCGCCGGATGCGCTGACCTACGACCGCACGCAGAGCCTTGCCACGCTCGACATCATCGAACGCCTGGGCCGGCATCACTATGCGCGCGTCAGCGTCGACGACGCGCTGTCGGAGCGTCTGCTCGAGAGCTACCTGCGCAACCTCGACCCGGGCCGCAACGTGTTCCTGGGTTCCGACATCGAGGAGTTCCGCCGCCTGCGCCACGCGCTGGACAACCAGCTGCTCGGCGGCGACCCGGGCGCCGGGTTCACGATCTACCGCCGCTACGACGAGCGGCTGCGCGCACGCCTGACGCAGCTGATCGCCGAGTTGCCGCAGACGATCCGCAGCATCGACTTCACGACCGACGAAGTCCTGATCGTCGACCGCGACGCGCTGGACTGGCCCTCCGATGCGCGCGAGGCCGACGAGATCTGGCGCAAGCAGATCAAGTCCAGCGTGCTCGGACTGAAGCTGGCCGGCAAGAATATCGACGACATCGAGCAGCTGCTGCTCAAGCGCTACCGCGACCAGCTCAGGCGCATGAAGCAGGTCAACAGCGACGACGTCTACCAGCTGTACATGAACTCGTTCACCTCGCTGTTCGACCCGCACACCAACTACCTCTCGCCGCGCAGCTCCGAGAACTTCAACATGAGCATGCGCCTGTCGCTGGAAGGCATCGGCGCGGTGCTGCAACAGGACGACGAGTTCACGCGGGTCGCGCGCCTGGTCCCGGGCGGCCCGGCGGCACGCCACGGCGAACTGAAACCCTCCGACCGCATCGTCGCGGTGGGCCAGGAGAGCGCCGGCGAACCGACCGACGTGGTCGGCTGGCGCCTGGACGACGTGGTTGACCTCATCCGCGGCAAGCCGGGTACCACGGTGCGACTGGAGATCGTGCGCGGTTCGGGCGCCGCCGAGCAGCACCGCACGATCGCGATCGTGCGCGAGCGGGTGAAGCTCGAGGAACAGGCGGCGAAGAGCCGCGTGCTCGAACTGCCGGTCGGCGACACCGTGCACCGGGTCGGCGTGATCGACGTGCCGGCCTTCTACGCGGACTTCGAAGCGATGCAGCGTGGCGACCCGGACTACCGCAGCACCACGCGCGACGTGGCGCGGCTGCTGGATGAACTCCAGGGCCAGCGCGTCGAGGGCATCGTGATCGACCTGCGCGACAACGGCGGCGGTTCGCTGCAGGAAGCGCACGCGTTGACCGGCCTGTTCATCGAGTCCGGCCCCACGGTGCAGATCCGCCACAGCAACGAGCGTGTCGAGCGCAAGCAGAAGTTCCGCGACGGCGCCTACTACGCCGGGCCGCTGCTGGTACTGATCAACCGCCTCAGCGCCTCGGCGTCCGAGATCTTCGCCGGTGCGATCCAGGACTACGAACGCGGCCTGGTGGTCGGCAGCCCCTCCTTCGGCAAGGGCACCGTGCAGTCGTTGAGCCCGCTCAACCACGGCCAGCTGAAGCTCACGGAATCGAAGTTCTACCGCATCTCGGGCGAGAGCACCCAGCACCGCGGCGTGCTGCCGGACATCGAGCTGCCGTCGCTCTACGACGTTGCCGAAGTCGGCGAAAGCGCGCTCGACAACGCGCTGCCGTGGGACCGCATCGACCCGGTGCGCCACCGCAACTACCAGGACATCGCCTCGCTGCTGCCCAGCCTGCGCGAGTGGCATGCCGCGCGCGCCGACCAGGATCCCGAGCTGCGACACCTGCGCGAGGAGATCGAACTCGAGCACCGCTACGCCGCGATCCAGACCGTCTCGCTGAGCGAGTCGGTGCGGCTCGCGGAACGCGAACGTCGCCGGCAGGAGGAGCTCGCGATCGAGAACCGTCTGCGCACCGCCAAGGGGCTGGCACCGCTCGCCTCTCCGGACGAACTCGGGAACGTGTCTGCCGAGGGGGCAGAAGTCGCCGACGGGGATGCTGACGGGGATGCCGACGCGGATGCGGACACACAGGACGAGCAGGACGCGCCGGATCCGCTGTTGACCGAATCAGGACGCATCCTGCTCGATGCGATCCGCCTCGGCGAACGCCTCGCCGCCACCGACTGAGCGCCGGCGCGCGGCGCGACCGCCGCGCGTCAGCGCACTGCCTCGCGCATGGTCACGAATTCCTCGGCGGCGGTCGGGTGGATGCCGATCGTGGCGTCGAAGACCCGTTTGGTCGCACCGGCCTGCAGCGCGACCGCGAGCCCCTGGATGATCTCGCCGGCCTCCGGGCCGACCATGTGGGCGCCCAGCACGCGGTCGGTCTCGGCATCGACGACCAGCTTCATGTAGACCCGCCCGGGATTGCCGCTCAAGGTGTTGCGCAGCGGCCGGAAGCGCGTCTCGAACACCCGCACCGCACCCACGCTCGCGCGGGCACGCTCCTCGCTCAGCCCAACCGTCGCGACCTCGGGCCGCGAGAAAATCGCGGTCGGCAGGTTCTGCAACCCTACGCTGCGGGCTTCGCCACCGAACAGCGTCGATACCAGCGCCATCGCCTGCGCGGTCGCCAGCGGCGTCAGCTCCGGGCCACCGATCACGTCTCCGAGCGCGTGGATCGAAGGCACCGTGCTGCGATAGTGGTGATCGACCTCGATGGCACCATTGGCGTCGAGCCGCACGCCACAGTCCTCGAGCCCCAGATCCTGTGTCAGCGGGTGTCGGCCGGTTGCGGCGAGTACCGCATCGCCCGGGAAACGCCGGCCGTCGTGCGTGACCACCTCGAGGCTGCCGTCGGCGGCACGCTCGATCCGCTCGACGTCGGTATCGAATTCGAGCCGCATGCCGAGCGCGCGCATCTCCTCGGCGAGCACCCGGCGCAGATCCTGATCGAAATGGCGCAGGAACAGCGGGCCGCGGTAGAGCAAGGTGGTTTCGGTACCGAGCGCGTGCAACACGCCGGCGAGTTCGACCGCGATGTAACCGCCACCGATCAGCAGCGCGCGCCGCGGCCGGGCGGGGAGCGAGAAGAACTCGTTGGAGGTGATCAGGTGTTCGCGTCCCGGGATCTCCGGCACCCGGGGCCACGCACCGGTGGCGACCAGGATATGGCGCGCGCGCCAGTTGCGCCCGCCGACCGCCACGGTGTGCGGATCGAGCAGCCGCGCCCGGCCTTCGACCAGCGCCACGCCGCGCGCCTCGAGCAGCGAGCGGTAGATACCGTTCAGGCGCGTGATCTCGCGGGCCACGGCGTCGCGCAACGTCGCCCAGTCGAATGCAGCCTCGGCAGGCTGCCAGCCGAAGCCAACCGCGTCACGGAACTCCCCGGCGCAGTCGGCCGCGTAGACGAACAGCTTTTTCGGGATGCACCCGACGTTGACGCAGGTGCCGCCGATGCGCCCCGTCTCCGCGATCGCCACCCGCGCGCCCAGCGCCGCCGCGGTGCGCGCCGCGCGCACCCCGCCGGAGCCGGCACCGATCACGAACAGATCGACATCGAATCCGTCCATCACCGGCACCTCACCCGACTCCGGCTCTCAGGCATCGAGCTCCACGCGCGAGGCGGCGCGGCGGTCCCGGCGGGCTCGCAACTCCAGCGGCCCGTTGCGTTTGTCGCGGCGCTGCCGCCGCTCCGGTTGCACGCGGCGCTCCACGACCGGGCGTTCGGGCTCGGCCTTGAGCCGCGCTGCCGCCGCCGCGCGACGCACACGCACTTCGTCGTCCAGTGCAACCGCTGGCGGCGTGACGATGGGCTGGATGCGGGGGGTATCGATGGGCATGACCGGCCTCCCTCGGGCAGCGGCGGGTCAATACAGTATCGGCGCTCATGGGAAAAACTTGATGTGAATTCTTGCAATCAGACATATTAGTCTTCATATTCAATATGTTAAAACACATTCCTCACAAATGGTATCAACCTTGATCCTTTCCCTCACCGGGTCGAAACCACTGCAGACGTGCGTGCAACCCAACCACCGTGCCGACGATCGTCAGCGTGGGCGCCCGCAAGCCCGAGGTCGCGAGCGCCCGCGGCATTTCGCGCAACGTTGAAACCAGCACCCGTTGCGCCGGTGTGGTGCCCTGCTGGATCAGCGCCACCGGCGTGTCCGGCGTCAGGCCGTGCGCGATCAGTTGCCCGCAGATCACCGGCAACCCAACCAATCCCATGTAGAACACCAGCGTCTGCCCCGGTCGCGCCAGCGCCTCCCAGTCCAGGTCCACACTGCCGTCGCGCAGATGGCCGGTCACGAAACGCACCGACTGCGCGTGGTCGCGATGGGTGAGCGGGATCCCCGCGTAGGCCGCGCACCCCGAGGCCGCCGTGATGCCCGGCACGACCTGGAACGGAATACCCGCGTCGGCGAGGTGCTCGATCTCCTCACCGCCGCGGCCGAAGATGAACGGGTCGCCGCCCTTGAGGCGCAGCACGCGCTTGCCGAGCCGCGCCTGCTCGGCCAGCAGTTCGTTGATGCGCGGCTGCGCGACCGCGTGCGCACCGCGCGTCTTGCCGACGTACACGCGTTCGGCCTCGCGGCGCACCAGCGCGAGCACCTCCGGAGCGACCAGCCGGTCGTAGAACACGATGTCGGCCTGCTGCATCAGGCGCAGCGCGCGAAAACTGAGCAGGTCCGGGTCACCCGGCCCCGCCCCCACCAGGTAGACCTCCCCCTGCGGCGCTTCGCCGCCCGTCGCGACCTCCTGCGCAAGCAGGCGTTCGGCCCCCGCCTCGTCGCCGGCGAGCACGCGTTCCGCGGCCGGACCGTTCACCAGGCGCTCCCAGATCCGCCGGCGCACAGCCTCCGCCGGCACGCGCTCACGCAGCCAGTCGCGGCGCGACCCCAGGAATCCCGCGAGGCGCCCCAGCCCCGCCGGCAGCATCGCCTCGAGCCGTGCCCGCAACGCCCGCGCGAGCACCGGCGCCCGCCCCCCGGTGGAGAACGCCACGATCACCGGCGAGCGGTCGACCACCGCGGGCAGGATGAAGCTGCAGAGTTCCTGGCGGTCGGCCACGTTGACGGGCAGCGCACGCGCCACTGCGGCCCGCTGCACTGCCGCGTCTACCTCCGCCACACCGGTGGCGACGATCGCCAGCACCACGCCGTCGAGGTGCTGTGGCGCGAACCGGCCCGGATGGCACTCGCCGCCGCTTGCGGCCACCAGCTGCGCGAGCTCGGGCAGGATCCGCGGCGCGACCACGCGCAGCCGCGCTCCGACTGCGGCCAGCAGCTCGGCCTTGCGCAAGGCGACCCGGCCGCCGCCGACCAGCAGCGCGGTGCGCCCGCGCAGATCGAGGAATACCGGCAGGTAGTCCACGCGGGTGGCTCAGGGCGCCAGGATGCGCGCGACGCCACCCATCCACGGTGCCAGCGCCGCCGGCACGGTGACACTGCCGTCGGCGTTCTGGTTGTTCTCGAGGATGGCGACCAGCGTGCGCCCCACCGCCAGTCCGGAGCCGTTCAGCGTGTGCAGCAGTTCGGGCTTGCCGGTCGCCGGGTTGCGCCAGCGCGCCTGCATGCGTCGCGCCTGGAAGTCCCCCATGTTGCTGCACGAGGAAATCTCGCGGTACTTGCCCTGCCCCGGCAGCCAGACCTCCAGGTCGTAGGTCTTGCGCGCCGCGAAGCCCATGTCGCCGCCGCACAGCACGATCCTGCGGTACGGAAGCTCGAGCGCACGCAGCACCGCCTCGGCATGTCCGGTCAGTTCCTCGAGCGCGCCCTCCGACTGCTCCGGGCGCACCAGTTGCACCAGCTCGACCTTCTCGAACTGGTGCTGGCGGATCATGCCGCGCTGGTCGCGCCCGTAGCTGCCGGCCTCGCTGCGGAAGCACGGCGTGTGGCAGACGTAGCGGCGCGGCAGCGAGGCGGGCGCCTCGTCGATCGCATCGCGCGCGAGGTTGGTCACCGGCACCTCGGCGGTGGGGATCAGGTAATAGCCCTCGCCGGAACCGAGCCGGAACAGGTCCTCGGCGAACTTCGGCAGCTGCCCGGTGCCGAACAGCGCGTCGGCGTTGACCAGGTACGGAACGTTGAGTTCCTCGTAGCCATGGCGGCCCGTGTGCAGGTCGAGCATGAACTGGATCAGCGCGCGGTGCAGCCGCGCGAGCTCGCCGCGCAGCACCACGAAGCGCGAACCGGCCAGGCGCGCGCCGGCATCGAAATCCATCGCCGCGCCGCGCGCACCGAGGTCCACGTGGTCGCGCACCGGGAAGTCGAACACGCGTGGCGTGCCCCAGCGCGCGATCTCGACGTTGTCGTCCTCCCCGGTGCCGGCCGGAACGTCCGGCGCCGGCAGGTTGGGAAGCGTGGCGAGAAAGGCGTCGAGTTCGGCGTGCACCACCTCGGTCTCCTCGAGCAGGTGCTCGAGCGCCCGGTTGATATCCTCGAGTTCGGCCCCCGCCCGCGCGCGCGCCTCCTCGACCGGCACGCCCTCGCGCACCAGTTCACCGATACGTTTCGACGCCTGGCGGCGCGCGTTCTGCAGGCGCTGCGACTCCACGTCGCAACCCTTGCGACGCTCCTCGAGCGCACGGTACGCGGCCACGTCCAGCACGAAACGCTTGCGGGCCAGTTCACGCGCCACCGCCTCGGCATCCTGGCGCAGCATCTTCACATCGATCATCGACAACTCCTCAGGCAGACCACAGCAGACGCGCGACACCGATTCCCGCCCAGGCACCACCCACGCAGACCAGCACGCTCAGCAGCACGTTGGCGATCGCCTGCGTCGCGTACCCGTGCTCGAGCAAGGTCACGGTCTCGAGCGAGAAGGTCGAGAACGTGGTGTACGAGCCCAGGAAACCGACCATCAGGATGCTGCGCCAGTCGGCGTGCAGCACGCCGCGCTCGGCGATCGCCACCCACGCGATGCCGATCAGGAACGATCCGCTCGCGTTGATCGCGAGCGTCGCCAACGGAAAGCGCGCCGGGTGCAGCGCGTGCAGCCACTGCGCGGCGCCGAAACGCGCGAGCGCGCCCAGCGCACCGCCGATCGCGACGAAGAACAGGTTGCGCAGCAGATCGGTCATCGTTCGCTCCGCGGGGTGCGCCGGGCGCGCGGGTAGCGCTGGCGCGCGCTGTGCGCGTCGCACTCGCGCTGCCAGGCGAGCTTCTCACCGATCTGCTTCTCCAGCCCGCGCGGCGCCGGGTGGTAATAGCTGCGCCCGGCGAGCTCGGGCGGAAAATAGTTCTCGCCGGCCGCGTAGGCGTCCGGCTCATCGTGCGCGTAACGGTAGTCCGCGCCGAACTCCATGTCCTTCATCAGTCGCGTCGGCGCGTTGCGCAGGTGCAGCGGCACCTCGTAGCTGGGGTGCTCGCGCACGTCGGCGCGTGCGGCGCCGAAGGCCGCATACAACGCGTTGCTCTTCGGCGCACAGGCCAGGTACGCCAGCGCCTGCGCGATCGCGAGCTCGCCTTCCGGACTGCCGAGCCGCTCCTGCGTATCCCAGGCGGCGAGTGCGATCGACAGCCCGCGCGGGTCGGCGTTGCCGATGTCCTCGGTCGCCATGCGCACCACGCGCCGCGCCACGTACAGCGGATCGCAGCCGCCGTCGAGCATGCGGGCCAGCCAGTACAGCGCCGCGTCGGGCGAACCGCCGCGCACCGCCTTGTGCAGCGCCGAGATCTGGTCGTAGAAGATGTCGCCACCCTTGTCGAAGCGCCGCGGGTCGCCCCCGAGCACCTCGCGCAGCACCGCGTCGCCGATCACCTCGTCGCCCGCCAGATCGACCGCGATCTCGAGCAGGTTCAGCGCCCGGCGTGCGTCGCCGTCGGCGGCGCGCGCGATACGCCCCAGCGCGGCGTCCTCGATGCGCGGTGCGCGCGCGCGCAGCAGGTCGTCGCTCGCCAGTGCGTGCGCGAGCACGCGCTCGATCGCCTCGTCGTCCATCGGTCGCAGCCGGTAGACGCGCGCGCGCGACAGCAGGGCGCCGTTGAGCTCGAACGAGGGATTCTCGGTGGTCGCGCCGATGAAGATCACGGTGCCATCCTCGACGAACGGCAGGAACGCGTCTTGCTGCGTCTTGTTGAAACGGTGCACCTCGTCGACGAACAGGATGCTGCGCCGCCCGGCCGCCGCGCGCTGCGCACGCGCCTCGTCGATCGCGGCGCGGATCTCCTTGACGCCGGAGAGCACCGCCGAGAGCGTCTGGAAATGCGCTCCGGTGGTCTCCGCGAGCAGACGCGCCAGCGAGGTCTTGCCGACCCCCGGCGGCCCCCACAGGATCATCGAGTGCACGGTGCCGGAGCGGATCGCGTTGGTGATCGGCTTGTCGGCACCGAGCAGGTGCTCCTGGCCGAAGAAGTCCTCGGGGCGGCGCGGCCGCATGCGTGCCGCCAGCGGCACGTAGGGCGCGCCGGCGGTCTCACTCATCGTGCAACTCGTCGACCCCGGCCGGCGTCACGAACGTGAAGGTTCCCGGTGCGACTTCGCCGAGCGCCGCCACGCCGGCGAATTCCATCTCGGTGCGCTGGCCCAGTCCGTCGGCGATCGCCAGGCGCCGCAATACGCCACCGGCGAAGGCCACATCGAGCCGTGCGAACATGCCGCCGCTCGCGCGCGCGTGCAGCTCGAATCCCTCGCCGGCGTCCTGCGCCGGCGCGTCGCGGATCTCGAACTGCGCCTCCACGGCCTCGATGTCGCCGCTCAGCAGCAGCGACGGCACCTGGTCCGCGCGCCGGTCCAGCGGGCGCACGACGACCTGCGCCAGATCGGGATCGTATTGCCAGACGGTGCTGCCGTCGCTGACGACGAGCTGCTCGAAGGGATCGCGGGTCTCCCAGCGGAAGCGCCCCGGATGCGCGAGCAGTACGTGCCCGCTGCTCTGCTGGATCAGGGCGCCGCTCTCGTCGAGCAGGCGCTGGGTGAAATCGGCCTCGATGCGCCGCATGCCGCCGAGCAGCGCCCCGAGGCGCGCAGCCGCAGCGGCATCGGCGAAGGCGTGGGAACACAGCAGCCACAACGCTGCCACAGCGGCAAATCGCGACACGGGAACACCCTGCAACGCTATCAGTGTGCCGGTGGTGGCGGGGCCAGAACTTCGCGACTGCCGTTGCTGTTCATGGCGCTGACGACACCCGCGGCCTCCATCGCCTCGATCATACGGGCGGCGCGATTGTAGCCGATCCGCAGCTTGCGCTGAACCGCGGAGATGGACGCCTTGCGGCTCTCGGTCACGAAGCGCACCGCCTCGTCGTAGAGACCGTCGCTCTCGGGGTCGTCGCTCGCCTCCCCGGGCAGCATCGCCAGCGGCGAGGCCGCGCTCTCCTCGAGGATGCCCTCGATGTAGTTCGGCTCCGAGTGCGCGCGCAGGTCCGCGACCACGCGGTGCACTTCGGCATCGGCGACGAAGGCGCCGTGCACGCGGATCGGCACGCCGCTGCCGGGCGGCAGGTAGAGCATGTCGCCGTGGCCCAGCAACTGTTCCGCGCCACCCTGGTCGAGGATGGTGCGCGAATCGATCTTCGACGAGACCTGGAACGCGATCCGGGTCGGGATGTTGGCCTTGATCAGGCCGGTGATCACGTCGACCGAGGGGCGCTGGGTGGCGAGGATCAGGTGGATTCCCGCAGCGCGCGCCTTCTGCGCGATGCGCGCGATCAGTTCCTCGACCTTCTTGCCGACGATCATCATCATGTCGGCGAACTCGTCGATCACGACCACGATCGCCGGCAGCGGCGCCAGCGTCGGCGGCGTCGCCAGCTGTTCCTCCTCGCTCACGAACACCATCGGATCCGGTGTCCAGAACGGATCGGCGATCGGCTCGCCGGCGTCGATGGCGTCCTGGATCTTGCGGTTGAAACCCGCCAGGTTGCGCACGCCCATCGCCGCCATCAGGCGGTAGCGGCGCTCCATCTCGGCCACGCACCAGCGCAGGCCGTTGGCCGCGTCCTTCATGTCGGTGATCACCGGCGTCAGCAGGTGCGGGATGCCCTCGTAGACCGAGAGCTCGAGCATCTTGGGGTCGACCAGGATCATCCGCACCTCGGCCGGCGTGGACTTGTACAGCAGGCTGAGCAGCATCGCGTTGACGCCCACCGACTTGCCGGAACCGGTGGTGCCGGCCACCAGCAGGTGCGGCATGCGCGCCAAGTCGACCACCATCGGCTCGCCGGAGATGTCGTAGCCGAGCGCCAGCGTCAGCGGCGAGCGCGAGGTCTCGTAGGCACGCGAGGCGAGCACGTCGCCGAGCAGCACGACCTCGCGGTCCTCGTTCGGGATCTCGATGCCGACCACGGATTTGCCGGGAATGACCTCGACGACGCGCACGCTGATCACCGCCAGCGAACGCGCGAGGTCCTTGACCAGGTTGCTGATCCGGCTGACCTTCACGCCCGGCGCGGGCTGGATCTCGAAGCGCGTGATCACCGGACCGGGCAGCACCGACACCACGGTGGCCTCGACCCCGAAGTCGCGCAGCTTGATCTCGAGCAGCCGCGACATACCCTCCAGCGCCTCGGCCGAATAGCCGCGCTGCTTGCTGCGATCGGCCATGTCGAGCAACCCGAGCGGAGGCAGGTAGGCATCGGGCGCGCTGAACAGCGCCCCCTGGCGTTCGCGCTGCACGCGCTCGCCCTGCACTTCCTTGCGCGGCGCCGGGAGCCGGATCTCGGGCACCGCGCGCGCCGTCGTCAGGACCGCCGGCCCGACTGCCTCGACGCCCGCGTCCTCGAGCACGGGTTCGCGGCGTGCGCGCCGGCGCCGCGGTGACGGCTCGTCCAGCTCCTCGATCGTCAGTTCGCGCACCACCGGCGCGTGCTCGCCCGCTTCGCCGTCGAACGCATCCGCCGCCTCGCCTGCGCGACGCCGGCCAAGGTGACGCATCGTCGCGAGCAGGCCGCCACCCTGCCACTGGCGTGCGGATCCCGCCGCCTGTCCCAGGCGCCGCAGGCCTTCCAGCGTGAGGCGGCCGGTCTGCTCGAGCACGCGCGACCACGACAGGTCGGTGAAGATCGTGACGCCGAACAGCAGCAGCGCCAGCATCAGCAGCCGCGTGCCGGTCAGACCGAAGGCGCGCTGCCCCACCTGCGACAGCGTCTCGCCGAGCATGCCGCCGATGCCGAACGGCAACAGCGAGGTCGCGCTGCCCTGCAGCGCGAGCAAGGTGGTCGCCGACAGGAGCACCAGCACGAAACCCACGCTGCGGATCGATACCAGAAGCCAGTCGAGCACGAACGAGGCCTGGCGCTCGCGCGTGGCCGCCCACGCACGGAAACCGAACAACAGCGGGAAGCCGTAGGCGGCGTATCCGAACAGCGACAGCAGCACGTCGGCGACCCACGCACCGGTGCGCCCGGCCGAGTTGGCGATCGCCGATCCGTTGCCGGTGCTCGACCAGCCCGGGTCACCCACGCTGTAGGTGCCGAGCGCGAGCAGCAGGAAGCCGGCCAGCACGCCCCAGCCGATCACCAGACCCTCGCGCATCCCATGCTGCAGAACGGGCGGCAGCGTCCTTGCGGCCACCGCGGAAGCGCCTCTAGTCCTCGCCAAGATACCTGCACCTCTGCCGGTGCCGCCCCGCAACCGGCGGCCGTCCTGTGAAATCACGATGATCGGGGGTAAACTGCGCCCCCGCCGCCGGAGCGGAAATCAGGCCTCAGTATAGGCCATTTCCGCGCCCCGCCCCGCGACCACCCCCAGCCGAGGACCCCGAGACAATGACCGCACGCATCCACCACCGACTGATCATCCTGGGCTCCGGACCGGCGGGCTACACGGCGGCCGTGTATGCCGCGCGCGCGAACCTGTCCCCGGCCCTGATCACCGGGATCCAGCAGGGCGGGCAGCTGATGACGACCACCGAGGTCGAGAACTGGCCCGGCGGTCACGCGCACCTGCAGGGACCGGAGCTGATGGGTGCGATGCTCGAGCATGCGCAGCGCTTCGAGGCGACGCTGATCCAGGACCACATCGCGAGCACGGACCTCGGCCAGCGTCCCTTCGTGCTGCACGGCGACTCCGCGACCTACACCTGCGATGCGCTGATCATCGCCACCGGCGCCTCGGCCCGCTACCTGGGCCTGCCGTCCGAGGAAGGCTTCATGGGGCGCGGCGTCAGCGCCTGCGCAACCTGCGACGGCTTCTTCTACCGTGGCAAGCCGGTGGCCGTGATCGGCGGAGGCAACACCGCGGTCGAGGAGGCCCTGTATCTGGCGAACATCGCCTCGCGCGTGTACCTCGTGCACCGGCGTGACGCGCTGCGTTCGGAGAAGATCCTGCAGCAAAGGCTGCTCCAGCGTGCCGCCGAAGGCAAGGTGGAGCTGCTGTGGAACAGCACGCTCGACGAGGTGCTCGGCGACGCGAGCGGCGTGACCGGCATGCGCATCCGCGGCACCCTCGACGGCGCCACCCGCGAGATCGCGCTCGACGGCGTGTTCATCGCGATCGGCCACACGCCCAACACCGCGATTTTCGCCGGTCAGATCGAGATGCACGACGGCTACCTCCGCATCCGCGGCGGCCAGGACGGCAACGCCACCGCGACCAGCGTCGAGGGCGTGTTCGCGGCCGGCGACGTCTGCGATCACGTCTACCGCCAGGCGATCACCTCGGCCGGTTTCGGCTGCATGGCGGCGCTGGACGCCGAAAAGTACCTCGACGCGCTCTGAGCGCTGGGCGTCGTGCCCGCGATCGCCTGGCTCGGCCCCGACGTCGAAGCGTTCCCGCCGCTGGAGCACGCACTCGCGGACCCGCCGGGATTGCTGGCCGCAGGCGGTGACCTCAGCCCCGGGCGCCTGCTCGCGGCGTACCGCCGCGGCATCTTTCCCTGGTACGAGGAACCCGAGCCGATCCTGTGGTGGTCACCCGACCCGCGCGCGGTGCTGTTCCCCGGCGAGTTGCACGTGCCGGCCAGCCTGCGCCGCACGCTGCGCCGGCGCGTCTACGAGGTCACGGCCGACCGTTGCTTCGAAGGCGTGATCGAAGGCTGCGCGGCTCCACGCGCGCGTGCCGACGGCACCTGGATCGGTGCCGCGATGCGCGAAGCCTACGTCGAACTGCACCGGCGCGGGTACGCGCACTCGATCGAGACCTGGCGCGACGACGAACTGGTGGGCGGGCTGTACGGGATCGCGATCGGCCGTGTGTTCTTCGGCGAATCGATGTTCAGCCGCGCCGACGATGCCTCCAAGGTCGCGCTGGTCCACCTGGTCGCACGACTGCGCGCCTGGGACTTCGCGCTGATCGACTGCCAGCAGCACACCCCGCACCTCGCGCGGCTCGGCGCGCGCTGCATCGCGCGCTCGCGGTTTCGCGATATATTAGACGCGAGCGTAGTCGCAACGGGGCGCGTCGGATCCTGGCGCCTCGAATCGGAGCAGCACGGAGAGCCATGGGTAACCCGGTGAGCCTGCTGGCGAACATCCGCGTGTTCGCCACCTACCCGCACGAATGCAGCTATCTCGACGGCGAGGTAGCGACCACGCTGTTCGTGGACCCGGCGACGCCGATCGACACCCACATATACAGCCAGCTCTCGAGCATCGGTTTCCGCCGCAGCGGTCCGCACCTGTACCGCCCCCACTGCGGCGCCTGCAATGCCTGCATACCGGCGCGCGTGCCGGTCGACCGGTTCCGCCCCGACCGCAGCCAGCGCCGCGTGCTGGCACGCAACACCGATCTCGAGGCCCGCACCGTTGCCAGCATCGATTCGGAGCTGCATTTCGGCCTCTACAGCCGCTACATCCGCAGCCGCCACAGCGACGGTGACATGCATCCGCCCGACCGTGCGCAGTACGATTCGTTCCTGACCCGCGAATGGGGCTGTACGAGCTACGTCGAGTTCCGCGCCGCCGATCGCCTGCTCGCGGTCGCGGTGCTCGATCGTCTGGACAGCGGGCTGTCGGCGATCTACACGTTCTACGACCCCGCCGAGGACCGCCGCAGCCTCGGCAGCTACGTGATCCTGTGGCAGATCGCGCACGCGCGCCAGCTGGGGCTCGCCGCGGTCTATCTGGGCTACTGGATCCGCGATTGCCGCAAGATGAGCTACAAGACGCGCTTCCGGCCGGTGGAGCTGCTGGTGAACGGCCAGTGGGTTCACGTGGACTGACGCGGGAGCCGGTGGCGAACGCGCCGAGCAACAACCGGGGCGCCGCTTTGCATCGGCGCCACGATAGGGCAGAATGCGCGCCCAGTTTCCCCGAGTGACTACGGATGGCGAAAGAAGACGTTCTCGAGATGGATGGCGAGGTGGTCGACACCCTGCCCAACACCACGTTCCGCGTGCGCCTGGAGAACGGGCACATCGTGACGGCACACATCAGCGGCAAGATGCGCAAGCACTACATCCGCATCCTGACCGGCGACAAGGTCAAGGTCGAACTGACGCCCTACGACCTGAGCAAGGGCCGCATCACGTTCCGCGAGCGCTGAGCAGGCGCCGCGTGCCGCTCAGGCGGCCGCCTCGACGCTCAGCTGCAACCCCTCACCGTCCTCTGCCACGCCAACGCGCACCACTCCCGCACGCTGCTCCAGCTCGCCGAACAGCAGCACGTCGGCCAGCGGCTTCTTGATGTGCTCCTGGATCACGCGCGCCATCGGCCGCGCGCCCATCTTTTCGTCGTAGCCGCGCGCGACCAGCCACTCCTCGGCCGCCTCGTCGATCTCGATGCGCACCTTGCGCGGCGCGAGCTGCGCCTGCAGTTCGGCGAGGAACTTGTGCACCACCGAGCGCACCACCGCCGGCGGCAGCGGCGCGAACTGGATGATCGCGTCGAGCCGGTTGCGGAACTCGGGCGTGAACATCCTCTTCACCGCCTCGAGCCCGTCGCTGCTGTTGTCCTGCTCGGTGAAACCGATCGAGCGCCGGCTCAGCATCTCGGCACCGGCGTTGGTGGTCATGATCAGCACGGTGTTGCGGAAGTCCGCCTTGCGGCCGTTGTTGTCGGTCAGCGTGCCGTGATCCATCACCTGCAGCAGCAGGTTGAACACCTCGGGATGCGCCTTCTCGATCTCGTCGAGCAGCAGCACGCTGTGCGGGTGGCGCGTGACCGCGTCGGTGAGCAAGCCCCCCTGGTCGAAACCGACGTAGCCCGGCGGCGCGCCGATCAGCCGTGACACCGTGTGCCGCTCCATGTACTCGGACATGTCGAAACGGATCAGCTCGAGCCCCAGCGTCTTCGCCAGCTGGCGGCTCGCCTCGGTCTTGCCCACCCCGGTAGGCCCGGCGAACAGGAAGCAGCCGATCGGCTTCTCCACCGTCTTCAGTCCGGCGCGCGCGAGCTTGATCGCCGTCGCGAGCGCATCCATCGCCGTCTCCTGGCCGAACACGGCGTCCTTCAGGTCGGCGGCCAGGCTGCGCAGCGACTCCTTGTCGGAGGCCGAGACACTGCGCGGCGGGATGCGCGCGATCTTGGCGACGATTTCCTCGACCTCCCTGACGCCGATCACCTTGCGCCGGCGCGATTCCGGCTGCAGGCGCTGGAACGCCCCCGCCTCGTCGATGACGTCGATCGCCTTGTCGGGCAGGAAACGGTCGGTGATGTAGCGGCTCGCGAGCTCCGCCGCCGCCTGCAGCGCGCGTGTGCTGTAGCGCAGGCCGAAGTGCTCCTCGAAACGCGAGCGCAGCCCCTTGAGGATCTCGACGGTCTCGGCGACGCTGGGTTCGCCGACGTCGACCTTCTGGAAGCGCCGGCTCAGTGCGCGGTCCTTGTCGAACACGCCACGGTACTCCTGGAACGTCGTCGAGCCGATGCAGCGAATCTCGCCGGAACCCAGCAGCGGCTTCAACAGGTTCGAGGCGTCCATCACGCCCCCGGAGGCGGCTCCCGCGCCGATGATGGTGTGGATCTCGTCGATGAACAGGATCGCGTGCTTCTTCCTGCGCAGTTCGGCCAGCAGGCCCTTGAAGCGCTTCTCGAAGTCGCCGCGGTACTTGGTGCCGGCCAGCAGCGAGCCGAGGTCCAGCGAATACACCACGCCGTCGCGCAGCACCTCGGGCACGTCGCCCTCGACGATGCGTCGCGCCAGGCCCTCGGCGATCGCGGTCTTGCCGACCCCCGACTCGCCGACCAGCAGCGGGTTGTTCTTGCGCCGGCGCGCGAGGATCTGCGTGACGCGCTCGAGTTCGAGCGCACGGCCGACCAGCGGATCGATACGCCCCGCGCGCGCTTCGTCGTTGAGGTTGGTCGCGAAGCTTTGCAACGGACTGGCCTCGCCGTCCGGCGCCGGCTGTTCGTCCTCTCCGGACTCCGTGCCGGCACCGCCGGGACGCGGGTTGTCGGCGACCTTCGGGATGCCGTGCGTGATGAAGTTCACGACATCGATGCGTGCGATGTTCTCCTTGCGCAGCAGGTAGACCGCCTGGCTCTCCTGCTCGCCGAACAGCGCGACCAGCACGTTGGCGCCGTTGACCTCGCTGCGGCCGGAGGACTGCACGTGGAACACGGCGCGCTGCAGCACGCGCTGGAACCCGACCGTGGGCTCGGTCTCGCGCTGCCCGTCCTCCTCCGGGATCAGCGGCGTGTTCGCCTCGACGAAGCCCGCCAGTTCCGCGCGCAGTCGCTCGATATCGGCGCCACAGGCGCGCAGCACCCGCAGCGCCGCCTCGTTGTCGAGCAGCGCGAGCAGCAGGTGCTCGACGGTCATGAATTCGTGACGGCGCGCGCGCGCGTGGCGGAACGCGGCGTTGAGGTTGAACTCGAGATCCTTGCTCAGCATGAGGAGCCTCCGGCAGTTACTGCAGCCTCGCTTTCAGCATAGACCAAGGCACCGGGCGGGCGTTCCCGGCGCTTCGGGTTCAGTCGCCGGCGGCGACTTCGATCTCGCACAGCAGCGGATGCTGGTTCTCGCGCGCGTAGCGGTTGACCTGCATCGCCTTCGTTTCCGCGACGTCGCGCGTGAATACCCCGCACACCGCGCGGCCCTCGGTGTGCACCGCGAGCATCACGCGCGTGGCCTTGTCGCGCCCCATCGCGAAGAATCGCTGCAGCACGTCGACCACGAAGTCCATCGGCGTGTAGTCGTCGTTCAGCATCACGACCTGGTACATCGGCGGTTCGGCGAGTTGCGCATCCGACTCCTGCAGCGCGAGCCCGCCATCGCGCGCGAGACGGTCCTCACCGCTCGCGGTGATACGCCCTGCCGTCGAGGTGTCTCCCATCACTGCCATCGCAAATCGCCCGTCTGCCCAGAATGTTCCATGGATCGCGTCCCCGCACAAGAGGCGCCGGCGCCCCCCATGCGCTTGACACCCGCGGGCGCTGCCGCTAAAAAAGCTGTCCAATGCTTCAGCACGCTTCCGGCGTGCTGGCAGGTCCGATATAAGCACAACAACCGATGCCCCGCCCGGGGCAACGAGGACCAGAGTCATGCGTACTGGTATCGTCAAGTGGTTCAACAATGCCAAGGGCTACGGCTTCATCCTGGCCGACGAAGGCAGCTCCGATATATTCGCCCATTATTCGGCCATCCGGATGGAAGGCTACAAGACGCTGAAGGCAGGCCAGACCGTGCGTTTCGAGGTCGAGGCCGGCCCCAAGGGCATGCACGCGATCGCCATCGAGGCGATCGAGGCGCTCGAAAGCGGGATGCTGCTGGCCAGGTAAGCAACGCGGGATCGCGGCGACGCCCGGAGGCGCCGCCGCTGCCGCCGCGTTCAGGCCATGTGGCGGATGATCGCGTCGCCGAACTGCGAGCACTTCACCAGCGTCGCACCTTCCATCAGGCGCTCGAAGTCGTAGGTCACGGTCTTCGCCTGGATCGCACCGTTCATGCCGGAGATGACAAGGTCGGCCGCCTCGTTCCAGCCCATGTGACGCAACATCATCTCGGCCGACAGGATCAGCGAGCCTGGGTTGACCTTGTCCTGGCCGGCATACTTGGGCGCGGTGCCGTGGGTTGCCTCGAACAGCGCGACGGTATCGCTGAGGTTCGCGCCGGGCGCGATACCGATGCCGCCGACCTGTGCCGCGAGCGCATCCGACAGGTAGTCCCCGTTGAGGTTCAGCGTGGCGATCACGCTGTACTCGTCGGGACGCAGCAGCACCTGCTGCAGCATGGCGTCGGCGATCACGTCCTTGATCACGATGTCCTTGCCGGTCTTCGGGTTGCGCAGTCTCACCCACGGACCGCCGTCGAGCAGTTCACCGCCGAACTCGGACTGCGCGAGCGCGTAGCCCCACTCCTTGAAGGAGCCCTCGGTGAACTTCATGATGTTGCCCTTGTGCACGATGGTGACCGAGGGCAGGTCCTGGTCGATCGCGTACTGGATCGCACGGCGCACCAGGCGCTCGGTGCCTTCCTTCGATACCGGCTTGATACCGATGCCGCAGTTCTCGGGAAAACGGATCTTGGTGACGCCCATCTCCTCGCGCAGGAAGCGGATCAGCTTGTCGGCGTCCGGGGTGCCGGCCTTCCACTCGATGCCGGCGTAGATGTCCTCCGAGTTCTCGCGGAAGATCACCATGTTGGTCTTGTGCGGCTCGCGCACCGGCGACGGCACGCCGCTGAACCAGCGCACCGGGCGCAGGCAGACGTAGAGGTCGAGTTCCTGGCGCAGCGCGACGTTCAGCGAACGGAAGCCACCGCCCACCGGCGTGGTCAGCGGCCCCTTGATAGACACCACGTACTCGCGGATCGCCTCCAGCGTCTCCGCCGGGAACCAGTCGCCGTCGTAGAGTTCGGCCGCCTTCTCGCCGGTGTAGATCTCCATCCAGCTGATCTTGCGCTTGCCACCGTAGGCCTTCGCGACCGCCGCATCGACCACCTTCAGCATCGCCGGCGTGATGTCGACCCCGATACCGTCGCCCTCGATGAACGGGATCACGGGATTGTCCGGCACATTCAGCGAATGGTCTGCATTGACCGTGATCTTCTCGCCCTGTGCTGGTACCTTGATGTGCTTGTACGCCATTAGTCTGCTCCGTTGTCATGGCCGGGGTGAGTGGGTGCGATGCTGCTGGGCACGCGCGGCGCGGCAGTATATCACCGCTTCCCCGCGATGGCGTGCCGGAGCGGCCGCGGCCGCTATAATGCCGGCCCTTTTCCGCGGAAACGGCGATGAACGATACACTCAGGCAATGGCATCCGCACGTCACCGTCGCCACGGTGCTGGTCCGTGACGAGCGCTACCTGCTGGTCGAGGAAGCGATCGACGGTCGCCGCGTGCTGAACCAGCCGGCCGGGCACCTCGAGCCGGGCGAGACGCTGATCGAGGCAGCGCGTCGCGAGACGCTCGAGGAAACCGGCTGGGAGGTCGCGATCGAGGCCGTGCTCGGCGCCAGCCTGTTCACCGCCAGCACCAGCGGCATCAGCTACCTGCGCACCAGCTTCGTCGCCAGCGCACTGCACCACGACGCCACCCGCCGCCTCGACCGCGGCATCGTCGCCACGCACTGGCTGAGCTACGCGGAGATCCTCGCAGCGCGCGAGCACCTGCGCAGCGAGTCGGTGCTGGCGACCATCGAGCAGCACCGCAGCGGATGCCGCTTCCCGCTCGACTTCTTCTACCCGCACGCACGATGAGCGGCGCACGCGTCATCGTCGGCATGTCGGGCGGCGTCGATTCCGCGGTCGCGGCGCTGCTGCTGCGCGAGCAGGGCCATGCCGTCGAAGGCCTGTTCATGAAGAACTGGGACGAGGACGACGGCACCGAGTACTGCACGGCGCGCGCCGACCTCGCCGACGCCGAGGCCGTCTGCGAACTGCTGGGCATCCGGCTGCACACGGCGAACTTCGCCGCCGAGTACTGGGACAACGTGTTCGAGCACTTCCTCGCCGAATACCGCGCCGGCCGCACGCCGAACCCGGACGTGCTGTGCAACCGCGAGATCAAGTTCAAGGTGTTCGTCGACTACGCATCCGCGCTCGGCGCCGACACCATCGCGACCGGCCACTACGCGCGGCGCGACGTGCGCGACGGTCACGCGCGCCTGTTGAAGGGGCGCGATCCGGCCAAGGACCAGAGCTATTTCCTGCACGCCGTGCCGGGGAGCCAACTCGCGCGCTGCCTGTTCCCGGTCGGGGAACTGCCCAAGAGCGAGGTGCGGCGGATCGCGCGCGCACACGCGTTCCCGGTCGCCGCGAAGAAGGACAGCACGGGCATCTGCTTCATCGGCGAGCGACGCTTCGCCGACTTCCTGCGCCGCTACCTGCCGGCGCAGCCCGGCCCGATCCGCAGCACCGACGGCGAGCCGCTCGGCGAGCACCACGGCCTGATGTACTACACGATCGGCCAGCGCCAGGGGCTCGGCATCGGCGGGCGGCGCGACCACCCGGAGCAGCCGTGGTACGTGGTCGACAAGGATCTCGCCACCAACACCCTGCTGGTCGCCCAGGGCAGCGCGCACCCCGCGCTCTACCACCGCGCGCTGGTGTGCGCGCAGACGCACTGGATCGGCGCCGCGCCGGGGGCCGCCGAACGCGAACTGCACGCGAAGATCCGCTACCGCCAGGCCGACCAGCCGTGTCGCATCGCGCCGGCGGGCGACGGACGCTGGCGGGTCGAGTTCGCGAGCGCACAGCGCGCCGTGACGCCGGGGCAGTACGTGGTGTTCTACGACGGCGACTGCTGCCTCGGCGGCGGCGTGATCGAGGAGCGCTTCGCGTGAGCGCCGCGGTGTCCGAAGCCGCACGCGCACAGGCGCTGGCGCTGGCCGCGATGCTCGAATGCGCCACGCTGGTCGACGAACTGGCACGCACCGGAGAGGCGCGTGCCCACGGCGTGCGCACGCTGGCCAATGGCCTGCTGCGCTTCGAATGGCAGCGTGTCGAGGATGTCTGGGGCGGCGGCGGCGCGCTCGGCGGCGCACTGCAACGGCTAGAGTCCGCGCTCATGCTCAGCGCCGGCGATGCGCAGGCGCCGGCGCTTCGCTACGCGCTCGCGCTCGCGCATCTGGGCAAGCGCCTCGCGCGCGACCGCGAGCGACTCGCGTTGATCCGCGGGCGCCTGCAGGCGCTGGCCGCCGATGCGCAGCAATTCACCCAGGATTTCGACACCGTGGCGCCGGCGCTGGCCGCGCTGTACGAGGAGACGATCAGCCGCTACAGCTTCCGCATCAAGGTGACCGGCTCCCCCGGGCACCTGCGCGACCCGCGCGTGGTCGCGCGGATCCGCGCGCTGCTGCTCGCGGGCGTGCGCGCGGCGGTGCTGTGGCGTTTCGTCGGCGGCAACCTGCCGGGGCTGCTGCTCGGGCGCGCGCGCCTGATCGCCGCGTGCCGCGCGCTGCGCGCCGGGCACTGAGGGCCGCAACCCGCGCAGCTCCCGGCGTGCGCTATCATCCACCGCAACCCGCCGCCCCGCAGCGGCCTCACGGAAACAACGATGCAACTCGACGAACTCAGCGCCATTTCCCCTCTCGACGGACGCTACGGCGCGAAGACCGCCGCGCTGCGGCCGGTGTTCAGCGAGTACGGCCTGATCCGCTTCCGCGTGCTGGTGGAACTGCGCTGGCTGGAACGCCTCGCGGCGTTGCCGGGCGTTCCCGAGTTCGGACCCTTCGACGAGGCCACGCACGCGGCGCTGAACGCGATCCTCGAGCGTTTCTCGAGCGCGGACGCCGCGCGCGTCAAGGCGATCGAGGCCACGACCAACCACGACGTGAAAGCGGTCGAATACTTCCTCAAGGAACGCATCGCCGCCATACCGGGCGCAGCGGCCGGACTCGAGTTCGTGCACTTCGCGTGCACCTCGGAGGACATCAACAACCTCAGCCACGCGCTGATGCTCGACAGCGCGCGCCGCGAGACGATCCTGCCGGCGATGGACCGTATCGTCGAGGCCCTGTGCACGCTCGCCGAACACTGGGCGGAGGTACCGATGCTGTCGCGCACGCACGGACAGCCGGCCAGCCCCTCGACGATGGGCAAGGAGATCGCCAACGTCGTCTACCGCCTGCACCGCCAGCGCGAACAGGTGGCCGCGGTGCGGCTGCTCGGCAAGATCAACGGCGCGGTCGGCAATTACAACGCGCATCTCGCGGCCTACCCCGACGTGGACTGGGAGGCCAATGCGCACGAGTTCGTGCGCTCGCTGGGGCTGGAATGGAACCCCTACACCACGCAGATCGAGCCGCACGACTGCCTCGCCGAACTGTTCGCGGCGGTCGAGCGCTTCAACACCGTCGCGCTCGATTTCGCGCGCGACGTCTGGGGCTATGTCTCGATCGGCTATTTCCGCCAGCGCACCCGCGCCGGCGAGGTGGGCTCGTCGACGATGCCGCACAAGGTCAATCCGATCGACTTCGAGAACGCCGAGGGCAACCTCGGGCTCGCGAACGCCCTCTTCGCACACCTCGCCGGCAAGCTGCCCGTCTCGCGCTGGCAGCGCGATCTCACGGACTCGACCGTGCTGCGCAACCTCGGCAGCGCGTTCGCCTACAGCCTGATCGCCTACGAGGCGCTGCTGAAGGGGATCGGCAAGCTCGAACTCGACCCGGCGCGCCTCGCCGCCGACCTGGACGCGAACTGGGAAGTGCTGGCCGAACCGGTGCAGACGGTGATGCGCCGCTACGGGGTGGCCGAGCCGTACGAAAAACTCAAGGCGCTGACACGCGGACAGCGCGTCGGGGCCCCCGAGATGCGCGCGTTCATCGAATCGCTGCACCAGATCCCGGCCGCCGAGCGGGCGCGGCTCGCCGCGCTGACGCCGGCCTCCTACATCGGCAACGCCAGCACACAGGCGTTGCGCATCCGCGAACACCTGCAACGGCGAGGAGGCGACGATGCACCCGCGAACTGAAGGGCGGATCGAGCTCGAGGCGACCGAGGACCAGGCCGGCGCCCTGTGCGAACTGCTGCGCGGGGCGCGCCACGTGGTGCGCATCTTCAGCGACAACCTCGCGCCCGCACTGTTCGACCACGAGGACCTGGTGCGCGAACTCTCGCGCGTGGCGCGCCAGGGTCCGCCCTGCGAGGTGCGCGTGCTGATCAAGGACAGCCAGCCGTTGCGCCAGCGCACCCACCGCCTCGCCGCACTGCACCAGCGGCTGGTGTCGGCGGTGCCGCTGCGCAAGCTCGTTTACTGTCCCGAACGCTACATAGCCAACTACGTGCTGGTCGACGACGCCGGCGTGTTCTTCATTCCGAACGAGGACGACAAGATCTGCTTCTGGAACCGCGACGACCGCGCCTTCGTGAAGCATCTGAGCGAGCAGTTCGACGAACTGTGGCACAAGAGCACGGCCGACCCGGAGCTGCGCTTCATGCCGATGTGAACCGGTGCTCAGCGGCGCCGGCGCGGAAAACGGATCACGTTGCGCGGCGCGCCGCCCGCATCGCCCAGGCGCGCCAGCGCCTCACCGATCTCGAGCAGCCTCGACTCCGAAACCTCCGGCGTCAGGAAGTGGTAGAAACAACTCAGGCACATGTGCAGCGTCCCGCCGGCGGCCCCGGCATCGTGCGTGGCGGCCACCGCGTCCGCCAGTCCCGGCAGGCGAACCGGGTCGCAACAGCGGATCCGGCGGCAGCTCGGGCAGTACATGTTGCCGGCGCCGGTGCCGGCCACCAGCTCGGGCGCGCGGTCGAAGTGCAGCTCGCGCGTGAGCGGGCGGCCGGCGAGCCGCTGCTGCACCAGCGCATCGAAACCGCCGGTGGCGTCGAAGCGCAGGCGCGTGAGCACGCGCGCGGTACGTATCGTGCGTTCGCGCATCCACGGCCTCAGCGAGCCGCGGGCGCGGCGGACCCGGCGAGCAGTTGGCGGAAGAAACGCCGTGCGCCGCACGCGGTCCAGTTGTCGTGGTCCTCGCCGTAGGCCGTGCGCTCGTCGAAGCGCCACGCCGTCAGGCAGTTCCAGGTGAACAGGTTCGGGTTCAGGTGCAGTCCGATGCGGTTCAGGCACTCACCTTCGGCCCGCAGTTCGCGACCCAGCTCGTCACGCAATTCCAGCGCCACGCGCAACGGCGCGCCGCTCGCCGCGTCGCGCTCCAGCACCTGGCGCCGCCCGCCCGTGATGCGCGCGCAATGTCCGTCGCGCAACAGGTAACCGTGGATCCCGATGCACTCCCCGGGGGTGAACTCCATGGTGATCAGGTGGAAGCCGTGGCCGTCGTCGGCGGTCGCGTAGCTGTAGCCACCGTTCACGGCGCCTGTGCCGTGGATGTCGGCGCCGAACTGCGAGCGCGCGCTCCAGGAACGGTCGCGCATGCCGTAGGCATCGACCGCGATCGTTTCCCCGTCGATGCGGATCCAGCCGCGGTAGCGCCCGGCCTGTTCGTAGTGCCCGCCCTGCAGGTGATTGGGTGGCACGATCGCGGCGAAATCGAGCGCGAACTCGACCTCGTCGGCGTCGGGATCGCGGTAGCGCAGTTCGTAGCGTCGCAACGGCTCGGTGCAGCGGATCGACAAGCCGTTCGCGAGCTCGATGTGGTCCAGGTTCTGCGGCGGGATCGGCAGATGCCAGAAGTTCTTGCCGAACAGCACCGTGTGCGGCTGGTGCCCGCTCGGGTCCCACAACCAGACCGCGGCCGAGCAGACGCCCAGATTCGGCTGGAAGAAGGGATAGACCTGGCCGGAAAGGCGCCGCTCGGGCACCGCGAAGGTGAACCAGCAGGTCTCGGCCCAGTACGGGCTGTCGCTGGCCGGAGGATGGAACAGATCGTCGGGATGGGTGAGTGTGTCCATCGGAGTTTCTCCATGCCGCCACGGGTACATGTCACGCGCCGGCGACGCCACGCCCGGGCAGCGCCGTTTCAGCCGAGACCGTCGGCGATCCCGCCGAGCGCCGCGGCGAACGCTTCGCGGAAATCGTTCACGATCGTGCGGCAGGAACGGACCTGCTTGATCAATCCGATGGCCTGTCCCGCCGGCGAGGTGACCAGTTCGCGTGCGCCTTCGTTGCCCGTGGCCAGTGAGCGGCTGATTCGCGTCAGCGCCTCGGTGGTTGCCATCGTCTGCAGCGGCATCGGCAGCGGATCGGGCGTATCGGCCGCGTCCCATGCCTCTGTGTACGGCGTCACCAGGTGGCGCGCCGGCTTGCCGGTGATGCAGCGTGTGCGCGCGGTCTGCTCGGATGCGGCGGCTACCAGCTTGTCGCGCACCACCGGAGGCAGTTCGGATTCCGCACTGGTCAGCCACACCGACCCGGTCCAGACGCCACTCGCGCCCAGCACCATCGCCGCCGCCATCTGCCTCCCGGTGGCGATGCCGCCGGCGGCCAGCACCGGCACCGGCGCCACTGCCTCGACGACCTGCGGCACCAGCACCATGGTGGTGATCTCGCCGGTATGCCCGGCCGCCTCGTAGCCATTCGCCACGATCAGGTCGACGCCCGCTTCCTTCTGCTTCAGCGCGTGGCGCACGCTGCCGGCCAGCGCGCCGATCCGGATGCCCTTCGCACGCACCCGCTCGACCACATCGCGCGGCGGCACCCCGAGCGCGTTGACGAGCAGCGCGGGCGAGAACTCCAGCGCCACGTCCAGCTGGCGCCGTGCCACCTGTTCGGACCACGCCAGCTCCGCCGTGTCGCGCAACGTCGCCCCCCCGGCGAGCGGCGGTACGCCGAAGCGGTCACACAGATCGTTGGCGAAGCGGACGTGTCCCTCCGGGATCATCTGCCACAGATCGGCGGCACCGAACTCTTGCCGACCCTCGGCGTCGGCGCGAACGTATCGTTCGGGGATGACCAGATCGACCCCGTAGGGGCATCCGTCGAGATGGTCCTCGATCCAGCGCAACTCCTCGCGCAACTGGTCGGGCGTGTAGTGCAGCGCACCGAACACGCCCAGGCCGCCGGCCTTGCTCACCGCGACCACCACGTCGCGGCAATGGCTGAACGCGAACAGGGGGAAATCGATGCCGAAGGTGCTGGCGATGGCCGGTGTCATGTGGATTTTCCGTGAGGTTCGGACGTCCCCAGTATGCCGCAGGCCAGTGCTTCGCGGGCCAACCTCAACGGATCGTCATGCGACCACCGGACGGCCGGGACTCAGGGGCGGATCTCGATCGGCGTGCCGTCGGGCACCACGCGCCAGATCTCGTCGATGTGCTCGTTGTTCAGGGCGATGCAACCCTCGGTCCAGTCCCGCGCGCGGCGGCGCAGGATACGGCGGATCGCCGGGTCGTCGTGCTCGCCGTGGAGCATGACCATGCCGCCCGGCTTGACCCCGCGTTCCTCGGCACGCAGGCGGTCCTGCGGTCCCGGATACGAGATATGGATCGACTTGTAGTACCGGCTGCGCGGGTTGCGCCAGTCCAGCGTGTAGACCCCTTCCGGCGTGCGCAGGTCGCCTTCCTGCCGCTTGTGTCCGTTCGGCGCACCGCCGAGCATCACCGGGTACTCGCGGAACGGTTTGCCGTTGCGCAGCACGTAGAGACGCCGCTTCGATTTCTCGACCAGCACGCGAACGTCGGCACGCCGCACCGTGGCCTTGGGTGCCGCACCGGGCTCGGCCGGCAGCAGCCCCAGGCGGCGCAGCACGTCGTAGGCCTCGCTGGATGCCTGGTTCCGCGCCGCAGGCCGCGGCACCGCATTCACGACGGTCTCGCTCACCGTGACGGCGACCCGCTCGCCGGCCGCGGGCGCCACCGGCTGCGGACCCGTGGCGGGCTGCCTCGCCTGTGACGCCGCCACCGGTTGCGTCTTCAGCAGCCCCAGCCGCTGCAACACCCGGTACGAATCGCTGACGGTGTCCGGCGCCACCGCGACGTCGGCGCGCACGGGCAGGGCAAACAGCACCAGGGTGATCGATGCGCAGGCGAGGCGCGGCAAGGCGGATCCGTACACGTGTCGTTGTTCCCTGGCTTCGCGGATGGCCGTCTGCGGGCAATTATAGTCAGGCAGGCTGCATATGCCAGCCCTGCCGGCGCGCCCCGAACCGCTCAGCGCACCGCCTCGAAGCCGGCCTTGCGCGCATCCCAGGCGCCAGGCCCCACCCCTGCCTCGCGCAGCTTGTATTTCTGCAGCTTCTGGTTCGGCGTGTACGGCAGATCGGTGACGAACTCGATATAGCGCGGCACGAAGAAATAGGGCGCGTTGTCGTTGATGAAGCGCGCGATGTCCTCCTCGCCGACCGTGGCGCCGGGCTTCAGCACCACGTTCAGCTTGATCTCGTCCTCGCTGGCGAGTTCCTCGCTGGGAATACCGAAGGCGCCGCAATCGGCGATGGCCGGATGCCGCCGCGCGACCATCTCGACCTCGAAGGTCGAGATGTTGCGGCCCTTGTAGCGCACCGCGTCCTTCTTGCGGTCGACGAAGAAATAGTTGTCGTCGGCGTCGCGGCGCAGCATGTCGCCGGTCTTGTACCACTCGCCGCTGAAGGCGTTGGCGGTCGCCTCGGGGTCGTCGAAATAACCGTTGAAGACCACGAACGGACGCCGCGGCCGCAACCAGAGCTCGCCGGCCTCGCCGACCGGCACGTCGGCACCGGTGTCGTCGACCAGCCGCACATCGACCGCATCGACCGGGTTGCCGCAGCTGCCGGCGGGCCACGCCGAGCGCTGGCGCGTGTCCTGACGCACGATCATCATCGCCTCGCTCTGCGACATGCCCTGCCCCAGCACGCGCACGCCGAAGCGCCGCGCGAACGGTTCCCGGATCTCGGTGGGCATCGGCACCGCCTGCAGTTCGCGCATGGGATTGTCCGCATCGTCCGGCCGCTCCGGCGCCGCCCACAGGAACATGTGCATGGCGCCGATCGTGAACGACTGCGTCGCGCCGTAGAAGCGCACGCGGTCCCAGAACGAGGTGACCGAAAACGCCGGATCGACCGCCAGCGTGATGCCGCAGAACAGCGTACGGAACAGCGAGGTCGCCCACGCGCCGGAGTTGTACATCGGCATCACGTTGTAGGCGACGTCGCCGGGCCGCGTGTCGTACATCGAGTCGCCCCCGAGCGCGGCCTCGAACCACACGTTGTGGCTCTGCATCACGCCCTTCGAGCGCCCTGTGGTGCCCGAAGTCCACAGCACCGCGCTGACGTCGCCGTAGCCCAGCCCCGACAGGTCGGGCTCGGCCGTCGACGCCGCGAACAGGTCCGCGAAGGCGATCGCGCCGGGCAGGACCGCCGGATCACCGAGCACCGCGATGCGCTCGACCACGAGTCCGTCGGCGACCGCCGCGACCCGCGCGGCATGCGCGTCGTCGGTGACCAGCAGCCGGGCACGGCCGCGGTTGATCGTATCCTGCAGCCAGCTGCCCTTGTAGTCGCTGTTCACCGGCACCCAGACCGCGCCGAGCTTGTTGACCGCGAGCACCAGGAACATCACCTCCGGCGCGCTGCCCAGGTAGAACACCACGCGATCGCCACGGCCGATGCCCAGCCGCCGCAGCCCCGCCGCCAGGCGGTTCACCTCGGCGTTGGTCTGCGCGAAGGTGTAGACGGTGCGGTCGAAAACGAGGAAGCGGGTATCGCCGTTGCGCTCGGCCTGCACGCGGATCGCGCGGCCGATGTGGCGTTCACGGACATCGTCGAATTCGAGTTTGTACATTCGGAGTGCTCCCTGGCCAGGCGAACAGATGCGTCGCCGACCCACAGCCCCCATGGTCCCGGCGCACGCGACGCGTCGAAGGGTCGCAGAGCCGCGACAGTGCTGACAAGTACACCGTTGCGACATCCCCACCACGACATGCAGATGATCGATTATATATCTGTCACTGCATGTGCGATTTCAATTTGCCGGGCCTGCAGTACGTCGATTACCTTGTGTTTAGCTTACGAATAAGTACATGCGCCCGCGGTTGCACTGCAGCCAGCAGGACGACCCGGCAGCGCAATCGACTTCCGCCGCATCACAACACCAACGCAGGGGAGTTCAGCATGTCGATCATCGAAACATCCACCATCGGTTCGTCGCATCGCAACCGGCTGCTGCAGCAGGCCGTCGCCGGCGCGCTGTGCGCGCTCGCGGCCGGGGGGGCCGGCGCGCAGCAAGCGGCCACCACACCATCGGGACTCGAGGAAATCATCGTCACCGCGCAACGGCGCGAGGAAAACATCCAGAACGTCGCGATCGCCGTCACCGCCTTCGACGGCAACCGGCTGCGCGAGCAGAACATCGGCAGCGCCTTCGACATGCTGGGCAAGGTGCCGGGCCTGTCGATCACCAGCAACGGCACCCAGCGCAACGCCGAGGTGATCACGATCCGCGGCCAGGGCCAGACCTTCCTGGCGCCGGTCGGGGTCGCGAACTACTTCGCGGAAGTTCCGCTGATCCAGGCCGGCGTGACCGCGATCCAGGGCGGCATGGGGACCTTCTTCGACCTCGAGAACCTGCAGGTGCTGCGCGGTCCGCAGGGCACCCTGTTCGGCCGCAACACCACCGGCGGCGCGGTGCTGCTGAACCCGCGCAAGCCGGGATCGGAGTTCGCGGGCTACGTGCAGGCGCAGGCCGGCAACTACGACGACCGCGAGTACGAGGCGGCGATCGACCTGCCGCTGATCGAGGACACGCTGATGGTGCGCATCGCGTACAAGGACGTCGCGCGCGACGGCTACACGCGCGACGTGGGCCCCGCAGCGTTCGGCTACAGCACGGTCTGCCAGCCGTCGACGGAGTTCCTGTGCGGCACCTTCGCGCCCGCGACCCGCTCCCCTGGCTACGCCGGCAAGGACTACGACAACAAGGATTACTGGCATGCACGCATCGGCGTGCTGTGGCAACCCACCGAAGCGCTGCAGAACTACTTCGTGGCGTACCAGTCGAAGGCGCGCGACAACGGCACCGGCTTCGTGTTCGAGGACATCGGACCCGGCGACAACATCACCTCGCTGGCCGGCAACATCGGCTACGCACCGCTCACGACGGTGTTCGTAGGCAAGCTGTTCGATCGCACGGTGGCCGAGGCAATCCTCGCCAGATCCCTGCAACTCGGCCCGCGCAGGACCGCGTTGAACGTGGACCAGTACACCGGGGTCGAGAGCGAGGCCTACGTCAACACCACCCGCTTCGAGCTCGGCGACAACCTGAGTGTCCGCAACATCCTGGGCTACCAGACCCAGACGACGAACTACGCCTGGGACCTCGACGGCACCATCATGCCGGTGCTCGACCAGTGGTCGCCGATCGGCGGCAGTGACGTGGTGGTCAACGGCGTCACCATCGGCAACGATCCGTTTTCCGAACCCGGCGAGCGGGGTGACATCTCGGATCAATCCTTGCTCACCGAGGAACTGCAACTCGTGGGCACCGCCTTCGACGAGCAGCTCGACTTCGTGACCGGCATCTACTACTCGCGCCAGAAGCCCGAAGGCTTCCAGGCGACCGGCTCGTTCAACGTGGCCCGCTACAGTTCCGGCGGCGGTTACGAGATCGAGACGACCAGCAAGGCCGTCTACGCCCAGGGCACGCTGCAGCTCGGCATGCTGTCTCCCGGGCTGTCGAAGTGGAAGGCCACGCTCGGCGTGCGCTACACCGAGGACGAGATCGACGGCGCCCGCTACTCGACCAACTTCTTCTCCGACCGGGTCTACACGGCCTATCCGGACACGTACACCATCCCCGCAAGGACGGCGAAACTGAAGTCCGACGAACCGACCTGGACCGTCGGACTCGATTACCAGATGAACGACAGCGTGATGATGTACGGCAAGGTCACGCACGGCTACAAGGCCGGCAACTTCATCTACTCGGCGGTGCGCCAGTACACGGTCGAACCCGAGTTCGTCACCAACTACGAGCTCGGCATGAAGAGCGACTTCGCGATCGGCGAGATGCCGGCACGCGTCAACGTCGCCCTGTTCCACGTCGACTACGAGGACATCCAGCGCGCGGCCGGCGACGTGAACTCGATCGGCAGCTTCCAGCCCGACGGCAACGACGTCGACGGTGACGGCAACCGCAGCGAGGTCGTCTGCATCGGCCGCAACGGAGAGAATTTCACGGCGAGCACCAGCTGCCTCGACCAGGGGGCGATCGTGTTCAATGCCGACAAGGCCCGGATGACCGGTATCGAACTCGAGGCGACGGTACGCCCGATCGACAACCTGGACGTCTCGCTCGCGTACTCGTACATCGACTCGGAATACCGCAAGTTCGAGCTGCCGATCGCTCCCGACGGCATCCGCGGCGGCACCTACGTCGACTCCTGCGACGGGCCGGTGCTGGTGCCCGGCGTCACCGGCACCGCCAACGTCGCCGACCTGTCGTGCATCCCGTTCCAGAACACCCCGGAACACATCGCGGCGCTGAACGTGCGCTACACGCTGCCGCTCGACGCCAGCGTCGGCGAGGTGGTGCTGCTCGGCAGCCTGAACTACCAGGGCGAGTGGTACAACGGCGCCACGACCACGCCGAAGGACGACCCGGCGGCCGAGCAGGACGCGTTCCACGTGTTCAATGCCTCGGCCGAATGGAACGGGATCCTCGGCTCGGGCTTCGACCTGCGCGCCTTCGTCAACAACGTCAGCGACAAGACGTACCGGCTGAACTCCTACACCGGCCGCGTCGGCTCGCAGGGTTTCGTGACCGCCGTCTACGGCGAGCCGCGCATGTACGGTGTCTCGTTGCGCTACCGCTTCGGCGCGCAGTGAGGCCGTAGCACCGGACCCGCACGACTCAGGGCGTGTACCAGATCGGCGAGCTGTAGGCACGCTCCTGGGTCGTCTGCGGGACGCTGGCCGGCATCCGGACAGCGAAGTACGCCTGGTCGTAGGCGGTCCAGCGCGGCGTCGGTATCTCCAGCACGCGCACGTAATAGAAGGCTCGCTGACGAGGGTCGAAGTCGGGATCGCGCCACACCGCCGACAGTTCGGCGGCGCCGATCGTGTTGCTCCAGGTGGCCCGTTCCACGTCCACCGTCGTTCCCACCGCGGGCAGCTTGCCGTCGCGCTCCGGCCGGCGGTCCCCGCTCCACGCCACGTCGTACACGTGCTCGCGGGTCCGGCCGTCGGCGTCGAGCCAGCCCTTCACGATCTGGATGCGATCGAGGTTGCCGCTCAGCGCATCGCGGGCCGCGGCGACCAGAAACACCGGCGCCTTGCCGCGCGGCGCGGCCTCGAGGTCGGCGCCCATCGGCACGCCGTGCGCATAGCCGGCCGCAGCGATATCGGGCGAATTCTCGTCACCGGGCGCGAATTCGTAGCCTCCGAAGAAACGCAGCGCGATGCGCGGCCCGGTGGTCGCGTAGACCTCCTTGCGCTTCATCGCCGCGAAGATCTCTTCCCGCGTGTTGTCGCGCGCCCACACCGCCATGTAGCCGGAGGCGGCCATCTCGTACTCGCGGTAGGTGAATTCGGGGTGATCGGTATTCTCGGCCAGCGCCACGTTCCAGCGCTGCGCGGAGGCCTCGGACTTGGTGCTCTTGCCCCAGAAATTGTTCTCCTCCGCGGCGGCGAAGCCGGTGTGCGCGTCGGTGCTGCCGATCATCCCGAACTTGAACGGGTTGACGCCCAGCGACTGCTCCTGCTGCAGACCGATGCCGAGCGCCGAGCGCGCGTACATGTACGGCAACATCGCCGGTGTCTGCGCCCGCATGCCGCCCAGATTCACCTTGTCCCAGGTTTCGTAGTTCGCGAATTCGTCCGCGGGCGAGTTGAGCGGATGCGTTTCCGAGTCGCCCTTGTACTGGGTGACTTCCATCAGCGGCTCCCAGCGGATGCGCCGCTCGGCGTAGTCACGATCGATCGGCGCACCGCCGAGGTCGCGCGGCGCGAACATCAGGCCGCCGCTGACGTTGCTGTTGTGCGGAATCGCGATCGCCTGTCCGCCCGTTTCGCCTTCGTAACGCGCGAGGTACGCCCACAGCTGTTCCGGGTCGCGGCTGTCGATCGAACTGAAGGGCACGACGCGCGCGGCCTTGTCGGCGCCGTCGCCGAAGACCACCACCCGGTGCAGGTTGTCGCCGTCGGGCATCGAGGTCCACTCGTAACCGATCAGCGCCGTGAAGCGCCCGGGCTCGTTGAAGCGCTCCGCGTTGTCGACCACCTGCCTCCAGACGGAGGCGCCGAATTCGGGATCCTCGATCAGGTCGCGGTTCTCCTGCAGCGACATGCCCCATTCGTAGAGGATCCTCATGCTGTGCCCGCTGCCCTGCTCGGCCATCAGGCCGGCCCAGCGCTTGCCGGTCTCGTTCGCGAGCAGGCGCTCATCGCCGGCGCGCAGTCCCGGGAACACGCCCAGATACTCCGCATGATCGGCCACCACCAGGAAATCCAGCGGTCGCGACAGGCGCACCGCCATGCCGTTGTGCGCGGTCACGGTGTCGCCACGCGCGAAACGGTACGCATCGCGCGGGGCGATCTCGCGGTTGCCGAAACTGCTCGCATCGGCCGACATGTTGGTGTGCAGGTGCGTATCGCCCCACAGCAGGCGTTCGGGAAACGTGCGGCCCGCGTACGGCGAGTAACTCGCGCCCTGCCCGCTCGCGTGGGCGGTCGGCCCCCATCCCGGCGCCAGCATGACCGCCGCGACGGCTGCAATGATCGTTCTCATGGCGTCACTCCCCGGATCGCATCGCGTGGCTGCCATGGTCGCAGCATCACGCGGGTGCGCGCAAACGCCCCGTGCATTCCTTCGGCCTGGGCCCGCTTCGCGACAGCGGCGTGTGGCTGCGCTACAGTTGGCCGTCCGGAACTCGTCATCAGGAACAACCGCACGAGGATCGTCCACGATGAGCGTCAGAGCACTTGCCTGCTGCCTGTTCGTTCTGCTCTGCGCCTGCGACGGCGAGCATCCCGCCGCGCCGGAGCCGACGCAACCGGAAGCCGATACGCCCGCGTCCCCGGCGGTCGAGGAGCCGCCCACCGCCCACCCGGAGCGGCTGCTGTTCGGCGACCTGCACGTGCATACCAGCTACTCGCCGGACGCCTTCGTGGCCGGCAACCGCAACACCACGCCCGACGACGCGTACCGCTTCGCGAAGGGCGAGCAGACGCTGCACGCGGGAGGGTTCCCGGTGCAGATGCACCGCGCGCTGGACTTCGCGGCGGTGACCGATCATGCGGAATACCTCGGCGTGCTGCCACAGACCGCCAATCCCGACAGCCCGCTATCGCGCCTGCCGATCGCACGCCGCCTGGTCGCTGACGACCCGCAGGAAGCGCAGCGGGCACTGTTCGAGATCATCGCATCGCTCGCCGCCAACGCGCCGATCCCCGAACTGAACAGCGCCGAGGTATCCGCCTCGCTGTGGCGCGAGGTCGTCGCGGCGGCGAACCGCCACAACGCGCCGGGCACCTTCACGGCGCTGGTGGGCTACGAGTGGACCAGCATGGTCGACGGTGCCAACCTGCACCGCAACGTGATCTTCCGCAGCGACGCGGTCCCCGAGCGCCCGTTCAGCAGCTTCGACTCGCCCGATCCGGAACAGCTGTGGGGCTACCTCGAGGCGAGCCGCACCGCCGGGATGGACAACCTCGCGATCCCGCACAACGCCAACGCCAGCGACGGCCTGATGTTCGGCACCCGCACCTTCGACGGCCGCCCCTTCGACGCCGACTACGTGGCGCGCCGGATCCGCAACGAGCCGGTGCAGGAGATCGTGCAGATCAAGGGGCAGTCCGAAGTCCATCCGCAACTCGCACCGAACGACGAGTTCGCGAACTTCGAGATCTTCCCGTTCACGCTGAAGCCCGCGATGCCGCCGCCGGTGTCACGCCCCGCGGGCGGCTACGCGCGCGAGGCACTGGGCGTGGGGCTGGAGCTTGCCGCACGCGGGATCGGCAACCCGTACCGCTTCGGCTTCATCGGCAGCAGCGACGCCCACAACTCGACCACCGCCATCGAGGAGGACAACTACCACGGCAAGCTGGTGCTGGTCGACGGCACGCCCGAAAGGCGTCTGGCGCTGGCCAGGAACCCGGTGCCGCCGGCAACCGGCCGCGTGTTCAGCGCCGCCGGTCTGGCCGCCGTGTGGGCGAGCGCGAATACCCGCGAGGCGATCTTCGACGCCTTGCGTCGCGGCGAGACCTACGCCACTTCCGGGACGCGGATCCGGCTGCGCGTGTTCGCGGGCTGGGACTACGGACAGCAACTGCTCACGGACCCGGCGTATCTGCGCGCAGCCTACGCACAGGGCGTGCCCATGGGCGCCGACCTGCCGCCCCGCCCGGCCACTGCGGCGGCGCCGCGCCTGCTGATCCGCGCGGCGAAGGATCCCGACGGCGCGAACCTCGACCGCATGCAGGTGATCAAGGGCTGGCTGGCCGCCGACGGCACGCGACGCGAGAAGATCTTCGACGTCGCCTGGAGCGGCACCCGCGCACCCGATCCCGCCACCGGCAAGCTGCCGGCGATCGGCTCCACGGTCGACGTCGCGCACGCGAGCTACACGAACTCGATCGGCGCGCCGACGCTGGACACGCTGTGGCAGGACCCCGAGTTCGACCCTGCGGTGCATGCCTTCTACTACGTGCGCGTGCTCGAGATCCCGACGCCGAGCTGGAGCACCTACGACGCGTTCCGCCTCCACGAGGATGCTCCGGGCGACGCCGAACTGCAGGAGCGCGTCTGGTCGTCCCCGATCTGGTACGTCCCTGCCCCCGTTCCAGCCTCTTCATAGGTCGCGGTTCACAGGGTTTGGCAACGGATAGCGAGGCGCGCGCTGGCGGTTGCGTGCCGGTGGACGTACGCCGCTGGTATGCGGCGCAACGTATCGCCCCGCCCTGCCGATCGCTACAATTGGCGACCTTTTCGTATCGATCAGGAAATCACCCCGGAGGCTTCAGACCGTGAACTTCGATTTTTCCGACGACCAGCGCCTGCTGGCGCAGGAGGTACGCCGGATGCTGGCCGAGACCAGCACCTCGGCCGAGATCCGGCGCGTGCTCGAGGGGCACGCCACGCATTCCGGCGCCGTGTGGAACAACCTGATCGGCATGGGCGCGGCCGCCGCGGCGATTCCCGAGGAGTTCGGCGGCGCCGGCCTGGGCTATCTGGAACTGTGCCTGATCGCCGAGGAGGCAGGCCGCCATCTGGCGCCGGTGCCGCTGGCATCGAGCTTCTACCTGGCTGCCGAGGCGCTGATGCGCTCCGGCAATGAGGAACAGCAACGGCGCTGGCTGCCGCGGATCGCCTCCGGAGACGTGATCGCCACCGCCGCGCTGGCCAATGCCGAGGCATGGAGCACGGATCCCGAGCCGGTGTTCGCCGACGGACGACTGACAGGACGCTTCGCGGTGGTTCCCGACGCGATGATCGCCGGGCTGCTGGTGCTGCGCGCCGGCGACACGCTGGTGCTGGTCGACCCCGCGGCCGCCGGCGTCGCCCGCCGCGCCATCGCGACGCTGGACCCCACGCGGCCCTGCGGCGAAGTCGTGTGCGCCGACGTCGCGGCGCACGTGCTGTGCGCCGGCGAGAGCGGCGCCGCGCTGTGCGAACGCGTGCTGAACGCCGCGGCGGTGCTGCTCGCCTTCGAGCAGGTCGGCGGCGCCACGCGCATCCTCGAGATCGCCCGCGACTACGCACTGCAGCGCAAGGCCTTCGGCCGCCAGATCGGCAGCTTCCAGGCACTGAAGCACAAGATGGCCGACGTCTACACCGCCAACGAACTGGCCCGCGTGCACGCGTACTACGGCGCGTGGGCGCTGTCCTCCGACGCACCCGAACTGGCGGTCGCGGCGGCCGCCGCGCGCGTGGCCGCCAGTGGCGCGTTCAATCGCGCCGCCGAGGAAGGCATCGAGATCCACGGCGGCATCGGCTACACGTGGGAGATGGACTGCCACCTCTACATGCGCCGCGCGCGCTACCTCGCACAACTGATCGGCAGCGAGCACGACTGGCGCACTCGTCTGGCCGACGCACTGATCCGGGAGGCCGCGTAAGCGGAGACAGCACGATGGATTTCAGAGACACCCCCGAAGAAGCCACGTACCGCGCCGAGGTGCGCGCCTGGCTGCAAGCCAGCGCGGAACCCCGCACCAGCGACGAACAGCGTTTCGGCGAAGGCCTGGACGACGCCGCGCGCATCGCCGCCGCGCGCGCCTGGCAACGCCGCAAGGCCGCGGCCGGCTACGCCGCGATCACCTGGCCGCGCGAATGGGGCGGCAGCGGCGGCACCGCGATGCAGCAGGTCATCTACGGCCAGGAGGAGGAACGCTTCCTGGTGCCACGCATGGTGTTCGAGAACAGCATCGGCCAATGCCTGCCGACGGTGGCAATGTGGGCGGCGCCGGCGGTACGCGAGCGCCACGTGCCGCGCGGCATCGTCGGTGACGAGATCTGGTGCCAGCTGTTCTCCGAGCCCGCGGCCGGCTCCGACACCGGCGGCATCCGCACCCGCGCCGAGCGCCAGGGCGACGAATGGCTGATCAACGGCCAGAAGGTCTGGACCTCGGGAGCGCACTTCTGCGACTACGGCATCCTGCTCGCGCGCAGCGACTGGGACAAGCCGAAGCAGAAGGGCCTGACGATGTTCATCGTCGACATGAAGGCCCCGGGCGTCGAGATCCGTCCGATCCACCAGATGTCGGGCGACACCGAGTTCAACGAGGTGTTCCTGACCGATGTGCGCATTCCCGACGCCAACCGCCTCGGCGAGGTCGACGGCGGCTGGAAGGTGATGCTCAGCACGCTGATGCACGAGCGGCTCGCGATCGGCGGCCACCTGCCCACGCACCTGCACCGCAACCTGATCCAGGTCGCGCGCACGGCACGCTGGAACGGCCGTCCCGCGCTCGACGACGAACGCGTGAAGGAGCGCATCGCCAACGCCTTCCTGAGCCAGCACGGTGTGGAGCTGATCATCGCGCGCGGCCTCACCGCGCTGTCGCAGGGCAGGGAGCCCGGGCCGGAAATGTCGATCCTGAAGCTGGTCGCCGGCCGCGGCATCCTCGACATCGCCGGCTTCGCGCTCGAGATGGCCGGTCCCGAAGGCCTGGTCGCACACCAGGACCTGGGCAAGGAATGGGCATTCCTGCAGCAGCTGTGGCTGTCGGCGCCCGGCATCCGCCTTGCCGGCGGCACCGACGAGATCCTGCGCAACGTGGTCGCCGAACGCGTGCTGGGGCTGCCCGGTGAAATACGCACCGATCGCGAGCTGCCGTTCCGTGAACTCGAGCGCTGATCGCGCACCCCGAGCAACCGGTCGAGGAACAGTCGATGCAACGAGAGAAGACCTTCAACCTGGCTGACCTGCTGGACATCGTCGTCGACACCGTGCCACCCGAGCGCGAGGCACTGGTCTCGGGCGGGCAGCGTCTGGGCTACCGCGAGTTCCGCGATCGCGCCGGGCGGCTCGCGCTGTGGTTGCGCGCGCGTGGCGTAGGTGCCAACGACACCGTCGGCATCCAGGCGGCGAATTCGATCGCGTTCCTCGAGGCGACCTTCGCCGCGTACATGCTGCGCGCCACGCCGGTCAACGTGAACTACCGCTATACCGCCGACGAGTCGAAATACATCTACGGCAACGCCGGCCTCGCGGCGCTCTTCTACGACACCGCGGTCGAGGACGCGGTCGCCGGCGCGCTGGACGCGGTGCCGGGGTTGAAGGCGCTGGTGCGCATCGGTGACGGTGCGCCCCGGCTGCCGGGGGCCGTTCCCTACGCGACGGCAGCCACCGGCGCACCCGGTACGCTGGAAGACATCGAGCGCAGCGACGACGACGTGCTGCTGCTCTACACCGGCGGCACCACGGGGATGCCCAAGGGCGTGATCTGGACGCACAAGGCGCTGTTCTACGCCGCCTTCGGCGGCGGCGGCAGCCTGCACCCGGCGGGGCCGATCGCAACCCCGGCGCAACTCGCCGACCGCGTGCGCGAGACCTATCCGTTGCGCCAGCTGCCGTGCGGGCCGCTGATGCACGGCGCCGGCATGTGGGCCACGACCATCGGGCTGCTCGCGGGTTGCACGGTGTACCTGAACGACCGCCCCAACTTCGACGTCGAGTACATCCTCGGACTGATCAGCGAGGAGAAGATCAGCTGCCTCAACGTGATCGGCGACGCCATGGTGCTGCCGATGCTGGAGGCGCTGCGGCGCGAGCCGGGTCGCTGGGACCTGAGCAGCATCGTCGCGGTATCGAACGGCGGCGCCATGCTCTCGGAACACGCACGCGAGGCGCTGCGCCCGTACCTCGCGCCCAACGTCTACATGGTCGACAGCATGGGCTCCTCGGAAACCGGCACCTCGGGCGGCGGCACCAAGCCGAGCGACGGCGGGCTGCTGCGCATGCCGCCCAGCCCCACCGTGGCGGTGCTGGTCGACGGGGTGCGCTTCGCCGAGCCGGGCGAGATGGGCATCCTGGTGCGCATGGGGCACCTGCCGATCGGCTATTTCCGCGATCCGGCCAAAACCGCCGCCACCTTCGTCACCATCGACGGCAAGCGCTGCGCCATCAGCGGCGACAGCGCGCGCCTGGAGCCCGATGGTTCGATCACCGTGTTCGGCCGCGATTCGCAGTGCATCAACACCGGCGGCGAGAAGGTGTTCACCGAAGAGGTCGAGGAAGGTCTGCGCTCGTATCCCGGCGTGAGCGACGCGGTGGTGGTCGGCGTCGCGGACCCGCGCTGGGGCCAGAAGGTGGTGGCACTGGTCGAGCTGGCCGAGGACGTCGTCGCGGACGCGGAGGCGATGAAGCGGCATTGCCGCACGAAACTCGCCGGCTACAAGGTGCCGAAGGAGGTACTGTTCGTCGACGAGGTGCCGCGCAGCCCGATGGGCAAGGCCGACTACCGCTGGGCACGCAGCACCGCGGAACGCCTGCTCGGGGACTGAGCGGTCCTGCCGCGGTGCCGGCGCGGGTCGTTCAGCGGCCGCGCCGGCGCTGCGGGATGCGGCGCTCCACGGCCCCGATCAGGTCCGCGAGCCCCTCGCGCAGCACGTCCCCCGAGGAGATCTTCTCGTGGTAGGGGCGCAGCATCAGGAAGAACCGCTGCTGCTCCGGTGCCAGCTCCTCCACCCGCGCCAGCGAGATCTGCGAGTGATAGCCCATGTCGGTGACCTCGATGTGCAGCAGGTTCATCACCTGGCAGCAGAACAGCCACTTGGTCAGCGCGAGCTCCTTGCCGCGGAAACCGAGCTCGTACAGCGTCTCGCCGACCACGTGCGTGATGGCAAGCCAGCCGGCGGAGGTCTTGCCGTCGACACCCGTGACCTTGAACATCATCGGGTAGCGCTTGCCGAGCTCGTACAACGTCCACGTCCAGTCCGCGAGCGTCTTCTTCCAGTCCTGGCCGGCGACCGGATCGGGCATCCGGAACTGCTTGCAGACCTCGCTCGCCACCTCGGCGAGCAACGCCTCGCGACTCGGAAAATAGTTGTACAGCGCCATCGACACCGTACCGAGCCGGCGCGCCACGCTCGCCAGCGTGAACTGCTCGACGCTGCAGTTCTCCAGCAGCTTCAGCGATTCGGCGAGGATCGCCTCGCGCGAGATCCGCGCGGGGCGTCCGACGCGTGCCCGGCGCGCGCGGCGCGCACCCGTTGAAGCTTCCACCCTGGCATCCATAGATCCCCTTCCCGGTGCCGGCGGCACCGTGACGATTGCATCGACGACCGCCCCACTATACCAGCCCGCGCGCTCGCCACCGCAAGCCCGCGCTCAGGGGATCGCACCGCCGTGCTTCAGCGCCGCGATCTGCTCCCACGTGTACCCCAGCTCGAGCAGCACCTGCTCGGTATCGGCGCCGTATTCCGGCGCCGGCGTGTCCACGCATGAGTTCACGCCGTCGAAATCCGCCGGGCCGGCCGGCATGCGAATATGTCCGTGGGTCGGATCGTCGATCGCTATCCAGGCGTTGTTGAGTGCCGCCTGCGCATCCTCGGTTATCTGCTCCACCGTCTGCGCCTCGGCCCAGATCACCCCCTCGGCGTCGAAGCGTGCCCCCCACTCCGCGCGCGTGCGCGTCAGGAACACCTCGTCGAGCAGCCGGACGAGCCCGGCGGCGTTCTGCGCGCGACGCGCGAACACCTCGTAGCGCGGGTCGGTCATGAGCTCGGGGCGCCCGATCGCGCGGCAGAACCCCGGCCAGTACGGGTCCGGGGTATTCATGGTCAGGTAGAGATCCAGCCCGTCGCCGGCACGATAGACGTTGTAGAGCGCGTTCAGCACCTGATCGTGTTTCGGATGACGGAACAGCGGCACGCCGCGCAGATGGCCCGCGATATTCCAGGCCATCACGTGGATTCCGGTGCGGTACAGCGAGACGTCGATCAGCGCGCCCTCGCCCGTGCTCGCGCGGCGGAACAGCGCCGCGGCGATCGCGCCGGCGCAGGCCAGCGCGGTCGACATGTCGCCGATGCTCGACGGCGGCACCGGCGGATCCGCGTCGTCCTGTCGCATCGTCGTCATGAAGCCCGAGCGGGCCCAGAACGCCCCGCTGTCGAAGCTGGGACGGTCCGCATCGGGTCCGTGCGGGCCGTAGCCGGTGATGCGGCAGTAGAGCAGCGAAGGATGCGCGGTGCGCACGCTCGGCGCATCGACGCCGAGCTTCTGCGCCGCGCTCGACTGCAGGTTCACGATCAGCACATCGCTTTGGGCAAGCAGGCGCTCGAACAACTCGTGTCCGGTCGCAGCGCGCAGATCGATCGCCACCGAGCGTTTGCCGCGGTTCACGTTCTCGAACCACGGGTTGCTGCCCGGCGGCATTCCCGGCTGCGTGATGCCACGCAAGGGGTCCCCCCGCGGTGGTTCGATCTTGATCACGCTGGCGCCCCAGTCCGCGAGCAGCGCGCCGGCCGCCGGACCGGCTATCCACGTCCCGAGCTCGAGCACACGCACACCGGCGAGCGGATTCTTCATCGCCTGTTCTCCCCGATTGCCGGATTCATGACGTGCTATGGAACTCCGCCTCCCGATGCGGTATACAGCCTGCCGTGCAGATATTACTTACTCCTCAGCAAAACAGGCTACCGCACGGGGGACGACGATGAAACTCCACGTCCAGCACATCTGGCCCAGCCCGCAGAACGACCGCTTCATCGGCGCGAAGATGGCGATCCTCTACGATGCCCAGACCGCGATGATCCAGTCGATCGCCGGCCCCGGCGTGGAGCTCAACGTCGCGTTCAACGAACGCTCGGCGTACTACACCAGCTGCGCGTCGATGGAAGCCTACAACGTCACCGGCATCCTCGATGCGCTGGCCGCCGGCGAGGCCGCGGGCTGCGACGCGGCGCTGATCGCCTGCGGCAACGATCCCGGCCTGCACGCCGCGCGCGACGCGCTGCGCATCCCGGTGGTGAGCGCGACCGAGAGTGCCCTGCTCACCGCCTGCATGCTCGGGCGGCGCTTCGGCGTGATCACCGCCGACGAGGCCTCGGTGGCGCTGGTCGAGCGCAATCTCGAGTCCTACCGGTTGGAGGACCGCGCGATCCGCAACCGCCCGGTGCGCTCCCCGGGCTTCTACGAGGACGGCACCGACTGGGTCGGCGATCCGGAGTACCTGCGCGCCAGGGTGATACCGCGCTTCGAGGAAGTCGCGCGCGGCATGATCGAGGACGGGGCCGACGTGATCTGCACAGCCTGCGGCATGTACTCGGCATTCTCGATGCACGGCTACGCGAAGATCGGCGGCACCGAGGTGCCGGTGGTCGAGGCGATCGCCGCCGGTACCCATATGGCGCTGATGCTCGCGCGCCTGCGCCGGGATTACGGTGTGTCGACCAGCAAGCAGCGCGCCTACCGCGGCATCGCGCCGGAACTCGCCGCGCAACTGCTGGCGCCGTTGCGCAACCCGGGCACGGCCTAGCAGCACGGGCGCGCCATCAGGACACGGCCGCCGGCAGATCGAGCCCGACGAAGGCGCCGTAGTCCGGTCCGCGCCGCAGGTGGTTGCCGCCATCGATGCGGATCGTCTCGCCGGTGATCCAGCGCGCCTCGGGGCCGAGCAGGAAACGCACCAGCGCCGCGACGTCCTCCGCCTTGCCGACACCCCCCAACGGCGTGTTGTCCACGTAGGAGCGGTACACCGTGCTGTCGCGCGGCACCACCTCCATCGCCTCGGTCTCGATGAACCCCGGCGCGACCGCGTTGAAGCGCACGTTCACCGGGCCGTATTCGTCGGCGGCGTTGCGCATCAGTGCCTCGATGCCGGCCTTCGCTACCGGGTAGGCCCCGAAGTACGGATGGGTGCGGCTGCCCGCGAGCGAGGACATGCCGACGAAGCACCCGCCGCCGGCCGCGGCGAGTGCCGGCGTCGCGTATTTCACGCACAGCATCGTTCCCAGCAGGTTCTGGTGCAGCACCTGCAGGTAGTCCGCGGTATCGCGCCGGTGGTAGGGCGCGAGCGCACCGCCGCCGCCCGCGTTGGCCACGAAACCGTGCAGCGCGCCGTGCACCGCCAGCGTGCGTTCCACCAGCCGCGCCACGTCGGCCTCGACCGTCACGTCCACTGCCTCGCAGTGCAACCGCGCGCGCGTCGGCTCGTCCGGCGCCAGCCGCAGCGCGGCCTCGCGCAGGCGCTCCCCGCTGCGGCCGCAGATGGTGACCCGCGCACCGTCGGCGAGCAGACGTGCGGCGCAGGCCGCGCCGATCCCCGAACCGCCGCCGGTCACGATGAACGCGCGCCCCGCGATGCCTTGCTCCGCAACCTCGTACGGCATGCCGCTCCCTCCACTCACGCGATGAACTGCAGGAACGCGTCCCAGTCTACCTTGCCCGGATACATAGCCGCCTCCTCGAGCGCGTGTTGCGGAATCCTGTAGCCCGCCGTGTCCATCGCCTCGGGGAAGTGCGCCAGCGCGTCCTCGATGGTGAGCGGCCGCTCCTGCTGGTGATAGCCCGGCGTGGCGCCGAGGAAAATGCGCCGGAACCCGCCGCCGCCCACACTGAGGATCTCGCCGTTGCACGGACAGCGCTCGTGCGCGAGCAGCGCCACCACCGGTGCCACCGCTTCCGGCGGGAACCAGCGTCCCATCGCGCTGCACACCTCCTCGCCCATGTGCACCGTCATGCGGCTCACCGAGATCGGCATGATCACGTTGATGCGCAGGTTGCGTTCGCGCATCTGTGCCGCCACCGCGGTGCCGCGCGTCATGCCGATCACCGCGCCCTTGGCGGCGGGGTAAGGCACCGCGCTGCCCATGCCGAAGAACGATCCCGAAGCGACGTTCACGATACGGCCGTAGTTGCGATCCCACATATGCCGCCACACCGCGCGCATCAGGTGGAAGGTGCCGCCGGCGGCGCTGTAGAGGTCGGTGCGGAAGTTCTGGTCGCTGACCTGGTCCAGCGTGCCCACCGACGTGACCACGCCGGCGTTGTTGACCAGGATGTCGACCTGCCCCCAGAGATCCATCGCATGCTGCACGATCTGCGCCGCCGCCTGCGGTTCGGCCACCGAGTTCGGGTCCGCGACCGCGGTGCCGCCGTCGGCGCGGATCTCCGCGGCCACGGCCCCGGCATAGCCGGGATCGGCGCCGGCGCCGGTGGTATCACCGCCCAGATCGTTGACCAGCACGCGCGCGCCGCGCGCCGCCAGCAGTTTCGCGTAGGCACGACCGAGCCCGCCACCGGCGCCGGTCACGATCGCCACCTGTCCGTCGAAACGCAGTTCGTCCATCGTCGTTCTCCGTTATGGTCGGCGCGATCGCCGCGGTGCGTGGATTCAGAAACGGTAGTCGGGCAGCGTGGCGCTGCCGTCGAGCGTGCTCACGCTGTGCTGCCCCAGTTCGCGCAACAGCTCCAGGCTGAGCACGATGCGCCCCGACAGTTCGGTGGCCGGTCGCGTGGACAGCGCCAGCGCCGCTTCGGCCATCGCCTCGACCGGCTCGAAGTGCGCGATGTCGTCGATCACGCCGGCTTCCAGCGCCCCTTCGCTGGCCACCGCCTCGACCGGCGCCAGCGTGTTGACCGCGATGCCGTGCGGCGCGAGCTCCACCGCAAGCCCCGCGCTGAGGCGCTCCAGCGCGGCCTTGGTCGAGGCGTACACCGAGGGCCCCATCGCGAGGTTGTAGCCGATGTAGCGCTCGCTGAAGTCGTAGGGCGCCGGATGCGGCAGGTTCGAGGTCGCGCTCGAGAGGTTCACCACCCAGCCGCCACCGCGCGCCTTCATGCTGTCCAGGCAGCGCTGCGCCAGATGCAGCGGCGTCACCACGTTGATCTCCCACGCCAGCCGCAGGTCGCGCGGTCGCTGCTGGTGCGCCGGCTGCCAGCGCCCCCAGGCGGCGTTGTTGACCAGGATGTCGACACCGCCGAAGGCCTCGATCGTCGCCGGCACGATGCGCTCGCGGTCCTCCTCGCTCGACAGATCGGCGGCAATGCAGACGCACTCGCCGCCCTGCCCGCGGATCCACGCGGCCACCGCGTTCAGCGAGCCCGCCAAATGGCTGCCGCCCTCCTCCACGGTGCGCGCCACCAGCGCGACCTTCGCGCCCTCGGCGGCGAAGCGCTTCGCGATGCCGGCACCGATGCCGCGGCTCGCGCCGGTCACGATCGCCACCCGGTCGGACAGTCTGCCTGCCATACGAATTCTCCCTGTCGTCGTTGCCTTGATTCACAGGCTGTCGCGCAACCTCTCGCTGCGCGACGGTGCCCGCGCCGGGCGGCGATTTCACACCCGTGGGACGCCGTGGACCCCAGTTTTCGACTCCGACTGCAGTGCTCTTGCGACCGCCATGTCAGTGCTGCCGGTAGCGGCGTTGCACGTGTTCCTGCCGGATCGCGATCTGGTGCCTGCGTTCTTCCGGCGTGACGCGACGCGTGCCGGCCGGCAGCTGCTGCATCAGCTCGGCCAGCGGCACCTTGCGGGCGGTCGCCCACGGCAGGTCCTGCTTCGGGCGCACCGGGTAGGCCCAGCGCACCGTCATGTACCCCTCGGGGTGCCCGGTGGTGTCCACCCAGTTCGCCACCCCCGGATCCTCGTGCGCGATCACGTAGCGGATCACGTTGTCGTCGTCGCGCTGCGCCTGCACGCCGTTCAGGCTGCTCTGGTAGTTGGCGAAGTCCAGCGATTCGCCCCACATATTGCCCAGGCTGAAACCGATGTAGTTCGGTTCGATGGGCTGGTGCAACTCGACGATCATCGCCTCGCCCGGCGCCAGCTCGTAGATGCCGCCGCAGTAGATGTTGGTCGCCATGCCGCCGGCGGTCGCCAGCGAGGCCGCGTTCGGACGGTTGAAATCGTTGCGCGGAATGAAGCACTGGCCGTCGCCGTTCATGTCGCCGTAGGCCTCGCAGGTCACGGCGTAGAACTCGTTCCAGAAGTAGACCTGATTGCGTGTCAGTCGCCCGGCTTCCTCCATCTGGCGCGCCGCGTCCGCCGGCGTGTACACCGGCATCGGACGCCCGAGCCGATCGTTGCGGTAGATGAACAGATCGAGCAGGTCCTCGTGCTCCCAGTCGCAGAACAGCTCGCGCAGCACCACGAACTGCGCCACGTAGGTCTGCGTCTGCGTGCTGCCGTCGGGCCGCGTGCGGCAGCGCTCGGTCCGCGTGCGCATGAAGTTGCCGGTGTGGCCCGCGGGACGCTCGGGTGCCAGCAGGATCTCGAAGCTGCCATCGGCGGCGACCTGGAGCGTGGTGCTGTCGAGCATGTCGCAGTTGGCGCGGGAGCCGGGACGCATCTCGGCGATGCTGCCGCTGTCGCCCGAATACCCGCTGGGCGCCTCGAAGATCACGTAGTGCGGCGCCTTGCGCACGCCGCTGGCGGCCGGCTCGCCGCGCCAGTGGCGGGTGTCGCCGGCACGACCGCGGATCGTGTAGCCGTGGTTGCCGTCGATCGGCGCCACGAGGTAGATGGCGTCGGCGTTGTCGATCGTCGAGCGGTTCAACGGCTGGATCGCGCGCACGAAGTACGGAAACTCGGCCGTTGGCCCCAGCGAGCGTGCCAGCGAGCCGTACAGGAAGCCGAGTACGTAGCGGTAGCCCTCGGCAAGGTTGCGCTCGCCGGGCGGCGGCGGCCAGCGCTGCGGATCGTCGATCGCCTCGCGCGCCTGCCCCAGCTGTTCGATCAGCGTGTCCCACGCGGCACGCAATTGTCCCGCCGCGGCCGCGGCGCGTTGTTCGTTGTCGCTCACGATCTGCCCTCCTCGACGGCGGCGGACTGTGCGGTGTCGGCGTCCCAGCCGAAGCGCTCGAACAGCGGCGCCAACCGCGTGCGGATCTCCCGGCTGTCGAGGCCGAACTCCTCCATGCTGTAGCGGTGCTCGGTCTCGTGCTTGCGCGCCTTGTCCTGTTCCTTCTGCAGCGTGGCGCGGAACGCATCGCTCACCGTCAGGCCGAGGTCCGCGTACACCTTCTCGATGGTCGCCCTGGGCTGCGCGATCAGCGCGCGGTAATCGACCTCGGCACGCGGCACCTGCGGATGGCGCGCGAGCACCTCGAGCGGATGCAGATAGGTCTCGAACGATATTTCGACGCTGACGCGGCTCGACTCGAGCGCCTTGCCGGCGTCCATGTCGCCGCGCATCTTCCAGCCGGTGTGCAACAACTTCAGCAGGCTGGGGATCGTTTCGTAGGGGTTGCGGTACATGATCACGAAACGCGCGTCCGGGAACTCCTCGATCAGCGCCTGCACGCGACCACAGAACACCGGGTTCTTGCTCAGGTGGATCACGTTGCCGCCATTGAGGTAGAGCTGGCGGCGCACGCAGGCGCGATAGAAACGCATCAGGCGCCGCCGGCTGGCCGGCGGACGCTGGTCGATGTGGAAGAAGTCCACGTCACCCATGTTCGGCACGCGGGTGGACCAGAAACCCGAGGCGCAGGAATCGAAGAAGATCAGGTCGTCCTCCTCGGGGATGTCGAGCGCCATGTGGTGGATGTGGCGGATCGGCCCGAACACGCGCTCCTCCCACGCCCTCAGCCGACGCTCGATGCGTCGCCCGAACACGGTGCGGTCCAGCCACGCCACCAGATGCACCAGTTTCTTCTCGGTCAGCGAGGGCAACAGCAGTTCCCAGTACTTGAACGCGCTGAAGCGCCCGTCGGCGCCCATCAGCCGGTGCGTCAGCGTGGTGCCGCTGCGCGCATGGCCGATGATGAACACGGGGTTGCGCACCTGCTGGAACCAGATGCCGGGGAACAGGATGCCGTCGAGGAAGAAGAACACCGTGTGCGCCAGTGCGCGCAGCGGCACCACCAGCAGCACGTGCTTCAGCGCACTGCGCCGCCGCGAGGGCTTCTGCTCGCTGGCTGCCGAACGGATCAGCGTCAGCCAGGTCCGGAAATCGAAATAGAAGAGCATAGGGTCACGCCATCTTTGTTTACTGGTAAGTGAATTGTCCGCGATTCACGGCAGGTGCGGCAACACGCGCGTCTCGAACAGGCGCAGCATGCGCCATGCCTCGTGCACCGGGATACCCCCCATCAACGGGTTCAGCAGCAGCAGTCCGCGCGGCCCGAGCCGCTGGCCGAGCGCGATCGCCTCCTCCGGCGTCAGCACGCGATACGCCGGGTTCGCGCGCGCCTGAGCGGGACTCACGCCGCCGCGGTACGGACCGCGTGCCTCGCCGTAGCCCTCCACCGTGAACTGCACGTATTCCTCGATCTGACCGAGCACGTGCGGCATCAACATCCGCCAGGCGGCTTCCACGTCCTCGGCGACCCACAGGAACACCGGCCCCAGCGGCTGCATCGGACCCGGATCGGGCTTGCCGAGCGCACGGCACTCGGCGCGGTAGGGCTCCCACAGCGCCGCATCGTGCGGCGTCGCGAAGCCGTCGGCGATGCGCGCCGCACGCCGGGCCGCCGCCACGCTGCCGCCGCCGAGCAGGATCCGGGGCGGCGGATCCGGCACCGGCCGGATGCACAGGCTGCGCCCCTCGTTCTCGAAGGTCTCGCCGCTCCACGCGCGGCGCAGGAACGCGACCGTCTCGCCGACGGTCTTCCAGCGGTCCGCGAGCCGGGTGCCGTAGACATCGCATTCGCGCTGGCGGTAGCCGCCGCCGATCGCGATCTCGAAACGCCCGCGGGACACCAGCGACAGCACCGCGGTGTCCTCCGCCAACCGCACCGGGTGGTAGAAAGGTGCCAGCAGCACGTTCGGCCGCATGCGGATGCGGCGCGTGCGGCCCGCCACGGCCGCACAGCTGACCAGCGGCGAGGGGTTGTAGCCGCTCACCGAGGCGTGATGCTCGCCGAAGTTCGCGCACGCGAAACCCACCTCGTCGCCCCAGGCACAGATGTCGAGCATCGCCGGGTGCAGCTCGCGGTGCGGCGTGGCGCCGGCCGGGGAGCGCAGTTCGAAAGCCAGGTGCAGTTCCATCCAGTCCTCCGTCGGTTGGCGCCGAAACCGCGTCGCCGCTACGCCGCCTGCACGACCGCCGCGGGAAGCGGGACTGTACAAGTCTGTTATATGATCGAACAAATACATTTTCTTCATGTGATGCACATGGACAAGATCGATATTCGACGCGGCGATCTGCACCTGCTGGTGGTGTTCGATGCCATCTACCGCGAAGGCACCGTGACGCGCGCAAGCGACCGGCTGCACGTCACGCAGTCCACGCTGAGCCATTCCCTGCGCCGCCTGCGCGAACTGTTCGGCGACCCGCTGTTCGAGCGCCACGGCAACGTGATGACGCCGACCCCGAAGGCGCGCAGCCTGATCAGGCCGATCCAGGCCGGCCTGGAAATGCTCGAGAGTTCGGTGAACCAGATCGTGCCGTCGCAACCGCGCCGCGTGCGGCAGAAGCTGACGATCGGCATGGACAGCACTGACGTCGCCGGTTTCCTGCCGGAACTGGTCGCGCGCCAGGACGCGGACTCGGACTACGACATCACCATCGCGCGCTACGAGTTGAACAAGTTCGAAACGCGCCTCGTGACCGGCAAGTTCGACGTGGTGATCCAGCCGCTGGCGCCGCATTCCGAGCACGTGCGCCACGCGCTGATGACCCGCGAGGGACTGGCGGTCGCCGCCCGCCGTGGCCACCCGGCCGTGGTCGGCGGCGCGATCGGCTTCGACGACTACATGCGCCAGCGTCATGTGCTGATCACGCCGGGCAACGCCTCGTGGGACCTGGTCGACATGGCGTTCCGCCAGTCGCGGCTGAACCGCGAGATCCAGGTGCGCTGCCAGGACTACTGGACCGCATGCGAGATCGTCCAACTCACCGACTGCCTGCTGACGGGCACCCGCACCACGATCGGCAAGATCGCGGGCAGCTTCCCTGAGCTGCAGGTCTGCGCGCCGCCCGCGGAACTGAACATGGAACCGCAGGACGTCTATCTCTACTGGCACGCCGCGCGCGAGAACGATCCGGCCAACCGCTGGTTGCGTAACAACCTGCTCGCGATCCTCCGGGAAGCCTCGCAGGAAGCCGTATCGAAATGATCGATACACTTGCGATGTAAACATCTCATTTGATCAATTCTCCCCCGGGCCGCTACCTTCTCGCCGTCCGCCACCCGCCTTCGCCGGCAGGTGCGGCCGCATTCGCGAATGCGGAAAACCATTAACGAGAAGTCAAGGGGAGTCGAGTTCATGAGAGATGTCACCATCCGTCCCAGGCGTTCCGTGCTGCTGCTGCAGGCAGCGATCGCCGGCAGCCTGCTCGGTTCGTACGCCGTCACCGCCAGCGCACAGGAATCCTCGGCAACGGATTCGCTGGGACTGGACGAGATCGTCGTCACCGCGCAGCGGCGCGAGGAAAACCTCCAGGACGTCTCGGTCGCGATCAGCGCCTTCGACGGCGACGCGCTGCGCCAGCAGAACATCACCAGCGCCTTCGACATCGTCGGCAAGGTTCCCGGCGTCATGGTCAGCACCGGCGCCGGCCCGCGCAACGCCGAGGTCGTGGTGATCCGCGGCCAGGGCCAGACCTACCTCTCGTCGGTGGGCGTGGTGAACTACTTCGCCGAGGTGCCGCTGATCCAGGGCACGATCCAGCCCACCCAGGGCGGTCCCGGCACCTTCTTCGACCTCGAATCGCTGCAGGTCCTGCGCGGCCCGCAGGGCACGCTGTTCGGCCGCAACACCACCGGCGGCGCGGTGCTGCTGGGGCCGAAGAAGCCCGGCGAGGACTTCGAGGGCTATGTGCAGGCGCAGGCCGGCAACTACGACGATCGCGAATACGAGGCGGCTGTGAACGTGCCGCTGGTCGCCGAGCGGCTGATGGTGCGCGCCGCGTACAAGGACGTGAGCCGTGACGGCTTCACCAGGGACGTAGGCCCGCAGGCCTTCGGCTACGACACCGTCTGCGACGTGGACAGCGGCGATTACTGCGGCTTCGGCAACCCGACCGGCGCCGGCTACGCGGGCAAGGACTACGACAACAAGGACTGGTGGCACGGGCGGGTCAGCGTGCTGTGGCGCCCCACCGATGCAATCGAGAACAACCTGATCGCGCTGCGTTCGAAGTCCGACGACAACGGCACCGGCATCATCTTCGACGGCGCCGGCCCCGGGCCGAACGTCGCGAACCTGGTCGGCAACATGGCCTACGACTTCACCAAGCTGTTCTCGCCGGCAACGATGTTCGACCCGACGATCACCCAGTCGGTGCTGGCACGCCAGGAACAGCTCGGCGAGCGCAAGGTCGCGATGAACACCGACCAGTTCTACAGCGTCGAACACGAGGCCTACATCGACACGCTGTCGGTGGAGTTCTGCGACACCCTGACCTTCCGCAACATCCTGAGCTATCAGGAAATGAAGATCGACTACAACTGGGACCTCGACGGCTCCATCCTGCCGATGCTGTCGCAGCAGTCGCCGTACGTGCCGGCCAACGTGAACAACAACCCCTTCGGGTCACCCGGAACGCGGGGTAACGTGTCGGACTCCAGCCAGCTCACCGAGGAAGCGCAGCTGATCGGCAAGGCCTTCGACGAGCGTCTCGACTACGTCGCCGGCATCTACTACGCGAAACTCGAACCCGAGGGATTCCAGGCCACCGGCAGCTTCAACGCCGCCACCGAGGAACCCGGCCTGCCGTACGCGATCGAGATCACCAGCAAGGCGGTCTACGCACAGGGCACGCTGCAGCTCGGCCTGCTGTCGGGGTCGCTGGAGGCGTGGAAGCTGACCGTCGGCCTGCGTTACACGGAGGACGAGACCGAGGGTTCCCGCTTCAGCAACCGCTACCGCGGTGACCGCATCTACACCGATCCGAACACCTACACTATCCAGGTGCGCAGCGAGACGCTGAAGTCCGACGAACCGACGTGGACCGTGGGACTCGACTACGACCTCAACGACAGCACCATGCTCTACGGCAAGGTCACGCACGGCTACAAGGCCGGCGGGTTCAATTACGCCGGCGTCGGCGGCGTGATGACCTACGAACCGGAACTGGTCACCAACTACGAGCTCGGCGTGAAAACCGACTTCGATCTCGGCGGCATGCCGGCCCGCGTGAACGCCAACGTGTTCCACCTCGACTACGAGGACCTGCAGCGCGCGGCGGGCAACAACGCCCCGATCGGCAGTTTCGTGAACGGTGTGTGCACCGGCCCGAACGGCGAGAACTTCGCCGACGTGCCGACCTGCCTCGACCAGGGTGCGATCACCTTCAACGCCGAGCAGGCGTGGATCCGCGGTATCGAGCTCGAGGCGATGATCCGCCCGACCGGGAACTTCGATCTCTCGGCCAGCTACTCCTACCTCGACGGCGAGTACGACGACTTCGAGCTCACGGTACAGCCCGACCCGCTGCGCGGCGGCTTCGTGGTCAACACCTGCAACGGGGCGCAGACGGTGCCGTTCATCGGCCAGGCGAGTTTCGTCGCCGACCTCTCGTGCATCCCGATGCAGAACATCCCCGAGCATACGGCGGCGCTGACCGCACGCTACACGCTCGCGCTCGGCGACGGCGCCGGTGACGTGGTGCTGCTCGCGAACTGGAGCTACCGCGGCAAGGTCTACACCTCGGCGACCACGCATCCCAAGGACGACCCGGGCGCGTGGCTCGACGGCTACGACGTGCTGAACCTCTCGGCCGAGTGGAACGGCGTGCTGGGATCGAACGTCGATTTGCGCGCCTTCGTGAACAACGCCACCGACGAGACCTACGCGGTGTACTCGTACATCGGTCTGCAGCAGTCGAGCGGTTTCGTGAACTCGACCTACGGCGAACCACGCATGTACGGTGTGTCGCTGCGCTACCGCTTCGGCGCACTGGGAGGCTGATCCCCGCGCCACCGTCCCCGGACCGTCCGCCGTCCCCCCGGGGCGGGCGGTCCGGGACCACCCCGCCAAGGGAGGAGATCCGGATGAAAGCTACTTATCTTCGCGACACACCGCTGACGGGTCTGCTGGACCCGTTCGGCGAGGCGTGGTCGCGTGTGAACACCGAAACCCTGGCGCTGAGCGGCACGCCGTCGGCGCTGCAACCCACGGCGGCCGTGCGCGTGGCGTTTCCCGAAGGCACGATCGGCGCGATCCGCAGCGCCGAACTCGCCGTGGCGCACAACGGCAGCGAGATCGCGTTCCGCCTGCGCTGGGCAGATGCCTCGATGAACACCGCCGCCGCCGGGGAGGACGACACGCTGTTCCCCGACGGCGCCGCCCTGCTCTTCCCGGCCGCTCCCGGTGCGCCGCTGATGTCGATGGGCGCCCCCGGCAAACCGGTCACCGCCTGGTACTGGCGCGCCGACGAGCCCGATCGGGGCCGCCACGTCAGCGCGCAGGGACTCGGCAGCTCCGACACCCTCGATCGCGAACTGGTCAAGGTCGCCGGCGTCCACCGCGACGGCCACTGGCACGTGGTGATCGCGCGCGCCCTTGCCGTGGCGAAGGGACCGGCCACCGTGCGGCTCGTCCCCGGACAGGCCACCCCGTTCAGCCTCGCGATCTGGGAAGGCGGACACCGCGAACGCGCCGGCATCAAGGCCTTCGCGATGGGCCAGCACGACGGCTGGCACGAACTCATCCTCGACCCGCAGGCCTGAACCCCGGAGGCGACATGAACACGAGCAAACGCCAGCTGGCGATGGTGATGGACCTCAACAAGTGCATCGGGTGCCAGACCTGCACGGTCGCGTGCAAGACGCTGTGGACCGGCGACGAGGGCATGGAGCACATGTGGTTCAACACCGTGAACACGCTGCCCGGCAAGGGCACGCCCCACGGCTGGGAAGACATGGGCGGCGGCTTCGACGCCGAGGGCAACGCCGTGGTCGGCCATATCCCCAGCCGCAAGGAGTTCGGCGAGGCGTGGAAGTTCGACCACGAGGGCAGCTACTACGGCGGCAAGGGCGATGCCTCGCACCTCGCGATCGCGGGCGAGCCCCCGACCTGGGGCCCCAACTGGGACGAGGACCAGGGCGAGGGCGAGTTCCCGAACACCCATTACTTCTACATGCCGCGCATCTGCAACCACTGTACGCACCCGGCGTGCAAGGAAGCGTGTCCGCGCGACGCCATCGACAAGCGCGAGGAAGACGGCATCGTCACCGTCAACGAGGACCGCTGCCGCGGCTACCGCTTCTGCCAGGCGGCGTGTCCGTACAAGAAGATCTACTTCAACCACCAGAAGAAGGTCTCCCAGAAGTGCCTGTTCTGCTTCCCGCGCATCGACAACGGCGTGGCGCCGGCCTGCGCGCGCCAGTGCCCGGGACGGGTGCGTTTCGTGGGCTACCGCGACGACCCCGAGGCGCCCATCTGGAAGCTGGTCGAGAAGTGGAAGGTCGCGCTGCCGCTGCACCCCGAGTACGGCACCGAACCCAACGTGTTCTACGTGCCGCCGATCGGCCCGCTGAGTTTCGACCAGGACGGCGACATCGACGAGTCCACGCCGCGCATTCCCGACGCGTACCTGATCCGGCTGTTCGGGCCAAGCGTGCTCGATGCGCTGGCGACGCTGAAGGCCGAGCGCGAGAAGAAGCGTGCCACCGGCGAGTCCGAACTGATGGACCTGCTGATCGCCTACGAATGGAAGGACATGTTCGGCGGCTTCGACACCGACCCGAGCACGGTTTCGGTGGTGAAGTGGACCAACGCATCCTGACCGGAGGAAACGCACATGCAATCGATCCATGCGACGCGCCGGGCCTTCCTGCGCGGCACCGCCATCGGTGCGCTGGGACTGGCCCTCGACCTCAAGACCCTGCGTCCGGTCTTCGCCGACGCGCGGCTCCCGCCCGAGGCACGTGAATACACCGGCTACCGCGACGTCTACCGCCGCAAGTGGAGCTGGGACCGCATCGGCGTGGGCACGCACTCGTGCACCAACTGCGCCAGCGGCGGCTGCTCGTGGAACCTGTACGTGCGCGACGGCATCGTCTGGCGCGAGGAGCAGGGCGCGCCCTATACGCAGACCAACGCGAGCGTGCCGGACTACAACCCGCGCGGCTGCCAGAAAGGCGCCTCGGCCAGCGCGCTGTACCGCAGCCCGGCACGGATCCGCTACCCGCTGAAGCGCGTGGGCGCGCGCGGCGAGAACCGCTGGAAGCGGATTTCGTGGGACGAGGCCTTCGACGAGATCGCGGCGCAGCTGGTCGACACGCTGTCGACCCGCGGTGGCGTCGGCGGCTACTGCGAGAACGGCAACAACAGCGACTTCGGCCCGAGCTGGATCGCGATGGTGCGTTTCTTCAACCAGCTCGGCATGCCGATCACCGAGAACTTCGCGAGCACCGGCGACCTGATGACCGGCGCCACGCTGGTGCTGGGCAACCCGGTCCCGGGCGGCTCCTCGGACGACTGGTTCCGCAGCGACTACTTCGTGAACTGGTTCGGCAACCCGATGTCGACCCGCATCCCCGACGCGCACTTCATCACCGAGATGCGCTACCGCGGCGGCAAGTACGTCTCGGTCACGCCGGACTTCAATCCGAGCGCGATCCACACCGATCTGTGGATCGGCGTGCGTCCGGGCACCGACGCGGCGCTCGCGCTGGCGGCGTGCCGGGTCATCATCGACGAGGACCTGCACGATGTGCCCTACATCATCGAGCAGACCGACCTGCCGCTGCTGATCCGCGAGGACACGCGGCAGTTCCTGCGCGAGTCCGACGTGATCGAGGGCGGCCGACGCGAGTGCTTCGCGTGGTGGGACGGCCGCAAGCGCGCGGTCGTATGGTCGGCCAGCTCGGCGCAGTTCGAACAGGACAAACGCACGCTGAAGCTCGGCCCCGACGACCAGGTGGAACTCGAACCGCGCAACGCGCGCGTGACGCTGCTCTCCGGCGAGACCGTGAAACTCAGCAGCGCGTTCACGCTGCTGCGCCGCAACCTCGAGGACTACGACGCGAACAGCGCCGCCAGGATCACCGGCGTGCATGCGAACGTGATCCGGCGCTTCGCGCGCGAGTTCGCGAACGCGAAGGCGGCCAAGATCTATATGGGAGCCGCGGCGGGCAAGATCCTGCACGGCGAGCTGGTGCAGCGCGCCACCATCCTGATGTGCGCGCTGACCGGCAACAACGGCCGCGTGGGCGGCGGCTGGGAGGAAATGACGTTCTGGGAGCTCGACGGCAAGATACTGTCGGCCTTCCACGATTTCCCCAGCGACCTCGTCCCGGGCGACATGAACACCATCTACCCGGCGCTGATGGGCATGGGCGCACAGCAGGCGGCGAGTCCCGCGTTCATCTCGGGATCCTTGCTTATGCTGCTGAACGGCGGCACCTACGCCGAGCAGCTCAACCCCGCGTACAACGATCCGACGCTGCGCCGCACGCCCGAGGAGTTTCTCAAGGAGGGTATCGCCAAGGGTGAACTGCACAACGTGCCCGGCGAGGAACTGGGCAGCCCGGACGTGATCTTCAACATGTTCGGCAACCCGTTCCGTCACCGCCGCATGGGCGAGCGCCTCGGCAGGACGCTGTTCGCGAAGGCCAGGCTGGTCGTCGACCTGACGCTGCGCATGGACGACACCGCACGGCACTCCGACATCCTGCTGCCGACCGCCGGCCCCTACGAGAAGCTCGGCTTCAAGTACTCGGTCTCGTATCCTCCGTACCTGCACCTGGCCGACAAGGCCGTGGAGCCGCTCGGCGAGGCCAAATCGGACTGGGAGATCCTCTCGCTGCTTATGCAGCGCGTGGAAGCCGAGGCCAGGCGCCGCGGCGTGCGCACGGTGAAGACCTACCGCGGCGTCGAGTACGATCTCAGCCAGGCGTACTGGCGCTTCAGCGACAAGGGACGCATCGGGCCGCACGAGGACGAGAAATTCATGCGCCTGATCCTCGCGCTGTCGCCGGCGACGCAGGGCATCACGATGGAGGAACTGCGCGCCAACAAGGGTGTGATGCGCTACACCGGCGTCAGCCAGATGGGCAAGATGTGGTGCGGCACCAGCGATTACCGGCCCGACGAACCGCTGGTTCCCTACCAGGACTACGTGGTCAGGAAGATGCCGTGGCCGACCAGCACCGGGCGCCAGCAGTTCTACGTCGATCACGCGATCTACGTCGAGGTCGGCGAGACGCTGCCGGTGCACAAGCAGCCGCCCCGCTCCGGCGGTGACTTCCCGCTGGTGATGACCTGCGGCCACACGCGCTGGAGCGTGCACACGCTGTGGCGCGACGTCGACATCCTGCTCAGGCTGCAACGCGGCGAGCCGGTGATCTTCGTGAACCCGGACGACGCCGCGCGGCGCGGCCTCGCCGACCACGACTATGCCGCCGTGCACAACGACCTCGGCGAGTTCGTGGCGCGCGTGAAGCTCACGCCGGGCATGCAACCGGGCCAGGTGCATATCTTCCACGCCTGGCTCGCCACGCAGCACGTCGGGGGGCGGGCCAGCGACGCGATCACGCCGAGTCCGACGCGGGTCACGAACTTCGCGGGCAAGCACGGCCACATGGTCAATGAGGTCGGCTGGTTCGACCTGAGTGGCAACGACCGCGACACGCGCGTCGATCTGCGCAAATATACGGCCTGAGGAAAGCGTATCGATGGGGAGCACGATGGAGCAGAACACGAGCGCCAGGGCGATGGACGCCTCGCGCAGCCTGAGCTACCTGACCTTCGCGACCGCGTTCGCGTACCCGGACCAGGAAGGACTGCAGGCGATCCGCGCCGGCGAGCTCGCCGGCGCGCTGCGCCACCTGCTCGGGTCCATCGACCCTGCCCTGCTCGCGGACACCGACTGGGAGGCGCTGGGTGACGCCGGCCCCGACGACGAGACGCTGCTGGTCGAGTTCACCCGGCTGTTCGAGGCCGGCCCGGACGGCCCGGACTGTCCACTGAACGGCGCGCGCTACCGCGGCGGCAGCATGGAGCCGCTCGAGGAACTGGTGCGCTTCTACGATTTCTTCGGCCTGACGCTGGACCAGGCCACGCAGGGCGAGCCCGACCACCTGGTCACGGAGCTCGAGTTCCTGCATTTCCTGTCGTTCCAGGAGGCGCAGCTCGGCGCCGCCGGCGAGGACGTCGGCGGACTGCTGCGCGCGCAGCGCGACTTCATCGAACGCCACCCCGGCGCGTGGGTGCCGGCGCTCTGCCAACGCCTGGCCGAGCGCGAGGCGCCGCGCTTCTTCCGCGAGCTCGCGGGCCTGCTGCAGCGCTTCCTGCGCCAGGAGCAGACCCGGCTCGCGCTGCAGATCGACGACGGCACCACGGCGCACTGAGGCATGAGCGAACTCACCGACACACTCGCCGCACCCCGCGTCACCACCCGCGATCCGGCCGAACTGCAGCGGCTGCTGACGGCCTGGTTCGCGCGCACGCTGGGGCCCGGCAGCGCGCCCCGGCTGTCGGCGCTCGCCAGCCCCGGCAAGGCCGGGATGTCGAGCGAAACGCTGCTGTTCGAGCTGCACTGGAACGAGCACGGCAGCGAACGCAGCGGCCACTTCGTCGCCCGCCTGCCCCCGCCCGCGGATGCCTTCCCGCTGTTCCCGCGCTACGACTTCGACCTGCAGGTCGAGGCGATGCGGCTGGTCGGCCGCCACAGCACGGTACCGGTGCCGCGCGTGCCGTGGCAGGAGCGCTCCAGCGAGGCACTCGGCGTGCCGTTCTTCGTGATGGAGCGCATCGACGGCGAGATGGTGCCCGACAACCCGCCGTACGTATTCGGCGGCTGGCTGGCCGAGGCGTCGGCGGCCCGGCAGCGGCAGGTCGAGCAGGAGCTGATCGAAGCGATCGCCGGCATCCACGGCATTGGCGCCGACCGCGCCGAAACCGCGTTCCTGCACATCGACCAGCCGGGCGCCACCGCGCTGCGCCGGCATTTCGCACGCGAACGCGCGCTGTACGAGTGGGGCCGCAACGGCATGCGCTTCGCGCTCGTCGAGCGGCTGTTCGACTGGCTGGAGGCGCACTGGCCGGCGCACGAGGGCGAGCCGGTGGTCAGCTGGGGCGACGCCCGGCCGGCGAACGCGCTGTGGCGCGAGGCACGCATCGTCGCGGTGCTCGACTGGGAGCTCGCGATGCTCGGCCCGCGCGAGATGGACGTGGGCTACCTGATCTTCTTCCACCAGTATTTCCGGCACATCGCGCAGGTGATGGCCGCCATCGATCCTATGGCGGAGTTCCTGCGCCGCGACGCGGTGGTCGCCGCCTACGAGGCGCTCACCGGCGCGCGGCTCGGCGACATCGACTGGTATATCACCTACGCGCTGCTGCAGCAGTGCGTCATCGATATCCGGGTCTCGCAGCGGCGCATCCTGTTCGGCGAGATGGAACGCCCGCAGAACAGCGACGAGTACCTCTACGGCCGGCGCCTGGCCGAGCGCGTCCTCGCCGGCGACCGCGCGATCTGGCTACCGTAGGTCCGGGCTGTGCCCGGACATGTGTTCGTGTAGGTCCGGGCTGTGCCCGGACATGTTCGGCCACAGGCCGAACCTGCGCGGACATGTTCGGCCACAGGCCGAACCTGCGCGGACATCTGTTCGGCCACAGGCCGAACCGGACAAATCTGATCACACACCGAGGAGCACTCATGGACAATACCGTCAGCCCCGGCAGCAACCCCATCGGCCCCCTGATCGAGGCCGACGAGCAGTTCTGCCACCAGGTCACGGATTCCTTCGCCTGCGTGGGCAGCACCGACCCCTCGTGGACCGAGAAGGTCTGCGCGATGGCGATGGCGCGCGACGGCAGCCTGCAGCTCGGCTTCGGACTCGGCAAATACACCAACCGCAATGTGATGGACGCCTACGCGGGCATCTCGCGCGGCAAGGAACAGATCACGGTGCGCGCCAGCCGCGAGCTCGCGCCGGAGCCGAACCGCACCGTGATCGGACCGATCCGCTACGAAGTGGTGGAGCCGCTGAAGAAGGTGCGCTTCGTGCTCGAACCGAATGCCACGCAGCCGATCGCCTTCGACTGCCTGTTCGAGCACCGCGTGCCGGCGCGCTTCGAGGACCGCACGCACATCCGCCAGGGCTATCGCGTGATGAGCGAACTGGTGCGCTACCACCAGACCGGCGTGGCCTCGGGCTGGATCGAGGTCGACGGCGTGCGCACCGTGATCGATCCTGACGGCTGGGTCTGCACGCGCGACCACTCCTGGGGCGTGCGCTACGGCGTGGGGCATCCGCTGATCGATGCCGAGCCGCCCGGCGTCGGCACGCAGGCGGATTACGAGTTTTTCTGGAGCCCGAGCTACCTGCAACGCGCCGACGGCAGCGATTACGCGGTCTTCCTCAGTTTCAACCAGTTCGACACCGCCTGCGGCCGCACGCGCTCGGTGATGTCGGCCATCGAACACCCGGACGGGCGCATCGAGCGCATCGTCGACATCGAACCCGAGCTCGACTACCACCCGGTCAACCGCCGCTTCCTCGGCGGCCGCATCGTCTGCCGCATGGCCGACGGCACGCTGCGCCCGATGACCATCGAGGTGCTCGCGGACACCGGCTTCCACCTCGGTGCGGGACTCTATTTCGGCTTCGACGGCCACTACCACGGCGGCTGGCGCGGCAAGCTGCACATCGACGGCGAGCGCATCACCGACTGCAGCACGCCCGAGAACGCCAGGCGCCTGCACCAGATCCGCGACACGGTGGTGCGCATCAGCGACCCGGTCGGCGGCGGCGTGGGCTGGGGCAACTGGCAACCGATGATGGTGGGCAAGAACGAACGGCTCGGCCTGAAGGCCGAGGATTCGTTCTCCTGATCCTGCACGGCCCGGAGACGATGCGATGAAGGCAGCGGTCTACTACCAGAACGGCGGCCCCGAGGTGCTTCGCTACGAGGACGTCCCGGACCCGATGTGCGGCGCTGATGAGGTGATGATCCGCGTCGAGGCGATCAGCCTCGAGGGCGGCGACCTGCTGCACCGCCAGTCCTCGCCGCCGCCCGCGCGCCCGCACATCGTCGGCTACTCGACGGCCGGCGAGATCGTCGCGCTCGGCGCCGACGTGACGGGTTTCGCATGCGGACAGAAGGTGATCACGTTCGCATGGGCCGGTTCGCACGCCGAGCTGCGCACCTCGAAGGCAGCGCACACCTGGGCGCTGCCGCCGGGGCTCGACGTGCGCAGCGGGGCCGGGATCCCGGCCGCCTTCGGCACCGCACACGAGTGCCTGGTCGAGGCAGCGCGTGTGCGCGCCGGCGACAGCGTGCTGGTGCTGGGCGCGAGCGGCGGGGTCGGCGTGGCCGCCGTGCAGCTCGCGCGGAGGGCCGGAGCACGCGTGACCGGCACCGCGGGCAGTGCCGCCAAGCTTGCACGACTGCACGCACTCGGCATGCACGAGGGCATCGATTACCGCCGCGACGACGTGGGCGCGGCGATCGCGCGCCACGCGGGCGAGCACGGCTACGACGTGTGCATCGACACCGTCGGCGGGCGTGCGCTGCAGGCAGCCTCGAAGGCGATGACCGTCAACGGGCGCCTGATCATCGCCGGCTGCGCCGCGCGCGAGCCGAACCTGATCGACTCGGTCGACATCATGGTCGGGCGCTACAGCGTCACCGGTGTGATCGCCGGTTTCGATTTCGCGACCCCGCGCCTGCACGCGGCGATCGGCGAACTGATCGCCGCCATCGCGCGCGGCGAACTCGTGATGCCGATCGCGCGCGAGTTCCCGCTCGCCGAGGCCGCCGCCGCGCACGCCTGGGTCGAGTCCGGCGCCGCCGGCTTCGGCCGCGTGCTGCTCATACCCTGAACCGCAACGACCACGGAGCGACGCCGATGCCTTACCTGAAACGCAGTGATGCCAGCGTGTTCTTCGACGATACCGGCGGGCGCGGCGCGCCGATCGTCACGCTGCACGGCTTCATCGAGAACGGCAGCTACTGGGGACGCACCGGCGTCTCGGGCGCGCTGGCCGACGCCGGCTACCGCGTGATCGACATGGACATGCGCGGCCACGGGCGCAGCGTGCCGGAAGGCGCGAACCCGGGGTATTCGATCGAGTCGGTCGCCGCGGACATCGGCGCGCTCGCCGATCTGCTTGGCCTGCAGCGCTTCCACCTGCTCACGCACGCCACCGGCGGCATGGCGGCGCTGCGCTACGCGATGGACCACAGCGAGCGGCTGCTGTCGATCACCTCCAGCGATACCTCCTCGGCCACCATCCCGCTCGAGAAGTACTGCGGGCCGGAATGGGACGAGCAGCCGGTGCCGATGGACGATCCCGACATCCTCTCGGTCGCCGAATTCAACGCCGGCAACCTGGCGGCGTTCCCGAACTTCGCCGAGATGTTCCGCCGCCTGCGCGAGGACCCGGCGAACCACCCGCTGGCGCCGTTCTACAACCGTTTCGAGAGCAACGCCGACCCCGAACGCTGCTGGCGCTGGGCGCTGGAGATCCAGTCGCTGAACAACCCGGTGCTGTGCAGCGCCTTCGCGCGCAGCTACTACGCGGACCACGATCCGCGCACCGCGGCCCTGCGGCGCATCGGCTGTCCGAACCTGGTGATCGTGGGCGAGCACGACTTCTACATGGTGAAGCCCGCCGAACAGCTCGCGCGCTGCATACCGCAGGCGGAGCTGGTCGTGATGGAAGGTCTTGGCCACATGACCGCGATCGAGGCACCTGAGCGTATCACCGAACTGGCGCTGCGCTTCCTGCGCTCGCTGTAGGTTCGGCCTGTGGCCGAACATGCATCGCCGGCGTCAATCGCGCCCGAAGATCACCGCGCCGGTGGGCACGCCCACTCCGCTGGACACCAGCACGTGCTCGGCGCGCCTGGGCTGGTTGCACGAGGTGCCGCGGATCAGGCGCACGCCTTCGGCGATGTTGTTGACGCCGTGGATGTACGCCTCCGACAGCAGCCCGCCGTGGGTGTTGTTCGGCAGCCGGCCGTCGATGCGCAGGTTGCCGTCGGCCACGAAATCCTTCGCCTCGCCGCGCTCGCAGAAACCGAAGGACTCTAGCTGCATGACGATCTCGGTCGAGAACGCGTCGTACAGGCACGCGGCGTCGATGTCCTTCGGCCCCAGTCCCGACATCGCGTAGACGCGCCGCGCGGCCAGTTCCATCTCCGGCAGCGAATCGAGCTCCTCGCGGTAGAAGCTGGTCATCTGCTCCTGGCCGCGCGTGGAGGCCTGCGTGACACCGCGGATCACCGCCGGCTTCTGGCGCAGGTCGCGCGCGCGCTCGGTGCTGGTGATCAGCAGCGCGCAGGCACCGTCGGTTTCCTGGCAGCAGTCGTAGATGCACAGCCGCTCGGTGATGCGTTTCGCGGCCATGTACTCCTCGATCGTCAGCGGGCGTCCGTAGCCGGCTGCATTCGGGTTGTTGAGCGCGAAGGTGCGTTGCGCGATCGCGACCTCGGCGAGGTGCTCGCGCGTCACGCCGTACTTGTGCATGTAGGTGTTGGCGATCATCGCCACCCACGACACCGGGGTCAGCATGCCGTAGGCCATGTACCACGACCAGTGGATCAGGTCGCTGCTGATGATGTTGCCCGAGACGCCCTGCCCCATGCGCTGACCCGAGCGGCCGTTCATCGCACGCCAGACGATCACGTTCTTCGCGGCACCTGAGGTCACCGCCATCACTGCCTGCTGGATCAGCCCGACCGCCGCGCCGCCGCCGTAGTTGATCTTGGCCCACATCGTCAGGTCACCGAGGCCGACCGCGCGCGCGACCTCGATCTCGTCGCTGGTCTCCATCGTGTAGGTGACCAGACCATCGACCTCGGCCGGGTCGAGGCCGGCGTCGTCGCAACAGTTGCGCACCGCCTCGCACGCCAGCGCGAGTTCCGAGACGCCCGAATTCTTGGTGTACTTCGTGGTGCCGATACCGGCGACCGCTGCCTGGTTCTTCATCGAAACCGCCATCTCAGATCCCCCCCTTCGCTGCCGGCCGGAACATCGGGATCTTGAACCCGTCCTCGTCCTCGTGGATGTAAGCCGTCACGGCCATACCGAAATCGACCTCCTCGGGCGTGCAACCGGTGAGGCACGAGGTGACACGGGTGCCCTCCTCGAGATCGACCAGCACGATGTTCAACGGGTACTCGTAACCGGGGAACTGCGGGTAGTACAGCGTGGTGTAGCTGGTCACGGTGCCCTTGCCGCTGGAGGCGACGAAGTCCCATTCGAGCGAGCGGCACTCGCTGCACATCGGGCGGGGCGGATGGCGCAGCGTCTGGCACTGCGTGCAGCGCTGGATCGCGACCACGCCCTGCGCCGCCTGCTCCCACCACCATGCGTTGTCGTGCCCCATCGGGGGCTTGATACGGCCGGGCTTCGGCATCTTCTGCTCCTCTCGGTGTCGGTTGTTGTAGTTCAGGTTACGTATGGTAACACCGGGCGCCGCGTTACGTACCGGTCACGTTTGCCCCGGACGGGCCGGCGGCGGTTATCATGGCGCCCGTTCGACGAACCGCGCCAGGAGGTCCGCCCACCGATGTCGAGCGAACACCTCGCCCTGGCGCGTGCGCTGCACGTGTGCGCGATCGTGATGTGGATAGGGGGCGTGGCCTTCGTGACCACGGTGCTGCTGCCCTCGGTGCGCCGTCTGAAGGAACCGCAGCAGCGGGTGGCGTTCTTCGAGGCGATCGAGGGGCGCTTCGCATGGCAAGCGCGCGCCACCACGCTGCTGGCCGGCGCCACCGGTTTCTACCTCACGTGGGTCTGGGATCTGTGGGAGCGTTTCACGAACCCGCAGTTCTGGTGGATGCACGCGATGGTCGCGATCTGGCTGCTGTTCACGGTGATGCTGTTCGTCGCCGAACCGCTGTTCCTGCATCGCTGGTTCATCGAACGCGCGCGGCGCGAACCGGAGCGGGTGTTCCGGCGCATCGAACGCATGCACTGGCTGCTGCTCACGCTGAGCGTGGCGACCGTGATCGGCGCGGTGGCCGGCAGCCATGGCGGGCTGAACTGACCGCGCCCGGGTCAACGAAACTTCCAGATCGAGGAGCAACACCTTGTCCAGACCGTATTCGCTTTCGCAGCCGCTTCGCCTCGACGCGGTGCAACACTGGGACATCGAAACCGAGGTGGCGGTGGTCGGCTTCGGCATCGCCGGGGCCTGCGCCGCGATCGAGGCGCGCCTCGCCGGTGCCACCGTCACCGTGTTCGAGCTCGCGGCGGTCTCCGGCGGCAGCACCGCGCTCTCGGGCGGCGAGTTCTATCTTGGCGGCAATGGCGGCACGGCGGTGCAGCGCGCGGCCGGCTTCGAGGATGCCACCGAGGATTTCCGCGAATACCTGATGATGGCCGGCGGCGCCAACGCCGACGAGGCACGCGTGCGCTGCTATGCCGAGGGCGCGCGCGATCATTTCGACTGGCTGGTCGCGCAGGGTGTGCCGTTCAAGGGCACCTACTCGGCCGAGAAATGCCTCGAGCCGCTGACCGACGACACGCTGGTATGGTCGGGCAGCGAGAAGGCGTGGCCCTTCGCCGAGCGCGCCAGACCCGCACCGCGCGGGCATGCCGCGCAACTGGTCGGCATGGGCGCCGGCCGGGTGATCATGGAGAAGCTCACCGAACGCGTGAACGCACTCGGCATCCAGACGCGCTACAGCGCACGCGCGCTGGCGCTGGTGGCCGACGACGACAACCGCGTGCACGGCCTGGTGGTGCGCATCGACGGCGAGCCGCGCGTGGTGCGCGCCAGCAAGGGCGTGATCCTGTGCACCGGCGGCTTCATCTGCAACGAGGACATGGTGCGCCGCTACGTGCCGGCGGCGCTGAAGTGCCCGAACCCGACCAGCGCCGGCAACGACCACGGCGCCGGCATCCAGCTCGGCGCGTCCGTGGGCGGCGCCACGATCCACATGGGCGAGTTCTTCGCGACGCGCCCGATGTTCCCGCCGGACCAGTTGCTGAACGGCATCCTGGTCAACACCACGGGCCAGCGCTTCATCAACGAGGACGCGTACCACGGGCGCGTCACGCAGTACATGATGCGCCAGCCCGGCGACCACTGCTGGCTGCTGGTGGACAACGCGATCTTCGCACGTCCGTGGGTGTTCCAGGACATCGAGATCAGCGCGGCCGGCGAGACGTGGGAGGAAGTGGAAGCGGAACTCGGGATGCCGGCGGGCGAACTGGTGCACACCGTGACAACCTACAACCGTCACGCGGCCGGGGGCCAGGATCCGCTGTGGCACAAGATCCCGCAGTACCTGCGTCCGCTGGTCGAGCCGCCGTTCGCGGCGTTGAACTTCGGCGGCGATGCGGTCTCCGGCACCTCGTTCACGCTGGGCGGACTGTCGACGCTGCCGACCGGGCAGGTGCTCACACCCGACGGCAACGTGATCGAGGGCCTGTACGCGGCAGGGCGCACCGCCTGCGGCATCCCGCGCTGGGGCGACGGCTACAGCTCGGGCATGTCGCTCGGCGATTCCAGCTTCTTCGGCCGCCAGGCCGGACGCCACGCCGCCAACACGTAGGTTCGGCCTCCGGCCGCCGCGCCGCGACCTACAGCGACCGCATTTCGCGCGCCGCCACGCCGAGGTCGCGCCAGTCCTCGGGGTGGCAGCTGAACAGCAGGATCTGGTGGCGCCCGGCGGCGTCGAAGAGGATGCGCTTCATCTGCGCCAGGCGCTCGCGGTCGGTGTGCACCAGCGCATCGTCGAGGATGATCAGCGTGGGCCGGCCGGCTTCCTGCAGCAGATCCGCGTAAGCCAGCCGGCTGATCAGACCGGTCTGCTCGCGCGCGCCGAAACTCAGCGTGAGCACGTCGCCGTGCTGATCGCTGCCATCGACGCGGCGCACCAGCGTCTGCGGCACCAGGTTCTCGTCGACGTCCAGGCTCGCCTGCGCGAACAGCAACTGCAGATAGTGATTCAGGTGGCGCTGCAACGGCGCCTGCAGCCGCCGCGTGAGCTCCTGGCGCTTGACGCGCAACAGCCCCAGCAGCAGATCCAGCGCACCGGCGCGACGCCCGAGTTGTTCGCGCCGGCGTGCCGCGAGCTCCAGCGTCTGCAGCGTCGCGGCGCGTCGCTCCTCGATGCCGTGCGCGCCCAGCGCCTCCAGGCTGCTCTGCAGCCGATGGAATTCGCGCTCGCGCACCTGTGCCTCGTGCTCCAGCGAATCCGCGCTGGCGTTCAAGCGCCGCTGGTCCTGCTCCAGCACCTCGGGCCGCACGGCGTCGATGGCGAGCTGGCGGGTCGCGATCGTCTCCTGCAGCGCACGCTCGGTGGCCAGCAGTTCGACCAGTTTCGCCTGGCTCTCGTCGACTTGCCGGCGCCGGTCCGGCGCCTGCACCAGCGCCTCGACCCGCTGGCATTCCGCGCGTGCGTGCGCGAACCTGTGCTCCGCGATACCGATCTCGCGCTCCAGATCGACCGCCGCGCGCCGCGCCGCATCCAGCTCCTCGCTGGCGCGTTCCGCGGCGCGCTGCGCGTCCTTGACGCTCGCCGCAGCGGCCGTCGCCGCCGGCAGTTCCGCCAGCGACGCCTGCAGACCCTCGCGGCGCCGACGCTCCAGTTGCTGTGCCTGCTGCAGTGCGTCGATGCCCTCCGGCGCGATCTCCCCGAGCAGCGACTCGCGGCGCTCGATCCCGTGACGCAGCGTGCGCGCGCGTTCGACGCGCTCCTCGGCCTGCGCGAGGCTGCCCACGCGCAACGCCGCGAGTGCGGCGGCGACGGCGTCCTGCAGCCGCTCGCGCTGGCGCAGCAGTTCGGCGAGGTCCTCGCCTCCGGGCTGGATGTGCAGATCGCCCACGCCCTCGACGCGCAGCCGCACCGGCTCCAGCAGCAGGCGCTCGCCGTGGCCGGTCAGCGTCTCGTCGCCCAACAGCAGATGGCGTTGCGGCTGCAGCTCGAAGCGCAGCCGCGTGGCGACCGTGCGCTCCTGCAGCGCCAGATCCTCCAGTGCGCGTGCATCCTTCTTCAGCCGAGCCAGCCGGCGCGTGTCGATCTCGGTGGACTGCAGCTCCTCGCGCAGGCCGAGCAGTTCAGCCTGCAGCGTCTGCGCCTTGCCCAGGCGCCCGGCGGCGGCGTCCAGCTCGTTGGTGAGCTGCACCACCGAGCCTTGCAGCTGCGTGCGCTGCTCCTCCTGGTGCGCCACCTGCAACGCGTCGCGCGCGACCCCGTGCGCGGCCTGGGCGCGCTCCAGTCGCGAGGCGATCGCCGGCTGCGCGGCGCGCAGATCCGCCAGCGCCCGCTCGGCAACGCGCTGTTTTTCGCCGCGATCGCGCAGCTCCTGTTCCTGCCCGTCGAAGTCCAGCAGCCTCTCGCGGCACGCGCGCTGCGCTGCGCGTCCCTCCTCGAGTTGTTCGCGCGCGCGCTGCTGCTCGGCCTGCGCGCCGCGCGCCTCGGCGAGCCGCGCGGCGGCCTCCGCCGCCTGCCGCCGGAACTCCTCCCACGGCCGGCCGTGGTCCTCGCGCATGAGCTCGAACAGCTCGCCGAGCCGATCGACCTGTTCGCGGTACGTGGCCAGGTCGGCGTCCAGTTGCCCGAGCGCGGCGCCTTGTTCCTCGTGCTCCGCGATCGCACGCTGGTACTCGCCGGTCGGACGACCGGTGGAGGTCAGCAACAGCGCACGCTCGCGCTCGACCCGCGCCAGTACCTCGTCACCCGCGCTGCTCGCCACCTCGCCCAGACTGCGCCCCAGCGCCGACTTCAGGTGCTCGCCGGCGAAGGCCACCGCCTGCTGCAGCTCGTGCCCCGTGCCCTGCTCGATCCACAGCAAGCCCGGAATCCCCCAGTGCTCGGGCCGGCTGGCGCCGCGGCCGGGGAACTGGAAGCCGAGCAACCCGGCGAGCCGTTCCTCGGCCTCCTCGCCGCTGAACGCGCGGCCGCCGACCTGCAGATCGCAGCGCTTCTGGCGCAGGAAGCTCTTGACCAGCCGCCAGCGCTCGCCGCCCCAGTCGAACTCGAGCGTGACGCGCGGCGCCGCCGAGGAATCGCCCCACGGCTGCAGGTCCTCGACGCTGGCGGACTTGTGACGCTCGAAGAACGCCGCGCGGATCGCGCGCACCAGCGTGCTCTTGCCCGACTCGTTGGGACCGGTGAACAGGTTGATGCCATCGGCGAGGTCTTCGATGCACACCGCCTGGCGGAACTGGCGGAGCTGCTCGACGCGGATGCTGCGCAGTTTCATCAGCGCACCTCCCCGGCCGCGCGCTCGCCGAGCAGCCCCGCGAGGATCACCAGCGCCTCGCGCGCCAGCGCGTCGGCCGCGTCCGCCTGACGGTCGCGCAACTCGGCCAGCACGTCGCCCACGTAACCGTCGGCCTGCAGCGCCGCGATATCGGACTCCGAGGGTTGCAACCGCAGCCCCGACAGATCGGTGAGCAGCGCGCGCTGGCGCGCCTCGGCCACCGCGAGAATCTCCTGCAGCCGCTGCCGGCCCGCGAGATCGAGCCGACCCTCGATAGCGAGTTGCAGCACCGATTGCGGCGCCAGCCGCTCGAGTTCCTGCGCGAGCCGGTCCAGGTCCGTGTCCACGTCCAGCCGGAACTGCCACGCCTGCCACGCGTACTGCCCGCTCCGGCGCGGCTCGACCCGCGGCGCCGAGCCGTCGACCGGGACGTCGACCAGCAACACCTGCCCGGCGCCGTTGTCCTTGAAGCGGTCCTGCTCAGGCGTGCCGCTGTACCAGCAGCGCTCGTCGATACGCTTGGCGCCGTGCCAGTCGCCGAGCGCCAGATACGCCAGCCGCGCACGCGCGGCCCGATCGGCGGCGATCGGGTTCGGCGAGTCGATGTCCTCGGCCAGCACGCCCTGCACGCTGCCGTGCGCCAGCCCGATGCGCAGCAACCCCGGCGCGGTCCCGGTGCGATCGAACCAGTCGCTGAGGTCACCATAGGTATGGCGCTGCGTGAGCGGTGCGGCCAGCACCGCGAAACCCAGCGCCTCGAACGCATACACGCCCGGCTTCAGCAAGAGCTGCGCGTTAGCGGGCACCGCGCCCAGGCGCTGCGCGCGCGTCCACACGCTCTCGGCCAGCGCCGCGTCGTGGTTGCCGGGAATCATGAGCCACGGCCCCGGATACGCGGCAAGCGCGTTGAACAGTCGGCGGATCGTGCGATCCGACACCGTCTGCGCATCGAACACGTCACCGGCCACCAGCACCGCGTCCACGCGCTCCTCGCGCGCGATGGCGGCGATCGTCTCCACCGTGGTGATCCGTGCCTCTGCCAGCGCGGCGGCGTCCTCCGCTTCGAAACGCGGATACTGGCGGCCGATCTGCCAGTCGGCGGTGTGCAGAAAGCGGGGCATCGGCACGACTCCTCGGCGATTCTCGACGCAGGGCAAGCATAGCAGCGCCGATTGTCGCCGGGCGCAGCCTCAGGGGGTGCGGCTGCGGGGCGCGGTGCGCTCATTTGCGGTCACTGCCAGGCCAGTTCACACGCGGCAAGGCGACACGGCGACCACGTGTCGATGTTTTTTACACAACAATCGCCATCGCATGTGTATGTGTTTGTTTTGCCTTCGCTTTATCCATTGGCGCAAAATTTGCTTAGTGAATCCGTCGGCGACGCAGCACACGGTGCGGCGTTACGTTAATCGATTTTCTGATCCACCGAGGGAGCCCTACTCGTGAAACATCTCCTCACCGGCGCACTGTTTGCCATGCTCTGCACCACCGCCTCCGCCACCACGATCGAGGCACAACTCGGCGACACCGACGGCTTCGGCATCGGCGCGACTCATGCCAGCGGCTTCGAATGGTCCGCTGTCGGGGGTGGTGACGGTGACGGCACCGACACGTGGGTGTACGGCACCCAGGCGGTGTCCCTGACCTACAGCCTCGGCGGCCTGGGGCCGATCACCTCGGCCTCGCTCGAGGTATTCACGGGAGGCCAGGGACTCAATGGCCTCACCTCGGTGCTGATCGACGGTCAACTGCTCGGCACCCTCACCGACGGCGACGACGTCGGCCCGATGTACAACTACGCCTGGCGCAACACCTTCGACCTCTCGTCGTTCCTCGCACTGCTCGACGGCAGCAACACGCTCACCTTCCAGACCATCAGTGGCGGCGACGGCTGGGTGCTCGACTACGCGCGGTTCACGATCTCGGACGATGGCGCCCCGGTGCCGGAACCGGGCGCACTCGCGCTGCTCGCCGCCGGCCTGATCGCCGTGCGCCTCGCGGCAAGAAAGCAGCGCACCGCCCAAGCGTAGGTTCGGCCTGTGGCCGAATGTTTGTCCGGGCACAGCCCGGACCTTGTACCTTGATGACGGGCGTGTTTTTGTCATGCCCGCTTCCGGGGAAGCCGACCGGACCTTTGAGCAGCCTTGGCTGACTCCGCACGTAGAGTGGCTCCCCGCCCCATTCGACCAGCACGTGGAGTGTCGTTAGCCCCGCTGGGGAGCCTGTGTGACAAGGCCGTGTGATCGATCGTTGCGAGGTCGGGGAACCTGGAAGCCGATGTTACGGGCTTTACAGCGAGGTGCAATCCCATGGCCGCAATGGTTTCCATTCCTCTGGTGGCGCTACGGCCGAACAAATGTCCGGGCACAGCCCGGACCTACATCGTGGCCGGTCGGCGGGTGGACACCATCGGCACCACGCCGTGGGCATCGAGCGCCACGGCGAGGAAGCCTCCCAGCAAGCGGGCACAGGCGTCGTGGAACGGGTGCGCGGTGGCGGCGATGACGCGGTTACTGAAACCGCGCATCCACGCCCCGGGATGGGCAACCAGGAAATCCGTCCGCGCACGCCGGAACGCCCCGGCATCGAGTCCGTGCCGCTGGTAGCGTTCCTGCTGGAACGCGAGGAAGTGCAGGAACTCGAGTTCGCTGACCAGGTGATCGGGCATCTCGCTCGGATTCCTCCCGAGCTTCAGTCCGAAATGCGTGTAGAAGCGCAGCACGCGTTCCATCACGTCCATGCGGTTGCCGCGGTGCTCGCCCTCGTGCAGCGAGCACAGCGGCGCGTCTCGGTTGCCGAAATGGAACAGCCGGCTGTACTCCACGGCGAGCGCCTCGCGCGTGACCTTGCCCTCGAACCCCGCCACCGGCAGCTCCGCCCACAGCTCGGGGGCGAGCGCGCCGAAGCTACCCTGCAGTCGCTGCTTCAACTCGCCGCTGGCGAGTTGCGCGGGAAGCGCCTCGTCCGGATGGTCGAACAGCCGCGCGAGCAGCGCCCACGCCTCGCTTTCCAGCGCCACCGGCCATGCCTTCGCCGCGGGCGCGCTCATGCGCGCTCCACGCGTTCGATCTCGACGCGGGTGTCGCGATCGGAAGGCCCCGGCGTGGCGGCCAGCGGCAACGGTTGCAGGTGGAAATAGCCGCCGGCGAGCTGCAGCGGATTGATCGGGCTGGCGGTGACGGCCGCGTAGGATTTGCCGTCGCGGTACTGGAACGGCTCCCAGGCATGGTGCTGCATCAGCTGCCCCGGCCGCAGGCCGGGCAGGATCGTCGCGCGGGTCTCGAAGGAATCGATGTCGTTGAACACGCGCACCAGGTCACCGTCGGCGATGCCGCGCTGCAGCGCGTCGTCGCTGTTGATGAAGATCGTCGGCTCGCCGCGCTGCAGGCGCAGCAGGTTCGGATGGTCGCGCCAGCTGGCGTGGATCGACCAGCGCGTGTGCCCGCCGGTCATGCGCAGCGGATGGTCGCCGCCGATCGCCGGACTGTCCTTGTGCGTGGGCAGTTGCTCGCCCTGCTCCATGAAGAACGGGTGATCGATGTAGAACTGGATCCGGCGCGTCAGCGTGGGCCACGGCAGTTTCTTCTCCGTGTGCCAGGTGTTGGCCGTGATCGTGGCGTCGGGGGCGATGTCGGTCGCGTTCGCGGTGTTGATCAGGCTGATGTCGAGCGCGGTATAGCGCGCGAAGCCCTTTCGCTTGAGTTCCTCCCAGCCGATGCCGCCCAGGTTCGTAGTCATCTCCAGGATGTCGGTCAGCAGCTGCTGGTCGCTGTGTTCGTCGTAGCGGCCGTGGAAGCCGAACTCGTCGAAAACTTCGTCGAGGCGCCGCGACTGGCCCGCGCGATCGACGAATTCCCGGATGCCGCGTTCGATCGCGCGCTGCTGGATCGTCTTCAGCAACAGCGCGACGAAGGCCCAGTCGGATTTCGACTCCCCGAGCGGCGGCACCGCCTGCGAGACGATGTGCGCATACGGTGCCAGCGGCGTGGCCCAGGTGATGTCGTCCTTCTCGTACCAGCCCGCGGCCGGAAACACATAGTCGCTGTGCAGCGCCGTGTTGCTCATGCGCCAGTCGAGCGTGACCAGCAGGTCGAGCTCCGCGACGAAGGTCTCGTAGAGCCGGTTGTAGCCGCGGGTGCGGCGCAGGATATTGCCGCCGATCTCGAGGAACACGCGCTGGCGGCTGGTCGGCGGCTCGATCTGCCAGCCCTTGGCGTAGGCCTCCTGCAGGAAAGCATCGAGCTCGCGCTGCATCGTGGGGTCCCATCTGGCCGAACTCCCCAGCAGGCTTCCCAGCCCGAAGCGGTACCAGTAGAGATTCGACGGCAGATGCGCGCCGCTGCGGTAGGCCTCGCGCGCCAGCTCGTAGACGATCATCTCGTCGGTATGGCCGGCCATCTTCCACTGCAGCGCCCGGGGCGCATTCCTGATCTGCAGCAGCAGCGCGCCGAGCTGCGGCGAATAGCCGCCGTCCGACACCGCGATCGTCTCGTGCCCGGCGATCGACAGCGCCGGGAAGCCCACGATGCCGCTGCCCTTGCGGCCGATCTGCCCGCACAGCGTCATCAGCAGGATCTGGCAACGCTCCATCTCGAGCCCGTGGTAGAACTTCGAGAAATTCGACTGCGTGACCATCGCAGCCGCTTTCGCGGTGGCGATCCGCCGCGCCAGCGCGGCCAGCGTGCGCGCACCCACCCCGGTGATGGCCTGCACGCGCGCGGCGTCGTAGTCCGCGAGGTGACGCTTCAGCAGCGCGAACACCGGCGTGACGGTGACCGCCCCGTCGGGCGTTGCCACCGTGTACTCGCCTTCCAGCGCGGGCTGCACGCCGTCGAGCGCGAGCGAGCGGTGGTCACATCGGCGCAGCGAATCGCTGCCGGTATCCCAGACGTGGAAGCGATCGTCGGCCCCGCCCTCCTCGAGGTCGCTGGCGCGCAGGAACAGCCCGGTGTCGGTACGCACCAGCAACGGCAGATCGGTCTGTTCCGCGATGAAGGCGCGGTCCTCCAGCCCCTCGTCGAGGATGATCCTGCACATCCCCAGCGCGAGCGCCGCGTCGGTGCCCACCGACACCGGCACCCACTCGTCCGCGTGCACCGCCGAGGCGCTGTAATCGGGTGCGATGGTCACGATGTGCGCGCCGTTGTAGCGCGCCTCGTTCAGGAAGTGCGCGTTCGGGATCTGCGTGAAAACCGGATTGCCGCCCCAGATCAGGATCAGGTCCGAGTAGAAGAAATCGTCCATCGAGCCGGAGAAGCTGATCTTGCCGACCGTGACCTGCGCTCCGGGATGGTGGTCGCCCACGTCGCTGTTCACGTCGAGCAGCGGCGTGTCCAGCACGTGCGCGCCGCGGAACACCCCGGTGCCGTGACCGCCCCCGCTGGAGGCCGTGCCGCCGTCCCACACGATCGACCCCGGTCCGTCCTCGACCAGCGCGTCGATGATCCGGTCAGCCACCTCGCGCAGCCCTTCCTCCCAGCTCACGCGCTGCCAGCGTCCCTCGCCGCGCGCGCCCACACGCTTGATCGGGTACCTGATGCGTCCCTCGTCGTACATGCGCTGGCTGTAACAGCCGCCCTTCTGGCAGCCGCGCGGGTTGTAGTCGGGCACCGCGGGGTCGGTTGGCGCGTAGACGCCGGACTGCTCCTCGCGCCACACGATGCCGTCCTTCACGAACACGTCCCACGCACAGCCGCGCTGGTACCAGCAGTTCACGATGTGGGTCGACTTCACCACGCTGTCCCAGGTCCATTGCGCGCGGTAGAGGTCCTCGAAACCCTGGTAGACCGGCGCCGGTCCGGGCGGCGGCAACCCGTCCGCACCCGCGACCTCCGCCCACGCCAGCTGGCGCAGCGACAAGCCGAGGCTGCCGCAGGCGAGCGCGGCGCCACCGGCCAGCACGAAGCGCCGCCGGTGCAGGTCAACGTGCATGGAAACCTCCCGGGACATCGGCCGGTCCGTTGGGGAAATCCGGGAAGATGCCCTCTGGCCAGCGATACACGATCAGCGTGTCCAGCAGTTCCGACTTCCCGCCCGCACGCCGGTACGCCATCTCGCGCTCGAGGGTCGCCAGCGCCTCGTCGACGCCGGCGCCGAACAGGCTGCGCAGGTAGTCGGTGGGAATGCGCCGCGAACCCTCGATCACGTTGCCGTCGGCATCGATCCGCGGCGGCGACAGCGGCGGAACGTAATACACGTTGGGCTGCGTGCCGTACTCCGCGTGCAGCGGCAACGCCACCTTGAAGCGGTGCACCAGCTGGTGGATGGGCCCGGCCTCGTCGTCGAGGTAGCCCACGAAGCGCAAGCGCCCCGGGCACTGCCGCGCGCAGGCCGGCGCCACGCCCGCCTCGACGCGCGGAAAGCAGAAGATGCACTTCTGGCTGATCTGGCGCACGTGATTGAAATAGATCCGCTTGTACGGACACGCCTCCATGCACATCCGGTAGCCGCGGCAGCGCGACCCGTCGATCAGCACGATGCCGTCCTGCTCGCGTTTGTAGATCGCACCGCGCGGACAGGCCTCGAGGCACGCCGGGTGCGTGCAGTGGTTGCAGATGCGCGGCAGGTAGAAGTGCCAGGAGTTCGGGTACGTGCCGTCGCCCTGGTCCTCGTCCCAGTTGGGCCCCCACGCCGGTGGGCGCTCGCGGGCGGTGACGGGCTGCAAATGGCTGCGCTTGCCCTCGCCGCCGAAGAACATCTGCGCGTGATTGAATTGCCACGCCTCGCCGTGTTCCTCGCGCACCGGGATCAGGCCCGGACGCGCCTCGCCGGCGGCGTCGAAGCCCCCGCCCATCTGCTCCCAGCCGCGCGGGGTTCCCTGCCCCGGCATGGTGTTGACCACCGCCCACCACTGCCCTTCCATGCCCTCGCGGCTGGTCCACTGCGTCTTGCAGGCGATGGTGCAGGTATGACAGCCGAGGCACTTGTTGAGATCGAACACCATCGCGAGCTGGCGCGTCGGTTTCACGATCCCGCCGTTCGCTTCCCGGCCCGTCAACGACGCGTCGCTCATGCGCTGTCCCCGGCGATCGGTTGCCCGGCGCGCCCCGGCGGCGCCGCGTCAACCCGGTGCAAAGAGTGCGTGTATACGTTGTATACTACCGTGCACGAATCGGTGTCAACATCACCCGGCCACGGAAGCGCAGTGCATGAGGAGTCCGGAATCGGCGGCCCGCGAGCGGGCAAAGGAACCCGGCCGGCGCGCGGGACAGCTGTCGCGCCTCGAGATCCAGCGCGCCGCGCTCCGGATCGTCGACCTGGCGGGACTGGCGGAACTCACCGTGCGCCGGCTGGCGCAGTCACTGCACGTGACGCCGATGGCGATCTACCGCTACTTCCCGAACAAGGCGGCGCTCGAGGCCACACTGGTGGATCTCGTCGTCAGTGACTCCGCGGTGACCGCGCACGACACGCCCGAACTGCGGCTGTGGCTGCTTCACACCTTCGCGCGCATGCGCCACGCGTTGTGCCGACACCCGGGCATCATGCCGCTGCTGGGCACCGCATCGCACTCCTCCGGCAACGCGCTCGCCATCGTCGAACAGGTGCTGGGCCGCATGCGCAGCCACGGCATCGGCAGCGGGGACGCCACCCGGCTGTTCTACCGCGCCACGGCATTCACGCTGGGCAGCGTGGTCATGATGGACAGCGTCAGCCTCGCGCACTTCGTGAAGCCGCGCCCGGTGCAGGACGAACTGCGGCGCCAGCAGCGCCACGGCTTCGCGGCGCTGCCGAAGACCGAGTTCCCGCAGGTGGTCGCCGCCAGCGCTGCGCTGGCGGACTGCTACAGCGGCAAGCGCTTCGAGCAGGAACTGCTGGGCGTGATCGATGATGCGCTGCAGGCCGCGCCGCACTCCTAGCAGGTGCCGGAACGCCGTCAATCGGCACCGACGAGCGATGAGAGGAAGCGCTCGGGAGGCTGGAAGCCGACCACACGCTTGTCGGCCATCTCGCGTCCGCCCGGCGCGAAGAACACGAAACCAGGCGGCCCGAACAGCCCGAAGTGTCGCAGCAGCGCCTTGTCCTCAGAGTCGTTGGCCGTGACATCGGACTTGAGCAGCGTGAATTCCGCCAACCGCGCGCGCACCTGGGGATTGCCGAGCGTGAGGTGCTCCATCTCCTTGCAGGCAGCGCACCATTCGGCATAGATCTCGAGCATCACCGGACGGGCGGATGCATCGATCCGCGCCTGCAGTTCCTGCACCGAGCCGATGCGTTCGAACGGCAGCTTCTGTTCCGGACCAGCCGCACCGGCCCGTTGCGCGACGTTCACGTCGAGCAGCGGCTGCAGCGGATCGCGATTGCCCGCGAGCACCCCGACCAGCAGCGCCGATCCGGTGATCAGCATCACGATGCCGCAGCCCTTCCACAACCGCGTCAGGCCGCCGGCTCCCGCTGGCAGCGGGTCGAGCGCATGCAGGTAAACCGCCGGCACGATCAGGAGCACGGCCCACGCGAGCATGCCTGCAACCGGTGGCACCACCGGAGACACCAACTGCACCGCAGTGCCCAGCATCACCACCCCGAACACCTTCTTGACGCCCTCCATCCACGCCCCTGCCTTCGGCAGCAGCGCACCGGCCGAAAGGCCGACCGCCAGCAGCGGAACGCCCATTCCAATGGCCATGGTGAACAGTGCGAGTCCGCCCAGCACGGCGTTGCCGCTCTGCCCGATGTACAGCAGCGCGCCTGCCAGCGGTGCGGCAACGCAGGGACCTACGATCAGCGCCGACACCGCGCCCATCAGGAACACCCCCACGCCCTGTCCACCCTTCAGTCTGCCCGCGCCGTCGTTGAGCCTCGATTGCACCGAGGCTGGAAGTTGCAGCTCGTAGAAGCCGAACATCGACAGCGAGAGCACCACGAAGACCAGCGCAAAGCTGCCGAGGATCCAGGGATTCTGCAGCGAAGCGGAGATCAGGGTACCCGTGAGCCCTGCCGCCATGCCGGCCAGCGAATAGGTGAGCGCCATGCCGAGAACGTAGGCCGCCGACAGTCCCAGCCCGCGACCGCGCGAGACCTGTCCACGCTGCCCGACGATGATCCCCGAGAGAATCGGGATCATCGGGAACACACACGGTGTCAGCGACAGGCCGAGACCGGCAACGAAGAAGAACAGCAGATTGCCGAACAGCCCCGCATTCGCCAGCGAACTCGCGATGCGCCCGCTCTCGTCGGGTGGGGTGCTCGTACCGGTCCCACCTGCCGGCAACGTCACCGCGAGTGCGCGTAGCTGCGGCGGATAGCAGAATCCCGCTTCGGCGCAACCTTGCAGCACCACGCTCACGGTAACGGGCGTCTCCGGGCCGGCGACGCGCTGGACCGGAAGTCGCGCCACGACGTGGTCGAAATAGACCTCCTGGGTGCCGAAGTACTCGTCGGTCTTGCTGGTGCCGGCCGGCAGCCGTGGCTCGCCGAGCGTGACATCGACTGCTTCGACGGCGAAGCGGAATTTTTCGCGATAGAGGTAATAGCCCTCGGCGACGTCGAAACGCACCTCGATCGTGCCCGCGTCGACGGCGCGTGCCGTGACCCTGAACGCGAGATCGGGATCGAGGAATTCGTCGTCGGCAAACAGAGCGCACGGGAACAGCACGAGCACCAGCCACCATAAGCTACGCATCGATCTCTCCTCGGCGGTACATCAGCCTGCCTTGCAACATCACACGACGACCAGGAAATCGCTGGCCGCGAGCGCCGGATGCGTCGTGGTCCCGATCGTTGCAAACTGCAACTGTCCACCAGCGCCGTTGCCGTCGGCGTCGTAGTACAGCGCTCCGCTCAGTTGGTCGTAGATGATGTGATCGTTCGCGTCCTGCGCCGCAGTGCCGACCGTGAACAGTGCCGGATCGAGCGTCGTCGGCGCGCCGGGCGTGCCGAGCGCACTGAAGATGTCCTTGTCGAGATGGATCTTGTCGAGTGCGCCGCCGGACTTGAAGTCCGTGATCGTGTCGACGTTGCTCGCCGCGGGCGCGGTGTCGAACACGAACACGTCCGCTCCCAGTCCTCCTGTCAGCACGTCATTGCCATCGCCGCCGGCGATCGTGTCCGCGCCGCCCGCCCCCTCGAGGGCGTTCGCGGCCACGTTGCCGGTGATCGTATTTGCCAGCGCATTGCCGCGGCCATTGATGGCGCCCATTCCGAGCAGACCCAGCTTTTCGACGAAGTTGCCGAGCGTGTAGCTGATGCTGCTCTTCACGAGGTCCACACCCCCCGCGTCGATGGTGCCTCCCACCACGGTGGTCTCCTGCACGCTGTCGCCCGCCGCGTTGACCACGTAGGTATCGCTGCCGGCGCCACCCAGCATGGTGTCGGCACCGGTGCCGCCCAGCATCGTGTCGGCACCGACGCCGCCCAGCATCATGTCGGCGCCGGCACCACCGTCGATGACGTCGTTGCCGGCGCCGCCACCGAGCCGGTTGCCCGCGGCATTGCCGAGCAGCGTGTTCGCGAGGCCATTGCCGGTGCCGTTGATGGCCGCTGAACCCGTCAGGGTCAGTTTCTCGAGGAACTTGCCGAGCGTGTAGCTCACGCTGCTCTTGACCGTGTCCACGCCACCGGCATCCACTGCACCAGCGGTCACCGTGGACTCGTGCACCGAGTCACCGACGGCATCGACGACATACGTGTCGTTGCCCGCACCTCCCAGCAGTGTGTCCGCGCCCCCACCGCCGTTCAGCACGTCGTTGCCCGCATCACCACTGATGCTGTCGTTGCCGGCCAGACCATTCAGTACGTTGGCCGCGCCATTGCCCAGGATCGAATTCGCCAGGGCGTTGCCGGCACCGTTGATCGCCGACATGCCGCCGAGCCACAGGTTCTCCACGAAACTGCCCAGGGTGTAGCCGACCGAACTGATCACCCAGTCCGTTCCGCCGGCGTCGACGGTACCACCCTGAATCGTGGTTTCCTGTACCGAATCCCCGGCATTGTCGACCATATAGACGTCGTCGCCCGCGCTACCGAGCAAGGTGTCCGCCCCTATGCCGCCATTCAGCGTGTCGTTGCCGCCGCCACCGCCCAGGGTGTTGCCCGCACCGTTGCCGGTCAGCGCATTGGCGAGCGCGTTGCCGGTGCCGTTGATCGCGGCCACACCGGTGAGCGTGAGATTCTCGACGAAGTTTCCGAGGATGTAGCTGATCGCGCTCTGCACCGTGTCGTTGCCCCCGGCGTCGTCGACACCACCGATCGTCGTCGACTCCTGCACGAAGTCGGCGCTGCTGTCGACCACGTAGGTGTCGTCGCCCGCACCGCCGAGCATGGTGTCGTTGCCGGTGCCGCCGTTGAGCGTGTCGTTGCCGCCCAGTCCGTAGAGGCCGGGATCGCTGGCGGAACCGCCCGACACCGAATCGTTGCCCGCCGAACCGATCGAAACCTGCACACCGTTCTTGTATCTGAGCACCTCGAAGTTCTGGAACGACGTATGCCCGCTCGCCGCGGTGATCGTGGCCACGCCGGTGCTTGACACGGCAAGTGTGAAATTGCTGCTCGGATAGGCATCGTCGAGGAACACCGTGTCGGTGCCGGCGCCGGCGTCGACTGTCTGGTTGCTGACGTCCGTCAGCGTCGCCTCGCTGGTACCGCCGATGAAGTTCTCGTACAGGTAGAAGCTGTCGTTACCGCTCGTGAGCATCATGTCCCGTGACTCCTTGATGATGATTCAGCCCGAAAAGACCTGTCCCGCCGCGTCGACGCACAGCCACGACACACCGGCATCGCGCAGGAAATCCGTGCCTGCCGCCTGCTTCAGCATCGCGATGGTGGAGTAGCTTCCGGCGACGATCGCCATCGGTGCGAGCACGCTGACCGAGGACCAGTGCGAGACCGGATAGCCGCTGCCGGGATCCAGCACGTGGCAGTAGCGGGTGCCGTCGATCTCGAAGAAGCGCTCGTAGTCGCCGCTGGTCGCGAGCGCGCCGCGCACCACCGGTATGGTGGCCAGCACCTCGCCCGCGCGACGCGGATCCTGCACCCCGATCAGCCACGGCTCGCCGTCGGGCTGCGGACCGATCGCGCGGATATCGCCGCCGAGATTCACATAGCCGTGCTGCAAGCCACGCGCGGAGAGGATGGCGGCGGCGCGGTCGGCGGCGTATTCCTTGCCAAAACCACCGAAATCGATCTCCATGCCGGGCTGCGGCAGGCGGATGGTGCGCTCCGTGCGCTCGACCGCGCTCCAGCCGACGAGGGCCAGCAGCGGCGCCAGCGCCTCCTGCGACGGTAGCGCTGGCACAGCGAAATTCCACGCGCGTCGCAGCACGCCGGAGGTAATGTCGAACAACCCCCCGCTTTGCCGATACAGCGTGTCGGCAAACTGCAGCAGATCGAGCGTCTCGGCATCGCAGGGCACCGCCTCGGCACTGCCCGCCGCGCGGTTGATCCGCCCGACCACGGAGTCCTCGACGTAGCGCGAATACCGGGCCTGGATGCGCAGCACCTCCCCGGCGGCGGCCTGTATCGCCGCGGTAGCCAGGCTCTCGTCGGCGGCGGCGACCACGATCTCGTTGTCGCCGCCCATGGCCCGGAATTGCGCGCGAAAGAGTTCCATATCCATACCGGTCAGAAAGACCACGCGATCCCGAACTGCAGCCACGACGCGTGCAACGGCTCTATTCCCGGGCTGCCGGCACCGAAGGGCGTCCAGTCGGAATCCTGCTCGTAGCGCTCGTAGCGCAGGTCGACCAGCCAGTCCGGCCCCAACTGCTTGCCGATCTTCAGTCCGTAGGTGAGCGCAGCGAACGAGGACAGGCGCTGGTCCTGCGACTGGATCTCGTCACGCGGCCGGATAGTGGGAACCCCCGGATAGCGGGGGTCGAGATAGAAGTCGGCGGCCGACTGTGCATAGAGGCGCACGATCGGCGTGATCGTCCATCCGTCGGGCAGCGGCTGGACATATTCCAGCGCGATCGTGTGCGCACTGACATCGAAGCTGTCCGAATAGAAGCGGTAGCTGGCCTGGGCCGTTCCGCCCGCATCGAGGCAGTGGTGATTCCAGCGCACCATCACCGTGTCCTGTTCCCTGGCATCGGGGCGGTGGTCGCGAAACTTGTAGGGATCTGAGTAATAGCCGTCGCCGTCGTAACGCGTATAGCTGAGCTGCACGATGTCGACCGCGGTGAGGATCTGCGTGACACCGAGCAGCCACTCGTCGGCGTTCTTGGGTTCATGCCGCACGCCGATCCAGGGCGCATCGATGCGGTCACGGGTGGTAGCCAGGCCCAGGTTCAGCGTGGTGTTCCTGCTCTCGCTGCTGATCGAGCCCGTCACCGCGTAGCCTCGCGAGGTGTAATCGCTTTCCCCGGAGTCCGTGATCCCGACCGCGAGCGTGCCGCGCGCGAAATAGCGCGTCACCTGCAGGTCCCACCCGTCGCGCTCCTCCTCGATCGCACCCGCCCGCAGCCGCGAGGTGTGGAACGACGGCGATGCCCCCGAGACGACGTCGCGCGTCACGGATCCATCGAGCAACCACTTGCCGGCAACGGGCAGCAGCATGCGCACCGCGTGCGCCTCGACATCGATGCGGTCCCACCCCGGCTGGCTGTCCTCGTAGTCGAGATGCTTGTACGCGACGAGCCCACGCTCGGGCGCCGTCTCCGCATGCGCGCACTGGATTCCGGGCAATGCCAGCGCGGCGGCCAGGATTCCCATCCCCAGCGCGAAGGGAGCCGGATCGGCGTCGGGACTCATCGACAGAACGTGCCCCTCAGTTGCATCCACAGCCGCCGCCCCCCACGCCACCGCCACCCGAGGCCGCTTCCTTGCTGAAATAGATGTGCTCGGTATACGCGGCATCGAGCCGGTCGCCCTCGAAGGTCATTGCAGGCTTTGCGAGGTAGCCTTTCTCCCACGGCTCGACCGGTTTCATGACGCCGGAGCAGCCGGCGATAAGCGTCGACAGCAGCCACGCAACAACCACGCGTGCCCCCCTCATGGCGTGGCCTCGACGGCAGCCGCGATCATCTGCTCGAGCTGCTCGCGGCCGTCCTCGTTGAAGCCGGTGTGCGCGTGGATCACCATTCCATTGCGTCCGATCAGGAAGCTGGTGGGCATGCCCTTCACGCCGAAGCGGCGCGCGGAGTCGCCGCCGGGGTCGAAAGCCACGGTGAAATTCGCGGGCACCTGCGCCAGGAACGCGTCGGCGTCCTTTGCCTCGGCATCGAGATTGATGCCAACCACCTCGAGACCCGCACTGCCGAATTTCTGCTGCATCGCGTTCATCCAGGGAAAGGACTGGCGACAGGGACCGCACCACGAAGCCCAGAAATCGACGTAGATCACCTTGTCCGGATGCGCTGCGAGCGCGAACGTGACCGTGCCATTGCGCCCGGGGAGCTCGAATCCCGGAGCCTGCTCGCCGGGCTGCAATGCCCATGCGGGCAGTCCCACGGTGCCGGTAGCCAACAGCAGCGCCACGGCGATGGCGCGAAATTCCGACGGTGCGTTCTTCATCATCGGCGTGGATTCCTCGGCGGATTGTCGTGTTGATTCCCGGTTCTTCCGGTGGCCACAGCGCGATGCGTATACTTCCGGCCGGACATCCGGTTCGACCCGATGCATCCATGACGAAACAGCCCGCGGCTTTATTCCGCTCCGCTCTACCGGGATCCCACGCATGACACGCAAATCCGCATTGGCTCGGCCGGTAGTGATGGTTGTGGCGCTGCTGGCTGCGCAGCTCGCGCACGCGCAGACCGTTGAGCCGAAGGACCCGGAGCGCAAAGCCGAACGCGAGATGCTGCAACGCGCCGGGGCCGAGCCATCGGCGCTCAGCGTGGAGCTGAGCGCCGGTGTCGAATCGGACAGCAACGTGTCCGTGAACGAACTCGACGCGAACACGGGCGAAGGCGACCTGGCGACCGTCGTCGACGTCGACCTGGATTACGAACTCGCACTCGACGCAGACAGCGATCTGCGGCTCGGGTACGGCTTTTCCGGCACCGACCATGACGACTTCGTGGCGTACGACCTGCAGAGTCATCTGGCAACGGCCACGATCGACCACGATTTCGGGACGGTCGATGCGACAGCGGCTTACCGTTTCATCCACGCCCGGCTCGGCGGTCACGACTACCTGTCGATGCAGCAGGTATCACCGAGCATCGCGCGTTTTTTCGGCAAGAAGCTCTTCGTGCGCGCGGAGTACACCTACAGCGACAAGGATTTCGCCGATATCGACCTGCGCGACGCGACCGTCGACGCCGGGGGAGCGGATCTCTACTGCTTTCTTAAGGGCGTGCGCCGCTACGTGGTCATCGGATACCGCTACCGGCGCGAGGACGCCAATGACGCGCAGTACGATTACGACGCCAATGACCTCAAGCTGCGCCTGACGCAACGCTTCCGCGTGCTGGACCGCGATGCAATCCTGAAGCTTGGCTGGCTCTACGAGCAGCGCGACTATTCCGCGCGCACACCCGCCATCGGCCAACAGCGCGACGACGATCGCATGCGCTTCGATGCGACGCTCGAAATACCGATCGGCGAGCATTTCTTCACCGTGCTCGGCTACGAGCACGGAGGCTTCTCGTCGAACCTCCCGAGCGCCGACTACGAAGAAAACGTGGCGAGCATCAAGGTGGGGCTGAAATACTGAGCGGCCTGATGACGCCGTAGCCGAAGACCGGATCGAAGCCGGTAGCACCGGCGTCCTCCGCGTTCCTTTGCAGCGCGGCCAGGCACGCGGCATACGGGCGCACGCGCGTGCACGAGGTCGCGATCACCGCCGTCACGAAGGGCGCGGCGAGCGAGGTGCCCGAGGACGTCCGGTAGCCCGATGCGCCATCGGCATGGCGCACATCGACCCCCGGGGCAGCAAAATCCACCTGTGCGCCGCGATTGGCCAGGCGGTAGATCCTGTTCGACCGGCTGACCGCAGTGACCGCGACCACGTTTTCGCAGGCAGCCGGGTACAGCGGCGGCGCCGTCGGACCCCGGTTGCCGACTGCCGCGACGACCACCGTGCCAACGTCGAAACTGCGATCTATGGCCGCTTCGAGAATCCCGTTCCTCGGCCCCGCCAGACTCATGTTCACCACTGGCACATGGTGCTGCGTCATCCAGTCGAGCGCCCGCACCAGCCCGGTGGTAGTGGCGATTTCCCGTCCGTCGGGCCCGATGAAGAACACCGCGCCGACGTACACCTGCGCGCCGGGCAACAGGCCGCGGTAATCCGACGTCTGCCCGACCAGGATCGACAGCACCGAGGTGCCGTGCCGCGACGTCTGCCGCGACTCCGGGGGTACAAACTCCGCGTGCTGCATGCGCGCCCCGCGCAGCGCCGGATGATCCGGCACGACGCCGGTGTCGATCAGGCCGATCGTGATCGACGCATTGTCACCCGAGGTCAGCGACGGCATGAGTTCGCCAGGCGCGTTGGCACTGACCGCATGCAACGGCGCCTTCGCTTCGGGCCGGTAGACGTGGTTGTAGTCCACGCCCGCATCGGGCGCCGCGCGACGTATGGCTGCCCGGGCGTCATCGATATCGAAGCTCTGCGGCGCCTCCAGTCGGGCCAGCACGCGGTCCAGCCCCGCGAGCGACTCCACGGACCTGGTGAGGTATCCCAGCGACTCGAGCGCCTCGATGTCCTCACGCGAAGCGATCACGAGCCATTCGCCCATGGCTATCTCGTTTCCCTCCTCGTCCGCATCGAGTCCCGTCAGGCGTTCGACCGCGGCTTCCGCCGCGATCGAGCGCCCCGAGTCCATTCCCGCGCGGCGACCATCGGCCCGGGGATTCGCGTCCGCTTCCTCTGCCACGTCGTCGTCGAGCCTCTGTTGGATGCCGGACTCGATTCCGGCCTCGATCTTGTGCTCCAGGTCTTCCTCGGCGTCGGACTCGACCTCGTCCTCCACTTCGTCTTCCAGTGCGGAGTCGACTTCGTCCTCTACCTCGTCCTCGACCTCTGACTCCACCTCATCTTCGACTTCGTCTTCCACGTCGGACTCCACCTCGTCCTCGACCTCGTCCTCGACCTGGTCCTCGACCTGGTCCTCGACCTCGTCCTCGACCTGGTCCTCGACCTCGTCCTCGACCTGGTCCTCGACCTCGTCCTCGACTTCGGATTCGACCTGTTCCTCGGTGTCCGGGCTCGCCCAGGCGGACATCACGGTGCCTGCCCCGAGGGGCAGGCCCGCCAAGCTGTACAGGGCGATCAGGACGTAGCCGGTTGCTGCGAGAAGCTGTTTCATGGGCAAGGATTCGGGTACCCCGATGTTGTCGGCGCCGCCGGGGGGATCTGCAATCCACCTGCTTGCGACGCCATGCTACCTTACCGTCAAACGTGTGAACCGGTTTGAATATTCCTGACGCGGCCGGGAATAAACTCCGGTGCTGGCTCGTCAAAGGCAGTAACGGCCCACACATGGCAGTGTATCGGCAACCCATGAACCGGACTCGATGAACGCGGACGCACTGCGCCGTGAACTGCTCGCGCTGCTGCCGCGCCTGCGTCGCTATGCCTACGCGCTCACCGGGAGCCGTCACGACGCGGACGACCTCCTGCAGTCGACCGTCGAGCGCATGCTGTCGAAGGGCGTGGCAGAGTCGGTGGAACTGGACAAATGGACGTTCCGCGTCTGCCGGAACATCTGGATCGATGAAATTCGCACACGCAAGGTCCGCGCCGCGGTTCCGCTGGAGGAATCCGGCGCAGCGGAACACGCGTTCGATGGGGAAAGTGCTGTGATGAGCACGCTGGCCCTGATGGAAGTCAGGGATGCGATGGACGAACTGCCGGAGGAACAGCGCGCGGCGCTGTCGCTGGTCGTGCTGGAGGGGCTTTCCTATGCCCAGGCGGCAGAGGTGCTCGAGACACCGATCGGCACCATCATGAGCCGCATCGCAAGAGCGCGGGCAGCACTCGCGAGCGCCCTGCAGCAGGAATCACCGCGCATCGGTCGCGGCCAGACAGCAGGAGCGAGGTCATGATCAGCGACGAACTCCTGTCCGCCTACATCGACGGCGAGCTCGGCCCGGAGGACGCGGAACGCGTGCGTAACGCCATCGCCGCGGACGAAGCGCTCGCCGCCAGGCTGTGCCAGTTCAACCACGTCGACGCGTTGCTCACGGAGTTCAGCCGCAGCATCGACGCCAGTCTGTTGCCGGCGAAAGTGCTCGCTCGGCTGCAAGCGCCGCCACCGGACAACGTGGTGCGCCTGCCGCGGCGCTCGCGCTGGTGGGCAGTCACCGCACTCGCGGCGGGCTTCGTGCTGGCGGTGGCCATCGGGATGCAACTCGATACCGATGACGGGCATGGCAGCGGCTTCGACGCCATAGTCCGCGTCGGGCCGGTCGAGCCGGCGAGCGTGCTGCACGTGGCGCTGGAGGAAGTCCTCAGCGACACCGCCTACGCCGCCGCCGACGAACCGGCGCTGACCGTCACCCCCGTTCTGAGTTTCGTCTCGACGCAGCAGCAATTCTGCCGCGAGTTTCGCGTGGACGCCGGCACGCGTGCCGTGCGCGGACTCGCATGCCGTCGCGACGGGCACTGGGAGGCACTGAAGCTCATCGATGTCGGCGCGGCGAACGACGGCCGGTCCGACTACGCGACCGCCACCGCAAGTACGGATGCGGATTTCGATGCTTTCGTCGATGCGCTGGTGGCCGATGCACCGCTCGGCGCGGATGCAGAAGCGCGGCTGCTGCGCGAAGGCTGGAGCCCGGCCCGTCCCTGACGCTGCCTGGTACCGCCTGTCCCGGTACTGCCCGGCAGCCCCCCACATTTGCACGGCATTACGCAAGTTTCACTCGACTTGCGCGCAGCGTGTTCCTAGCGTGCGGGCGTTCCAATCGGGTGGCACAGGTGAACCGGATGACCGCAGGCAACGAATTCGGGACGCTCGGCGTACTGGCCGGCACCCTAGGCGCCACCTCCAGGGTCTATCACGTCGGCTTCGTGGTGCCGGACCTCGACGAGGCGATGCAGACGCTGGGGGCGAGCCTCGGCGTCGCGTTCGCGCAACCCATGGAGCTGCCGTTCACCACGTTGCAGACGCCGCAAGGCCCGCGCGAGGTGAAATTGCGCCTCAGCTATTCGACGCGCCCATCGCACATCGAGCTGATCGCCTCCGCGCCCGGCAGCCTGTGGGATTTCGGCAGTGCGCTGCGCGGTCACCACGTGGGCGTGTGGGCCGAGGACATACGCGCCGAGGCAGCGCGGCTCGAGAAACTCGGTATGCGCAAGCTGTGGTGGCACGCCGACGAACGCGGTGACGTCGCCAGCTTCAGCTACCACGAAACCCCGTACGGTTTTTACATCGAACTGGTGGATGCCGCCGCGCGCCGCTTCTACCCTGACTGGTTCCGCGCCGCGGACCCCGCCCTCGCACCGAAACGCTGAGCACACTCGCCGCGGAGTCACGCACATGCCGAATCTCACCGACAGGAATGCATTGGTCACCGGCGGCGGAACCGGGCTGGGTTTCGGCTGCGCCGTCCAACTGATGCGTGCCGGCGCCCGCGTGACGCTCGCTGGCCGCCGCGAGAACGTACTGCAGGACGCGGTGGCGCGGCTGCGCACCGTAGACCCCGCGGCGCCGGTCGGCTACGTGGTCTGCGACATCACCGACGAGGCCCAGGTCGAGAACGCGGTGCGCGCCGCCGCGCACGGCGGCAACCTGGACGTGCTGGTCGCCAACGCCGGCAGCGGCGCGCCCGGTGCGATCCTGCAGATGGGCGCCGAGGCGTGGGACTACTGCCTGCGCCTTAACGTGACCGGCACCGCGCTCTGCATCAAGCACGCGGGCCTGATGATGAAGCAGCACGGCGGCGGCAGCATCATCACGATCTCCTCTACCTCGGGCACCAAGGTGCAGCCGTGGCTCGCCGCGTACAACGCCTCGAAAGCCGGACTCGACATGCTGATGCGCTGCGCCGCGGTGGAACTCGCGCAGCACAACATCCGGGTCAACTCCGTACAACCGGGCTACGTGCCCACGGAGGCCTTCGCTCCGACCGTGTCACCGCAACTCGACGCGACGCTCACGCACGCAGCCCCACTCGGGCGCTCGGGCACGCCCGAAGACATCGGCCGCGCGGTCGCGTTCCTCGCCAGCGACGGCGCGGCGTGGATCACCGGCCAGACGCTGGGTGTCGACGGCGGCCTGAACATCCCCGTCATGCCGAGCATGGCGGCCGTCGCGGAGCTGGTCTACGGCAGCGAGACCGTGCGCGAGTATGGGCTGCCGGATCTGGGGTTGAGGGATGGGAGGGATTGATTCGGCTGCTGCGCAGCCTCACCCCTTCGGGGCGCCTGCGCTTCGCTGCGGCGTCCTGCGTCGCCGCTACGCGGCTCCTTGTCGAACCGGAGGCATCGTCCACACTCCCTCACCGCCACTAACGAAAAAGGCCCCTCGCGGGGCCTTTCGTCAGTGGCGGTGAGGGAGGGATTCGAACCCTCGAACGGGGATTAGCCGTTACACACTTTCCAGGCGTGCTCCTTCAACCACTCGGACACCTCACCGGAACCTGGACGCGGCGCCGCGGGCGGCGCAACGAGGCGCGTACTTTATAGAAGCGGTTGGGGGGTTACAAGCGAGGCACGGGATGTCCGGGCACAGCCCGGACCTGCGGCCGAACGAATGTCCGGGCGCAGCCCGGACCTACTGGCGGCAGAGGCGCAGCGGGAGGGGCTGGGTGGGCGCGGTGCTGCGACAGGGGTTGATGTCGATGCCGCCGCGGCGGTTGTAGCGCGCGTAGACGCTGAGTTCGCGCGGGCGGCAGCGGTCGAGGATGTCGAGGAAGATGCGCTCCACGCACAGTTCGTGGAAACCCTGGTGCTCGCGGAAGGACACGAGGTAGCGCAGCAGCGCGGCGTGGTCGATGCGCATGCCCGAGTAGCTGATCTGGATGCTGCCGATATCCGGCTGCCCGGTCACCGGGCACAGCGATCGCAGCAGGTTGGTGTACACGGACTCGGTCACGATGCGGCTGTTGTCCACCACGCCCAGCAGGCCGGAGTCGGGCCGGTAGATCTCCACCTTCACCGCCAGCGCGTCCAGGCATTCGCCGGTGAAGTTGCCGATCCCGGCGTGCTGCACGTGTGCCAGGGACTGCAGGTCCACCGCCACCGGCGCACCGGCGGTCACCGACAGGTCCGACTCCAGCGTGCGCGTGACGTCGTAGGCGCTGGCGAACGCGGTCTGGCTGAACGAGTTGAGGTAGAGCTTCAGCGATTTGGATTCGAACACCGCGCGCGACTGGCAGGGCACGCGGATCTGCGCCACCCCCACTTCGGGCTTGCCGTCGCGATCCAGCCAGCTCAGCTCCCAGGCCGTCCACAGGTCCCAGCCGTCGAAGGGCAGCTTGCGCGGATCGAGCAGCAGCCCCTGGCGCAGGCGCTGGCGTTCGATGGGGCACAGCAGCGACGGCGTGTAGCGCGCCACCGTTTCCACGCGCTTGCCGAGGGGAGTGTCGTCGAAACCGCCGTTGTCCATCGCCACTGCCACGCCTCGCCGCGCGCTTCTCCAGGTTGCCGAAGTGTAGCCGATCCACCGCGCCGCGCCGGCGGCCGGCTCACTGGCGCAAGCGCTTGCCGGACTTGAGCAGATGCAGGCTGAAGCACCACAGCGCAACGATGAACAACGCGATCATCGCGAGCGCGAATCCCACGTCCACGTCCGAGACGCCCAGCACGCCGTGGCGAAACGCATTGACCATGTGCAGGATCGGGTTGGCCTGCGACAGCGCGCGCCAGAACGGCGGCAGCAGCTCGATCGAGTAGAACACGCCGCCGAGGTAGGTCAGCGGCGTCAGCACGAAGGTCGGGACGATCGAGATGTCGTCGAAGCTGTTGGCGTACACCGCATTCACCAGCCCCGCCATCGAGAACAGCACCGAGGTGGCGAACACCACCAGCACGGTAAGCCACGGATGCACCACCTCGAGGCTGGTGAACGCGAGCGACAGCAGCGTGACGATCACGCCCACGCAGACGCCGCGCGCCACCCCGCCCATCGTGTAGCCGAGCAGGATGATCCACTCGGGGGTCGGCGAGACCAGCAGTTCCTCGATGCTGTGCTGGAACTTCGCGCCGAAGAACGATGACACCACGTTTGCGTACGAGTTGGTGATCACCGCCATCATGATCAGGCCGGGCACCACGAACTGCATGTAGTCGAAGCCGCCCATCGGGCCGATGCGCGAGCCGATCAGGCTGCCGAAGATCACGTAGTAGAGCGCCACCGTGATCGCCGGCGGCACCAGCGTCTGCGGCCAGATGCGGAAGAAGCGACGCACCTCCTTGACCAGGATGGTGGCGAAGGCCATGAACTGCTCGTGCCGGTTCACGCGGTGGCGCCCTCTTCCTTGCTGCGCGCGAGCAGCGCGACGAACAGCTCCTCGAGCCGGTTGGCCTTGTTGCGCATGCTGCGCACCGCGATGCCGCCGGCCGTGAGGCGCTCGAACACGGCGTTCAGGTTGCCGGCGCGCTCCACCGTGACCTCGAGCGTGTGCGCATCGACCACGCGCGTGGCGTAGCCCTCGAGCGTGAAGCCGGGCGGCAGTTCGCCGCTCACGTCGAACACGAACACCTCGCGGTCCAGCCGGCGCAGCAACTCACGCATGCCGGTGTTCTCGACGATGCGTCCGCGATCGATGATCGCGATGTTGCGGCACAGGCTCTCGGCCTCCTCGAGGTAGTGCGTGGTCAGGATGATGGTGGTGCCGCGCGCGTTGATCTCGCGCAGGAACTCCCACATCGAACGGCGCAACTCGATGTCCACGCCGGCCGTGGGCTCGTCGAGGATCAGCAGCCGCGGCTCGTGGACCAGTGCGCGCGCGATCATCAGCCGGCGCTTCATGCCGCCGGAGAGATTGCGCGCGGGCTGCGTGCGCTTGTCCCAGAGGTCGAGCTTCCCGAGGTACTTCTCGCTGCGTTCGCGCGCCAGCGCGAGCGGCAGGCCGTAGTAGCCCGCCTGCGTGACGAGGATGTCCCCCACGCGCTCGAAGTGATTGAAGTTGAATTCCTGCGGCACCACGCCCAGCTGGCGCCTGGCGGCCGCGAAGTCGCGGTCGATGTCGATGCCGAACACTTCCACGCTGCCGGCGCTCTTGCGCACCAGCGAGCAGATCACGCCGATCGTGGTCGACTTGCCAGCCCCGTTGGGACCGAGCAACGCGAAGAAATCCCCTTCGGCCACATCGAGATCGATGCCGTCGAGCGCGGTGTGTCCGTTGGCGTAGGTCTTGCGGAGCTGGCGGATGCTGAGGGCGTTGCTCATCGGCGCGACGCGTGGGAAGGGCAACGGGTGGGCCGGCGCGTGGCGCCACCGGCGAGGGTGGACCGCCAACGGCGGCCCACCCGGTTCGGCAATGACAGGCTCAGTGCTGCTGGTGCGCCTCGTGCGCGGCAGCGTCCACGGCCTCGGCAGCCTGTTCCTTCACGGCCGCAGCCGCGTCGCTGGCCGCAGCCGCGGCAGCATCGACGGCTTCGCTGGCGGCATCGGCGGCGTCGGCACCGACCTGCTCCGCGGCATCGGCCGCGTCGCCTGCGGTCTCGGCAGCCGCGTCCATGGCATCACCGGTCGCTTCGGCGGCGGCGTCGGCTGCTTCGGTGGTTGCCTCGGCAGCTGCCGAAGCGGCTTCCGTGGTTGTTTCGGCGGCGGAGCTGGCCGCTTCGCTGACCGCACCGGCGGCTTCCTGAGCCGCACCGGATACGCTCTTGGCTTCTTCCTTGCCGCAGCCCGTCAGGGTGAACGTCAACAACGCGGCCGCGATGGCCGCCGGGATCTTCGCGTGTTTCATGGTCCTTCCTTACGTGGTTACTGCGGGCGACTGGGTTCCCGCGATTCGAGGTCGTGCCTGCGGCACGTTCCTGCTGCGCGAACGCAGCGAGGCAAGACTAGCCATGTTTGGCGCGGGCGTAAACGCCGGCGCGGGAAATGTTAAAAGTGGCGCGGGAAAAAAAGCGGGTGCGACCGGTGCCCGCCGTGGCGGGCACCGGTTCGCGGATCGACGTCTCAGAAGCTGCGACGACGCGGTGCGCTGTCGCGCTCGCGGCGCGGTTCGGCCTGGTTGACCTTCAGCGCGCGACCGTTGAGCTGCTGACCGTTCAGCGCCTTGATCGCCGCGTCGGCCTCGGAGTTGTTGGGCATTTCGACGAAACCGAAACCCTTCGACTGGCCGGTGGCGCGGTCGATGATCACGGAAGCCGAGGTGACCTTGCCGAACGCTTCGAAAGCGCTGCGCAGATCCTGGTCGGAGACGCTGTAGGCGAGATTGCCGGTATAGATATTCATACGAGTCCTGATAGTACGTGCCGTGCAGAAAAGGAAAACACTATCGAATATGCACGAGCACGAACTATCGGATAGCGGTCATGCGGGGCTTACCCGCGTTCACGAACGGTGATATCACACGGCATTCGTGGCAGCAGTGTGACACATCGGACGGCGTCTGTCGCCTGTGTGGCCAAAAAGAAAAAAGCCGGCACGAGGCCGGCTTCTTCGTATGGCGTCCCCTAGGGGATTCGAACCCCTGTTACCGCCGTGAAAGGGCAGTGTCCTAGGCCTCTAGACGAAGGGGACGTAAACCACTCATCGCTCCAGGACGGCGCGCATTCTATGAACCCCTCCCCGGAGCGTCAAGCCGCGCATTCGATCACGGCATTAGTGCCGCCGCTGCGCGCGGGGCACTTGTCATTGCGCCGCGCGTTCCTCGAGTTCGAGCGACGCCGAATTGATGCAGTAGCGCAGCCCGGTGGGCGGCGGGCCGTCGGGAAACACGTGTCCCAGGTGCGCGCCGCACTGGCGGCAGCGCACCTCGGTGCGCCGCATGCCGTGCGAGTTGTCGGTTGCTGTGGCCAGCGCCGCTTCGGCGACGGGCTGGCGGAAGCTCGGCCAACCGGAGCCCGAATCGTACTTGGTCGCGGAATCGAACAGTGCACTGGCGCAGCAGGCGCAGCGGTAGGTGCCCGGCGTCTTCGTGTTCCAGTACTTGCCGGTGAACGCCCGTTCGGTATCGCCGCAGCGGCAGATGCGGTACTGCTCCGGCGTCAGCCGCCGGCGCCATTCGTCGTCGTTGCTCGCGTCCATCGCCTGCCCTCCTGACGGTGCGCGCGGGGAACAATTCCGCATATCGGCCCGCGGGCTTCCCCGCACGCGCGACCGCCGGGGCGGCGTTCCCCTATACTTGGACCCCGGACCCACGTTCCAGAACCCGTACCATGCTCGAATACCTGAAGTCGCACAAGCTCGCCAACGTCTGCTACGACATCCGTGGCCCGGTCCACGCGCGCGCGACGGCGATGGAGGAGGAAGGCCACCGGATCATCAAGCTGAACATCGGCAACCCTGCCCCGTTCGGCTTCGAGGCGCCCGAAGAGATCATCGTCGACGTGATCCACCACATTCCGGATTCCGAGGGCTATTGCGAGTCCAAGGGGCTGTACTCGGCGCGCAAGGCCGTGATGCAGTACGCGCAGCAGCTGCGCATCCCCGGCGTCGAGGTGAGCGACGTCTACCTCGGCAACGGCGTCAGCGAACTGATCGTGATGGTGATGCAGGCGCTGGCGAACAACGGCGACGAGGTGCTGATCCCGGCGCCCGACTACCCGCTGTGGACCGCCGCGACCACGCTGGCCGGCGGCAAGCCGGTGCATTACCGCTGCGACGAGCAGTCGGACTGGATTCCGGACCTGGCCGACATCCGCGCGAAGATCACCGACCGCACGCGCGCGATCCTCGTGATCAACCCCAACAATCCGACCGGCGCGGTCTATCCGCGCGAGGTGCTGGAGCAGATCGTCGAGATCGCGATCGAGCACCGGCTGATCATCCTGTCCGACGAGATCTACGACAAGATCCTCTACGACGGCGCCGAGCACACCTCGCTCGGCAGCATCTCTGGCGAGCCGCTGTGCATCACGTTCAACGGGCTGTCGAAGACCTACCGGCTGGCCGGTTTCCGCTCCGGCTGGATGATCATTTCCGGCGCCAAGCACAAGGCACGCGATTTCATCGAGGGGCTCGACATCCTGTCCTCGATGCGCCTGTGCGCGAACGTGCCCGCGCAGCACGCGATCCAGACCGCACTCGGCGGCTACCAGAGCATCAATGACCTGGTGCTCCCCGGCGGACGCCTGCACGAGCAGCGCAACCGCGCGTGGGAGCTGATCAACTCGATCCCGGGCGTGAGCTGCGTGAAACCGCGCGGCGCTATCTATCTGTTCCCGCGCCTGGATCCGCAGGTGCACCGCATCCTCGACGACGAGAAGATGATCTTCGACCTGCTGACGCAGGAGAAGATGCTGCTGGTGCAGGGCACCGCCTTCAACTACCCCGACCCGGACCACTTCCGCGTGGTGTTCCTGCCGCGCGTGTCCGACATCGAGGAGGCGTTCGCGCGTTTCGGCCGTTTCATCGCCGGCTACCGCCAACTGTAGGTTCGGCCTCTGGCCGAACGGGTGCTCAATAACCCACCGGGTAGAGGATCGCTTCGCGGTAGCCGGTGACGACCCGCAGGTAGCGGTGCAGTTCGCGGTCGAGGTCGGCGTCGTTGGTATCGACCAGCAGCGGGCGCCCCTCGAGCGCCGCGATCTTCACCGGCGCGGCGACGATGGTGATGCGCTCGATGCCGACCGCGCGGATCACGCGTGCGCTGATCTGCTGGTTGCCGCGGCCGAGCACGTGCCCCTGCCCGCCGATCGCGGTCACCACGATGCGCGCGGTGCCCGCGTGCGCCGCCAGCAGTTCCAGCAGCCGCGCCTCGGCGGCGTCGCGCGCCACGCACGCGCCGCCGCAATACACGTCCACCCCGAGCAGCGTGCCGTCGATGCCGAGCGCCTGCTTGACCGCGAAGGTGGTGGTACCGGGGCCGAGGATGCACAACTCCCCCGGCGCGATCTCCTCGACCACGGTGGCCGCGATGTCCGCCAGCCGTTGCTCGTCCGGCGCCGCCCCACCCTCCTTCACGTGCTGCACGAAACGGCTTTCCTCGGGTACCAGCAGCTCGCCGAAGTAGCGCGAGGTGACGCGCCCGGCGCGGAACGCGTCCTCGTCGAGGTCGCGCACCTCGGCGTGCGTGACGCGCACCAGTTCGCGGCGCAGCAACTGCTGCACGATTTCGCCCGCCGCCTCGGGCGACACCGCATAGACGCCGGAGTGCATCTTCACGCCGGCCGGAATGCCGAGCGCGGGAACGGTAGTGCCGATCGCGCTGCAGACATCGCGCGCGGTGCCGTCGCCGCCGGCAAACAGCAACAGGTCCACCGGCAGCGCCGCGAGCGCACGTGCCGCCGCCAGCGTGTGCTCGGCCGTGGTGCGCGCCGGCACCTCGAGCGGTAACAGCCGCGGCACCAGACCGGCGGCGCGCGCCGCGTCGGCGCCCATCGCGCCGGCGCAGCAGCAAAGTTCGATCCGCTCCGCGAGCGGCACCAGCGTGGCGAGCGCACGCACCGCGCGGGCCTGGGCCCGCGGCTCCGCGCCGCGTGCCTCGGCCTCGGCCACGATCGCCGCCCCATCGCTGCCCTTCAGCCCCACCGCGCCCCCGATGC
>JAJVIG010000006.1:0-95857 GCA_022072145.1 Pseudomonadales bacterium
GGGCCGGCAACGCCGCGATCGCGGCGCGCACCGGGTTGCCGACGACCAGCGCGCGCGGATCATCGGCGAAGGGCCCCGGCAGGCCGAGCAGAATGCGCCGCGCGAAGCGGGCGAGCAGACGGTTGGTGGTGCCGGCAACCGCGTTCTGCTCGTGCAGCACGACCGGCACGCGCAGCAACCATGCCGCGACTCCGCCGGGCCCGGCCACGAAGCCGCCGGTGCCCAGCACGCACGACGGACGCAGGCGACGCAGCAGCCGCAGCGCCTGTGCCACCGCGTGCAGCAGGCGCGCCGGCGCGAGCAACTGCTCGAGGCGGCGTTTGCCGCGCACGCCGGTGACGTCGAGCACGTCGAGCGCGATGCCGGCCGCCGGGACCAGCCGCGACTCCATGCCGGCCCGCGTGCCCAGCCAGTGCACGCGTGCACCGCGCGCCACCAGCTCGGCGGCCGCGGCCAGCCCCGGGAACACGTGCCCCCCGGTGCCGCCGCCGGTGATCAGCACGAGTGGCCGTTCAGGCATGACGCAGCCTCCACGGCGCCGCGGCGGCAACCGGCGCGCTGCGCATCTCGCGCTCGATGCGCAGCACCAGCCCCATCATCGCGAACAGGATCAGCAGGCTGCTGCCGCCGTAGCTGAGGAACGGCAGCGTCAGTCCCTTGGTAGGCAGCAGCCCGGCGTTGACGCCGATGTTGATGAACACCTGCGCCGCAGTCAGCAGTGCGATGCCGAAGCATACGTAGGCGGGGAAAGTCTGCTGACGCCGCGCGGCTTCGCTGCCGATGCACATGATGCGCGCGATCAGCGCGGCAAACAGCGCGATGAACGCCACACAGCCGACCAGTCCGAGTTCCTCGGCGATGATCGCGAACACGAAGTCGGTGTGCGCCTCGGGCAGATAGAAGAGCTTCTGCACGCTGTTGCCGAGCCCCACACCCAGCAACTCCCCACGGCCGAACGCGATCAACGCCTGCGTCAACTGGTAACCGCCGCCGAACTGCTCCGACCACGGATCGAGGAACGTGACCAGACGCTGCAGGCGATACGGCGACCACACCGCCACGACCGCGGCCGCGCCGAGTCCCAGCGCCAGCAGCACACCGAACTGCAGCAGCCGCGCCCCGCCGATGAACAGCATCGCCATCGCGGTGCCGCTGATCACCACCGCGGCGCCGAAATCCGGCTCGAGCAGCAGCAGCCCCACCACGAGCACGAGCAGGCCGAGCGGCTTGAACATGCCCTTCCAGCGGCTCTGCACCTCGTGCTGGCGGCGCGTCATGTAGCCGGCGAGGTAGACCACGAAGAACAGCTTCATCAGTTCGGAAGGCTGCAGGTTGACCGGCCCGAAACCGATCCAGCGCGTCGCCCCGTTCACCTCGCGGCCGATTCCGGGCACCAGCAGCAGCGCGAGGATCACCATCCCCACGACCAGCAGCGAGGCTCCGGCGTGCTCCCACACGCGCACCGGCACCTGCAGCGTGACCCACAGCGCGCCAGCCCCGAGCGTGAGATAAATGCCGTGGCGGACGATGTGATGGAAGGGATTGCCGTACTGCTCGGCCGCGTAATCCATCGACGCGGACCCCATCATCACGAAACCCGCCGCCGCCAGCGCGATCACCAGCGCAAGCAGCTGCGTGTCCACACCGCGGTCGCGGCGGATCAGCGCGGTTTCGGTCTGCGTCGGCTGCATCTCAGTCCGCGCCTCCCGTCGCCAGCGCCTGCACCGCGCGGGCGAATGCCGCGCCGCGCTCCTCGAAATTGCGGAACATGTCGAAACTCGCGCAGGCCGGCGACAGCAGCACGATGTCGTCCGGGCGTGCCAGTGCGCGCGCGACCGCCACCGCCTCGTCCATGCCGGCGGCGCGGTGCAGTTCCACCGCGCCGTCGAGCTCGCTCTGCAACCGCCCGGCGGCCTCGCCGATCAGCACCGCGGCGCGTCCCACCCGGCGCAGCTCGGCGGCCAGCGCGGAAAAATCGTTCTCCTTGGCCACCCCGCCGGCCAGCAGCACGATGCGCCCCCGGCAATCGGCCGCGAGTCCGCGCAGCGCGGCGACCGCGGCTGCCACGTTGGTGCCCTTGGAGTCGTCGTACCAGTCCACGCCGTCGAGGCGGCGCACGTGCTGGCAGCGGTGCGGCAGGCCGCGATACCCGCGCAGCACCGCGAGCTGCGCGGCGCGCGGAATTCCGGCTGCATCGGCCAGCGCGAGCGCGGCGAGCGCGTTGCACACGTTGTGCCCACCGCGCAACCCAAGTTCCGCCACCGCGAGCAGCGGCTGCTCGCCGTGCGCGAGCCACTGGCCGCCGCCGACCGTGACGAGCCCGTAGCCGCCGTCGGCCGCCGGCCCGGCGCCGAAACTCCCGCGCGTGGCGGTGCAGTCGACCGCGGGCATGGTGCGAGGATCGTCGCGGTTGACCACCACGTGGCGCGCTCCGGCGTAGATGCGCAGCTTCGCGCGGTGGTAGCTCTCGAGGTCGGGGTAGCGGTCCAGATGGTCGGCCGCGAAGTTCAGCACCGTCGCCACGTCGGCGGCGAAGTCGATCACGGTCTCGAGCTGGAAGCTCGACAGCTCCAGCACGTACAGCGCCACCGCGGGATCGAGCAGATCGAGCGCCGGCGTGCCGAGATTGCCGCCGCAGCCGCAGCGGATGCCGGCCGCGTTCGCCATCGCCCCGACCAGCGTGGTCACCGTACTCTTGCCGTTGGTGCCGGTGATCGCGACGATCGGCGCGCGCGCCGCGCGGTGGAACAGTTCGATGTCCCCGAGCACCACGGTGCCGGCCGCGCGCGCGGCGGCGAGCGCGGGCTGCCGGGGGTCGAGTCCGGGACTCACGACGAGTTCGGAGGCGCTGGCGAGGAACCCCGCGTCGAGCTCGCCGGTGCGCAGCTCGACGCCCGGAAACTCGGCCCGGAAACGCTCGATCCCCAGCGGGTCCACGCGGCTGTCGGCGACCGCGAAAGTCTCGCCGCGGCGCGCCAGGAAGCGCGCGCACGACAGCCCGGTCAGGCCCATGCCGACCACGATCCGCCGTCCCGTCCGCGTTGCCTCGCGCCTCATCGTCGCTCCCGCTCAGCGCAGCTTCAGCGTCGCCAGTCCGAACAGGACCAGCACGACGGTGATGATCCAGAAGCGCACGATCACGCGCGGTTCCGGCCAGCCCTTCAGTTCGAAATGGTGATGGATCGGCGCCATGCGGAAGATCCGCTTGCCGGTCAGCTTGAACGAGCCGACCTGCAGCATCACCGACACGGTCTCCATCACGAACACGCCACCCATGATGAAGAACACGATCTCGTGGCGGACGATCACCGCGATCACGCCGAGCGCGGCGCCCAGCGCCAGCGCGCCGACGTCTCCCATGAACACCATCGCGGGGTAGGTGTTGAACCACAGGAAGCCGAGACCGGCGCCCGCCAGCGCGCCGCAGAAAATCACCAGTTCGCCGGCGCCGGCGATGTACGGAATGTGCAGGTAGGGCGCGAACTCGGCGTGCCCGGCCAGGTAGGCGATCACCGCGAGCGCGCCGGCGACCAGCACGCTCGGCATGATCGCCAGGCCGTCGAGCCCGTCGGTCAGGTTCACCGCGTTGCTGGCCCCGACGATCACGAAATAGGCGAGCACCACGAACGCCGGCCCCAGCGCCAGCGTGACCTGCTTGAAGAACGGCACGATCAGCTGCGTCTCGGCCGGTGACACCGCGCTGGCGTACAGGTACAGCGCGGCACCGGCACCGGCCAGCGACTGCCAGAAGTACTTCCAGCGCGCCGGCAGGCCGCGCGAGTCCTTCTCGACCACCTTGCGGTAGTCGTCGACCCAGCCGACCGCGCCGAAGGCGACGGTCACCGCCAGCACGACCCAGACATAGCGGTTGTGCAGATCCGCCCACAACAGCGTACTGGCGACGATGCCCACCAGGATCAGCGCACCACCCATGGTCGGCGTGCCCGCCTTGCTGAGGTGCGACTGCGGGCCATCGCTGCGCACGGCCTGCCCGATCTGCTCGCGGTTGAGCCGACGGATCATCGCCGGCCCCACCAGCAGCGTGATCGCCAGCGCGGTCAGCACGCCGAGGATGCCGCGGAACGTCAGGTACTGGAACACCGCGAACACCTTCACGTAGCCGCTCAGCCACTCCGCCAGCAACAGGAGCATCAGTGCGTCCCCGTCCCGGCCGCGCCGGGTTGTTCGTCGATCAGTGCGTTCACCACGCGTTCCATCGCAGCCGAGCGCGATCCCTTGACCAGCAGCACACAGCCGGCACGGTCGAAGGCACGGCATGCCGCGATCAGTTCCTCCTGCGTCGCGAAGGCGTGCGCGCCGGCGCCGAACCCGTCCGCCACGGCGGCGGCATGTTCGCCGCAGGCCAGCACGCGCGCGATGCCGGCCGCCCGTGCGTGTGCACCCGCCTCCCGATGCAGCTCGCGGCTGCCCGGGCCGAGTTCCGCCATCGCGCCGAGCACCAGCACGCGCTCGCCGTCGAAGCTCGCCAGCGAATCGATCGCCGCGCGCACCGAACCCGGATTGGCGTTGTAGGTGTCGTCGATCAGCAGCGCGCCGTGCACGCTGGTGCGCGGCTGCATGCGGCCGGCGACCGGAACCACCGACTGCAACCCCGCGCGGATGGCCTCCGGCGCGACGCCGAGCGCGATGCCCACCGCCGCGGCGCAGACCGCGTTGGCCACCTGCTGCACGCCCGGCACCGCCAGCCGCACCTCGCAAGCGCCCGCCGCGCTGACCAGCCGGAAGTGCGCGCAACCGGCGGTGAGCGCGATGCCTTCGGCACGCACGTCGGCGAGCGCATCGCCACGCGCGCTCGCGCCGATGACGCGCCGCGCACCGATGCGCGCACGCCACGCGTCCGCGAACGGCTCGTCGAGGTTCAGCACCGCGACGCCGTCGTCACCGAGCGCGTCGTAGATCTCGCCCTTGGTGCGCGCGACTTCCGCCAGCGTGCCGAAGCCCTGCAGGTGCGCCGGCAGCGCATTCGTTACCAATGCCACATCGGGGCGCACGAAGGCGCCCAGGTACGCGATGTCGCCAGGCTTGCCGGCGCCCATCTCGATCACCGCCGCTCGCGCGTCAGGATCGAGCCCGAGCAGCGTCAGCGGCACGCCGATCTCGTTGTTCAGGTTGCCCGTCGTGGCGTGCACCGGGCCGCCGGTGCGCAGGACCGCGGCGATCATCTCGCGCGTAGTGGTCTTTCCGGCGCTGCCGGTCAGCGCTACCACCGGACCACCGAACGCCTCTCGGTTGTGACGTGCGATCTCCCCGAGCGCCCGCAGCGTGTCGGGCACCAGCAGCAGCGGAACGCCGGCCGTGACGGGACGCGAGCACAGCAGCGCCGCGGCCCCGCGGCGCTCGGCCTCGGCGACGAAGGCGTGACCGTCGAAGCGCTCACCGGCCAGCGCGACGAACAGGCTGCCGGGAGCGAGTGTGCGCGAATCGGTGGCGACGGCCGTGAACCGCGCATTGCGCGCGGGCGCCGCCAGGCCCAGCACCGCCGCGATCTCCACCAGGTCCATGGCCCGCATCATGGCGCCGGCTCCCGCGCGGCCAGTGCATCGCGTGCGGCCAGTGCATCGCTGAATGGCACGCGCACCCCGGCCGTCTCCTGGTAATCCTCGTGTCCCTTGCCGGCGATCAGCACGCAGTCGCCGGGCGCGGCCGTGGCGATCGCGTGGCGAATCGCCAGCGCGCGGTCGGTTTCGCGCCGCGCAAGCGCGGCCGGTATGCCGGTGGCGATCTCGTCGATGATCGCGAGCGGATCCTCGCCGCGCGGGTTGTCGCTGGTGATCACGACCTCGTCGGCGTGTTCCCACGCGATACGCCCCATCAGCGGGCGCTTGGCGCGATCGCGGTCGCCACCGCAGCCGAACACGCACCACAGCCGGCCACGGGTGTGTTCGCGCAGCGCACGCAGCGTTTGTTCGAGTGCATCCGGGGTGTGCGCGTAGTCGACGATCACCAGCGGCCCGGCGCCCGTGCCGCTGTCGATGCGCTGCATGCGTCCGGCCACCGGCGTCGCGTGCGCGAGCACCGCCAGTGCGTCGTCGAGCGTTACGCCGTTCACGCACAGCGCGCCGAGCACCGCCAGCGCGTTGCCGAGATTGAAGCGTCCCAGCAGTGGTACGCGCAGCGTGCCCTCGCCCCACGGGCTCCGGATGTCGGCGCGCAGGGCCCCCGGTTCGGCGGCGACACGCAGCGCACCGAGCGCGGCATCGCCGCCGGCGAGCGAGTAGCCGACCGCCTGCACGCCGGCGGGCAGCGTGCGCAGCAATTGCCGCCCCCAGTCGTCGTCGGCGTTGATCACCGCGTGGCGCAGCCCGGGGTGCGCGAACAGCAGCCGCTTCGCGGCGCCGTAGTTCTCCAGCGTGCCGTGGTAGTCCAGGTGGTCGTGGCTGAGATTGGTGAACACCGCGGTGCGAAAGTGCAGCGCGCGCACCCGCCCCTGCTCGAGCGCGTGCGAGGACACCTCGATCGCCGCGGCGCGCGCACCGCCGGCGCGCAGACCGGCCAGCATGCGCTGGATCGCTACCGCGTCCGGCGTGGTATGGCGGGTGGCCTCGAGGCAGCCCGGGAATCCCCAGCCGATCGTCCCGATCACGCCGCAGCGCGTGCCGAGCGCATCGAGCGCGCTCGCGATCAGCTGCGAGCAGGTGGTCTTGCCGTTGGTGCCGGTGACGCCTATCAGCAGCAGCTCGCGCGAGGGATCGCCGTAAAAACGGCCGGCGATCTCGCTGACGCGCTCGGCGAGGCGCTGCACCGGCACGACCGATGCCGCCGGCGCTGCGCAGGCAGCGGCGTCGGCCAGCACCACGCGCGCGCCGTGCGCAAGCGCGTCGGCCGCGAACGCCATGCCGTCGTGTTGCGCGCCGCGCACCGCGATGAACGCGTCGCCGGACTGCACCTCGCGGCTGTCGAGCGTGAGTCCGCTCACCGCGAGCGCGCCCTGCGCGCTGCCGGCGAGCTCGGGCAGCAGCGCCGCGAGCGTGCGCGGCGTGACGTCGGTCACGGCGGCGGCATTCATGCCGGCGTCCTCGCCGGCGACTGTTCCACCGGCAGGATTTCCTCGAGATCGTCGGGCGCGACGTTCATCAGGCGCAGCGCCCCGGCGACCACGCTCGAGAACACCGGCGCGGCGATCGCCCCGCCGTAATAGACGCCGCCGCGCGGATCGCTGACGATCACCACGCCGACCACGCGCGGATCGCTGGCCGGAGCGAAACCCGCGAACAGCGAGACGTAGCGGTTCGGCTCGTAGCCGTTCGGTCCCAGCCGGTGCACCGTGCCGGTCTTCCCGGCCACCGTGTAGCCCTTGATCGCGGCCCTGACGGCGGTGCCGCCGGGCTGCGTAACGGTGCGCATCATCGCGACCAGTTCGGTGACCGACTCGCGTTCGTAGACCTGCTTGCCGGGCGGCGCCTCGCGCGCGCGCAGCAGCGTGATCGGGCGTTCGACGCCGCCGGCTGCGAGGATCGTGTACGCGCGGGCCAGCTGCAGCGGCGTGACCGACAGGCCGTAGCCGAACGCGAAGTTCGCGCGCGCCACCTCGCCCCATTTGCGCGGAGCAGGCAGCAGCCCGACGCTCTCGCCCGGGAAGCCGGTGCCCAGCGACTGGCCCAGCCCGGCACGCACGAACACGTCGCGGATCGCGTCCGGCTCCAGCGACAAGGCGATCTTCGTGGTGCCGACCTGGCTGGATTTCGTGATCACGCCGCCGAGCGTCAGCAGCCCGTAGTTGTGGTGATCGCGGAAGGTCTTGCGCCCGACACGGATGTAGCCCGGCGAGGTCTCGATCGTCATGCCCGGGTGGTACTTGCCGCTTTCCAGCGCGGCCAGCATCGTCAGCGGCTTGACCGTCGAGCCGGGCTCGAACAGGTCGGTGATCGCGCGGTTGCGCAGCGCCTGCCCGACACCGGCGCCGCGGTTGTTCGGGTTGTACGACGGCACGTTGGCCATCGCGAGCACTTCGCCGCTGCGCGCATCGATCAGCACCACGCAGCCCGATTCGGCGCCGGCGGCCTCCACGGCCTTCATCAGCTCGCGGTGCGCGAGGTACTGCATGCGCAGGTCGATGCCGAGATCGAGCGCACGCCCCGGACGCGCCGGACTGAGCTCCTGCACGTCGCGGATCACGTGGCCGAACAGGTCCTTGATGATCTGCTTCGACCCCTGCACGCCGGCCAGCCATTCGTCGTAGGCGAGTTCGATACCCTCCTGGCCGCGGTCGTCGACATCTGTGAACCCGATCACGTGCGCGGCGATCTGTCCGGCCGGGTAGAAGCGCTGGTATTCACGGCGCGCGTATACACCGGGAATGCCGAGATCGAGCACGCGCCGGGCGTCGGCCGGCGTCATGCGCCGGCGCAGGTACGCGAACTCGCGCGTCGCCACGCCCCGCAGCTTCGCTTCGAGTTCCGCGCGCGGCGAGCCGAGCGCCGCGGCGAGGCGGTTCCAGTCCCCGTCCCGGATGCCGGCGACCAGCTGGCGCGGGTTCGCCCACACCGTCTGCACCGGCGTGCTGATCGCCAGCGGCTCGCCGTTGCGGTCCGCGATGATCCCGCGGTGCGCCGGTATCGGCTCGACGCGCAGCGAGCGCGCGTTGCCCTGCTTCTGCAGGAAGCGGTAGCCGCGCTCGGTGTCGAGCACCTGCAGCGACACCAGCCGCACGACCAGCATCACCAGCAGGCAGGCGAGCCCCAGTCCGACCGCGCGGATGCGCCACGGCGCGATGGCGGCGACGGGGCGCGTCTTCATTCGGCCACCAGCACGCGGAATTCCCCCTCGACGGGAGCCATGCGCAAGCGTTCGCGCGCGATCGACTCCACCCGTCCGTGCGAGGACAGCGTGCCGCGCTCGAGCAGCAGTTGCCGCCATTCGATCTGGATCTCGTTCTCGTCACGCCGCTCGCGCTCGAGCTGACGGAACAGCTCGCGCGAGGTATGCGCCGCATAGATCACGCCGAAGGAGCTCGCCACCGCGAGCACCAGCAGCACCAGTGCGAGCCACGGCCAGCGTTCGCCATGCGCGCGCTGGGGTGCATTGCCCTGCTCGCCCGCGCTCACATGCCCCTCCCGTCGCCCGCGAGCCGCTCCGCCACCCGCAGCACGGCGCTGCGTGCGCGCGGGTTGGCGGCGACTTCGGCATCGCCCGGACGCAGCGCCCGGCCGATCCGGCGCAACGTCGGCGTACCCGCCGCCGCGATGCCGGGCTGCCCGGTGTGGCGCGAGGCGTCACGCATGAAGCGCTTCACGATGCGGTCCTCGAGCGAGTGGAAGCTGATCACGACCAGCCGTCCGCCGGGACACAAGGCATCGACCGCCGCCGCCAGCGCGCCGCCGAGCGCCTCGAGTTCGCCGTTGACGAAGATGCGGATCGCCTGGAACGCGCGCGTCGCCGGGTGCCGGCCCTTTTCCCAGGCCGGGTTCGCCTCGGCGACGATGCGCGCCAGCTGCGCGGTGGTGCGGATCGGGGCGCTCGCACGCTCGCGCACGATCGCCGCCGCCATCCGCCGCGCGAAGCGCTCCTCGCCGTACTCGCGCAACACCCGTTCGATTTCCTCGGCGCGCGCGCGCGCGAGCCACTCGGCGGCGCTGCGCCCCGTGTGGGGATCCATGCGCATGTCGAGCGGTCCGTCGTGCTGGAAGCTGAAGCCGCGGCGTGGATCGTCGAGTTGCGGCGAAGACACGCCGAGGTCGAGCAGGATGCCGTGCACGCCCGTGCTCAGGCCGTGACGGCGCAGGATCTGCGCAAGGTCGGCGAACGAGGCCTGCTCGACCGCGAAGCGGGGGTCGGCGCCGAACGACTCGCTGGCGGCGGCGACCGCCTCGGGGTCGCGGTCGATCGCGAGCAGCCGGCCGGTCGGGGCAAGTCGGCCCAGGATCGCTCCGGCATGGCCGCCGCGACCGAACGTCCCGTCCACGTACCAGCCAGCGGAGTCTGTCACCAGAAAATCCACCGCCTCCTGCAGCATCACAGGTGTATGCATCGCAACCGCCTGCCGCTGGCCTACAGTGACAAACGCAGCATCTCGTCGGGAACTGCATCCCCGACGCGAGCCATCTGCAGCCACGTGTCACGTTCGGCCAGCCACGTGTCCTCGTCCCACAGCTCCATCTTGTTGCCCTGCCCCACGAGCACGGCTTTCTTGTCGAGTCCGGCGTAGTCGCGCAGCGCCGGCGGAATCAGCACGCGGCCGCTGCCGTCGCATTCGAGATCGCTGGCGTAGCCGATCACCAGGCGCTGGAAGCGGCGTACCACGGGATTCAGCGTCGGCAGCGCCTGGATCTCGCGCTCGAGGTCCTCCCAGGTCGGCAACGGGTAGACGAGCAGGCAGCGGCTCTGGGTGTCGATGGTCGCCACCAGTTGCCCGGCGCACAGCGACTGCAGCCGATCGCGCTGGCGCGCCGGCATCGCCAGGCGCCCCTTCGGATCGATGCTGAGATGATGCACGCCCCGGAACACGGCTAGTCGCAACCCACTTTGTTATCGAAAACGTCCATGTCGGTCCACTTTGCGCCACTTCACCCCACTTTTTGACACTATATGGACGCGCGAACAACAGTGTCAAGGACGCGGAAGCGGCGATGATGAAGAAAAAATGTTTTTAAATCAGTGAATTACAAGGAGCGCACAGGAGCAGCGGGGGACCACGGCAGTGCTTGGCGTCGCATTACATGCCGTTGCACTTGCAACTTAAAGTAAACTCTTATCAGTAAGAATATTTTGTTATTAGAGTGGCCGGAAATCACGCTTCGAGAGATAAGAGAGCAGAGTCAGCCTGTAAGCCGGGTTCTGTCGAAGACAGTCATTCATCTGGGACGCGCGTCACCGCTCGCCTCTAGCGACCTACCCGAACCCCGTGCGGGCCGCACGAACGGGTTCCTATTTGGTCTTGCTCCGGGTGGGGTTTGCCATCGCCACGCCTGTTGCCAGCCGCGCGGTGCGCTCTTACCGCACCATTTCACCCTTGCCTGCCGCCGCCATCATCGATGCCGGCGCCATAGGCGGTTTGCTTTCTGTTGCACTTTCCGTGGGCTCACGCCCCCCAGGCGTTACCTGGCACCCTGCCCTGTGGAGCCCGGACTTTCCTCCCGACGGTCCCGCTCGCACGGTGCCGCCGAGCGACTGTCCGGCCGACTCTGCGCGCAGGAGTATATCACCGGGCGCCCGGATCGGGCCGCGCGGCGAGCGCTACGCGGTACACCTCGTTGCGCGGGCGTCCGCTGATGCGCGTCACGCAGGCGACCGCCTCGCTGAGCGGCAGGTGCTCGAGCAGCACCGCGAGCATCGTGTCCAGGCTCGCCACCGCGTCACCGCCGCGCTCGCGCTCCGCGGCGCCGCCGAGCAGCAGCACGATCTCGCCGAGCTGCTGTTCGGGGTCGGATTCGACCGCGGCCAGCACCTCGTCGACGTTCGCGCCTAGCAGGGTTTCGTGCAGCTTGGTCAACTCGCGAGCGAGCGTGCACGGCCGCTCGCCGCCGAACACCTGCGCCACGTCGCGCAGCGTCTCGAGGATCCGCCGCGGAGACTCGTAGCAGACCAGCGTGCGTGTCTCGGCGCGCAACTCGCCCAGACGCGCCTGGCGCGCCGCACGCCGCGCGGGCAGGAAGCCCTCGAACACGAAACGGTCGGTCGGCAGGCCGGCGACGCTCAGCGCCGCGACCGCGGCACACGCCCCCGGCACCGCCACCACGCGGATGCCGGCTTCCCGCGCCTCGCTCACCAGACGGAACCCCGGATCGGAGATCAGCGGGGTGCCGGCGTCGGACACCAGCGCCACCGAGCCGCCCTCGCGCAGCGCGCGGAGCAAGCCCGCGCTGCGCTGTGCCTCGTTGTGATCGTGGTACGCCGTCACCGGGCGCGCGATGCCGAGATGCGCAAGCAATTGCCGGCAGCGCCGCGTGTCCTCGGCTGCGATCAGATCGACGCCGCGCAGCACCTCGACGGCACGCTGCGTGATATCACCGAGGTTGCCGATCGGGGTCGCTACGACATAGAGCACGGTACCGGTCTCCGCGGTGGCGGCCGCTCCGGAGCGGGTGCCGGTGCGGTGGTTTGCGTTAGTATAACGGCATGAAATCACCGCTTCGCCGCCACCTGCCGCTCGTGCTGTCGCTGCTCGTCGCCGCCGGCTGCTCGCAGCAACCCGAGCGGCCCGGTGCCGGTGCCAAAACGCCAGAGCCGGCACCTACTGTGCAGCAACCGGTCGCCGACGAGGTCGAACGCCTGCTCGCGCTGGCCGCGCGCAGCCGGGATCCGCTGGCCGCCGGCGATGCGCGCCTCGAGGCGGTGGCCGAACTGCTGCGTCGCGGTGATGGCGTACGCGCCCGCACGCTGCTCGACGAACTCGCGCAATCCATGCTGTCGGAGCGCCAGCGGGCACGCCACGCGCTGCTCGGCGCGCGGCTCGACCTGGACGCCGGCGATGCGCGGCGGGCGTTGGCGCGTCTGCGGGCAGTCCCGGCCACCGTCGAAGGGTCCGACGCAGCGCTGCAGGTCGAGCTCGCGCTCGCGCGCGCCGAGGTCCACGAGGCGCTGGGACGGCACCTCGACGGCGCGCGCGAGCGCACCACCGCCCATCCGTGGCTCGCCGACGACACCGCGCGACGCGATAACGCACGCGCGATCCTCGCGGCACTGGCAGCGACCGATATGCACACCCTGGAGCGCACGAGCGCCGACGCTACCAGCGAGGACTGGCGGGGCTGGCTCGAACTGGCGCTGGTGGTGCGCGACACCCGCCGCACACCGGGCGAGCAGGTAGCGGAACTCGCGCGCTGGGAGCAGCGCTATGCGCTGATCGCGGCGTTGCGCTCGGCCGCCGACCTGCTGCCCGCGATACGCAAGCGGATCCGTCAACCCGGACGCGTGGCGCTGTTGCTGCCGCTGAGCGGCGACGCCGCTGCCGGCGGACTGGCCGTGCTGCATGGTTATCTCGCCGAACACCTGCGCCAGCTCGATGCCGGCGACGCACCGCCGCCAGTGGCGATCATCGACACTTCCTCGATGGCCGGCGGCTTTGTCACGGCGTATGCCGGTGCCGTCGCCGATGGCGCGGAGTTCGTGATCGGCCCGCTGCTGAAGGAAGACATGGCGGCCTTCGGTCCGACGCTGCCGGTCGCGGTGCCGACGCTGGCGCTGAATTTCTCCGACTCGCCGCCGCCGGACGGGCGCCTGTACAGCTTCGGCCTCGACGCGCTCGACGAGGCCGATCAGCTCGCCGACGCCGCGCACCAGCGCGGCCTGCGGCAGGTCGTGCTGCTGAGCGACGATTCCGAACCCGCACGCCGGCAGGCACAACGGTTCCGCGAACGCCGGCGCGCGCTCGGCGACGAGGACGTGGCGGACTCGCTGGTCCTCGGCGACCTGAACGCGTTCCGCGGTGATTTCGAACGCACGTTGCTGCTCGAGGGCAGCCGCCGGCGCTCCGCGGCGCTGGCCGGGCTGCTGTCGCGCCAACTGGTGACCGAGACGCGCCGGCGCCAGGATCTGCAGTTGCTGGTGATGTTCGCCAATCCGGTCGCCGCACGCTCGTTGCGCCCGCTGGTGTCGTTCCTGCAGGCCGGCGACCTGCCCCTGTGGGCGGCGAGCCAGGCGCACGCGGCGCGCCCCAGCCGGCGCGACGACCGGGATCTCGAGGCCGTGCGGTTCCTCGACGCCCCGTGGTTCTCCGCCGCCGAGCAGCCGCTGCGCGAGGACTTGGCCGTGGGGGTTCCTGCGGGCGGGCTGCAGCGACTCGCCGCGCTGGGAGTCGATGCCTGCCGACTGCAGTCACGCAGCGGGTTGCTCGAGTGGATGAACGCGCTGGGGTTGTCCGGCGCCACCGGCGAACTGGTGCTCGACGCGCGTCGCCAGTTGCACCGACGCCTGTACTGGTACGCCTTCGGCGGTGGCCGCGTCACGGCTGAACACGCCCGCGGCCCGCTGGTCGCGCCGGCGGGGCACGCCGCAAGTCTGTCCACGGAGGGAGAGACGTCATGGAACACGACGCCGGCAATGCCACCCGCGCGGCAACCATAGGACGTGCGGCCGAGGATCGCGCACTGCAGGAGCTGGGTGCCGCCGGACTCCGGTTGGTGGCACGCAATTTCCGCTGCCGTCTCGGCGAGCTCGACTTGGTGATGCTCGACGGCGACACGCTGGTGTGCGTGGAGGTGCGCGCACGTGCCAGCGCGCGTTTCGGTAATGCCGCCGAGAGCGTCGACACCTCGAAGCGGCGCCGCCTGCAGGCCGCCGCGGCGATGTTTCTCGCCTGGCATCCGGCGCTGCAGCGCCGGCCGGTGCGCTTCGATCTGTTCGCCGTGGACGGTGCGCCCGGCACGGCACCGCCGCGCACCACCTGGATTCGCGGCATCTTCGGCTGACTCCCGGGAGTATTCGCATGGACCAGCTCGACGACCCGCTGCAATCGCTGTTCGCCGCGCACGTGGACGCCGTCTACCGCACGCTCGACGCACTGTACACGGAGGTGCAACGCGCGGTGGACCTGCTCGCCGACAGCCTGCTGTGCGGTCACCGCGTGCTGGTCTGCGGCGTCGGCGCGGGCACCACGCTCGCGCAGGCGTTCGCGGCGGCGCTGCTGAACCGCACGCGCATCGATCGCCCCGGCCTGCCGGTGATCCTGATCGGTGCGGAGTCCGCCGCGATCGGCGCGATCGCCGAATCGTACGGGGTGGACGGCGTGTTCTCGCGGCAGGTGCGCGCGCTGGGCCAGCCCGGCGACGTGCTGGTGCTGATCCAGAACGCGCGCAACACCGTGGTGCTGGGACCGGCCGCACTCGCCGCGCACGCGCGCGAGATGCGCGTGGTGGTTCTGTCGGCCGAGGATGGCGAACGAGCAACGGGGGCGCTGGCGTCCGAGGACGTGGAGCTGCGCGTGCCGGTGCAGGATCCGTTGCGCGCCGGCGAATGCCAGCAGCTGCTGCTCGACGCGCTGGCGGAGCTCCTCGAGATCCGGCTGTTCGGCCCGGTCTGAACGCTACTTCACGACACGCAGTGCGCGCTTGCCGCCGCGCGTCGGATCGTCGCCGCCGGGCGGTTCGGGATTCCCCGGTGGTTCGGGATCGAACACCATCCCCTGGCCGTTCTCTCGTGCGTAGATGCCGAGCACCGCCGGTACCGGCACCGCGACCTCGACGGCGACTCCGCCGAAACGCCCGCGGAAACGGATCTGCTCGTTGCCCAGTGTGATGCTGCCGACCGCCGACGGCGAGATGTTGAGCACGATCTGCCCATCCTTCACGTACTGCTGCGGCACCTCGACGCCTTCGAACGTGGTGTCGACCAGCAGATACGGCGTGCAGCCGTTGTCGACGATCCATTCGTGCAGTGCACGCACGAGGTAGGGCCGACTGGATTTCATGCGCATGCTCCTGTCCGCCGCCGGCGCTCAGCGCACGCCGGGCGGTGTCTCCGAGGACGGCAGGCCGGCGCGGAACCCGGGCCGCGCGAACACCCTGTCCATGTATGCGTGCAGCGGCAGCGCGCGCGGCAGCCGCGGGATCGCGACTCCGAGCGCAGGGAGCCGCCACAGCAGCGCCGCCAGGCAGCAGTCGACCAGCGTGAACTCCGCGCTGCGGAACCACGGCTGCCCGCCGAACAACGGCGCCAGCGCCAGCAGCTCGTCGAGCAGTTCGCGGCTGGCGCGCTCGCGCTCCGCCGGCTCTCCGCGCGGGTCCGCGATCGTGGCGGCGCGCGCGTACCACTGGCTCTCGATGCGCTGCATCAGCTGGCGCGCCTCGGCGCGTGCCGTCGGCGCGACCGGGAGCAGTGCGGGGTGCGGAAAACGCTCGTCGACGTACTCCATGATGACCGCCGGCCGGTGCAACACCAGTTCGCGATCGATCAGCACCGGCAGGCTGCGCTCGGGGCTGAGCTCGGCGAGTTCCGCGGGGAACTCGCCGGGATCGATATCGAGGATCCTTGCCGTAACCCCCTTCTCGGCGAGCGCGATGCGCACCCGCAGGCTGTCCAGGCCCTGCGGGTCCGCGAACAGCGTCATCGGCGGTCGCCTGGCGAGCGCGGCGTGTATCTCTGCGCGTACCGGCATCGGTGGGAACACGGGCCGCTCGCGCGGCCCGCGGGACTCAGTGCACGTCCTTCCAGTACTCGCGATTCAGCAGGTACGAGAAGAAACCGAACACAACGATGAACAGCAGCACGTACACGCCGAGACGCTTGCGCTCCAGAGCCATCGGCTCCGCGACGTAGGCGAGGAAGTTGGTCAGGTCGGCGGCGACCGTGTCGAACTCCGCGCTGGTCATGCTCCCTGCCTGCGCCACCGCGAGGGTCGCGCACTTGTGCTCGCCTTCGGCCACGCACTCCTGCAGCCCCTGCAGTTCGATCATGGCGTGCGGCATCGCGACGTCGGCGAACACGCGGTTGTTGACCCCCCAAGGACGTCCCGGCGAATCGTCACGGTAGAAATTGCGCAGGTACGTATAGACCCACTCCGGCTGGCGTGCGCGCGAGATCAGCGTGAGATCGGGCGGCGGCGCGCCGAACCACTTTTTCGCCAGCGGCACCGGCATCGCGTTCTGCATCAGTTCGCCGATCTTGGTGTCGTCGAAGATCAGGTTCTGCTCCGCCAGTTCGAGCGGGATTCCCAGATCGAGCGCGGTACGCTCGTAGCGCGCGTGCTTCAGCGAGTGACAGCCCATGCAGTAGTTCATGTAGTACTTGGCGCCGCGCTGCAGCGACGCCTTGTCCTCGAGGTCGACCTGGAACGAATCGCAGGGAATCGTCCCGCAGTCGAACGCGGATTCGGCACCCACTGCCTTCAGGGGCAGGAATGCCAGCAGCCCGACCAGCACCAGCGCGCCGACGAACTTCACCGGACCGATGCCGCCGTCCATCGTGACGCGTGCCGGCTCGGGCTTCGTCTTCTCCATGCGGGTGTAGAACGGCATCAGCAGGAAGAACGCGAAGTAGAGGACCGTGCACACCTGTGCCAGCGCGGTACGCGCCGGGGTCGGTGCCTTGACGCCGAGCACACCGAGGATGATGAACGAGGCCGCGAAGATCACGATCGCCGCGCGGCTCAGCGCGCCCTTGTAGCGGATCGACTTGACCGGGCTGCGGTCCAGCCACGGCAGCACGAACATGATCGCGATCGCGCCCGCCATCACCACGAAGCCGCCGAACTTGTCCGGCACCGCGCGCAGCATCGAGTAGAAGGGCGTGTAGTACCACACCGGCGCGATATGGGCGGGGGTCTTCAGCGGGTCGGCGTGCTCGAAGTTCGCGTATTCGAGGAAGTAGCCGCCCATCTCGGGGAAGAAGAACAGGATGGTGCAGAAAACGAACAGGAACACCGAGACGCCGACCAGGTCGTGCACGGTGTAGTACGGATGGAACGCCACGCCGTCGAGCGGCACGCCGTTGGCGTCCTTGTTCTTCTTGATCTCGACGCCGTCGGGATTGTTCGAGCCGACTTCGTGCAGCGCCAGGATGTGCAGCAGCACGAGCGCGAGCAGGATGATCGGCACCGCCACCACGTGCAGCGCGAAGAAGCGGTTGAGCGTGATACCGGAGATCAGGTAGTCACCGCGGATCCACTGCACGATGTCCTCGCCGAAGTACGGAATCGCGCCGAACAGCGAGATGATCACCTGCGCGCCCCAGTACGACATCTGGCCCCATGGCAGCACGTAGCCGAGGAAACCCTCGGCCATCAGCGCGAGGTAGATCGCCATGCCGAAGATCCACACCAGTTCGCGCGGCTTGCGGTACGAGCCGTACAGCAGTCCGCGGAACATGTGCAGGTAGACCACGGCAAAGAACGCCGAGGCGCCGGTGGAGTGCATGTAGCGGATCAGCCAGCCGTACTCGACGTCGCGCATGATGTACTCGACCGACGCGAAGGCACGCTCGCCCGAGGGCTCGAAGCTCATCGTCAGCCAGACGCCGGTGAGCAGCTGGTTGACCAGCACCAGCAGCGACAGCACGCCGAAGAAGAACCAGAAGTTGAAGTTCTTGGGCGCGTAGTACTTGCCCATGTGGGTGTCCCACGCGCGCATGATCGGCAGACGCGCATCGACCCAGTCCCGCAGACCAATCAGCCAGTTCATTACGCGGTCTCCTGATCAACGCCGATTACCAGAACCTTGTCCCCCTCGTAGCTGTGCGGCGGCACCTCGAGGTTGGTCGGGGCCGGCACGCCCTGGAAGACGCGGCCCGCGAGGTCGAACTTGGAGCCGTGGCACGGACAGAAGAAGCCGCCCAGCCAGTCGTCGCCACCGAGGTCGGCGGCGCCCACGTCGGGCCGGTACTTCGGCGCGCAGCCGAGGTGCGTGCACAGGCCCACCAGCACGAGGTACTCGGGGCGGATCGAACGCTGCGCGGCATCGACGTAGCCGGGTTGCAGCGACTCCTCGGACTGCGGATCGCGCAGCACACCGAGCAGTTTCTGGTTCGCGAGCGATGCCAGCGATTCCTCGGTGCGGCGCACCACGTAGACCGGCTTGCCGCGCCACTCGACGACGATCATCTGTCCGGGTTCGAGCTTGCTGATATCGGCCTTCACGGGTGCGCCCGCGGCCCGTGCCTTCGCGCTGGGATTCCAGGAGGCCACGAACGGCACCGCGACGCCGACGACGCCGGCCGCACCCACCACCGAGGTGGCGGCGGTCAGGAACTGCCGTCTCCTCTTGTTAACGCCTTGATTGCTCACGAGGGGAAGTCTCCGATCCTGGATGGACGCAACACCGTGTGACCCGGTGAATTTTTGCGGGCGGAATGCTAAAGAAAAACCGTGCTGCTTACAAGGAATCCGCGGCCCGCCGCGGTGGTAGTTGTTGCCGCCCGGCGCGCGGCAGGCAGACGGCAAGACGCCCGGGCCGTTGCCGGACCGGGCGTCTGCGGACACGGGACTCCCGCCACGCGGGCGGGGAGCCGGATCAGCGCTTCGAGTACTGCGGACGCTTGCGCGCCTTGCGCAGGCCGACCTTCTTGCGCTCGACCTCGCGCGCGTCGCGGGTCACGTACCCCTGCTGGCGCAGCGTCGGCTTCAGCGTCTCGTCGAACTCGATCAGCGCGCGCGTGATGCCGTGACGGATCGCGCCGGCCTGGCCGAAGCTGCCGCCGCCGGCCACCGAAACCTGCACGTCGAACTTCTCGCCCATGCCCACCAGCTCCAGCGGCTGGCGCACGATCATGCGCGCGACCTCACGGCCGAAATACTGATCCAGCGGGCGGTCGTTGATCGAGATGCTGCCGCGTCCCTGCCGGAGGAATACCCGGGCAGTGGCGGTCTTGCGTCGTCCGGTTCCGTAATACTGCGTGGCTGCCATGTGTGCGTTCCAGTCAGAGCTCGAGTGCCTTCGGTTGCTGCGCCGCGTGCGGATGCTCGCTGCCGGCGTAGACCTTCAGTTTGCGCGCCATCGCGCGACCGAGCGGGTTCTTCGGCAGCATGCCGCGGACCGCCGTCTCGATCGCCTGCTCCGGCGCCTTCTCGATCAGCTTCTCGAAGCTGATCGACTTGAGGCCGCCGGGATAGCCGGTGTGGTGGTGGTAGATCTTGGACCTGGCCTTGTCGCCGGTCACGCGCACCTTGGCGGCGTTCACCACGACGATGTAGTCGCCGGTGTCGGTGTGCGGCGTGAACTCGGGCTTGTGCTTGCCGCGCAGGCGCGAGGCGATCTCGCTGGCCATGCGACCCAGCGTCTTGCCGCTGGCATCGACGACGTACCACGACTGCTCGACGCTGCCCGGTTTGGCGGAATATGTCTTCATCTGCAAGCCTCGACGGGTTAAGTGCCCGGAAAAGGGGGCGAATCTTACACCACGGTTTCCTGCCGCCACAAGTTCGATGGCGGGAATTTTCACGCGCGGTGGGCACGCGCCAGGTAGTCGTGCGACTGCATCTCCATCAGGCGGCTCACGGTGCGCTGGAACTCGAAACCGAGACGTCCGCCGGCATACAGTTCGGCCAGCGGCGCCGCGGCCGAGAGCACGAGCTTCACGTTGCGATCGTAGAACTCGTCGACGAGATTGATGAAACGCCGCGCCTGGTCGTCCTTCTCGGCGGTGAACACCGGCACCCCGCCGACCAGCACCGCGTGGAACTCGCGCGCGAGTTCGATGTAGTCGTTCTGGCTGCGCGGCCCGTCGCACAGTTCGTCGAAATCGAACCACACCACGTCGTCGGCGCAGTAGCGGGTGCGGATCGGTCGACCCTCGATCTCGAGCACGCGCCCCACCACCGGCTGTTCCGGAGCCAGGCTGTCGAAGCTGCGCATAAGGCTCTGCTCGGCGGCCTCGTCGAGCGGGCAGTGGAAGAGCTCGGCCTGTTCGAGCAGGCGCAGTCGGTGATCGATGCCGCCGTCGACGTTCAACACGCGCGTGTGCTGCTTGATCATCGCGATCGCCGGCAGGAAACGCGCCCGCTGCAGCCCGTCACGGTAGAGGTCGTCGGGGGCGACGTTCGAGGTGGCGACCAGCGTCACGCCGCGCGCGAACAGTTCCTCGAACAGCCCGGCGAGCAGCATCGCGTCGGTGATGTCGGAGACGAAGAACTCGTCGAAGCACAGCAGTCGCGCCTCGGCCGCGATGCGCGCCCCGATCAGCCGCAGCGGGTCCTTCTCGCCGGCGCAATCGCGCAGTTCGCGATGCACGCGCTGCATGAAGCGGTGGAAATGCGTGCGCAGCCGGCTCCCGAACGGGATGCCCTCGTAGAACAGGTCCATCAGGTGCGTCTTGCCGCGCCCGACGCCGCCCCACAGATAGAGCCCGGTCACTGCTTCGGGCGCCGCGCGGCCGAGGCGCGCGGCGAGGCGGCGCAACGGGCCGCCGGCGCGCGCGGCGGCGAGTTCGTCGTGCACGCGCTGCAGTTCGTGCACCGCGCGCTCCTGCGCGGGATCGTGCACGAATCCCGGCCGTTGCAGTTCCGCGCGATAACGTTCGACCGGACCCATATCCCTCCGCCGCCTTGCGATCACCCGTTCCGGAGCGCTGCGCAATGTATAGACGCGCCGTCGCGGCTGCAACGGGTGCAGCACCACCTCCGCATCGCCGTGCCGACTTGCGGCGGCGGGTTCACACCAGTGGGCGTACGCCGCAGGCCCAGCGTTCGAGCCTGCACCGAAGGGACGCCGGTCCAGCGCCCGAGGCGCCTGTTGCGACCGCCTCGGCAGAGGACGCGCCTACCTGCCGTCGGGCATAGTCGCTATACTCGTGCGCGCCACCACCGCCTTAGCAACGGGAGCTTCAGGTTGTTCAGTTCCGCTGCCTTCTGGATCACCGCACTGGCCTGCCTCGCCGCCGGATGTGTCGCCGGCTGGCTGCTGCGGCGCGCCTTCGACCCGACCGAGCAGCGCCAGCGCGAGCTCGAACGGCGGCTGCACGACAGCGAGCTCGCGCTGCACGACTACCGCGCACGGGTCAGCGAGCACTTCCGCGGCACCGCCGAGCGCGTCAACCGGCTTACCGACGACTACCGCGAGTTGCACCAGCATCTCTCCGGCGGCGCGCTCGATCTGTGCGACACGGCAGAGCCGGGCAGCGCGCCGCTGCTGACCGGACTCGGCGGCGCGACGGCGGCCGTCGCGCCCGCCGCGGCGCTCACCGCCGTGAACCCCCCGCTCGATTACGCACCGCGCAGCTCGCCGGACGCGCCCGGGATGCTGAACGAGGAGTACGGACTGGACCGCGCGCATGGCGCCTGAGCGCGCCCGCCCGCGGCGCTGGAGCGCACCGTGCTGAAACGGCTGCAGGGTCTGGGGTGGCCGGTCGCCACCGGCCTGCTGGCAGCACTGCTGATCACCCAGACACTGCATTACCGTGAACGCACCACGCCGCGCGACACCGCGAGCGCGACACCGGGCGCGACGTTCTCGTACGCGCAGGCCGTCCGCCGTGCGACGCCGGCCGTGGTGAACGTCTATACCCGCACGGTCGTGCGCCGTCCCTACCACCCGCTGCTCGACGAGCCGCTGTTCCAGCGTCTGTTCAACCGCAGCGGGGCGCCGCAGCGCGAGCGCATCCAGCGCAGCCTCGGCTCGGGCGTGATCATGACCCCGGACGGCTACATCCTGACCAACAACCACGTCATTCGCGACGCGAGCGAGATCCTCGTACTGCTCGCCGACGGGCGCGAGGCGATGGCCCAGGTGATCGGCAGCGACCCCGACACCGATCTCGCGGTGCTCGACATCGATCTGCCCGACCTGCAGCCGATCACGGTCGGCGACCCCGACGCCGCCGAGGCGGGCGACGTGGTGCTCGCCATCGGCAACCCGTACGGCTTCGGCCAGAGCGTCTCGCAGGGCATCATCAGCGCCACCGGCAGGTACGGGCTGCAGTTGAATACCTACGAGAACTACCTGCAGACCGACGCCGCGATCAACCCGGGCAACTCCGGCGGCGCGCTGCTCGATGTGCGAGGCGACCTGCTCGGCATCAACACCGCGATCTACTCGCGCAGCGGCGGCTCGCAGGGCATCGGGCTGGCGATCCCCGCCGACTACGCGATCAAGGCGCTGCGCGACATCGTCGAGCACGGACAGGTGGTGCGCGGCTGGCTCGGCGTGGAGGTGCAGCCGCTGCCCGCGCGGGTGACCTCTGCCCAGGGCGCCCAGACCGGCGTGGTGGTGAGCGACGTGGAACCAGGCAGCCCCGCGCAAATCGCCGGCGTACAGCCCGGGGACATCCTGCTCACGCTGAACGAAACGCCGACCAGCCAGGGACGCAATGCGATGTACCGCATCCTGCTGATGGCACCGGGTGACGAGTTCCGGCTGACGGTGTGGCGCGACGGCGCCACCGAGGAACTGCACGGCCGACTCGGACAGCGCCCCGCGCGCTAGCGACAGCTCCGCGCGCCGTCAGGGCCGCGCCGGGCTAGCCCTCCAGCGCCGCGTCGAGCGCCTGCAGCATGCGCGTGTTCTCCGCGGGAGTGCCCACGGTCAGGCGCAGGCAACCGGCCAGCAGCGGATGCGAGCCGTCCAGACACTTCACCAGCACGCCGTGTTCACGCATGCGTTCATGCGTCGCGCGCGCGTCCGCCGCGCACAGCCTGACCAGCAGGAAGTTCGCCTCGCTGGGCCAGACCACGAGTCGCGGATCGGCAGCGAGCGCGGCGAACAGCCGCCCGCGCTCGGCGATCAGCGTCGTGGTCTGCTCGTGCAGTGCCGGATACTGCTCGAGCACCGCCTCGGCCGCCAGCTGGTTCAGCGTGCCGATGTTGTACGGCAGCCGCAGCTTGTCGAGCTCGGCGATCCAGCGCGGGTCGCCGAACAGCATGCCCAGACGCAACCCGGCCAGCCCCAGCTTCGACAGCGTGCGCATCACCAGTACGTTCGGATAGTGCGCGAGCAGGTCCGCCTGGTCACGCGAGGCGAACGGCAGGTACGCCTCGTCGATCACCACCAGCGCCTCGGCCGCCTCGATCAGCGCGCACAGCGCCTCCGGCGCGAAGATGTTGCCGGTCGGGTTGTTCGGGCAGGCCAGGAACACCACGCGTGGCCGGTGGGTGCGCAGCGCCTCCAGCATCGCGGGCACATCGAGCGCGAAGTCAGGCGTGAGCGCCACTTCGTGGAACGGCACCCGCAGCCACTGGGCGATCAGGCGGAACATCACGAAGCTCGGCGCCGGCGCGAGCACACCGTGCCCCGGCGTGGCGAGCGCGGCGATCAGGATCTGGATTATCTCGTCCGAGCCGTTGCCGAGCAGGATCTGCCAGCGCGGGTCGATGCCGAAGGTCTGGCGCAGGCGGGCGGTGAGCGCGCGTGCCTGCGGATCGGGGTAGCGGTTCAGTTCCACCGCACCGAGGCGCCGCACGAGTTCGTCCCGCGCGGCCCGCGGCAGCGGATAGGGGTTCTCCATCGCGTCGAGCTTCACCAGTCCGGCGGCATCGGCCACGTGGTAGGCCGCGGTGGCGCGCACGTCGGCGCGCACCAGCCGCTCCACCCAGCCGTCGGTGTGGTTGTCCGCGTTCATGCGTCTTCTCCGTCCCCGTCCAGCCGCGCAGCGGCCGAGAGCGCATGCGCGTGCAGCGACTCCGCGCACGCGAGCACACGCGCCAGTTCGCCGAGCCGGCGCGCACCGGCCGGCGAACAGCCGATCAGCGAGCTGCGTTTCTGGAAGTCGGGCACGCCGAGCGGCGAGGCGAAGCGCGCGCTGCCGGAGGTGGGCAGCACGTGGCTGGGGCCTGCGCAGTAGTCGCCGATCGCCTCGGACGTGAAGCGGCCGAGGAAGATCGCGCCGGCGTGGCGTATGGCGCCGGCGAGCGCCTGCGGCTCGGCCACCGACAGCTCGAGGTGCTCCGGCGCGATGCGGTCGGCCACCTCGGCGGCCTGCGCCAGATCGCGCACGCGCACCAGCGCGCCGCGCCTGGCGAGCGAGGCGGCGATGATCGCGGAACGCTCCATCGACGGCAGCAGGCGCGCGATCGCCGCCTCGACCCGATCGAGGAAGCCTTCGTCCGGGCTGATCAGGATCGACTGCGCGTCCTCGTCGTGCTCGGCCTGCGAGAACAGGTCGAGTGCGACCCAGTCCGGATCGGTGCCGCCGTCGCAGATCACCACGATCTCCGACGGCCCGGCGATCATGTCGATGCCGACCTCGCCGAACAGCTGTCGCTTCGCTTCGGCGACGTAGACGTTGCCGGGACCGACGATCTTGTCCACGCGCGGCACCGTGGCGGTACCCAGCGCGAGCGCCGCGACCGCCTGCGCGCCGCCGACGGTAAACACACGGTCGACCCCGGCAACTGCGGCTGCCGCCAGCACCGCGTCGTTCAGTTCCCCGCCCGGAGCAGGGACCGCCATCACGATCTCGTCCACCCCGGCCACCCGGGCCGGAATCGCGTTCATCAGCACCGTCGACGGGTAGCTGGCCTTGCCGCCGGGAACGTAGATCCCGACCCGCGCCAGCGGCGTGATGCGCTGGCCGAGCAGGTTACCGTCGGCGTCGTGGTACTGCCACGAGTCCTGGCGCTGGCGCTGGTGGTAGTCGGTGATGCGTGCAGCCGCTTCCTCCAGCGCCGTGCGCAGCGCCGGTGCGATCCGCGCCAGCGCCGCGGCACGCGCTGCGGCGTCGATTTCCAGCTCTGCCGCCGCTGTCAGCGCGCGCGCGTCGAAACGGTTCGTGTACTCGAGCAATGCCGCGTCACGACGCGTACGCAGGTCCCCGACGATCGCCGCCACGCGCGCGGCGAGCCCGGGATCGCGCGCGGTCGCGACCGCGAGCAGCCCGGCCAGTTCGGCGTCGAAACCGGGCGCGGTGGCGTCGAGGCGGCGGATCACCGCGGCGCCTCCGCGGCCTGCGCGTCGCGGCGTGCCACCGCTTGCGCCAGCCCGTCGACCAGTTCGCCGAGCAGGCGCGGACGCAGTTTCATCGCCGCCTTGTTCACGACCAGCCGCGAACTGACCTCGGCGATCGTCTCCAGCGGCTCCAGCCCGTTGGCCCGCAGCGTGTTGCCGGTATCGACGATGTCGACGATGCGCTCGGCGAGCCCGAGCACCGGCGCGAGTTCCATCGCGCCGTAGAGCTTGATGATGTCGGCCTGCACGCCCTGCGCGGCGTAGAAGCGCCGCGCGACGTTCACGAACTTGGTCGCCACCCGCACGCGCGCACCGATCGGCGCGCAGCCCGCCATGCCGGCGGTCATCAGGCGGCAACGCGCGATACCCAGGTCGAGCGGCTCGTAGAGGCCCTCGCTGCCGGCCTCGAGCAGCATGTCGCGCCCGACCACGCCGGCGTCGGCCGCGCCATGACGCACGTAGACGCTCACGTCGGAGCCGCGCAGCACCAGCAGGCGGACGTCGGGGCGGCTGGTGCCGATCACCAGCTTGCGGCTCGAGCCGGGATCCTCCTCGGGCACGATGCCGGCGGCCGCCAGCAGCGGCAGGCAGTCCTTCAGGATGCGCCCGCGCGTCAGCGCCAGCGTGAGTGGCCCGGCCACGCTCACGACCCCACCCTGCGGATCTGCGCGCCCAGCATCTGCAGCTTCTCCTCGATGCACTCGTAGCCGCGGTCGATGTGGTAGATGCGATCGATCACCGTCTCGCCGCTCGCCACCAGTCCCGCGATCACCAGGCTGGCCGAGGCGCGCAGGTCGGAGGCCATCACCGGCGCCCCGCGCAGTTCCTCGACGCCCTCGACGATCGCGGTGTGTCCCTCGACCGTGATGTGCGCCCCCATCCGGTTCATCTCGTGCACCTGGATCAGGCGGTTCTCGAAGATCGTCTCGGTCATCGTCGAGGAGCCCTCGGCGACCGCGTTCATCGCCGTGAACTGCGCCTGCATGTCGGTCGGAAACGCCGGATACGGCGCGGTCCGGATGCTGACCGCGCGTGGACGCCGGCCCTGCATGTCGAGCGTGATCCAGTCCTCCCCGTGCTCGATGCGCGCACCGGCCTCGCCGAGCTTCACGAGCACCGCCTCGAGCAGATCGGCGCGCGTGTCGCGCAACCTGACCCGTCCACGCGTGGCGGCCGCGGCGACCAGGAAGGTCCCGGTCTCGATGCGGTCGGGCATCACCGTGTACTCGCAGCCGTGCAGACGCTCCACGCCCTCGATCACCAGCGTGTCGGAGCCCACCCCCTCGATGCGCGCACCCATGCGCTGCAGGCACTGCGCCAGATCGACGATCTCGGGTTCGCGTGCGGCGTTCTCGAGCACCGTGCGTCCGTCGGCCAGCGACGCGGCCATCAGCAGATTCTCGGTGCCGCCGACCGTGACCTTGTCGAACAGGATGTGCGCGCCGCGCAGGCGCCCGTCGACGCGGGCATTGATATAGCCACCGTCGATCCCGATCTCCGCGCCCATTGCCTGCAGTCCGTGCAGGTGCAGGTCGATCGGACGGCTGCCGATCGCGCAGCCGCCCGGGAACGAGACCTGCGCGCGACCGAAACGCGCCAGCATCGGGCCGAGCACCAGGATCGAGGCACGCATCGTGCGCACCAGCGCATACGGAGCGACGTGGGAACGCACCGCGGCCGCGCGCGCCTCGACGCCCATCTTCTCGTCGATCAGCACGTCCACGCCCATGCTGCCGAGCAGCTCGATCATCGTCGTGATGTCGTGCAGGTGGGGAACGTTGCGGATGCGCAACGTCTCGGCGCTGAGCAGCGAGGCCGCCAGGATCGGCAGCGCGGCATTCTTCGCCCCGGAGATGCGGATCTCGCCGTCGAGGGGCCGGCCGCCGCTGATCGCGAGCTTGTCCATCGCTGGCTGCGCCGCCGCTCAGCCGCGCCCGGCGGTGCGGCTTTCCGCGGCCGTCAGCGCCCGGATGTTCACCGCGTGCAGCGCGCCCGAGCGGATCGGCTCGGCCAGCGTGGCGTAGACCGCCTGCTGGCGCTTCAGCCGCGACATCCCCTCGAAAACATCGGCAACCACGGTCAGATCGATGTGATAGCCATCGCCGCCCACCGTGACCTCCGCCCCGGGAAGCCCTGCCATCACCAGGTTCCTGATTCCTTCCGCGTTCATGTCTCGCCCACCCTGCCTGCGCACGCCGGACCGCTCGCGTGCGGCCCGGCAAGGGCGGCACGTCGACGGGCACGGCATGGATTCCGGAAACGGGCTATGATACGCGCCCTACGGAAACCCAGTGAACAGCTGCTTACGTGACTTTCACCGCCAATCGCACGACCCCGGACGCGCGCCGCCCCCCCCCGCATACCGGCAGGGCCCGATGATGGGCGCACCGGCATCGACCCACCAGCACCTCGGCTCGGCCCGGCGCACCGTCACGCTCGAGATCGAGGCCGTGCGGGGGCTGCTCGAGCGTCTCGACGATACCTTCGAACGCGCCTGCGGGATCATCCTGGCCTGCGACGGGCGCGTGGTCGTCACCGGCATGGGCAAGTCGGGACATATCGCCAACAAGATCGCCGCGACGCTGGCGAGCACCGGCACGCCGGCGTTCTACGTGCACCCCGGCGAGGCCAGCCACGGCGACCTCGGGATGATCACCGGCCGCGACGTGGTGCTGGCACTGTCGAACTCCGGCACCACACCCGAAGTGCTGACCATCGTGCCGCTGATCAAACGCATGGGCGCCGGCCTGATCGCGATGACCGGCCGGCCGGACTCCACGCTGGCGCGCCTCGCCGACGTCAACCTCGACGTGGGCGTCACCGCCGAGGCCTGCCCGCTCGACCTCGCGCCGACCTCGAGCACCACGGTGGCGCTGGTGATGGGCGACGCGCTGGCGATCGCGCTGCTCGAGGCACGCGGTTTCTCGGCCGAGGATTTCGCGTTCTCGCACCCGGGCGGGGCGCTGGGACGCAAGCTGCTGCTGCGCGTGAACGACATCATGCACCAGGGGCGCGAAATCCCGCGCGTGCCGCCGAGCACCAGGATCCGCGAGGCGCTGCTGGAAATGACCGCCAAGGGCTTCGGCATGACGACGATCACCGACGGCGACGGCCGGCTGCTCGGGATCTTCACCGACGGCGACCTGCGCCGCGCGCTGGACCGCGGGATCGACCTGCACGCCACGCCGATCGCCGATTTCATGACCGCGGACTGCAAGACCGTGACCGGCGAGGCGCTCGCCGCGCATGCGCTGCACGTACTCGAGGAGAGCAAGATCAGCTCGCTGGTCGTGGTCGACGAGCAGCGCCGGCCCACCGGCGTGATCCACCTTCACGACCTGCTGCGCGCCGGCATCGCCTGAGCGAGCGCGTCAGCCAGCGGAGCATGCACGCATGACGCAGGATCTCGCATCGATCGCCCGGCGCATACGGCTGCTCGCACTAGACGTCGACGGCGTGCTGACCGACGGCCGCATCCACTACGTCGGCGACGGCGAGGAGATGAAGAGCTTCTCGATCCTCGACGGACTCGGCATCAAGCTGCTGCGCCGTGCCGGGGTACGGGTGGCGATCATCACCGCGCGCCGCTCGGCGGCCGTGGAACGGCGCGCGCGCGAACTCGGCATCGACGACTGCGTGCAGGGACGCGAGGACAAGCTGCAGGCGCTCGATGAACTGCTGGCGCGCACCGGCATCGCGCGCGCCGAGACCGCCTACATCGGCGACGATCTGCCCGACCTCGCGGCGATCATGGCCGTCGGACTCGGGATGACGGTGGCGAACGCGAGCGCCGAGGTGGCTCACCGGGCGCGCTGGCAGAGCCATGCGCGCGGCGGCGACGGCGCGGTGCGCGAGGCCTGCGAGATGCTGCTGCGCGAGCGCGGCGAGTGGCAACTCGCTCTCGCTCCCTATCTGCCCGCCGACGCCGCGCCGGAGCACTGAACGTATATCATGGACGCCGCGCCGCGCCGCACCGTCGCCCGCGCAACCCGAAGGACACCTGCAATGAATGCAAGACACGCCGCCCGCCGCCTTGCCGCTGCCACGGCGGCTGCGTGCGTCGCGCTCGGCGCGGCCGGCGCGCTGGCGCTGCCCGATGACCGCAACCAGCCGATCTACATCCAGTCGGATCGCGCCGAGCGCGACGAACGCAAGGGCACCACCGTCTACACCGGCGACGTCGAGATCGACCAGGGCAGCCTGCACATCTCGGCCGACCGGGTCACGATCGCGATGGACGGCAACCAGGTCAACCGCATCGACGCCAGCGGCAAGCCAGCCAAGCTGCACCAGAAACCGGCGGTGGACCGCGAACCCGTGTACGCACGCGCGCTGACGCTGCAGTACGACGTGCAGCGCGAGGTCCTGACCCTGATCGAACAGGCATCGGTCACCCAGGAGGGCTCGACGGTCAAAGGCGAGCGAATCGACTATTTCATGCGCGAGCAGCGCGTGAAGGCGAGCGCCGGATCGGCCAGTTCGGGTTCCTCACGGGTACAGATGGTGATCCAGCCGCGCCACGCGCAGACCCGGCCCGAGCCGCAGGCGGGCACCGCCACGCCGGAGCCGCAGCGACAACAACCGCCGGAGCAGCCACCGGGGCAGGAGGCTGGCAGCGATGCGCCTTGAGGCGCTCGGCCTCGCGAAGTCCTACCGCGGGCGCAAGGTCATTCACGACGTCTCGATTTCCATGCGGAGCGGCGAGATCGTCGGGCTGCTGGGCCCGAACGGCGCCGGCAAGACCACCTGCTTCTACATGATCCTCGGCATCGTGCCGGCGGACCGTGGCCGCATCCTCCTCGGCGGCGAGGACATCACACGCCTGCCGATGCACGGGCGCGCGCGCAAGGGCATCGGCTACCTTCCGCAGGAGGCCTCGGTGTTCCGGCGCCTGACGGTGGCCGAGAACATCCTCGCGATCCTGCAGACCCGGCGCACCCTGAGCGGCGTGCGCCGCCAGGAGAAACTCGAGGAACTGCTGCAGGAGTTCAATCTCACGCATCTGCGCGATGCGCGCGGCATGTCGCTGTCGGGCGGCGAACGCCGGCGCGTCGAGATCGCGCGCGCGCTCGCCAGCGAGCCCTCGTTCATCCTGCTGGACGAGCCCTTCGCCGGCGTCGACCCGATTTCTGTCAAGGATATCAAGGATATCGTGCGCCACCTGCAGCAGCGCGGGATCGGCGTGCTGATCACCGATCACAACGTGCGCGAGACGCTCGACATCTGTGAGCGCGCCTGCATCGTCGGCGAAGGACATATCATCGCCGAGGGCGACGCGGCGGCGATCCTGGCGCACGAGAAGGTGCGCGAGGTGTACCTGGGACACCAGTTCCGGCTTTGACCCCGCCGTCTGGCGCGCGCATTGCATGGCCAGCCCCCCCCGACTACACTGAAACCGAAATTCGTGCACTTCCGGGTGGCGCTCCACCCCCCAGGTTTCTGCATATCGCCCATGAAGCAGTCGTTGCAGCTCAAACTGGGTCAGCACCTGACCATGACCCCGCAGCTGCAGCAGGCGATCCGTCTTCTGCAGCTCTCGACGCTGGAGCTGCAGCATGAGATCCAGGAAGCCCTGGACAGTAACCCGCTGCTGGAACTGATCGAGCCGGGCGGCGGCGACGATGCCACTCCGGGTGCCACGGCCGGGCCGGAGCAGGAATCCGGCGCCGGGCCGGCCGCCGACGCGCCGGAGCCCGACGTCGCCGAGCACGTCGCAACCGAGGCGATCCCCGCCGACCTCGCGGTCGACACCAATTGGGACGACATCTACGAAACGACCGGCCCGTCGACCGGCAGCGGCGCCGACGACGAGGGCGCGGACTTCGAGTCCTACACCGCCGCGGCGACCACGCTGGCCGACCACCTGCTGTGGCAGTTGAACCTCACGCCGATGTCCGATACCGACCGCGCGATCGCAACCACCCTGATCGATGCGATCGACGCCGACGGCATGCTCGGCGCAAGTGTCGAGGAGATCGCCGCCAGCGTCGCCCCCGACGGCGGCGTGGAGATCGACGAGGTACTCGCGGTGCTGCACCGGATCCAGCACTTCGACCCGCCCGGCGTAGCGGCACGCGACCTGCGCGAGTGCCTGCTGCTACAGCTCGCGCAGCTCGCCGACGAGCCGCTGGTCCGTCTGGCCAGCACCGTCGTCGACCGCCACCTGCAGCTGCTCGGCGCACGCGACTACGCCACGCTGCTGCGACGTCTGCGCGTCGGAGAACCCGAACTGAAGGCGGCGATCGACCTGATCCGCCAGCTGAACCCGCGCCCGGGCAGTGCACTCGGCGCCACCGCGCCCGAGTACATCGTGCCGGACGTGCTGGTCGGCAAGCGCAATGGCCGCTGGACGGTGGAACTGAACCCGGACATCGCACCGCGGCTGCGCATCAACGCTCAGTACGCCGCGCTGATCCGTCGCGCCGACAGCTCGGCCGACAACCTGTTCCTGCGCGACAACCTGCAGGAGGCGAAGTGGTTCATCAAGAGCCTGCAGAGCCGCAACGAGACCCTGCTCAAGGTCGCCACCTGCATCGTCGAGCGCCAGCAGGGCTTCCTCGAGCACGGACCGGAGGCGATGCGCCCGATGATCCTGCACGACGTGGCGACCGCCGTGAACATGCACGAATCGACGATCTCGCGCGTAACCACGCAGAAATACATGCACACGCCGCGCGGCATCTTCGAACTGAAGTACTTCTTCTCCAGCCACGTCGGCACCGCCGCCGGCGGGGAATGCTCGTCGGTCGCGATACGGGCTATCATCAGGAAGTTGGTCGCGGCCGAGAATCCGCGCAAACCGCTGAGCGACAGCAAGATCGCGGAGATACTGGAGGAACAAGGTATCAACGTGGCTCGCCGTACGATCGCGAAGTACCGTGAAGCGCTGTCGATACCCCCCTCGAACGAAAGGAAACAGCTGGTGTGACGGCACGACATCACGTCGGCGCCAACGCACCGCACGCCGGATGACCGGCACAACCAGAAGGAGCCCATCATGCAGATCAACCTCAGTGGCCACCACGTCGAAGTCACCGCGCCGCTGCGCGAGTACGTCGCCAGCAAGCTGGGCCGTCTGGAGCGACACGAATCGAAGATCACCCACGCCGACGTGGTGTTGAACGTGGAGAAGCTGCGCCACCGGATCGAGGCGACGATCCGCATGGCCGGCGCGGAGCTGTTCGCCACCGCGGAGGCCGATGACATGTACGCGGCGATCGATGCGCTGGCCGACAAGCTCGACCGCCAGCTGAACAAGCACAAGGGCAAGACCCAGGACCGCCAGCACGTCGCACCCGGGCGCTGAGCGGACGCCCCGCGATGGCCGTGCCGACGACAGCGATCCGTGCGTGGCGACCGGCACCGGCCGGTCGCCCGGAGCATGCGCGATGAGCAGCGCCGGCAAGCTGGTGATCGTCAGCGGGCGCTCGGGATCGGGCAAGAGCACCGCGCTGCACGTGCTGGAGGATTCCGGTTTCTACTGCATCGACAACCTGCCGGCACTGCTGCTGCCCGAGTTGCTCGACCAGGCCACCGACGACCCCACGCCGGCGACGCGGCGCATGGCGGTAAGCATCGACGCCCGCAACATGTCGAGCCATCTGTCGCGTTTCGGCGACATCCTGCGCATGCTGCCGGCCGAGTTCACGGTCGAGATCATCTACCTCGACGCCGACGACGCGACGCTGATCAAGCGCTTCAGCGAGACCCGCCGCCGCCACCCGCTCAGCAGCCCGCAGACCTCGCTGAACGAGGCGATCGCGGCCGAGCGGATGCTGCTCGCTCCGATCGCCGAACGCGCGGCGCTCACGATCGACACCAGCCAGCTGTCGCTGCACGAGTTGCGCGACCTGATCGCCAAGACCGTGATCGCCGACCCGGGCGCCGGCATGGTGATCCTGTTCGAGTCCTTCGGCTTCAAGCACGGCATCCCGATCGATGCCGACATCGTGTTCGACCTGCGCTGCCTGCCGAACCCGCACTGGAGTCCGCCGCTGCGCGAACTGAGCGGACTCGATCCCGAGGTGGTCGAGTTTCTGGAGCAGAGCCCCGAGGTGCTCGAGATGCTGGCCGACATCGGCGCCTACCTCGACAAGTGGCTGCGGCGCATCGCGCGAGGTAACCGCAGCTACCTGACCATCGCACTGGGCTGCACCGGCGGACAGCACCGGTCCGTCTACCTGTGCGAACGCCTCGGGAAGCGCTTCCGCGACGCGTTTCCGGGCGTGCAGGTGCGCCATCGCGAACTCGCCAGAGCCGGATCCCGCCACCCATGACCAGCAAAGAAGTCACGATCGTCAACCGCCTCGGACTGCACGCGCGCGCCGCGGCGGTGCTCGTCACCACGGCCGCGCGCTTCTCGAGCCGCGTGCGTATCACGCGCGACGGTCGCGAGGCCGACGCCAAGAGCATCATGGCGGTCATGATGCTCGCGGCCGGTCGCGGCACCCGCGTCACGGTCAGCGCCGAGGGCGAGGACGAAGCTGCGGCGCTGCAGGCCATCGAAGCGTTGATCGCCGACCGTTTCGGCGAGGACGAATGACCGCCCCACCCGCACGCGGCGACATCCGCCGGCGGCTGGAGGAGTTGCTCGCCGCGATCGACGCCGGCACGTTGAGCCACGTGCGGCGCGTGCTGAGCCACCTCGGCGCGGTCGAGGTCGCGCACCTGCTCGAGTCCTCGCCGCCGCGCGCGCGCCACATCCTGTGGCAACTCATCGAGCCCGAGCAGGAAGGCGAGGTACTGCAGGAACTCGGCGACGACGTGATGGGCGCGCTGCTCGAGCAGATGGACGCCGACGACGTCGTGGCGCTGATGGAGCACCTCGAGCCCGACGACGTCGCCGACATCCTGCAGAAGCTGCCCGGGCGCATCCTGCAGGACGTGCTGCGCGGCATGGACGAGCACGACCGCCGGCGGGTCGAGCGCGTGCTGCCGTACGAGGAGGACACCGCGGGCGGCCTGATGAACACCGACACGATCACGGTGCGGCCGCGCCATACCGTCGACGTGGTGCTGCGCTACCTGCGCCGGCTCGGCGAGATCCCGCCCGCCACCGACGCCATCTTCGTGGTCAGCCGCGGCGACGACTTCCTCGGCCAGTTGCCGGTGTCCAAGCTGCTTGTCTGCGACCCGGAGCTCACGGTGCGCGAGCTGATGCAGACCGGCGTGGAGCCGATCGCGATCGACACGCCGGCGCACGAGGTCGCACGCCTGTTCCGCCGCCACGACTGGGTATCGGCGGCCGTCGTCGACGGCAACGGCAAGCTGGTCGGGCGCATCACCATCGACGACGTGGTCGACGTGATCGTCGAGGATGCCGACCATTCGCTGATGAGCATGGCCGGCCTGGCCGAGGACGAGGACACCTTCGCCCCGCTGCTCAAGGCGGCGCCGAGACGCGCGATCTGGCTCGGCATCAATCTCGCGACCGCGTTCATCGCCTCGTCGGTGATCGGGCTGTTCGAGGGCACCATCGACCGCGTCGTCGCGCTGGCCGTGCTGATGCCGATCGTCGCCAGCATGGGCGGCGTGGCCGGCAGCCAGACACTGACCGTGGTGGTGCGAGGCATGGCACTCGGCCACATCGCGCGCAGCAACGCGCCCTGGCTGCTGAGCCGCGAACTGGCGCTGGCCACGCTGAACGGCATGCTGTGGGCACTGGTATGTGCGGGTGCTGCCGTGCTGTGGTTCCGCGACCCCCTGATCGGCGTCTGCATCGCTGCCGCGCTGCTCGTCAATCTGCTCGCCGCGGCGGCGGCGGGGGTGCTGCTGCCTATGCTGATGCGCTCGTTGCGGATCGACCCCGCGCTGGCCGGAAGCGTGGTGCTGACGACGATCACCGACGCGGTGGGCTTCCTGTCGTTCCTGGGCCTCGCGACGCTGTTCTACACCTGAGGAGACATGGCGATGACGGCAGGCGACGACTGGCCCGACGACACCGCACCCGCGAGCAAATCGCAGCGCAAGCGCGAGCACCTCGCGTTGCAGGAACTGGCGGCCGCACTCGCCGCGCTGCCCGCCACTCGCCTGCGCCGCCTGGAACTCGACGCCGAACTCGAACAGGAAATCCGCGCCGCGGGCGCAATGAAGGCGAGCGGCGCGCGCAACCGCCAGCTGCGGCATGTCGCACAGCAACTCGCGGAGCACGACCCTGCCGCGCTCGCCGCGCGCCTGGCCGCGCTCAGTGCGCCGGACCGCGCGCAGGTCGCGCGCGAGCAACGCGCCGCGGCACTGCGTGAGCGCGTGCTCGAACACGGAATCGGCGCCCTGGGATTGCCGCTCGGGGCGGCCGACAGCGCGCGGCTCGCCGAGCTGCGCACCGTTGCGCGGTCCGGCTCCGACGCCACGCGCGCGCGGCACGCACACCGCGAGATCTACCGGCTGATCCTGGCGCTGCTCAGCCGGGAATGAGCCGCGACACCACGGCGAAGCGCCGCTGGCGCGCCAGCGGAATGCGTGCCGCGGCACACGCGCGCTCCTGCGGATCGATGTCGGCCACCACGACCGCTTCGCCGCCGGCGGCGCTCGCGAGCACCCTGCCCCACGGGTCCACGATCACCGTGCCGCCCCAGGTTTCGCGCGTCGGCGAATGGCGTCCGCCCTGGTTCGGCGCGATCACGTGGACCTGGTTCTCGATCGCACGGGCACGCACGAGCACGTGCCAGTGCGCCTCCCCCGTCACGCGGGTGAACGCCGACGGCAGCGCCAGCACGTCCATGCCGCGCTCGGCCAGCGCGAGGAACAGCGCCGGGAAGCGCAGGTCGTAGCAGACGCCGAGTCCCAGTGTCCCGCACGGGCCCGGCACGCAGACCGGATCCTCGCCGGGCTCGATGGTATCGGACTCGCGATAGCTGCGCTGGGCGTCGGGCAGGTCGACGTCGAACAGGTGGATCTTGTCGTAGCGGGCAATCTCGCGTCCGCTCCGGTCGTAGACGAAGCACGCCGCGCGCACCCGCCCCGGTGCGCGCGCGTCGGCCACCGGGACCGTGCCGCCGACCAGCACGATGCCGTGCTCGCGCGCGCTCGCGGCCAGGAAGGCGCGCAACGGCCCATCGGCGCTGCACTCGGCGCAACCGACCTCGGCGTTCGCCGTACCACCGAAATACGCGAAAGCCTCCGGCAGCACGACCAGCCGCGCACCGCGCGCCGCCGCCGCCGCAATCAGTTCGCGCGCGCGGCCGAGGTTGTGCGCCACGTCGTCCGTGCTCACCATCTGCAGTGCCGCCACGCGGGTCATGCCGGTCACGGCGAGGACTCCGCGGCCGGCGACTGCGCCGCCGGGTCGGGCGCCGCGGCAGGCTCCGGGGCCGCCTGCGGCGCGGCCGGCTGCGGTGCAGGTTCGCCCGGCGAGTCCTCGGTATCGAATACCTTCACGAACTCGACGTCGGGGTCTCCGAGCTTGCCGCTGACCTTGTAGATCGCGCTCGAGAACTTGCCGAGCTGCGTCTCGAAGACACGGCTCGCGACGTAGGCGCCGGCCGCCGCCGGCAGGCCACCGGCGAGCGCGGCGACCCACGGCAGGTTGCTGCCGATCGGCAGCGTCACGATCAGGTCGGCGTCGATCTGGCCCGCGCGCAGGTCAGAGCGCCCGGTGAAACGGATACGCGCCGACGGCCCCTCGAGCGTCACCGGCTCGCGCGTGTGCGCGAGTCCCCGGCCGAGCTCGATGGCGCCGGCGAAGGAGTCGAAGGCGAGCCCGCTTTGGTAGAAATCCTTGAAGTCGAGACGGATGCGTCGCAACACCTCGTCGAAGTTGAGCACACCGAGCGCGCGCATCAGCGGGTTGTTGCCACTGGCGCGCAGCAGCCGGCCGTCACTCCATGCGAATTCCATCGTTCCCTCGACACGCTCCATCGCGAAATCGACCGGGTTGCCGTCCCAGTGGAAATCGACGTCGGCGCGGCCGCCGCGCGCCTCGAGCACGTCGTCGTAGCCCCAGTTCCCGAAGAAGCGGTCGATGTCCTCGCTGGACAGGCCCAGCAGCACCTCGGTGCGCGGTGCACCTGCAATCCAGCGCAGCCGCGCGCTGCCCCCGCCCTCGCCGCCACGCCCGCCGATCCGCCCGCCCGGCAGTGCCGCGCGCACGTCGGTCAGCGCCAGCGCGTCGATCTCCGACGACACACGCAACCACCACTCGCCGAGCTCGCGCGCGCCGAGCAGCGCACGGCGCACGTGCACGCTCGTCATCGGCACCCAGGTTTCGCGCAGCCGCAGCCACGCCGCCGCGTCGCCGATCGGCAGGGTGGAGGCCGCCCGTGTCTCCGGCTCCTGCGACGCGTCCGACGCCTGCTCGTCCGGCGTCGCCTCGTCGCCCAACTGCCCCAGGAACGCGCCGAGTTGCAGCCGTTCGAGCTCGAGCGAGAGCGCATCGCCACGCGCCGCCGGTACACGGAACTGCCCGGCCAGCGCGTCGGCCGTGAACTCGAACACCTGGTCTTCGCCATCGCGGCGCGAACCCAGCCGCACACCGTTCAGTCGCACACCGAACAGCGTCGCGCTGTCGAGTTCCACATCCTGCAGACGCAGTTCGGTCCCGGCCGGATTCTCGCGCGCTGCGTTCACGTCGGCGAGCGCACGCACCGCGGCAATCCAGGCCGCGAGGTCCACGTCCGCGGCGCGACCCGAAATCAGCAGCTGCGGCCAGCCGGGCAACGGTTCGCCGCCGATCGCGATGCCGCCGCCGAGCCGTCCGCCGCGATCGCGGTGCAGCGCCCCGCGGATGTTTTCGCCGAGCATCAGTTCGAGGTCCGCGCCGGCGGCGACCGAGGTCCAGCGCAGCTCGAACGGCAACTCCTGCCCGGCCTCTTTCGCCAGCGGTGCCGGCAGCGTGCTCGCGACGCCACCGAGCGGCGAGCGCAACACGAAGCCGAAACCGTTCGCCTGCTGCTGGCGCACCTCCACCGCGAACGGCGTCACGCCGCTGACCCGCCCGTCCAGATCCCACTTCAGCCACGCCGCCACACGCGCGACGTCGGCGCTGCCGGTGACCGCGACCGTCACGCGCCGCGCCATCTCACCCGTCGCCCCGATGCGCGCCTGCACCGGACGGCCCCACAGGGTGGCGTCGATGCGCTCGCTGTGTAGCCCGCGCGCGAGGTCGAAGCCCAGCGCGCCGCGCAGGTTCTCGAACTGCAATCCCGGCTCGGCGATGTACAGCCGCGCGGATTCGACTTCCGCCGCCAGATCGAGCCGTGCACCGGGGCTGCCCAGTCCCTGTCCGAACGGCATATCGAGGTCGAGCCCGAGCGCCATCGGCCCGCTGCCCTTCCAGCCCTTCAGCGCGCCGCCGGTCGTTTTGGCGAGCGGCGAATTGTCGATCACACGCAAGCCGTCCTCGAGTCCGCCGCTCAGTTGCGCCACCAGCCGCAGCCGTCCGTCGCGCCGGCGCGGCAGCACCTCGAGCCGCGTGGTGCCGAGCGCGCCCTGCAGTACACGCCCCGCATCGAGTTCGGCGCGCACGAGTTCGTCGTCGATCAGCACGCGCCCGGTGCCCTCGCGCAGCGGCGGCCAGTCGGGGTGGTACGAGACCGCAGCGTCGCGCACCTCGAGTGCCAGCTGCAGCGCGTCACGGAACGGCCGCTCGGCGCCGCGGAACACCGCATGGTAGGTGAACGCCGCGCGTTCGACCTGCCCCCCCTCGATGCTCGCATCGAGCCAGTCCTGCAGTGCCTGCGAGGCCACGTACGGCAGGTAGTCGCGGTAGGCCGCCGCGGGTGCGTCGCGCAACCCGAACGACAGCGCGATGTAGTCGTCCGCCGCCGGATCGCTGAGCAGCCCGAGATCGAACAGGGCGCTGAGCCGCGAACTACCCGTGCTGGCCTCGAGCAGCGAACTGCCTACGCGGACGCCCTCCGGGCCGTGCTCCCAGCGCACGCGACCCGCGATGCGGTCCAGTTCCAGGTCGTGCCGGTACAGACGCGGGAACTCGAGCGACACGGCGCCGCTGTCGATCTCGGCCAGTCCGCTGCCGCGTGCGAGTTCGAGATAACCGCGCACGTTGCGCAGCCCGGGCGCGCTGCGCCATGGCGAGACCGACACCTCGCTCAGCCCGGCACGGAAGCGGAAATCCGCACCATTGCCCGCGGGCAGCGACAGCTCGAGATGCGCATTCGCGAGGCCGCCGTACGGCGCGAGATCGCCGAGCGCTTGCTGCCAGCGCGCATCGAGCAGCTGCGAGGCCTGCACCACCGCGGCAATCGAACCGACGTCGAGATACTCGGCGGCCGCGTGCACGCGCCGTACCGGACCGCCGTGGTCGATATCCACACGCAGTCGCTCGAGCTCGAGCGACTGCCCGAACCACTCGCCACGCAGTTCCCCCAGCCAGAGCGTGCCGCGGTGGCCGTCCCATTCGGCACCGAGCCGCAGCTCGAGTCCGCGCAGCGGCTCGCGCAACGCATGCAGCGCGCCTACCGGTGCGAGGTCGAGCTCGGGCGCGCGAAGCGCGGCGTTCAACGTCAGAGGGCCCTGCCCGGAGAAGCGCGCCCACACCTCGCCCGACACCGTCGCACCGGGCAGGCCGAGCGCCGGTGGCATCAGGGGCTGCAGCCGCGCCAGCCGCGCGTGGTCGAGCCGCAGGTACCCGACCGCGGAGAAATCCCTGCGCTCACGCGGGTCGCCGTGCGACTCGAGCAGCAGGTCGATCGCGCCGCCGCCGTCGGCCTCGCGCGTCTGCAGGCGCAGACGCCGGAAACGCCGGTAGTTCTCCAGCGCGAGTTCGGCCCCCTCGGTCTCGACGTCTCCGCCGGCGTGGGGGCGCAACAGCAATCGCGTGCGCTGCAGCGCGATCTCCTCGATGGCGAGGAACGCATCGACGATCGCCTCCGGGTTCGAAACCCGGCCCGCGCCCGCCGTGCCGGCGATGCGCCAGCGCCCGTCGGCATCCTCCACGAACGCGAGCCGCACATCCTCGGCGGCGATGCGGCGCAGGCGCGGACCGAGCGCGAACAGCGAGCGCAGCAGGTCGACACGCAGTTCCGTGCGCCCGGCGGACAGGATGGTGACTTCAGGGGCGTCGTGTGCGTACAGGCGCAGGCTGCGCGCGTAGAGCGTGGGTGCGAGGCCGGTCCACTCGGCTGCCAGGCCGTCGATGGCAACCCCGAACGGCAACTTCGCGGCCGCCCGCGCGAGCAGTTCGTCCTCGTGCTCGCCGAGGTACGGAAAGTAGTACTGTCCGAGCGTGACCAGCGCCGCGCACAGCACCAGCACGCAGGCGCCCACGTACCAGGCGGCACGCAGCAGCACCAGCGGCACCCGTCTCATCGCCGCACCCCGCGCGGCAGCCGTCGCGGCTCACAACAGCACGACGTCATACTGCTCCTGGGTGTACATGGTCTCGACCTGGAACCGGATCGTCTTGCCGGTGAACTCCTCGAGGTCGGCGACGTTGCCCGACTCCTCGTCGAGCAGGCGGTCGACCACCGACTGCGCCGCCAGCACCAGCAGCGTGTCGTTCTCGTAGCTGCGCGCCTCGCGCAGGATCTCGCGGAAGATCTCGTAGCAGACGGTCTCCGCCGACTTCACGGTGCCACGCCCCTGGCAGGTGGAACACGTCTCGCAGAGGGTGCGCTCGAGACTCTCGCGCGTGCGCTTGCGCGTCATCTGCACCAGTCCCAGCTCGGAGACGGTGCTGATCGTGGCGCGCGCCGGGTCACGCTCCAGCGCGCGCTCGAGGTTGCGCAGCACCTGGCGCCGGTGCTCGGGGTCCTGCATGTCGATGAAATCGATGATGATGATGCCGCCGAGGTTGCGCACCCTGAGCTGGCGTGCCAGCGCGGTCGCCGCCTCGAGGTTGGTCTTGAAAATCGTTTCCTCGAGGTTGCGGTTGCCGACGAAGGCGCCGGTGTTGACGTCGATCGTGGTCATCGCCTCGGTCTGGTCGATGATCAGGTAGCCTCCGGACTTCAGCTGCACCCGCCGTCCGAGTGCCTTCTCGATCTCGTCCTCCACGCTGTAGAGGTCGAAGATCGGGCGGTCGCCCTGATAGAGTTCGAGGCGATCGGCCGCCTCGGGCACGAACTCGCGGGCGAATTCGCGCAACTTCTCGAAGTTTTCCGTCGAGTCGATGCGGATCTTCTCCAGCCCCGGGCGCACCAGGTCGCGCAGCGTGCGCATCGCCAGTGGCAGGTCCTCGTGCACCAGCGCCGGGGCGCTGGCGAGCGCGATGCGCTCGCGCACGGAGGCCCACAACCGCACCAGAAAACGCATGTCGGCAGCGACGCCCTCGGCATTCACGCCCTCGGCCGCGGTGCGCACGATGAAGCCGCCGCTCGCCCCGAGTTCCGCCGCCGTCTGTTCGACCAGCATGCGCAGGCGCTCGCGCTCCTGTTCGTCCTCGATGCGCTGCGAGATCCCGACGTGGCGCGTGTGCGGCATGAACACCAGGTAACGCGACGACACCGACAGATGCGTGGTGACGCGGGCGCCCTTGCTGCCGAGCGGATCCTTGACCACCTGCGCCACCACCGACTGGCCCTCGCAGACGATGTCGCGGATGTCGCGCGTTTCGTCGCCTCGGACTTCCACGCCCTCCGGATCCAGCGTGACCAGGTCGCTGACGTGCAGGAAGCTCGCCCGCTCGAGGCCGACGTCGACGAACGCGGCCTGCATCCCGGGCAGCACACGCATCACGCGTCCCAGGTAGATGTTGCCGACCAGCCCCTTGTGGCTGCGCCGCTCGACGTAGATCTCCGCGAGCACGCCGCTCTCGACCACCGCGACCCGGGTCTGCACCGGGGTCGAGTTGATCAGCATCTCGTCACTCATTGTCCGGCACTTCCCGCTGCCAGCCTTCGATTCCCGCATCCTGCAACAAGCGCGCGGTCTCGAAAAGGGGCAGCCCGACCACCCCCGAATAACTGCCCTCGATACGCTCGACGAAGTCCGCGGCAAAGCCCTGGATCGCGTAGCCACCGGCCTTGTCGCGCGGCTCGCCGCTATCCCAGTAACGCAGCATCTCGGCGCGCTCGAGTCGCCGGAAGAACACCCGCGTCTCGCTGCAGACGCTGCGCAGCCCCGCCGCGCTCGCCAGCGCCACCCCGGTCAGCACGGTGTGCGCGCGCCCGGACAGCAGTTCCAGCATGCGCAGCGCCTCCGCGCACGTCGCCGGCTTGCCGAGCACCTCGCCACCGGAGGCCACGACCGCCGTGTCGGCGCCGAGCACCGGCAGCGGCAGCGTGGCGGCCACCAGGCCCGCGCCGGCCACCGCCTTGCGCGCAGCCAGCCGCAGCACCAGTGCCTCGGCACTCTCGAGCGGATGCGCTGCCTCGTCGATGTCGACCTGCAGCACCGCGAAACGGTAGCCGAGCTGGCGCAGCAGTTCGCGCCGTCGCGGCGACGCCGAGGCGAGGTGGAAGTCCGGAGTTGTGGTGTGCTGCATCGGGCGACGTCGCATCCCGTGGTGGTGAGGCTCAGGAAACGGCCTGCCAGCCGTCCAGGGAGCGGTCGCGCGGCGATGCCGGCGTGATCAGCGGCCAGCAGAAGGCCGCGGTCAGGCTGCCCATCAGGAAGATCAGACTCTGCGTCGGGTGCCCCGCGACACTTTGCACCCAGCCGGCGAGAATCTGGTCGGCGGCGCAAAGCAGGAACACGACCGCCGCCTGCTGGGCCAGCGTGTAGTGCGCCAGCCGGTGGCGCAGCAGCAGCGCGGCGTAGGCCACCACCGCCAGCGCCAGCGCGTGGCGCCCGATCACCCCGCCCGACAACACATCCATCAGCAACCCGGCCAACCAGGCCGAGAAGATCCCGAAACCGTGCGGAAGCCGCAGCACCCAGTAGACGACCAGCAGCGCGAGCCAGTCGGGACGCGCCGGCGCCAGCCAGCCAGGCAACGGGACGATGGCGCCGAGCAGCGCCGCGAGGACCGAGGCCGCGAACAGCAGACGCGACGGCTGGTTCGCATCGGCGCTCATGGCCGCGACACCCCGACCGGCGCTTGCGGCTCCAGCTCCGGTTCCGGTTCCGCCGCGGCGTCGGGCGGCTCCACCGGTTTCGCCGCGGCCGGCGGCGCCAGCGCGGTCACCACCAGCACGTGGCGGCTGCGATCGAGCTGGGCGCTGGGGCGCGCCTGCACCACCGCGAACGGCTTGCCCGGGTCGTTGACCACCGACTCGACCACACCGACCGGGAAACCGCCCGGGAAGCGTTGCTCGAGTTCGGAACTGACCAGCAGGTCGCCGGGTCGCACGTCCATGGTCGCGGCGACGTGGTCCACGTTCAGCGCGTCGACGCGCCCGTCTCCCTCGACGATCACACGCGCGCCGTTGCGCACCACCTGCGCCGGCAGCGCATGCATCGCATCGGTGACCAGCAGCACGCGCGAACTGAGGCGGCCGACCTCGATCACCTGCCCGAACAGTCCATAGGCGTCGATCACGGCCTGCCCGGTCCGCAGGCCGTGGTGGCGTCCCTTGTCGATCACCACGGTCTGGCTCGAAAGATCGGGCGAGACGCCGATGATCTCGGCGACCAGCACGCGCTCGTCGCGCACCGCGGTGGAGTTCAGCAACTCGCGCAAGCGCACGTTCTCGGCCGCGATCGCGGCGAGGCGTTGAGTGCGCGCGCGCAGCACCAGCGCCTCGGCGCGCAGCGCGCGGTTCTCCTCGAGCAGGGTCTCGCGCGTGGAGAGCACCTCGCCCAGCCACGCGAACAGTCGTTCGGGTGCCGAACTCAGCCAGTGCACGGGAACCGCCGCGTCGGCCAGCGCGGCGCGCGCGGGCCGCAGCATGCCGAAACGGCCGTCGGCGAGCATCAGCAGCACGGAGGCGAGCACCAGCGCCCCGAGACGCATGCTCAGGGACGGTCCGCTGCGGAATATAGGTTTTATCGCGCCTCTCCCCGTCGCTGCCACAACGCGCCGGCGGCTGCCGGCCCGGGGCACCGTGAACCAATCGATCGCCGCGCGCGGGCCCGGCCGGCGCCGTGCCCGGGCGTGCGTGGCGACCGCACGCCCCTCACTCCGAGGACAGCAATTCCAGGCGCCGGCGATCCATCATCTCGAGCGCCTTGCCGCCGCCACGCGCCACGCAGGTGAGCGGATCCTCGGCCACGATCACCGGCAGGCCGGTTTCGCGGGCGATCAGGCGGTCGATGTCGCGCAGCAGCGCGCCGCCACCGGTCAGCACGATCCCGCTCTCGGCGATGTCGGCCGCGAGTTCGGGCGGCGACTGCTCGAGCGCGCCCTTGACCGCCTGTACGATGATGTTCAGAGGCTCCTGCAGCGCCTCGAGGATCTCGTCGCTGGTCAGCGTGAACGAGCGCGGCACGCCCTCGGCGAGGTTGCGCCCGCGCACGTCGATCTCGCGCAGCGCTCCGCCCGGCATCGCACAGCCGATCTCCTGCTTGATGCGTTCGGCGGTCGCATCTCCGATCAGGCTGCCGAAGGTGCGGCGCACGTAGGTCACGATCGCCTCGTCGAAGCGGTCGCCGCCGATGCGCACCGAGTCCGAATAGACCACGCCGTTCAACGACAGGATCGCGATCTCGGTGGTGCCGCCGCCGATGTCGACCACCATCGAACCGCTGGCTTCCTCGACCGACAGCCCGGCGCCGATCGCCGCCGCCATCGGCTCCTCGATCAGGCGCACGTCGCGCGCGCCGGCGCCGTAGGCCGACTCGCGGATCGCACGGCGCTCGACCTGCGTCGACTTGCAGGGCACGCAGACCAGCACGCGCGGGCTTGGCCGGATGAAACTGTGCTGGTGCGCCTTCGCGATGAAGTGCTGCAGCATCTTCTCGGTGACCTGGAAGTCCGCGATCACCCCGTCCTTGAGCGGACGGATCGCGGTGATGTTGCCGGGCGTGCGCCCGAGCATGCGCTTGGCGTCGGCCCCCACCGCCTCGATCGTCTTCTGCCCGTTGTGGACGCGGATCGCGACCACCGAGGGCTCGTCGAGCACGATGCCCTGGTCGCGCACGTAGATGATCGTGTTGGCGGTGCCCAGGTCGATCGACAGATCGTTGGAAAAAAGACCCCGGATTCTCTTGAACATACGTCCCGTCTATCTGGCGGATTGAGCAAGGCGCCACCGCAGGGGCGGCACGCAAGGAGTGCCGTCGGTTTCTGGACGGTCCCTGAATATGGTAAGTTTACGCCCCCTGACGCCCCGACGGCGACTGAAATTTCGGGGTATTCCACCCGCCCGCGCGCCGCGGCGAGCCCTCCGGCTCCCGCCGGTCGTGCCTTTTCCGGACGAGTGCCGATGTCGATCAGTGAAGAGCAGCTGGCCCGCGTCGCCGAACTGGCGCGCATCCGCCTCGACGAGGCGACGGTGGCCGAGGTCACGCGCCGCATCAGCGACATCCTGGCGATGATCGACCAGATGAGCGCCGTGGACACCACCGGGGTCGAGCCGATGGCGAACCCGCTCGACGCCACGCAGCGCCTGCGCGCCGACGAGGTCACCGAGACCGACCGGCGCGAGCGCTTCCTCGCGATCGCGCCGCTCAGCGAGGACGGGCTCTACCTGGTGCCGCGCGTGATCGAATGAGGCGCTCGCGAATCCACCCCGGCAGCATCACCGCAGGACCCCTCCGCCATGCATGAACTCTCACTCGAGGCGATCCGCAGTGCGCTCGCACGGCGCGAATTCTCCGCGCTCGAGATCACCACCCACTTCCTGGACCGCATCGCGCGCATCGACCCGCGGCTGAACGCCTTCGTCACGGTCGATCGCGAGACGGCGCTGGCCGGCGCGCGCGCGGCCGACGCCGCGCTCGCCGCCGGCACGGCAGGGCCGCTGTGCGGAGTCCCGATTGCCCACAAGGACATCTTCTGCACCGACGGCATGCGCACCTCCTGCGGCTCGCGCATGCTCGGCAACTTCGTGCCGCCGTACGACGCCACGGTCGTCGAGCGCCTGGCCGCCGCCGGCTGCGTCACGCTCGGCAAGACGAACATGGACGAGTTCGCGATGGGCTCGTCGAACGAGACCAGCTACTACGGCCCGGTGCGCAACCCGTGGGACCGCGAACGGGTGCCGGGCGGATCCTCCGGCGGCTCGGCGGCGGCGGTCGCGGCCCGCCTCGCCCCGGTCGCCACCGCCACCGATACCGGCGGCTCGATCCGCCAGCCGGCCGCGCTGTGCGGCCTGACCGGAATCAAGCCGACCTACGGGCGCGTCTCGCGCCACGGCATGATCGCCTTCGCCTCCAGCCTCGACCAGGGCGGCGTGCTGGCGCGCTCGGCGGCCGACGCCGCGCTGCTGCTCGGGGCGATGGCCGGCTTCGACCCGCGCGACTCGACCAGCATCGACGCGCCGGTGCCCGACTACTGCGCGAGCCTCGACGCGGACCTCGCGGGACTGCGGATCGGCGTACCGAAGGAGTACCTCGACGCCGGCCTGCACCCGGGCACCGAGCGTGCGGTGCGCGCGGGGCTGGCCGAACTCGAGCGCCTCGGCGCGCGCGTCCGCGAGATCAGCCTGCCGCATTCGCCGCTGTCGGTGCCGGCCTACTACGTGATCGCGCCGGCGGAGTGCTCGACCAACCTCGCCCGCTTCGACGGCGTGCGCTACGGCTACCGCTGCGCCGATCCGCAGGACCTGTTCGACATGTACGCGCGCTCGCGCGCCGAGGGCTTCGGCGACGAGGTCAAGCGGCGCATCCTGGTCGGCACCTACGCGCTGTCGGCCGGCTACTACGATGCCTACTACCGCAAGGCGCAGCAGATCCGCCGCCTGATCGCGCAGGACTTCCACGCCGCATTCGCCGAGGTCGACGTGATCGCCGGGCCCGCCTCGCCGTCGCCGGCGTTCCGCTTCGGCGAGAAGAGCACCGACCCGGTCACGATGTACCTCGAGGACATCTACACGATCGCGGCCAACCTCGCCGGCGTGCCGGCGCTGTCGGTTCCGGTGGGACTGGTCGACGGCTTGCCGGTCGGCATGCAGCTGATCGGCCGGCATCTCGACGAGGCGCGGATCCTCAACGTCGCGCACCGCTTCCAGCAGGCGACCGACTGGCATCTGCGCCGGCCGGGCGGCATCGACTGAACACCTGGCGGGGACAGCACATGGAATGGGAAACGGTGATCGGGCTGGAGGTGCACGTCCAGCTCGCCACGCGCACGAAGATCTTCTCCGGCGCCTCGACGCGCTTCGGCGCCCCGCCGAACACGCAGGCCTGCGCGGTGGATCTCGCGATGCCGGGCACGCTGCCGGTGCTCAACTCCGAGGCGCTGCGCATGGCGGTGTGCTTCGGACTGGCGATCGAGGCCTCGATCGCGCCGGTGTCGGTGTTCGACCGCAAGAACTACTTCTATCCCGACCTGCCCAAGGGCTACCAGATCAGCCAGCTGGACCACCCGATCGTCAGCGGCGGCCGCATCCGCATCGAACTGCCCGACGGCAGCTCGAAGACGATCCGCGTCACCCGCGCGCATCTGGAGGAAGACGCCGGCAAGTCGCTGCACGAGGACTTCCACGGCCTGACCGGGATCGACCTGAACCGCGCCGGCACGCCGCTGCTCGAGATCGTCTCCGAGCCGGAGATCCGCAGCGCGCAGGAGGCGGTCGCGTACCTCAGGCAGATCCACTCGATCGTGCGCTACCTCGGTATCTCGGACGGCAACATGGCCGAGGGCTCGCTGCGCTGCGACGTGAACATCTCGCTGCGCCGTCCCGGCGCGAGCGCGTTCGGCACGCGCACCGAAATCAAGAACGTGAACTCGTTCCGCTTCGTCGAGAAGGCGATCGCCGTCGAGCGCGAGCGCCAGGCCGAGATCCTCGAGCAGGGCGGACAGGTGGTGCAGGAGACGCGGCTCTACGACCCGGTGCGCAACGAGACGCGCGCGATGCGCTCCAAGGAAGTCGCGCACGACTACCGCTACTTCCCGGAGCCGGACCTGCTGCCGGTGCACGTGGACCCGCGGTTCATCGAGGCCGTGCGCGCCACGCTGCCCGAGCTGCCGGACGCGAAGGCGGCGCGCCTGCGCAGCGAGTACGGCTTGCCCGCCTACGACGCCGCCGTGCTCTGCGCCAGCCGCGAACTCGCGGATTACTTCGAAGGAGTGGTCGCCGCCTGCGGCGATGCCAAGACCAGCGCGAACTGGGTGATGGTCGAGCTGCTCGGCCTGCTGAACCGCGAGAACCTCGAGATCGGCGATAGCCGCGTACCCGCCGACGCGCTCGGCACGTTGATCCGGCGCATCGCCGACGGCACCATCTCGGGCAGGATCGCCAAGACCGTGTTCGAGGCGATGTGGGCCGGCGAGGGCGATCCGGATGCGATCATCGCCGCCCGCGGGCTGCGCCAACTCGCCGACACCGGCGCGATCGAGGCGATCGTCGACGCGGTGCTGGCGGCGAACGCAGCGCAGGTCGAGAGCTACCGCGCCGCCGAGGCGCAGAAACGCGTGAAGATGTTCGGCTTCTTCGTCGGACAGGTGATGCGCGAGAGCAAGGGCAAGGCGAATCCACAGCAGGTCAACGAACTGCTGCGGCGCAAACTGGACGGAGAATGACCACGATGCTGCGCAAGGAAAAGAAAAAGGTCGTCGACGAGGTCTGGACCGACGAACGGATCCGGCGCTTCCTGCACCTCCTGCCACCCGAAGGCATCGACGCCGACTTCCACCGCCTGCGCCGCGCCTACCAGGCGATGCGACCGGAGGACTTCGAGGACTTCATCGCGATGTTCGTCGCCGAAGGCGGACGCCTCGACGCGCGCGGCCCCGAAGGCCAGACGCTGCTCGAGGAACTCGCCCGCCATCGCCACGGCGAGCCCTTCGCCGCGATCCTCCGCCAGGCCACGCACCCGTAGGTCCGGGCTGTGCCCGGACATTGTCCGGCGCCTCGTGCGGCACATCGTTCGGCCACAGGCCGAACCTACCGGACATTCGTGCGGTCCGGGCTGTGCCCGGACATGCCCGGTCGTGGCATCGTTCGGCCACAGGCCGAACCTACCGGCGACGATGGGAGACCAGCAGTTCCGGGTCGGGGTGCACGCAGGGGAGTTTCTGCCCCAGCAACTCCTCGATCTGCGGCAGCAGGAAGGCGTCGTCCTCGCAGGCGAAGCTGATCGAGGTGCCGCTGGCGCCGGCCCGGCCGGTGCGCCCGATGCGGTGCACGTAGTCGTCCGGATCCTCGGGCAACGTGTAGTTGACCACGTGGGTCACGCCCTCGACGTGGATGCCGCGCCCCGCCACGTCGGTGGCGACCAGCACGCGGTAGCTGCCGTCGCGGAAGGCTTCCAGCGTCTTGACGCGCTTGGGCTGCGGCACCTCGCCGGAGAGGATCCCGCAACTGATCCCGGCGCGCTCCAGGCGCTCGTGCAGGCGGCGCACCTGGTCGCGGCGGTTCGCGAACACCATCACGCTGGCCGCCTCGGGCTGTTTCAGCAGGTTCAGCAGCAGATCGAGCTTGCGGTCGGCCTCGACCAGATAGACGATCTGCTCCACGTCCTTCGAAGCGACCCGGTCGGGCTCGATCTCGACCCGCACCGGATCGTGCGTCCACTGGTCCGACAGCCGCACGACTTCCTCGGTGAAGGTGGCGCTGAAGAACATGGTCTGGCGGTGCGATTTCGGCGGGGTCTGGCGTACGATGCGGCGCACCTGCGGGATGAAGCCCATGTCGAGCATGCGGTCCGCCTCGTCGATGACCAGCAGTTCGACGCGATCGAGGTGCACCTGGCGCTGGCTATGGAAATCCATCAGCCGCCCCGGCGTGGCGACCAGGATGTCGACCAGACGGCGCTCGAGCTGCTGGCGCTGGCGATCGTAATCGACGCCACCGATCAGCGTGACGATGTGCATGTCCGTGTGCCGGGCGAGATCGGCGGCGTCCTTCGCGATCTGCAGCACCAGCTCGCGGGTCGGGGCGATGACCAGCGCGCGCGGCTCGCCGGCGTAGCGCGGCTCCTCGGGTGGCGTGTTCAGCAGATCGGTCAGGATCGTGAGCAGGAACGCCGCCGTCTTGCCGGTGCCGGTCTGCGCCTTGCCGATGCAGTCGTGCCCGAGCAGCGTGTACGGCAACACCTCCTGCTGGATCGGTGTGCAGTGCGTGAAGCCGAGATCGTCGACCGCGCGCAACAGCGGCTCGGGCAAGCCGAGCTCGCGAAAAGTCACGCTGGGCCTGGGGGCGGGGCCCGCCGCCGCGGTCTGTTCCTGCATCTCGTCCGTCCGTTGCTGCGCCAATCCGCGAGCTTAATGGCTGCACTGGCGACGCCGCAATCGCGGGCGGGGCGAACTCCAGCTTATTACCGCTGGCGAGCGGCAGCGCTGCCCATATAGAATCCTGCCGCAGGGGACCCGTACCACGGGGCAATCCGCATCGTCGGCAAGAAGAGCGAAGCCAGGCTGACCGTCGCATGACGCTCGTTTCCGCACGCACAGCACCGCGCGTCCTGCTCGCCTCCGAGGATCCGCTCGAAGCACATCTGTTGCGCAGCCTGCTGCGCGCACTGCCCGATCCACGACCGGAACTGATCACCGCCGAGGCGGGGTCGGCCGCCTGGAGCGCCGCGCTCGCGCACTGCGACATCTGTTTCCTTTCCTTCGCCGGCGGCGAACGCCCGCTCGCCGTCACGCTGGCGCAGATCGCGGCGATCGCGCCGGGGCTGCGCGTGGTCGGGGTGCTCGGCGCGCAGGATCGCTTCGGCGACCGCGCCGAGATCGTGCAGGCGCTGCGTGCCGGTCTGGGCGAGATCGTGCTGCTCGAGGAGCTGTCGCTGGCGGCGCTGCGCGAGTTGATCACGCCGCGCCGCCCCGGCCTCGCGGCGCCAGGAGGCAGCAATGGCCCGCGTCTCGCTGGCGCGGCCGAATCACCGCGGGCCGCGCCCCCTCCGACCGACGCCCTGCCCATCGGAACCGCATCGACGGGCAGTTGGCGCATCACGCTGAGCGAGCAGCGCGCCGCATTCGACGCCCCGACTCTCGAGCGCCTGGGGCATGCGCCGGGCACGGTGGGCAACACGCTGGGTGACTGGAAGGCGCTGATCCACCCCGAGGACATCGACCGTCTGGTCGCCGAGGTCCACGGTGTCCTGAACGGTTCGGCGCCGCCGCACCCGATCGGGTACCGGCTGCGCACCGCGAACGGCGAGTGGATCGCGGTGGTGTCGGACGACATCGCGGTGGAACTCGACGACCGCGGATCCCCGCGCGCGATCAGCGGCCATTTCTACGAAACCGCCGCTCGCCCGACCACGACCGCCGTGCCCCACGGCGAGGCGCTGGCACCACCGGCCCCGCCGGTGGGTGGAGATGCGGACGGGCTGGCCGAACGGCTGGCCACGGCGGTGACGCGGCTGCGCCGTGATGCCTCCGGCGTGTTCCGCGTCGTCTGGAGCAATGCCGCGGCAGGAGCGCTCGAACAGCGCGAGCCGGAGCTGCTGCACGGTTTGCGGCCGGCCGAGTTCACACCACCCTTCGACGGTTTCGATCTCGAGGACGCGCTGGCACGCGTGCACCAGACCGGCATCGCCGAAGCCCGCGAGGCGATGGCGCTGGGCCGGGGCGAGCAGCCGCACTGGCGCAGCTACCGCATCACGCGCCTCGACGACGGCGACGTGCTGCTCGAGGCCACCGACATCAGCGAGCACGTCGGGCTGCGCGTCACACGGCGCATGCAGGACGAGATGGCACAGTACATCGTGCGCGCGCTGCCGCTCAGCGCGCTGCTGGTCGACGAGCACGGGCGCGTGGTGCAGAGCGTGTCGGTCGCCGGCGGCACGCTCGGCACCGACCCGCGGGTACTCGAGGACCGCATGCTCGGCGAACTGCTGGGCGCCAACGCCGGCGCCGAGTGCCGGCTGCAGATCCAGAAAACGCTGAACACTGGCCGCATCGCCAGCGCGGTCTACGCGATCGAGACTCCCGAGGGACGCCAGTGGCTCGCCTGCCATTCGGCTGCGGTGCGCGGGCGCCCTGGCATGCCGCAACGCGCGCTGCTTACGTTGCAGGACGTCAGCGAGTCGGTACGCGACCTGAACGAGGCGCGCCTCGCACGCGACCAGCTGCGCGTGGCGATCCGGCGCATTCCGGTGCCGCTGTTCCTGAAGGACACCGACGGCCGCTACGTCGCGATCAACCCCGCGTTCGGCGAACTCTACGGCGTCGAGGAGAGCATGCTGCTCGGCAAGACGGACCTCGAGGTATTCCCCGACGAGCTCGCGATGGAACTGCATGAGGCGGACCGCCGCGTCGGTGCCGGTGCCCCGCTGATCGAGCTGCGCGTGGCAGGCCAGGGCGAGCGCCGTGGAGAGCACTTCTGGTTCGGCTTCGCGGTCGGCGAGCCCGGCCAGCCACCGACCGGCAGCGGCTGCCTGCTGGTCGCGCTCGATACGCTACCGCTGCCGGCGCGGCCGGAGGCGCCACCATCACCGGCCGGCGACGAGCAGGCGCCGCCCGGCGACCGCATCGACGACGCCACCGCGTCGGTGGTGGGGCGCGTGGAGCAGGTGCTGGTGGAAGCGGGCGACTACGCCGACGTGCTGCGCCGGCTGGAGCAGCTGGCCGAGACCACGATGCACGCGCAGGCGCTGATCCACGAGGTCGCCGGCAAGGCGGAGGCCTCGGCCAGCGCGCCGCTCACCGCGCTCACACCACTCGCGCAGAACATCGTCGACCTCGAGCGCGTGCTGTTGCCGGCGTCGGCACGCCTCGAGAACGAGTTCGCCGCCGGACTGCCGCTGGCGCACTGCGATCCGCTGGTGTTCCACCAGGTGCTGCTGCGCGGGATCCGCCACGCGCGGCGCGGACTGGCCGGCGACGGCACGCTGGCGATCCGTCTGCGCGCGGTGAACTCGGCGCGCCGGGCCTGCGTGTCGTGTCGCGAGGGTTTCGAAGGGCAACACGTCGAACTGGTGATCGAGGACAGCGGCGCGATGCTGGGCGAGCAGGACTTCCGCGTGCTGGCGCAAAGTCACAGCGCCGACGCGCCGGCCGCGGGCGCGCTCGACGACCTCGCCGGGATCCACGCCCTGGTGCACAGCCAGGGCGGGCACCTGCAGATCCAGCAGAGTCTGCCGGCCGGCAACTCGCTGCACGTCTATTTCCGCGCGGCGAGCAGCGAGCGCAACGGCGAGCGCGAGGGAGCGTTGCGCTCGACCGTGACGCGTTTCCCGTTCGTGCGCCTGCGCGACCCGCGCAATCCTTCCTGATTCAGCCGCAGCCCGGACAATCCGTGCGCCGGGCGATGCGCAGGCGGTGGAAATCGAGCGCGAGCCCGTCGAACACCAGCAGCTCGCCGGCCACCACGCTGCCTGCGCCGCACAGCAGCTTCAGTGCCTGCAAGGCCTGCAGCACACCCATGGTGCCTACCACCGGCGCCGCGATGCCGTTGTGCGCGCAGGCGCCCGCCGCCTCGTCGCCGGCATCCGGATACAGGCACTCGTAACAGGCGGATCCTGGCACCCGCGGATCGAACACCGCGAGCTGGCCTTCCCAGCCGATCGCCGCCGCGCTGACCAGCGGCACGCGATGACGCCGCGCGGCGGCGTTGATCGCGCGCCGCGACGGCCCGTTGTCACAGCAGTCGAGCACCAGGTCGACGTGCGGCAGCAGGCGATCGAGCAGCTCCGCGTCGGCCCGGCAGGCGAAGGTCTCGACGCGGACGCCGGGATTGAGGTCGCCGAGCGCGGCAGCTGCCGACTCGGTCTTGCACGCGCCGATGCGTCCGCTGCCGTGGATCACCTGTCGCTGCAGGTTGGACAGCTCGACGCGATCGGCATCGACCAGCAGCAGCCGCCCCACGCCGCTGGCCGCCAGATACAGCGCCGCCGGCGAACCCAGCCCGCCCAGGCCGACGATCAGCACACGCGCGTCGATCAGCCGCTGCTGGCCGGTGACGTCGATCGCCGGCAGCAGGATGTGGCGGCTGTAGCGCAGCAGTTCCTCGTCGTTCATGTCCGGTTGCTCCGCTGTGTGGCATACGGTCCGGCGCGACGCCCCTGCGTCACGCGCTCGTGGCCGGCCAGATCGCGGTGGGTCGCGATGGCGGCGAAACCGGCCGCCGCGAACAGCGCGCGCACCGCCTCACCCTGAGCGGCCCCGTGCTCGCACAGCAGCCAGCCGCCGGGGCTCAGGTGCGCCGGCGCCCGGGCAACGATCGCGCGCAGCGCGTCAAGCCCGTCGTCGCCCGCGACCAGCGCGTGGCGCGGCTCGCGGCATACCCCCGGTGCCGCCAGACACGGATCGGTCTCGGCCACGTACGGCGGGTTCGCGACCACCAGCGCGAAGCACCACCCCTGCAGGCCGGCGAACCAGTCGCCCGGTGCGAAGTCCACGTTGTCGAGCGCGAGCCGCGTGGCGTTGGCGCGCGCCAGGCGCAGCGCGGCCGGATCACGGTCGATGCCGAGCACGCGCCACGCGGGGCGCTCGCTCGCTAGCGCCAGCGCGATCGCCCCGCTGCCGGTGCCCAGATCGAGCACCTCTGCCACGGCAGCGCCCGTGCACTCGAGCGCGAGTTCGACCAGCAGCTCGGTCTCCGGGCGCGGCACCAGCGTGCTGCCGTCGAGCACGATATCGAGCGACCAGAATTCCTGTCGCCCCAGCAGGTACGCCACCGGCTCGCCGGCCTGTCGCCGTGCGAGCAGTGCGTGGTAGCTCGCACGCGCCGCAGCGTCGACCGCTGTCTCCGGACGCGCGTACAGCTGCGTGCGGGTCGACCCGAGCACGTGCGCGAGCAGCAATTCGGCATCGAGCCGCGCATCCGGCGTCGCAAGCCACTCACGCGCCGCGGCGAGCAGCGAGCCCACCGTTGCCGGCAGCGCGTCGGCCGCGCTCATTCGGCCAGCGCCGCGAGTTGTTCGGCCTGGTATTCGCCGAGCAGCGGATCGATCACGCAGTCGAGCTCGCCCTCGAGAATCTCGGGCAGCCGGTACAGCGTGAGGTTGATGCGATGGTCCGTGACCCGGCCCTGCGGATAGTTGTAGGTGCGGATGCGCTCCGAGCGGTCGCCGCTGCCCACCTGCAGCCGGCGCTCGCTGGCCTGCGCGTCGGCCTGTTGCTGCTGGGCGTCGGCGAGCAGGCGCGCCTGCAGCAGCGCCATCGCACGCGCCCGGTTCTTGTGCTGCGAGCGTTCGTCCTGGCACTCGACCACGATGCCGCTCGGCAGGTGCGTGATGCGCACCGCCGAATCGGTGCGGTTCACGTGCTGTCCGCCGGCGCCCGAGGCGCGGTAGGTATCCACGCGCAGGTCCGCCCTGGCGATCTCGATCGCCTCGATCCCGGCCACCTCGGGCAGGATCGCCACCGTACAGGCCGAGGTGTGGATGCGGCCCTGCGATTCGGTCGCCGGCACGCGCTGCACGCGGTGGGTGCCGGATTCGAATTTCAGCCGCGAGAACACGTCGGCCCCCGACACCAGCGCGATCACTTCCTTGTAGCCACCGTGCTCGCCGGGGCGCTCGCTGATCGTCTCGAGCTGCCAGCCGCGCCGATCGGCGTAGCGCGCGTACATGCGCAACAGGTCGCCGGCGAAGATCGCCGCCTCGTCGCCGCCGGTGCCGGCGCGGACCTCGAGGAAGACGTTGCTGCCGTCGCGCGGGTCGCGTGGCAGCAGCAGCTTCTGCAGTTCGAGCTCGAGCGCCTCGCGCCGCCCGGCGCCGGCCGCGAGCTCCTCGTCGGCCATCGCGCGCAGTTCCGGGTCGGCATCGCCTGCGAGCGCCTGCGCGGTCTCGATATCGGCGAGCACCTGCCGGTAGCGCGCGAAGGCCTGCACCACCGCCTCGATTTCCGCGTACTCGCGCCCCAGCGCGCGAAAGCGCGCCTGGTCCGCGATGGTGTCGGCCTCGGCGAGCAGCGCGGTGAGTTCCTGGTAGCGTTCCCCGAGCCCCTCGAGGCGGCGGTACAGCGATTCCTTCATGATTCCTCGCCGCCGTCTTCGCCCGCCTGCGCGTCCAGCCCGAACAGCCGGCGGCTCCAGTCGATCAGCTCGCCGCGGCCCTCGGCCGCCGCGCGGCGCAGTTGCACCGTGGGCGCGTGCATCAGCTTGTTGGTGAGATTGCGCGCCAGCTGGGCGAGCAGCTGCTCGGCGTCGGCGCCGCCGCGCAACTGGCGCAGCGCGCGCTCGAGTTCGCCGTCGCGCAGCTGTTCGCCGCGGGCACGGTAGTCGCGCAGCGTGCCGACCGCATCCAGGCTGCGGCAGCCGCGCAGCCACGCCTCGACGCCCGCGGCGACGATCGACGCGGCGCGCTGTGCCTCGCCCTCGCGGGCGCGGCGGTTGTCGTCGATGATCTGCTCGAGGTCGTCGACGCTGTAGAGGTATACGTCCGACAGCTCGCCGACCTGCGGTTCGATGTCACGTGGCACCGCGATGTCGACCATGAAGATCGGCCGGTGGCGGCGCTGGCGGATCGCCTGCTCGACGGTGCCCTTGCCGATGATCGGCAGCTGGCTCGCGGTGGAGCTGATCACGATGTCGGCGCGCGCCAGCGAGGCCGGGATCTCCGACAGCAGGATCGCCTCGCCCCCGCAGCGGGCCGTGACCTGCTCGGCGCGCGCCAGCGTGCGGTTGGCGACGATCAGCCGCGACACGCCGGCCTCGGTGAGGTGGCGGGCGACCAGTTCGATCGTCTCGCCGGCGCCGATCAGCAGCGCCGTGGTCGATCCGAGGTCGGTGAAGATGTGGCGCGCCAGCTTCACGGCCGCGAACGCGACCGACACCGGGTTCTCGCCGATTGCGGTCTCGCTGCGTACCTGCTTGGCGACGGCGAACACGTGACTCAGCGCGCGCGCCAGTTCGGGACCCACCGATCCCGCGTGCCGCGCGGTGGCGTAAGCGGACTTGATCTGGCCGAAGATCTGCGGCTCGCCGATCACCATCGAATCGAGGCCGCAAGCCACTTCGATCAGGTGGCGCACGGCATCGGCGTCGCGCAGGCGGTACAGGCACTGCTCGACGTCGGCGCGCGCCACGTGGTGCGAACCGGCAAACCAGTCGACCAGCCGCTCCTCGGCGACGAGCCCGGCGCCGGTGCTGGCGATCAGTTCGGTGCGATTGCAGGTCGACAGGATCACGACCTCGGCCGCGCCACCGGCCGCGCAGGCACGCTGCAAGGCCTCCGGCACCTGCTCGGGAGCGAACGCGACGCGCTCGCGCACCGCGACCGGCGCAGTGGTGTGGTTCAGTCCGACGACCAGCAGGCTCATGAATGAAAAGCTACTCCCCCGCGCGAGCGCCGCAGGCCGCGAACAGCACTCCAACGGGGCGGGACAGGGATCAGGAACGGGCGGGAAGTGTATCAATTCACAGGCAAATTGTGCAGAATCCGGCCATGATGGCGCCTCACCAGAGCAAATCGCGCGCCGTTGCGCGCCCCCCCATGAGCACGCCGACCCAGCCGCCATCGTCCCCGTCACCCGCCGTTCGCGCCGTCACCGCCGCCCTGCTCGCCGCGGTACTCGGTGGCTGCGCAACCAGCCCGAACGCTCCGCAAAGCCCGGCAGCACCGCCAGCGGCCGAGCCGGTCGTCGCGACTCCGGTGGTCCAGCGGCCGTTCCCGCGTGAGGCGCTGTACGGACTGCTGGTCGCCGAATTCGCGATTCGCCGCGGCGCGCTCGACATAGCGCTGCAGAATTATCTCGAGCAGGCGCAGGCCACGCGCGACGCCGGAGTCGCCGCACGCGGCACCCGCATGGCGCGCTACCTCGGCGCCGAGGAAGCCACGCTGCGGCTGGCGCTGCTGTGGAGCGAACTGGAGCCGCAGAACCCCGAGGCCCGGTTCACGGCCGCCACCGCGCTGGCACGCGCCGGCCGTGCGCGCGAGGCCTTCGACCAGATGCACGCCCTGCCCGCCGCGGCCGGGCCTACCAACTTCGCGGGCATCGCCGCCAGCGCGCTCGATCTCCCGCAGCCCGACCGGGAGGAGATGCTGGCCGAACTCCAGCGCCGCGAGGCCCCCAGCGCCGACGTGCTGATCGCCAGCGGCCTGCTGCTGCAGAGCCTGGAGCGCAACGACGAGGCGCTGGCCAGCGCCGAGCGCGTGCTCGCCGACGATCCGGACAATTTCCAGGCCCTGCTGCTCAGCGCACAGGTGCACCACAACCTCGGCGATCCGGCGGCCGGCAACGCGGCGATCGAGCGCGCGCTGCAACGCAACCCCGACGACCGCCGCCTGCGCCTCCAGTACGCGCGGCTGCTGGCACGCTCGGACCTCGCGGCAGCCGAAGAACAGTTCCGCGTGCTGCTCGGGCAGGACCCGGCCGATGCCGAGGTGCGCCTCGCGCTGGCGCTGGTCTACCGCGAATCCGGGCAGTTCGATCGCATGAGCGAGGAACTGAACACGCTGCTCGCCGAAGGCAACCAGACGAGCGCCGCGCACTTCTACCTGGCGCAGGACGCGGAGCGCCGCGAGGACAGCGAGGACGCGATCCGGCACTACCTCGAGATCCGCCCCGGCCCGACGTTCATGGCCGCCGCGACGCGCGCGGCCGAGTTGTTGATCGAGAGCCGCGGGCTCGAGGAACTCGGCAGCGCGTTCGTGGCGTTGCGCGAACGCTGGAGCGCGCAGGCTCTGCCGCTCACGCTGCTCGAATCGGAACTGCGCGTCGAGCAGGACGACCTCGGTGGCGCCGCGCGGCTGCTCGACGCCGCGCTCGCCGCACGCCCCGACGAACCGGCGCTGCTGTACGCACGCTCGCTGGTCTCGGAGCGCCGCGGCGACCTCGCGGCGCTGGAACGCGACCTGCGCCACATGCTGCGCCTCGACCCGCAGAACGCGCTGGCGCTGAACGCCCTCGGCTACTCGCTGGCGAACCTGACGCCGCGCCACGCGGAGGCCCTCGAACTGATCGGGCGCGCACTCGCACTGCGCCCCGACGACCCGGCAATCATCGACAGCATGGGCTGGGTGCTGTACCGGCTGGGCCGGCACGACGAGGCGCTGGTACAGTTGCGCCGCGCCTTCGAGGCCTTTCCCGATCACGAGGTCGCGGCGCACCTCGGCGAAGTGCTGTGGATGAGCGGCGCGCGCGAGGAGGCACGCGAGGTCTGGCGTCAGGGGCTGCAGACCCGGCCCGACAGCCGCCTGATCAGCGACACCATGCGCCGCCTCGGCGCGGAGCCGTCGCCGTGAGTACGCGTTACGTGCTGCTGTTCGTGGTGACGCTCGCGCTCGCCGGTTGCGGCCTCACGCCGCGCGCCCCCGGGCCGCCGGCCGACTGGGAACGCCACGCGGCCGCGCTGGCCGCACGCGAGAACTGGACGCTGAGCGGCAAGATCGGCGTGCGCGCGCCAGCGGGCAGCGGCGCGGCCACGCTCGACTGGTCGCAGCACGGCGAGTCATGGCGGCTGGTGCTCGGTGGCGCGCTCGGCATGGGCCGGCTGGTGCTCGACGGCGACCCCGAAGGCGTCGCGTGGCGCGATGCGCGCGGGCGCGCCGGACGCCACGCAGACCCCGACGCACTGGTCGCGGAACTCTGGGGCTGGCCGCTGCCGGTGGCGGCGCTTCGGTACTGGGTGCGCGGGATCCCGCAGCCCGGGGTCGCGGTCGAGCAACCCGAGTTCGCCCCTGCCGGGCCGAGCCGCTTCGCGCAGGCAGGCTGGCACATCGAGGCCAGCGAGCACCGCACGGTCGACGGCCTCGCAGTGCCGACGCGGCTGCGGGTGAGCGGTTACGGCGCCGTGCTGACGCTGGTCGTTCGCGCCTGGACCCTCGGCGCACCGTGAAACACGCACTTCGCCTGCGTGCGCCGGCCAAGCTGAACCTGTTCCTGCACGTCACGGGACGACGCGCCGACGGCTACCACACGCTGCAGACCGTGTTCCAGCTGCTCGATTTCTGCGACGAACTCGAGTTCCTCGCGAGCGCCGGACCGGAAATCGATCTCGCGGGCGGCGTGCCGGGAGTCGCTGCCGCAGACAACCTCGTGGTGCGCGCGGCGCGCGCGCTCGCCACGCACTGTGCGGTGCGCCACGGGGCGCGCATCCGCCTGCACAAGCGCATCCCGCACGGCGGCGGACTCGGCGGCGGCAGCTCCGACGCCGCCACCACGCTGCTGGCGCTGAACCGGCTGTGGAAATGCGGACTGTCGCTGGAGGAACTGGCGGGGATCGGCGTCGGCCTCGGCGCCGACGTGCCGGTGTTCGTGCACGGGCGCAACGCCTGGGCCGAGGGCATCGGCGAACAGCTCGCGCCGGTCGCGCTGCCACCGAGCTGGTACCTCGTGATCCGCCCCGGATGCGCGGTGAATACTGCCGCGATTTTCGCGGACCGGGAATTGACACGTGATACCCCGCTCACGACAATAGCGGCCTTTTTGACGGGCGGACATCGCAACGATTGCGAGGCCGTGGTCAGGAAAAAGTACCCGGAGGTCGATCGCGCGCTCGCGTGGCTGGGCACCTTCGGGGACGCACGGATGAGCGGCACCGGCAGTTGCGTCTTCGCGGCATTCGCGGACGCGCCGGCGGCACGCGAGGTGGCCGCCCGCGTGCCGGTCGGGTGGGATCGCTTCGTTGCCCGTGGCATCGACCGCTCTCCGACGCACGAGGCATTGTTCGACTGAATCGACTGGGGCGTCGCCAAGTGGCTAAGGCAGCGGGTTTTGATCCCGCCATTCGTAGGTTCGAGTCCTACCGCCCCAGCCAGTCGACTGGTCCGGGAACACGCCAGCGGGACCCGCGAGCGCCATGAACCGCCTGCCCACACCAGCGCACCGCGCCCGCCAGCGAAGCGCCGACCTTGCATAACCCGGCCACCAGCAGGAATCCCGACGTGTCAGAGATGATGCTCTTCACGGGCAGCGCCAACCCGGAACTGGCGCAGAAGATCGTGCAGCGTCTGGGGCTGCGCCTCGGCTGTGCGACCGTCGGGCGCTTCAGCGACGGCGAGATCAGCATCGAGATCGACGAAAACGTGCGCGGCAAGGACGTGTTCGTGATCCAGTCGACCTGCGCGCCGACCAACGACAACCTGATGGAACTGATCCTGCTGATCGACGCGCTGCGCCGTTCCTCGGCCTCGCGCATCACCGCGGTGGTTCCGTATTTCGGCTACTCGCGCCAGGACCGGCGCGTGCGTTCGAGCCGCGTGCCGATCAGCGCCAAGGTCGTGGCCGACATGATGGCCAAGGCCGGCGTGAACCGCGTACTGACGGTGGACCTGCACGCCGAGCAGATCCAGGGCTTTTTCGACGTGCCGGTGGACAACGTCTACGGTTCGGCGATCCTGATCGACGACATCGAGCGCCAGCGCTACCAGAACCTCATGGTGGTCTCGCCGGATATCGGCGGCGTGGTGCGCGCGCGCGCGATCGCCAAGCAGATGAACGACCTCGACCTCGCGATCATCGACAAGCGCCGGCCGAAGGCCAACGAGGCGCAGGTCATGCACATCATCGGCGACGTGGCGGGGCGCACCTGCCTGGTGATCGACGACATGGTCGACACCGCCGGCACGCTGTGCAAGGCGGCACAGGCGCTGAAGGACAACGGCGCGGCCAAGGTCATCGCCTACTGCACGCACGCGGTGCTCTCGGGCAACGCGATCGCCAACATCGAGGGGTCGGTGCTCGACGAACTGGTGGTCACCGACACCATCCCGCTGTCCGCGGCCGGCAAGGCCTGCCCGCGCATCCGCCAGCTGAGCAGCGCGCCGCTGCTGGCCGAGGCGGTGCGCCGCGTCAGCAACGAGGAATCCATCAGCGCGATGTTCGCCTGATGCCGCAGCGGGAAGGGCATGCGCCCTTCCCTTTCACCACTGGCGGCGTCCATCCCGGTCGCAGGGAGGATGTCCGCACGACAAAGGAGTACAGACCATGTCTGGCGAATTTGTATTGAGCGCCGCTGCACGCGGCGACGCAGGGAAAGGTGCGAGCCGCCGCCTGCGCAGGACCGACCAGGTACCGGCGATCGTCTACGGCGGCACGAGCGCGCCGCGCAACATCGCGGTGTCGCAGCGCGAGCTGGTCAAGGCGCTGGAGAACGAGGCGTTCTTCTCGCATCTGATCACGCTGCAGCTCGAGGGCGGCAACGAGGAAGTGATCCTGAAGGACCTGCAGCGCCATCCCTCGCGCCCGCTGATCCTGCACGCGGACTTCCAGCGCGTCAGCCGCGACCGCAAGCTCCACGTCCACATTCCGCTGCACTTCGTGAACCAGGACAAGTGCCACGGCGTGAAGAACCAGGGCGGCATCATCCAGCACAACGCCAACGAAGTGCACGTGAGCTGCCTGCCGCAGGACCTGCCCGAGTTCATCGAGGTCGACATGGCGCCGTATCACGTCGGACAGTCGGTCCACCTGTCGGACCTGCGGCTGCCGGCCGGCGTCGAGAGCGTCGAGCTGTCGCACGGCCCCGAGCACGACATCCCGGTCGCCACCGTGCTGGCACCGAAGGGTGGCGCGGTCGAGGAAGCCGAGCAGGCCTGAGGAGCGCTGCGTCCGCCGTCGCCCGACGGCGGACGCATCCCCGTCCACCGACCCCGTTGACCACGCCGCTCGCGCTGATCGTCGGGCTGGGCAACCCCGGACCCGAATACCACCGCACCCGCCACAACGCGGGAGCCGATTTCGTGAGCGCGCTCGCAGCCCGCTGCAACGCGACGCTGAAGCCGGAAGCACGCTTCCATGGCCTCGCGGCGCGCGTGAGGTTCGCGGGACACGAGCTCCGGCTGCTGATTCCGCAGACCTGGATGAACCGCAGCGGCCAGGCGGTGGCGCCCGCACTGAACTTCTTCAAGTTCGCGCCGGAGCAGTTGCTCGTGGCCTACGACGAGCTGGACCTGCCACCCGGCGAGGTACGCTTCAAGTTCGACGGCGGCCATGGCGGCCACAACGGACTGCGCGACATCATCGCCGCGCTCGGCAACGACCGCGCGTTCCACCGGCTGCGCATCGGTATCGGACACCCCGGTGCGCGCGAGAAGGTGTCGCCGCACGTGCTCTCCCGCCCATCGGCCGGGGACCGCCGGCTGATCGATCTGTGCATCGAGGAAGCGCTGCAGGTGCTACCGGACGCGGTGGCCGGCAACTGGCCGATCGCGCTGAACCGTCTCAACAGTTTCAGGGCCGAATGACATGGGTTTCAACTGCGGTATCGTCGGACTGCCGAACGTCGGCAAGTCCACGCTGTTCAACGCGCTGACGCGCGCCGGCATCGCGGCATCGAACTTTCCGTTCTGCACCATCGAGCCGAACACCGGCATCGTGCCGGTGCCCGATCCACGGCAGGATCGCATCGCGGAGATCGTGAAGCCGCAGCGCATCGTGCCAACCACGATGGAGTTCGTCGACATCGCGGGGCTGGTCGCCGGCGCCTCGAAGGGCGAGGGCCTCGGCAACCAGTTCCTCGCCAACATCCGCGAGACCGACGCCATCGCGCACGTGGTGCGCTGCTTCGAGGACGATAACGTGATCCACGTCGCGAGCCGCATCGATCCGCTCGGCGACATCGAGGTCATCGACACCGAGCTCGCGCTCGCCGACCTGGAGAGCGCCGAACGGCAACTGCAGCGCGTCACGCGCTTCGCCAAGGGCGGTGACAAGGACGCGCTGCGGCAGAAGAGCCTGCTCGAGAAGCTGCTGCCGCACCTGAACGAGGGACGCCCGGCACGCTCGCTGCCCATGGGCGAGGACGAGCGCGCCACACTGCGCGAGCTCCACCTGCTCACCGCCAAGCCGACCATGTACATCGCGAACGTCGCCGAGGACGGCTTCACCGACAACCCCCATCTCGCCGCCGTCGAACGCCATGCCGCCGCCGAGGGCGCGATGGTGGTTCCGATCTGCAACAAACTCGAATCCGAGATCGCCGAGCTCGACGAAGCCGAGCGCGCCGAGTTCCTGACCGAACTCGGCTTCGACGAACCCGGACTGAACCGCGTGATCCGCGCCGGTTACCGCCTGCTGAACCTGCACACCTACTTCACGGCCGGGGTACAGGAAGTGCGCGCCTGGACCGTACGCATCGGCGCGCGCGCACCGGAAGCCGCCGGCGTGATCCACACCGATTTCCAGAAGGGCTTCATCCGCGCCGAGGTGATCGCCTACGAGGACTTCGTGCACTACCGTGGCGAGCAGGGCGCCAAGGATGCCGGCAAGTGGCGCCTCGAGGGCAAGGACTACGTGGTGCAGGACGGCGACGTGATCCACTTCCGGTTCAACGTCTGAGTCGTCGCGCCGGGCTGCGCGCGTCCGCGCAGGTCAGGCACCACACGGCCGGCGGCCCGCGACCGGCGACCGGCGACCGGCGACTGGCGGGGAGCGTGACTGGAGAGCAATCGATGACCTGCGATGCCGATTCCGCGACGCGGCTGGCCGCGTTCGAAGCGCGACTCACCGAACTCGAGGACCGCGAGGCGATTCGCAACCTGATCGCCAGCTACGGTCCGCTCGCCGACAGCGGCGATGCCGCCGGGGTCGCGGCGCTGTGGCGTGACGACGGGGTGTACGAGGTCGGCGGCTTCGGCGCGAACCGGGGCCACGCGGCGATCGCTGCGCTGATCGAGGGCCCCACGCACCAGCAGCTCATGCACGACGGCTGCGCGCACCTGCTCGGGCCGGTGCACATCCGTATCGACGGCGCTCGGGCGGTGGCGCTCGGGCACAGCTGCGTGCTGCGTCACCGCGACGGCGGCTTCGAAGCCTACCGCGTCTCGGCGAACAGCTGGGAGCTCGCCCGCGAAGCCGACGGCCAGTGGCGCGTGACGCGGCGCAGCAACCGGCTGCTCGACGGCGACCCCGCGGCGCGTGCGCTGCTCAGCCCCACGCCCGGGACCACAGGCTCCGGCGAGTCCTGAAAGAACACCTCGGGCCGACGAGCGCGAAAGGGGATAAGGGCGAGGAAGGGAATGGTAGCGACGGGTGGGCTCGAACCACCGACACCAGCATTATGAATGCTGTGCTCTAACCGACTGAGCTACGTCGCCACGGGCCGCGAATTTTCCGCGCTGCCCCCGGATGTGTCAATGGCACAATGTCGCGTGAGCGCAGCGATACAACCATGTTCGCAGGTTCGGGTCGTGCCCGGACATATTCGGCAAACCTGTTCGGCCGCAGGCCGAACCTACGGGCATCGCGCAGGTCCGGGCTGTGCCCGGACAAATGTTCGGCCGCAGGCCGAACCTACGCGGCGCCGAGGACCAGTCGTACCACCACGTAGAGCACACCGATGAACGCCAGCGTGGCCAGCAACCCGGCCACGATGAATACCGAGGCGCGCCCGTGGCGGAAGTCGCGCTCGCGGTTGCGGCTCGCCTGCACACCGAAGCCGGCCGCCAGCACGCTGGCGAGTACCTGCCACACCGTCGGCCGGCGCGGGCGCTCGCCGTCGTGCTCCGGGCTCACCACGCCGGAGCCCCGCGCTGGCGTCGGCCGGCGCTCGCCGGCAGGCAATCGTCACGGCGCGCGGACAACGGCACCACACGCGGTGCGCGGCCGCGCAGCAGGTGCTTCACCAGCAGCTTGTAGGTGTCCATGTCGAATGCGGGCGCGCGCTCGAACAGGTCGCGCTGGCGCAGCTCGTCCTCGCTGCGGAAGCTGCCCAGATAACACCAGCGGTCCACCACGTGCATTTCCTCCCAGCCGTCGGGGTGCCGTTCGACGATACCGATCGCGCCGTCCCATGGCCAGCTCACGAGCTTGAGGCCCGCGAGCGCGGCGGCGAGGCGCGCCTGATGCTGCAGCGGGTGTTCGTGCCCCGCGCAGGCACCGCGGCATTTGCCCACCTGGTAGCGGAAGCACGCGCCGGACGCCTTCTTCTCGAGTCCGCACAGGCGCAGGCACAGCCGGTGCTCGTCGGCGAGCGCCAGCAGCACCTTCCTCGCCTGCGCCCGCGAGCGGAACAGCCCGTGCAGCTCGCGCAGCCCCTCGCTCGCGATGCGCGCTCCGGCGACGACCTCGGGAATCGCGTCGACCTCCGCGCGCCAGCGGATCGACACCAGTTCCGCCTGCCGGCGCAGCTGACGGTTGTAGACCGGTGTGAGTTCCTTCACGAGCTGCGATTCGCGCAGCAGCGCGCCCAGCTCGCCGGCGCACTCGCGCCACTCGACCCGCGCCGTCTGCTGCGCCATCTGCATCTCGCGGTGGCTGCTGTGGTCGGCCGCGAAGTGCGACAGCACGCGCGAACGCAGCCGCACGCTCTTTCCCACGTAGAGTGGCGTCTCGCGCTCGTCGAAGAACAGGTACACACCGGGCGTGTCCGGCAGCGCGTCGAGCTCGGGCTCGGCGAGGCGCGGCGGCAGCGCCGGACGCCGCGTCAGCTCCTCGATGTGGCGCAGCAGGCCGCAGGCATCCGTCGCCGCGACATCGGCCACGAAGCGCCACGTGGCCTCGGCGTCGCCGAGCGCCCGGTGCCGCGCCGCGCACGCGATGCCGTGGCGCTGGATGATCGCATCGAGGTTGTGGCGCGCGTGCTGCGGGAACAGCCGCCGCGACAGCTTCACGGTGCACAGCACCGGCCCGCGCAAGCCGAGGCCGCAGCGTTTCAGCGCGTTGCGCAGGAACCCGTGGTCGAAGCGGGCGTTGTGCGCCACGAATGTCACGCCGTCCAGGCGCCGGTGCACCTCGGTCGCCACGTCCTCGAACGCCGGCTGCCCCGCCACCATCGCATTCGTGATGCCGGTCAGCGACTGGATCGCGTCGGGAATCGACATGCCGGGATCGACCAGCTGCTGCCAGCGCTCCACCACTGCACCGTCGCGCACGCTGACGATCGCAATCTCGGTGATGCGGTCATACACCGGGTTGCAGCCCGTGGTCTCGAGGTCCACGAAGGCGTAGGCTCCGCACAGGCCGATAGCACGGATCTCTGCTGTATCCATGTACAGGATCTTCGCACGCACACCGGCGATGCGGCAAGCCGGCAGTGATCCGTTGGCGTCCCGGCGCAGTACTGAGGGGCGCAAGGGAGAGATCCCCGGATCACCGGCACGGCACCCGAACCATCCATTACGGAGTGGCGCAGGCATGACATCGATCTACGACTTCGAATGCAGGACCGTGGGCGGCGGGACGCGCTCGCTTGGCGATTACCGCGGCAAGGTGCTGCTGATCGTGAACACCGCGAGCAAATGCGGCTTCACGCCGCAGTTCGAGGGGCTCGAGCGCCTGCACGAGAAGTACGCGGCGCGAGGTCTGGTCGTGCTCGGCTTTCCGTGCAACCAGTTCGCCGGCCAGGACCCGGGCAGCGATGCCGAGATCCTCGACTTCTGCCAGACGAAGTACGACGTGAAGTTCCCGATGTTCGCGAAGGTGGAAGTCAACGGCAGCGGAGCCGATCCGCTGTACCGCTTCCTGAAGAAGGAAGCGCCGGGGCTGCTCGGTTCGGAAGCCATCAAATGGAACTTCACCAAGTTCCTGGTCGATCGCAACGGCAAGGTCGTCGAGCGCTTCGCCCCCAAGGACACGCCGCAGGCGATCGAGGAACGCATCGCCGAACTGCTGCCGTAACACCTGCGCGCAGCCCGTAGGTCGGCATCCATGCCGACGATGCAACGCAGGTCGGCATCCATGCCGAAGGGTTGGCGGTGAGCCCGTCGGCTTGAACAGGCTATCGCAACAGCCCGCGAAGCGTGCGGCGGAGATTTCGCACCGGGGGGCGTACGCCGCAGGGATGCGGCGTTCGAGCCTGCAGGGATGTATTCACGGCGTCCCGCGGGTGGGAAATCGCCGCCGCGCGCTGGCACCGCCCCACGGTGAGAGGCTTTCCGACAGCGTCTGAAACCCGACCTGCGCTTGCGTTTCAATGCTCCCGCGTGGCGCGGAAGCGGATATCGGGCCAGCGCTCCTCGGTGAGGCCGAGGTTCACGCGGGTCGGCGCCAGGTAGGTGAGGTGGCCGCCGCCGTCGAGCGCCAGGTTGTCGTGGGCCTTGTGGCGGAACTCATCGAGCTTGCGCGGATCGTCGCACTCGACCCAGCGCGCCGTGTAGACGTTGATCGGCTCGTACAGGCAGTCGACCTTGTATTCGTCGCGCAGGCGAAACGCCACCACGTCGAACTGCAGCGTGCCCACCGCGCCGACGATCAGGTCGTTGTTCCTCAGCGGCATGAACACCTGCGTCGAGCCTTCCTCGGAGAGCTGCTGCAGGCCCTTCTGCAGGTGCTTCATCTTCAGCGGATCCCGGAGCCGGATGCGCTGGAACAACTCCGGCGCGAAGTGCGGGATGCCGGTGAACTTGAGCGCCTCGCCCTCGGTGAAGGTGTCGCCGATCTGGATCGTGCCGTGGTTGTGCAGCCCGATGATGTCGCCGGCCACCGCCTCCTCGGCCGCCGAGCGCTCACCGGCCAGGAAGGTCACCGCGTCGGCCACGCGCACGTCCTTGCCGATGCGCACGTGCTGCATCTTCATGCCACGCTCGTAGGCGCCCGAGCACACGCGCAGGAACGCGATGCGGTCGCGATGGCGCGGATCCATGTTCGCCTGGATCTTGAACACGAAACCGCTGAAGCGCGGCTCGACCGCCTCCACGCGGCGCGTCTCGGCCGCATGCGCCTGCGGCGCCGGCGCCCACTCGACGAAGCAGTCGAGCATCTCGCGCACCCCGAAATTGCCGAGCGCCGTGCCGAAGAACACCGGCACCTGCCGGCCGGCGAGGTACTCGTCGCGGTCGAAGGCGTGGCTCGCGCCGCGCACCAGTTCGATCTGCAGCTTCAGCTCGTCGACCAGGTCGCCGAGCAGCGCGGCGGCCCCGGCGCTGTCCAGCTCCGCGACGCGCACATCGTCCGGGATGCGGTGCCCCTGCCCCTGCTGGTACACGTGAATCGTGTCGGTCGTCAGGTCGTAGAGCCCGCGGAAACCCTTGCCGGCGCCGATCGGCCAGTTCACCGGCGCGGCGCGGATCCCGAGCACCGACTCGATCTCGTCGAGCAGTTCGATCGGGTCGCGCGTCTCGCGATCCATCTTGTTCACGAAGCCGAGGATCGGCGTGTCGCGCAGGCGGCACACCTCCATCAGCTTGATGGTGCGGTCCTCCACGCCCTTGGCGCCGTCGATCACCATCAGCACCGAATCGACGGCGGTCAGCGTGCGGTAGGTGTCCTCGGAGAAGTCCTCGTGGCCGGGCGTGTCGAGCAGGTTCACGACGCGCTCGCGGTACGGGAACTGCATCACCGACGAGGTCACCGAGATGCCGCGCTCCTGCTCCATCGTCATCCAGTCGGAGGTCGCGTGGCGTCCGCTCTTGCGCGCCTTGATGGTGCCCGCGAGCTGGATCGCGTTGCCGAACAGCAGCAGCTTCTCGGTGATCGTCGTCTTGCCCGCGTCCGGGTGCGAGATGATCGCGAACGTGCGCCGCCGCGCGACCTCGCGTTGCAGCGCATCGTGTTCCATCAGCCGAGCTTGCGTCCCGCGCGCGCCGCGATGCGCATGCGCAGCGCGTTCAGGCGGATGAAGCCCTCGGCGTCCTTCTGGTCGTAGGCGCCGCGATCGTCCTCGAAGGTCGCGATGGTCGGGTCGAACAGGCTGTCGCCGGACTTGCGCCCGACCACCGCGACCGAACCCTTGTAGAGCTTCAGTCGCACGGTGCCGTTCACGTGCTGTTGCGACTCGTCGATCGCCGCCTGCAGCATGCGCCGCTCGGGCGACCACCAGTAGCCGCTGTAGACCAGCTTCGCGTAGCGCGGCATCAGCTCGTCCTTGAGGTGCGCGACCTCGCGGTCCAGCGTCAGCGACTCGATCGCTCGGTGCGCCTTCAGCATCACGGTGCCGGCCGGCGTCTCGTAGCAGCCGCGCGACTTCATGCCGACGTAGCGGTTCTCGACCAGGTCCAGCCGGCCCACGCCGTTCGCTCCGGCGATCCGGTTGAGGTGGATCATCACGTTTGCGGGACTCATCGCCTCGCCGTCCACGCTGACGACGTCGCCGCCGCGGAAACCGAGTTCGATGTACGTCGGCTGGTCCGGCGCCGCCTCGGGCGACACCGTCCAGCGCCACATGTCCTCCTCGGGCTCCCACCACGGATCCTCGAGGCCGCCGCCCTCGTAGGAGATGTGCAGCAGGTTCGCGTCCATCGAGTAGGGCGACTTCTTGCCGCGCTTCATCTCGACCGGGATGGCGTGCTTCTCGCAGTACGCGAGCAGCGTCTCGCGCGAGGTGAGGTCCCATTCGCGCCACGGGGCGATCACCTTCACGCCGGGCATCAGCGCGTAGGCGCCGAGTTCGAAGCGCACCTGGTCGTTGCCCTTGCCGGTGGCGCCGTGCGAGATCGCGTCGGCGCCGCAGGCCGCGGCGATCTCGACCAGCCGCTTGGCGATCAGCGGGCGCGCGATCGAGGTGCCGAGCAGGTACTCGCCCTCGTAGATCGCGTTGGCGCGGAACATCGGGAACACGAAGTCGCGCGCGAATTCCTCACGCAGGTCCTCGATGTGGATCTCCTTCACGCCCAGCAATTTCGCCTTCTCGCGCGCGGGTTCCAGCTCCTCGCCCTGGCCGATGTCGGCGGTGAAGGTCACCACCTCGCACTGGTAGGTCTCCTGCAGCCAGCGCACGATCACCGAGGTGTCGAGGCCACCGGAATACGCCAGCACCACTTTGCTCACCGCACTCATGCTCGAATCTCCACGCATTGGGCCGGGTCGGGATCGACCGGAGCGGCGTATTCTAGCGGCGCCTTGCGCCCGCGTCCCGGCCCGGGCAGCGGCAAAAGGCCACAGCGCGCCGTGCGCGATACCTCTGCCGCGGCTTTTTACGCTAGCATCGCCCCCTGTTTCCGCGCGGTCCGCGAACGATGCACCCGATCGAGATCCTCCAGCCCGACGACTGGCACCTGCACCTGCGCGACGGCGCGGAGCTGGCGACGACCGTCAACGCGAGCGCGCGGCTGTTCCGCCGCGCCATCGTGATGCCGAACCTGAAACCGCCGGTCACGACCACCGCCGAGGCACTCGCCTACCGCGAACGCATCCTCGCCGCGCTGGAGCCGTCACGGCGCGACTTCGAGCCGCTGATGACGCTCTATCTCACCGACAACACGCTGGCCGACGAGATCCATCGCGCGCGCGACTCGGGCGCGGTGCACGCCGTGAAGCTCTATCCGGCCGGCGCGACCACCAACAGCGACGCCGGTGTGACCGATCTCGCGCGCTGCGCCGGCGCGCTCGCGGCGCTGCAGGACACCGGCCTGCCGCTGCTGGTGCACGGCGAGGTCACCGACCCCGAGGTCGACGTGTTCGACCGCGAACGCGTGTTCATCGAACGCGTGCTGGCGCCGCTGCTCGCGCGGTTCCCGCGCCTGCGCGTGGTGTTCGAGCACATCACCACCGCCGAGGCGGTGGCATTCGTCGAGTCGGGGCCGGCCAACCTCGCCGCGACGATCACGCCGCACCACCTGCTGTACAACCGCAACCACCTGCTGGCCGGCGCGGTACGCCCGCACTTCTTCTGCCTGCCGGTGCTCAAGCGCGACACGCACCAGCGCGCACTGGTCCGCGCCGCGACCAGCGGCTCGCCGCGCTTCTTCCTCGGCACCGACTCGGCCCCGCACGCGCGCCACGCCAAGGAATGCGCCAGCGGCTGCGCGGGGATCTTCAGCGCGCACGCCGCGCTCGAGTGCTACGCGGCGGTGTTCGAGGCGGCCGGGGCGCTGGCGCGGCTGGAGGCGTTCGCCAGCCACCATGGGCCGGATTTCTACGGTCTGCCGCGCAACAGCACGCGGGTGCGCCTCGTGCGCGAACCGTGGACCGTGCCGGCGACGTTGCACCTCGGCGACGAGGAACTGGTGCCGATGTGCGCCGGCGAGACCGTCGCGTGGCGTGCCGAACGCCTGGAGACGACGCGATGAACGCCGGACGCCACGACTGGCTGCTCGACGTCGAGGAAACACGCCACCGCGACGCCCCCATGGCGCGGCGTTTCCGCGGTTATCTGCCGGTGGTGCTGGACGTGGAGACCGGAGGCTTCGACGCGCGCAGCGACGCGCTGCTCGAGGCCGCGGTGACGCTGCTCGACATGAACGAGGCCGGCGAACTCCACTGTACGCGTACGGTCAGCGTCGCGGTGGCGCCGTTCGAGGGCGCCAACATCGAGCAGGCCTCGCTCGATTTCACCGGCATCGACCCGTACGACCCGGCGCGCGGCGCGCTCGCGGAAGGCGAAGCGCTGCGCAGCCTGTTCTCCGACGTGCGCCACGCGGTGCGCGCCGCCGGCTGCAAGCGCGCGATCCTGGTCGGGCACAACGCCTTCTTCGACCACGGCTTCGTGTTCGCGGCCGCGAACCGCCAGGGCATCAAACGCAACCCGTTCCACCCGTTCAGCACCTTCGACACCGTGACGCTGGCCGGCATGGCGTACGGCCAGACCGTGCTCGCCAAGGCCTGCGAGCTGGCGGGAATCGAGTTCAGCACGCGCAAGGCGCACCGCGCGGGCTACGACTGCGAGAAGACCGCCGAACTGTTCTGCACGATCGTGAACCAGTGGCAGCGCGCGGTGGGATGGCCGCCGGCGGAGGCCGGCGGCGAGGACGACTAGCCGCGACGCAGCGCCGCGGCCAGTGCCGGATGCCGGCTCAGGCGCTCTTCGCCACCGCGGCCTTGATCAGCGGCTGCAGTTCACCCTTCTCGTACATCTCCGCGATGATGTCGGAGCCGCCGATCAGCTCGCCGTCGACCCACAGCTGCGGGAAGGTCGGCCAGTTCGCGTACGCCGGCAGGTTCGCGCGGATCGCCGGGTTCGACAGGATATCCACGTAGGCGAAGCGTTCCCCGCAGGCCATCAGCACCTGCGATGCGCGCGCCGAGAACCCGCACTGCGGCTGCTCGGGCGAGCCCTTCATGTACAGGATCACGGGGTTGCTCGCGATCTGCTGCTTGATCGTCTCGATGATGTCCTCGGACATGGGCGCCATCCACCTCGGGAAGGAATATGAATCGGGCCGTCAGTCTACACGAGTCCCCGCTAATACCCCAGTAATTCAATCGGCTTTTGTGCCCGCCAAACCGGCTCGCCCGTATGTCCCGGCCGTGCCCGGACATGTGTACGACGGCCCCTGTTCGGCCACAGGCCGAACCTGCGGGACAATACGCCGAAGCTGCATTGCGACCTTGCGCTGCGCCACGCGGGTCGTTACCATCGGCCCCTTTTCCGGGGGCAGCACGCGCTGCCTTTTTGCGTTTTTGGCATCCCCGAACGAGGTGCTCATGGACCCGAAGTCGATCATGCCCACCTACAAGCGGCTCGACGTCGAGTTCGCGCGCGGCAAGGGCGTGTGGCTCTACGACACCGAGGGCAAGCGCTATCTCGACGCGCTGGCCGGCATCGCCGTCTGCGGCCTCGGGCACGCGCACCCGGCGGTCACGCGTGCGATCCAGCAACAGGCGGCGCAACTGCTGCACACCTCGAACGTCTACGGTATCACGCGCCAGCGCGAACTCGCCGAGCGTCTGGTCGCACTGAGCGGGATGGACAACGTGTTCTTCGGCAACTCCGGCGCCGAGGCCAACGAGTGCGCGATCAAGATCGCGCGCATGTACGGCCACGGGCGCGGCATCGAGAAGCCGGCAATCGTGGTGATGGAAAACTCGTTCCACGGCCGCACGCTGGCGACGCTGTCGGCCACCGGCAGCCGCAAGGTGCAGGCCGGTTTCGAGCCGCTGGTCAGCGGCTTCGTGCGCGCGCGCTACGGCGATCTCGACGAACTGCAGAGCATCGCGCGCAACAACACCAGCATCGTCGCCGTGCTGTTCGAACCGATCCAGGGCGAATCCGGCGTGCGCGTGGCGCCGCCGGGCTACCTCGAGGGCGTGCGCGAACTGTGCGATCGCCATGACTGGCTGATGATGCTCGACGAGGTGCAGACCGGCAACGGGCGCACCGGCCGCCTGTTCGCGTTCCAGCACACCGGCGTCATGCCCGACGTGCTGAGCACCGCCAAGGGACTCGGCAACGGCGTGCCGATCGGCGTCTGCCTCGCGCACGGCAAGGCGGCGGGCGTGTTCCACGCCGGCAACCACGGCTCGACCTTCGGCGGCAACCCGCTCGCCTGCGCCGCCGGACTCGCCGTGCTCGACACGATCGTCGCCGACGACCTGTGCGGCAACGCCGAGCGCATGGGGGCACGACTCATCGACGGGTTGCGCGCGCGGCTCGCGGGGCTGAAGGGCGTGATCGAGGTGCGCGGGCGCGGGCTCATGGTCGGCGTCGAGCTGCGCGAGCCCTGCCCCGAACTGATGCAGGCGGCACTCGAGCGCGGCCTGCTGATCAATGTCACGGCCGATAGCGTGATCCGCCTGCTGCCGCCACTGATCATCGGTGCGCAGGAAATCGACCAAATCGTCACCACGCTGGGCGAACTGATCGAGGCGCGCGAAAGCACCCCGGCCAGCCCCGGCTAGCCGCTCACCCACCCGGAGACGCCCGTCATGCCGGCACGACATTTCCTGACCCTCCTCGACCTGAGTCCCGCCGAACTCGAGGCCGTGATCCGGCGCGCCATCGCGATGAAGGCCGACCCGCGCGGCGCCGGTGCCGGCACCATCGGTCGCGACCGCGTGATGGGCATGATCTTCGAGAAGTCCTCCACCCGCACGCGCGTCTCGTTCGAGGCCGGCATGGCGCAGATGGGCGGCCACGCGTTGTTCCTGTCGCCACGCGACACGCAACTGGGGCGCGGCGAACCGATCGAGGACACCGCACGTGTGCTGTCGTCGATGGTCGACGTCGTGATGATCCGCACCTTCGCGCACACGATCGTCGAGCGCTTCGCCGCGTGCTCGCGCGTGCCGGTGATCAACGGACTGACCGACGACTTCCACCCCTGCCAGTTGCTGGCCGACGTGCAGACCTTCGTCGAGCACCGCGGCAGCATCCGCGGCCGGCAGGTGGCGTGGATCGGCGACGGCAACAACATGTGCCAGTCCTACATCAACGCCGCGCGGCAGTTCGACTTCGAGCTGCGCATCGCCTGCCCCGAGGGTTACGAACCGCGCGCGGACCTGCTGCGCGCCAGTGCCGGGCGCGTCGCCGTGGTACGCGATCCGCTGGATGCCGCGCGTGGCGCGCACCTGCTCGCCACCGACGTGTGGGCATCGATGGGCCAGGAAGCCGAACAGGAGCGCCGCGTGCGTGCCTTCGCCGGCTATCAGCTCGACCGCCGGCTGCTCGACGTCGCCGCGCCGGATGCGCTCTACCTGCACTGCCTGCCCGCGCACCGCGGCGAGGAGATCAGCGCCGAGCTGATGGACTCACCCGACACCGTGATCTGGGACGAGGCCGAGAACCGCCTGCACGCGCAGAAGGCCCTGATCGAATTCCTGCTTACCGCGTAGGTCCGGGCTGTGCCCGGACAGTTGTGCCAGCCATGTTCGGCCGCAGGCCGAACCTACGGGAACACCACGCGGAATACGTCGTCGTAACGCGTGGCGAAATGCACCGTCAGCCCCTCGCGCAGGTAATCGGGCAACTCGTCGAAATCCTTGCGGTTCGCCTCCGGGAGCACCAGCTCGACGATCCCGACCCGGCGCGCCGCAATCACCTTCTCGCGAATCCCGCCGACCGGCAGCACCTGACCGGTCAACGTCAGCTCGCCGGTCATCGCCAGCGGCCGCGCAGTCTTCTCGCCGCGCGCCAGCGACAGCAGCGCGGTCGCCATCGTCACGCCCGCGCTCGGCCCGTCCTTGGGTGTGGCGCCCTCCGGCACGTGCAGGTGCACGAAGGATTCGTCGAAGAACTTCGGATCGGCGTCGTAGTGCGCCAGGTGCGACATCGTGTAGCTGTAGGCGATCTCGGCGGACTCGCGCATCACCTCGCCGAGCTTGCCGGTCAGCTTGAAGCCACGCGTCAGCGCGTGCACGCGCGTGGCCTCCACCGGCAGCGTCGCGCCGCCGAGCGCGGTCCACGCGAGCCCGGTGACCACGCCGACCCCGCGCAGAGGCTTTTCCCTGGTGAACACCGGCGCGCCCAGCATCTGCTCGACCTCGGCACGTCCGATGCGCAGCCGCGCGGCGGGATCGTCGAGCAGCTTCACGACGCTCTTGCGCACGATCGCCGCCAGACGCTTCTCGAGGTTGCGCACCCCGGCCTCGCGCGCGTAGCCCTCGATCACGTGGCGCAGCGCCGCGTCCGCGATGCGCAGCCGCCCGGGCTTCACGCCGGCGCGCTCGAGCAGCCGTGGCCACAGGTGGTTCTTCGCGATCGCGAGCTTTTCCTCGGCGATGTAGCCTGCGAGACGGATCACCTCCATGCGGTCGAGCAGCGGCGCGGGGATCGTGTCGAGCTGGTTCGCGGTACACACGAACAGCACCTTCGACAAGTCGACGCGCAGGTCGAGGTAGTGATCGAGGAACTCGGCGTTCTGCTCCGGATCCAGCGCCTCGAGCAGCGCCGACGCCGGATCGCCCTGGTACGAGGCACCGACCTTGTCGATCTCGTCGAGCATGATCACCGGGTTGGCGACCTTGACCTGCTTCAGCGCCTGCACGAACTTGCCCGGCATCGCACCGATGTAGGTGCGGCGGTGGCCCTTGATCTCGGCTTCGTCACGCATGCCGCCGAGACTGAAACGGTAGAACTCGCGCCCCAGCGCATGCGCGATCGAACGTCCGATCGAGGTCTTGCCGACGCCGGGCGGTCCGACCAGCAGGATGATCGAGCCGCTGATCTCGCCCCGGTACGCGCCCACCGCGATGAACTCCAGGATGCGGTCCTTCACGTCCGCCAGACCGTCGTGCTCGCGTTCGAGCACTCCGCGCGCGTGCCCCAGGTCGAGCTTGTCCTGCGAGTGGATCCCCCACGGCACCGAGGTCGCCCAGTCGAGGTAATTGCGCGTCACCCCGTACTCGGGTGATCCGGTCTCGAGGATCGCGAGCTTGTCGAGTTCGTCGCGGATGCGCTCCAGCGCGTGGCCGGGCACGTTCAGCGCGGCCAGCCGCGCCTCGAACTTCTCGACGTCGGCGCTGCGGTCGTCCTTCGACAGCCCCAGCTCCTGCTTGATGACCTTGAGCTGCTCGCGCAGGAAGAACTCGCGCTGGCGTTCGTTGACGGTCTGGTTGACCTGGCTGCTGATGCGGTCCTGCAGCCGCGCGACCTCGATCTCCTTCTTCAGCAGCGGCAGCACCTTGTGCATGCGCGCGAGCACCGGCAGCGTCTCGAGGATGTCCTGCAACTCGCGCCCGCCCGCGCTGGTCAGCGTGACCGCGAAATCGGTGAGCGGCGAGGGATCCTCCGGGCTGAAACGCATCAGGTAGTGTTTCAGGTCTTCGTTGTAGAGCGGGTTGAGCGGCACCAGCTCCTTGATCGCTCCGACCAGCGCCATCGCGTAGGCGCGCGTCTCGTCGTCGCGCTCGAGCTCGCTCTTCGGGTACTCGACCTGCACCACGTACGGCGGAGTGCGATTGATCCAGCGCCGGATGCGCGCCCTTCCGAGACCCTGCGCGATGAACTGCACGCGCTTGCCGTCGCCGGAGGCATTGAGCAGGCGCACCGCGCAGCCGATCAGCGGGATCTCGTCGGATTTCACGGTGCTGGTGTCGTCGGTGTCGACGAAGAACAGTCCCATGATCTTGTGGTCGGTCTGCGCGACGCGCTGCACGGTGTCGCCCCAGGCGGTGGCGTCGGCCATCATCGGCTGGATCTGCGCCGGCATGAACGGTCTGGTCGTGACCGGCATCAGGTAGAGGATCTCGGGCAGTGCCAGGTTAGGCAGCGCGAGCTCGGTGCCGGATCGGCCTTCCGTGTCGTTGTCGGGCTGTTCGCTCATGTGGTTCTCCCGTGAACTCATCCGGCATATGGGGACTGGCGTAGACTAAATCAACCATCGGGGGCGCGGGCGCTTTGCCGACCCGCCGTACAGGAGGCACTCGCCATGGCTCGATACGTGATCACCGGCGGCAGCGGATTCATCGGACACGCGCTGTGCCGTCGGCTCGCGGCCAACGGCGCTCGGCTCGAGGTGCTGAGCCGGGACCCGGCGCGCGCCGCTCGCGCACTGCCCGCCGGCACGCGCGTGGTGCGTCGCCTGGACGAACTGGCCCGCGACGAACCGCTCGATGCAGTCATCAACCTCGCCGGTGAACCCATCGCCGACGCGCGCTGGAGCGCGGCGCGCAAGCAGCGGCTGCGCGACAGCCGGATCGCGCTGACCGACGGGCTTGTCGACTGGATGAAAGGACTGTCAGCACGACCGCGCGTGCTGTTGAGCGCATCGGCGGTGGGTTTCTATGGCGACCAGGGAGACACGATAGTCCGCGAGAACGGTCCGGCGCATCCCGAGTTCACGCACGAACTCTGCTCGCGGTGGGAACAGAGCGCGCAGTCGGCGCGCGGACTGGGCGTGCGCGTCGCGATCGTGCGCATCGGGCTGGTGCTCGGCCCTGGCGGCGGTTTCCTGCAGCGCCTGCTGCCCGCATTCCGGCTCGGGCTCGGCGGCCCGGTCGGCAACGGCCGGCAGTGGATGAGCTGGATCCATCGCGACGACCTGCTCGCGCTGTTCGACTGGTTGCTCGCGCGCGATGAACTGGACGGCGCGTTCAACGCCACCGCCCCGAATCCGGTCACCAGCCGGGAATTCGCGCGCACGCTGGGGCGCGTGTTGCATCGCCCGGCCGTGCTGCCGCTGCCGGCGTTCGCGCTGCGCGCGGCGTTCGGCGAGATGTCACGGCTGCTCCTGACCGGCCAACGCGCGCTGCCCGCGCGCGCCATCGATTCAGGCTTCACGTTCCGTTTCCCGGACCTCGAATCCGCGCTCCGCGACGCGCTGTAGGTCCGGGCTGTGCCCGGACATTTTCTTCGTTCGGCCGCAGGCCGAACCTACGCGCGGTCGCTTTCGCGCAACACCTGCAGATGCGCATCGACGCTGCGCGCCAGCGCGTCGAGGTCGTAGCCGCCTTCCAGCACCGAGACGATGCGCCCGTTCGCATGGCGCGCCGCCACATCCGCGATCAGCTCCGTGACCCAGCGGAAATCCGGCTCGTGCAACTCCAGCCCTCCGAGTGGATCGCGCGCGTGCGCGTCGAAACCCGCCGACACGAACACGATCTGCGGCGCGTGCACATCGAGCCGCTTCAGCCACGCGGCCTCGACGCGGCGACGGAACTCCACCCCGCCGCAGCCTTCGTCGAGCGGCGTGTTGACGATGTGCGGCCGGTCGATGTCGAACATCCGGTACGGATAGAACGGGTGCTGGAAGCTGGAGCACACCAGCACGCGCGGGTCTTCCATGAAGATATCGACGGTGCCGTTGCCGTGGTGCACGTCGAAATCGACCACCGCTACCCGCTCCACGCCGGCCGCCAGCGCCGCGTGCACACCGACCGCCACATTGTTGTAGAAACAGAAGCCCATCGCCTGCGCGCGCTCGGCATGGTGTCCCGGCGGGCGCACCGCGCAGAAGGCGTTCGCGTGCGCACCGTCCATTACCGCGCGCACCGCGGCCGTCACCGCCCCGGCCGCGCGCGCGGCCGCCTCCAGTGTGAACACGTTCAGCGCGGTGTCGGGATCCGCCCACGCCAGCCCTTCCTGCGGCTGCAGTCGTTCGAGCGAGGCGAGGTAATGCTCCGGGTGCGCACGCAGCAGCGCCTCGCGCTCCACCGCCGGCGCCTCGTGGCGCACCAGTTCCGACAGCAGTCCTGAAGCGTGCAGGTAATCGAGGATCGACGCCAGCCGCGCCGGCGACTCCGGATGCCAGTCGCCCATCCGGTGGCGCGTGCAGAGTTCGTGGGTGTAAAGGGCGGTCGTCACGGCTGACCTCGCGGCAAGTACATGCACGGGAGCATACTACGGCCGTACCGAGACCGGAGATCGCACGATGCGTGACGAAATGATCCGCGTGATCGAGGAACACGTACGCGAGACCTGCAGCGAGATCGGGCGTGCGTCCCTGTCCGCGCGCGTGATCGCGGCGCTGCGCAAGGTGCCGCGCGAGTACTTCGTGCCCCCGGGCGAGGCGCGCTGGGCGTACAGCGACGCGCCGCTGCCGATCGGTTTCGGGCAGACGATCTCGCAACCGTTCATCGTGGCGCTGATGACCGAGTTGCTCGACACCCGCCCGGGCGACCGCGTGCTCGAGGTGGGCAGCGGCTCGGGCTACCAGGCGGCGATCCTCGCGGAGCTGGTGGCCGAGGTCTACGGCATCGAGATCGTTCCCGAACTCGCGCGCCAGGCGGCGGCGGTGCTCGGCGAACTCGGCTACCGCAACGTCACGCTGAAGAGCGGCGACGGCTGGCACGGCTGGCCCGAGCACGCCCCGTTCGACGGCATCGTCGTCACGGCCGCCGGGGTCGGCGTGCCGGATCCGCTGCTCGCGCAGCTGCGCATCGGCGGCAAGCTGGTGCTGCCGGTCGAGGACGCGGCCGGCTGGCAGAACCTCGACGTGATCGAACGCACCGGCGAGGACACCTTCCACACCCGCCATACGATCGCGGTACGCTTCGTCCCGCTGACCGGAGACCACTGAGACCGCTGCCGGCGTATACTGCGGCGATCGACGAGGAATGCCGCATGTACGGACCCGGTGCAGCGATCGGCGAACCGCCGGACAGCCAGGCGCCGCGGCGCGACACGCGCCGGCCGGCCGACGCGCACGCGTTCGCGCAGCAGATCGCGGCGTTCTATCCCTACCCCTCCCCCACGCCAGCACGCCCCGACGATCCGGCGCGCACCGACGCCGCGCGCGGCCCGGCGGCGGCCTCGCGCTACCCCGGACTCGCGCAACGCCGCCACGGCCGCGGCGCGGGTTAACTCACCGTAACGCGGCGTCAACCGCCGTGCCATCCGCACGGGCTTATCGTCGGGCGCTGTCAGGCGGAAGCGGCGAACAGCCGCCACGCCCCGCACGTTCCGGACCACAGGGAGAATCGCGATGTCGATCTATGCTCAGGTAGCGAAGGAAGGCGAATCACGACGCGTGCTCGCGCTGCGCAGTCCCATCGATCTGCAACCGATCGGTGAACTGGTATGCGCCAACCGCGACGACGTGCGCGCGGCGGTGGCACGGGCGCGCGCCGCGCAGCCGGCCTGGGCCGCCAGAACGTTCCGTGCGCGCGCCGCGATCATGGAGCGCGCGCTGCGCGTCCTGCTGGCGCGCCAGGACGAGGTCGTCGAGACCGTGGTCCGCGAAACCGGCAAGGCGCGGCTCGACGCGATGAGCATGGAGATCTTCGCAGCCGCCGATTCGCTGTGCTACTACGCGAAGAACGCCGAAAGGTTCCTGAAGCCGCAGAAGAAGCGCGTGCACGGCCTGCTCGGCATCGCGAAGCAGTTGCGCATCGTCTACCGGCCGCTCGGCGTGATCGGCGTGATCACCCCGTGGAACGGTCCGTTCATCCTCGCGATGAACCCGGCCGTGCAGGCGCTGATGGCCGGCAACACCGTGGTGCTGAAGGGCTCGGAGGTGACACCGTACTCGACCAGGCTGGCCGAGGACATTTTCCGCGAGGCGGGACTGCCCGAGGGCGTGCTGCAGGTACTGATGGGCGACGGCGAGACCGGCGCGCACCTCGTCGAGTCCGAGGTCGACAAGATCTCGTTCACCGGCAGCGTGCGCACCGGGCGCCTGATCGCCGAGGCCTGCGGGCGGCGGCTGGTCCCGTGCACGCTGGAGCTCGGCGGCAAGGACGCGATGATCGTCTGCGAGGACGCCGACCTCGACCGCGCCGCCGCCGGAGCGATCGTGGGCTCGTGCATGAACACCGGCCACTATTGTTGCGGCACCGAACGCATCTACGTGGTCGAAGCGGTCTACGACGCCTTCCTCGCCAAGGTCGTCGAAGGCACGCGCAAACTGCGCCAGGGCTCCGCGCTCGGCTTCGAGGAGGACGTGGGCGCGGTGTTCTGGGACCGCCAGATGGCGATCATCGAGGACCACGTCGCGGACGCGCGCGCCAAGGGCGCCACGATCCACGTCGGCGGGCGCCGCAACCCGGAACTGCCCGGGCTGTATTACGAGCCGACCGTGATGACCGAGGTCAACCACGACATGCAGATCATGCGCGAGGAGACCTTCGGCCCGATCATCTGCATCCAGAAGGTGCGCGACGTCGAGGAAGCCCTGCGCCTGGCGAACGATTCGCCGTACGGGCTGAACGGCAACGTGTGGACGCGCGACAAGGAGAAGGGGGTCGCGATCGCCACCCGGCTCGACACCGGATCGGTGTCGGTGAACGACATGGCGATGTCCTACGGGGTGCCGGCCGCGCCCTTCGGCGGACGCAAGGAGAGCGGCATCGGGCAGGTCAACGGCGAGGTCGGGCTGCGCGGCTACTGCCACGCGATGCCGGTGCTGATCGATCGTTTCGGCGGCAAGGACTTGCCGAGCGCCTACCCCTACACGCAGAAGAAGGCCGAGGGCATGCGCAAGCTGATGAACTTCCTCTGGACCACCCCGATCGGACGCTGGTTGTCCTGAGGCGGCCGGCGTCGGTCGCAACCGGTCACGCACCGGGCGTACGCGACATCCCACCGGTCACGCACCGGGCGTACGCGACATCCCACCGTAGGTTCGGCCTGTGGCCGAACATCCGTGCGTCCGCTGCAACGCTGCATATGTCCGGGCACAGCCCGGACCTACACGAACATGTCCGGGCACGGCCCGGACCTACGCGGTAAGGCGTTCGCGCAGCTCGCGGCGCACGGCGGCGTCCACGCCGAGCGCCTCCGCGAGGAAACGCCCGAGCGTGCCGTAGTCCTCGCGGATCGCCGCAAGCGCGGCTTCGATGTATTCGCGCCGCGTCTGCATCATCGGCAACACCAGCGCCTCGTCGAGGGCGCGCCCCGCATCGCCGGCGTACTTGCGGCGCACGCGCGTGAGCTCGCGCTCGATCGGGAAGTAACGGCCCGACAGCAGGTAGTCCGCGACGACCGTCTCTTCGGGCACCCCCAGCGCGGCGAGGATCATCGCGGCGCCGAAGCCGGTGCGGTCCTTGCCCGCGGCGCAGTTGATCATGAACGCGCCGTCGGCGAGCGCGAGCAACTCCTCGAACATGCGCCGGAACTGCGCGCTGTGGTGCCGCACGAACTCGCGGTTCACGTCCTCCATGAACGAGGCCATCTCGGCCGGACTCACGCCGCCGGCGGCGAGGCGGGAGAAGAACGAGGTCGAGCTGCCGGGATCGACCGTGACGCCGACGATACGCGTGGCCGGCGGCAGCCGCGATGGCTCGACGTAGTGTTCTTCCTGGCGACGGAAATCGCAGCACACGCGGATGTCGAGCTCGTCCAGGTAGGCCACGTCGCGCTCGCTCAGCTCGGCCGTGTGCCCGGAGCGGAACAGCCGCCCCCAGCGCACCCGGCGCCCGTCGTCGGTGCGATAGCCCCCGAGGTCGCGGAAGTTCGTGGCCGCCTCAAGCGGCAGCACGCGTTCGGCGGCGGTCATCGCCTCACCGTGCGCCGGACGCAGGTGGAAGTACCGGCGTCCCTCGTCCGGACTGCCGGCCAGCCGCACCCCGGAACGCACTCCACGCACCACCGGTTCGCTGTGCGCGGCCGCTTCCGGGGCGCTACCGCTGCCCACGTCGACCTCATGGTCGCTGAACGACTCGGTCCAGGTGAGCAGGTAATCGCCCTCGGGCGTACGCTCGACGTGTACTGGAAATGCCTCGCTCATCGCTACGTGTTCCCTGCCCGATTACTTCATGCGCGTTCCGCAGGACGCGGCCCGCGAGTATATCCGCATTGACGGACACGACGCGGGACGGAAAGATGAACGCCGCCACACTGCGGCGTGACGCGCGCCATGCAATCGACCGGAGCACCGATCATCGACACCCAACGACGCAAGGAAGGCCGCCGCGGCGTGCTGCACGCGATCGACGCCTTCGTATTCTCGCTGCAGGGGCTCCGCACCGCGTGGCGACAGGAGACCGCGTTCCGCCTGCAATGCGCCGCGCTGGTGCCGTTGGTGCCGCTGGCGTTCGTGATCGCGCACGATGCGGTGGAACTGGCGCTGCTGCTCGGTTCCTGCGCGCTGGTGATGATGGCGGAAATGTTCAATTCGGCGATCGAACGTCTGGTCGATCGCATCGGCACCGAGACGCACCCGCTCTCCGGCGAAGCCAAGGACCTCGGCTCGGCCGGCGTGTTCATCACGATGATGCTGCTCCTCGCGGTCTGGATTCCGATCGCGTGGCAGAACCTGGGGCCTGCTCCCTGACCAGCCCGCACGGGGCGCTTGCGGACCAACCGTGTTGATTCGACCGATGTCGGCGCAGGCTCGGCCTGTGGCCGAACAATGCCGTGCCCGCGAACCGTGTCCGGGCATAGCCCGGACCGACAAACGAAAAGACCGGCGCGGGGCCGGTCTTTTGCTCAGCGAACACTGCCCGCACGCGGCGCCTGCGCTCAGGCAACTGCCTGGGCGAGCGCCCTGATCTGGTCGTTCAGGCAGCTGCCTGCGCGAGTGCCTTGATCTGGCCGTTCAGGCGGCTCTTGTGCCGCGCCGCCTTGTTCTTGTGGATGATGCCCTTGTCCGCCATGCGGTCGATCACCGGCACCGCCGCGGTGTAGGCGGCCTGCGCCTTGGCGGCATCGCCTTCGCGGATCGCCGCGATCACGCGCTTGATGGACGTGCGCACCATCGAACGGAAGCTCGCGTTATGCTGACGGCGCTTCTCGGCCTGACGCGCGCGCTTCTTTGCCTGCACGGTGTTTGCCACGTTGAATCCTCGAGAATCTGAGCGGGAAAAAGGACGGCGGATTATTCAGGCTGCCCCCCGGTGTGTCAAGGCAAACGGGGAATATGTACGCGCTCAGCACAACGCCAGGTTGTCGCGATGGATCATCTCCTCGTCGTCGCGGTAGCCGAGCTCATCCTGGATGCGCCGGGTCGGCAGGCCCATTATCCGACGCGCTTCGGCGGCGCCGTAGTTCACCAGTCCCTTCGCGACCTCGCGCCCGTCGGGCCCGGTGCACACCACCAGCTCGCCGCGCGTGAACTCCCCGTGCACCTCGCGCACCCCGACCGGCAACAGGCTGCGACCGGACTCGCGCAGCACGCGCACCGCGCCCTCGTCGAGCACGAGGCGCCCGCGCACCTGCAGGTGCCCGGCCAGCCAGCGCTTGCGCGCCGTGATCGGTGCCTCGCTGGTGTGCAGCCAGGTGCCCAACTCCTCGCCGTCGGCCACGCGCAGCAGCACGCGCTCGGCGCGCCCGCCCACGATCACGGTGCCCGCGCCCGAGCGCGCCGCGATGCGTGCGGCACGCACCTTGGTGATCATGCCGCCGCGACCCAGCTGTGTGCCGCTGCCGCCGGCCATGTACTCGAGCGCCTCGTCGCTGGCGTCGGCGTGGTGCACCAGCGGCGCGTCCGGATCCTGGCGCGGATCGCGCGCGAACAGCCCCGGCTGGTCGGTCAGGATCACCAGCACGTCGGCGTCGACCAGGTTCGCGACCAGCGCACCGAGCGTGTCGTTGTCGCCGAAGCGGATCTCGTCGGTCGCGACGGTGTCGTTCTCGTTGATCACCGGCACCACACCGAACTCCAGCAGCGTCTTCAGCGTGCTGCGGGCATTCAGGTAGCGCTGGCGGCTGCTGAGATCATCGTGCACCAGCAACACCTGCGCGGTGCGCAGCCCGTGCTGGTGGAAAAACGTTTCCCAGGTCTGCACCAGTCCCATCTGCCCCACGGCCGCTGCGGCCTGCAGCTTGTGGATCTCGGCCGGACGGCTGCTCCAGCCGAGCCTCGCCATGCCCTCGGCCACCGAACCCGACGACACCAGCACCACCTCGATACCACGCGCGCGCAGTCCGGCCATCTGGCCGACCCAGTCGGCGATCGCCTCGCGGTGCAGGCCGCGTCCACCGTCGGTGAGCAGCGCGCTGCCGATCTTCACCACCCAGCGCCGCGCGCGGGTCAGTGCGCTCCTGTCGCTCATGCGCGGTACTCCACCTCGACGTCGAACTCGTCGTCATCGTCGGCCGCCGCCAGCCCCTTGCGCGCCAGGCGGCGCGCCTCGGCCAGCGCCGCGATCCGCTCGCGCGCCTCGGCCTGCATGCGCTGCTGCAGTTCCTGCTCGGCGGCGGCGAGTCCGGGATCTTCTTCCTCGCGCCGTCGCTGCTCCTCGATGTGCGCCATGATGCGCGCGCACAGCGCCTCGGTGCCGTCGGCAGCGAGCGCAGAGATCCGGAATGCCGGCCCCTGCCAATCGAGGCGCGCGAGGATGTCGTCACAGACGGCGTTCATCTCGTCCAACGGCAGCAGATCGGTCTTGTTCAGTACCAGCCAGCGCTCGCGCGTCGCGAGCGTGGGGCTGAAGCGCTGCAACTCGCGCCCGATGGCCTGCACCGCCTCGACCGGGTCAGAGCCGTCCAGCGGCTGCACATCCACCAGATGCAACAGCAGCCGCGTGCGCGTCAGGTGCTTCAGGAAGCGCACGCCGAGCCCCGCGCCCCCGGAGGCGCCCTCGATCAGCCCGGGGATGTCGGCGATCACGAAGCTGCGGTGCTGCGCGATGCGCACCACACCGAGGTTGGGCACCAGCGTGGTGAAGGGATAATCCGCCACCTTCGGGCGCGCGGCCGAGACCGAGCGGATGAACGTGGACTTGCCGGCGTTCGGCAGCCCGAGCAGGCCGACGTCGGCGAGCACCTTCAGTTCGAGGCGCAGATTGCGCGCCTCGCCCTCGGAACCGGGTGTGCTCTGGCGTGGCGCCCGGTTGGTGCTCGACTTGAAGCGCGTGTTGCCCAGCCCGTGGAAGCCGCCCTGCGCGACCAGCAGGCGTTGCCCGGGGGTAGTCAGGTCACCGATCACCTCGCCGGTGTCCTCGTCGATCACCGTGGTGCCCACCGGTACCGGCAGCACCAGGTCCTCGCCGCTCTTGCCGGTGCAGTTGGCGCCGGAGCCCGACTTGCCGCTGTCGGCGCGGAACTGCCGCGTGTAGCGGTAGTCGACCATCGTGTTCAGCGCGGCGTCGGCCAGCAGATGGATGCTGCCGCCGTCACCGCCGTCACCGCCGTCGGGACCGCCGAAGGGCACATACTTCTCGCGGCGGAAGCTGACACAGCCGTTCCCGCCCTTGCCGGCGTGGACACGGATCGCGACTTCATCGACGAACTTCATAAACAAAAACCCCGCCGGGGCGGCGGGGTCGCGTGCGATCGTCGCCGGCTCAGGCCGGGACGATGCTCACGGTCCTGCGGCTGAAGGGGCCCTTCACGGTGAACTCGACGCGGCCGTCGGCCTTCGCGAACAGCGTGTGGTCCTTGCCCAGACCGACGTTCACGCCGGGATGGAACCGGGTGCCGCGCTGGCGGACGATGATGTTGCCGGCCTTCACGACCTGGCCGCCGAAGCGCTTCACGCCGAGGCGTTTGCTCTCGGAGTCGCGCCCGTTGCGGGTACTGCCGCCTGCTTTCTTGTGAGCCATGAAACTACTCCTTGACGCTTAGCCTGCGTTGATGCCGGTGATCCTGACCGCCGTGTACCACTGGCGGTGCCCCGTTTCACGCTTGTAGTGCTTGCGACGGCGGAACTTGATGATCCGCACCTTGTCGTGACGGCCATGGCCGAGCACTTCGGCGGCGACCGTGCTGCCGTCCACGAAGGGGGCGCCGATCTTCACCTCGCTGCCGGTGCCGACGAGCAGCACGCGGTCGAAGCTGATGGTCTCGCCGGTGGCGACCTCGAGCTTCTCGAGTTTCAGTACTTCACCTTCCTGCACGCGGTGCTGCTTGCCACCGCTCTCGATCACTGCATACATGTGATGACCACTCCGTTGTCGCGCCTTTCTGCGGTTGTAATTTACCCGTCAGGGCTTGTCGGCGAGGGTTCGCCGGGGCATCCAGGCACCCCGGGCGCCATGCCGGGGGTTTGCTCAGGGCCGCGAATTCTAGGCGATCTGCCCGCGCGCCGGCAACCGCCCGGGCGCCGGTCGTGAAATTGTACGGCGCGTCCGGGCCGGCGCACGACCACCCTCGTGCGCCTCGTAGCCTCGTGCGACGACCTCGCAAATCCTGACGACCGGACGTTGCAGCGGACCGCAGTCGCGCCGATTTGACAGCAACAGCCCCGGTTCCTAGCATGCCGACGCCTTCCGCCAGCCAGTTGCGAGCACCCGATGGACTACATCTGCCCGGAGATCCGGGACGACTTCGCCGCCGTGAACCGCCTGGTGATCGAGCGGCTTCACTCCGAGGTGGCACTGGTCGAGAGCATCGGCCATTACATCGTCGAGGGCGGCGGCAAGCGCATGCGGCCGCTGGTCACGGTACTCGCGGCGCGTGCGCTGGACTATGCCGGAGGCCGCCATGTCGACCTCGCCGCCGTGATCGAATTCCTGCACACCGCCACCCTGCTGCACGACGACGTGGTCGACGTCTCCGCGCTGCGGCGCGGGCGCGCGACCGCGAACGCGAACTGGGGCAACGCACCGAGCGTGCTGGTCGGTGACTTCATCTATTCCCGCGCCTTCCAGGTGCTGGTCGACATCGGCGACATGGATATCCTGCGCCTGATGTCCGACACCACCAACCGGATCGCCGAAGGCGAGGTCGAGCAGCTCGCGCGCGCCGGCGATCCGGCGACCACCGAAGCCCAGTACCTGCAGGTCATCGGCAAGAAGACCGCCGTGCTGTTCGCCGCCGCCGCCGAAGGCGCGGCGATCCTCGCCGGCAGCGATGCCGCCACGCGCGCGGCGATGCGCGCGTTCGGCATGCACGTGGGACTCGCATTCCAGCTGATCGACGACGTGCTCGACTACACCGGCGACCCGGCCGTCATGGGCAAGAACCTCGGCGACGATCTCGCCGAGGGCAAGCCGACGCTGCCGCTGATCCACGCGCTGGCGAACGCCCCGGAACACGAGGCAGCACGGGTGCGGCGCGCGATCCTCGAACGTGATGCCAGCGAACTGGCCGCCGTGGTCGCGACGGTGCAGCACTGCGGCGCGCTGGATTACGCGCGGGCGACCGCGATCCGTCATCGGGATGCCGCACTCGCCGCACTCGCCGGTCTTACCGCGTCGGCGTTCCGGCACAACCTCGCCACGATCGCGGAGCTGGCCATCTCGCGTTCGTCCTGACCCCCCTCGCCCGCCACGCGTGAAGCGCATCACAAACGCGCGTGCCACACGTTGCGCGCGCTGGGCACGCCGTTAGACTTCGATCATCGGGGTTTTCCGGGGGAGATCGAACCATGAACGGCATCGCACGCGCATCCACGCTGGCCCTCGTACTGCTGCCGCTGCTCGCGGGCGAAGCTCTCGCAGCCAGGAATACTCAACCGTCGGGCAAGAACCGCCCGCCGACGGCCGTGGCGGATGCGGCCAGCACCGCCTACCAGACCGCGGTCGCGGTCGCCGTGCTCGCGAACGACAGCGACCCCGAGGGCAATGCCCTGACCATCAGCGGCAATACGCAGCCTGCCAACGGCAGCGCGGTGAAATCGTCCAGCGGGATACAGTACACCCCGCGCAGCGGCTTCTCGGGAACCGATTCGTTCAGCTACACGATCAGCGACGGCGCCAAGACAGCCAGCACGACCGTGACCATTACCGTGGCCCCCCGCCCCAACACGGCACCGGTCGCCGTGGCCGACAGCGCCGCCACGCCCGCCGGACAGGCGGTCACGATCGGCGTGCTCGCCAACGACAGCGACCCCGACGGCGACAGCCTGACGCTCGGCACGATCGGCTCGCCGGCGCACGGGACGGCCAGCAGCAACGGCAGCAGCGTCGCCTACACACCGGCCACGGGCTGGTTCGGCCAGGACTCGTTCACCTACGCCGTAAGCGATGGCCGGGGTGGCAGCGCATCGGCCACCGTCAGCATCACGGTCAGCGCGCCCGAAGTGGCGAAGACGAGCAATGGCTCGGCGGTCCTCTCCTGGACCATTCCGACCACGCGCGCCGACGGTACCGCGCTCAGTCCGGGCGAGCTCGCCGGCTACGAGATCTACGTGCTCACCGAAAGCACGGGGCAGAGCCAGGTGATCGCGCTCGACGAACCGTTCGCGTCCACATACAAGGTGTCGGGTCTGGCGACCGACGTCTACTACTTCTCGATCGCAGCCCGCGATTCCTCCGGCCAGCTCAGCGCGATGTCGGATGTGGTGAGCAAATCCATCGCGCCGTGAGCGGATGCGGACCGCGATCGTGCGGTCCGCTGCCATCCGGCCGGAGAGCTGCGGTGAGGCCCCGCAGCCGTTCCAGTAAGCTATTTTTAGCTCGATGTTCTGTGGGACAATCGAGCGGATGAACAACGAACGACCGCACCCCGGGCCCGGCTCCTCCATCGCGGGACAGGATCGCCGCGCACTTGCAGGCGAGCTGCTGCGCAACGCGACCGAACTGATCGGCAGCCTGCTCGAGCGGATGTTTTCCTCCTGCGACGACCAGTTTTTCGACCTCGCCAGTCGCGCGAAGATCGTCCAGATCCAGAACCGCCACTTCGAATCGCTGCGCGAGATCCGCCAGCGCAAGACCGCCGTGATCCGCCGCACGCTCGATGCCTTCGCCGCGAACTTCGCGGTGATCGACGGCATGGCCCCACGCCGATCGGCAGCGGCCGCACCACGCGAACACTCGGCCGAGACACTCACGCTGATCCCCGAACTGCAGGTCGAACGCGATGTGGTCGTTACCGATATGGTCGCGCGCGCGCGCAACGAGTGGCAGCAGGAGTTCTCGCAACTGCACGAGCGTCTGCTCGAGATCGCGAACGCGCCGTTCGAGGAGCACCACGACCCCTTCGACGCCGGCGTGATCGCTGACTGCTTCAGCAGCGCGATCGACGACATCGAGATCGAGATCGAAGCGATCAAGGTGGTGCTGCGCCAGTTCGAACAGAACGTGCTCGGCTGCCTCGACGAGTTGTACCTGCGCGTCAACACGATCCTGATCGAGGCGCGCGTGCTGCCAGACCTCGCGCCACTGCGCAAACGCAAGGTGCGCAAGTACGCCCTGCCGGCCTCGCCCGGAAAACGGCGCGGTCACGGTGACGGGACCGACGAGACCGGGCACTCACCGGCCGGTGCCGACGACGTTGCCACAGCGAGCGGCGGCACCGCAGTGCCCTCGGGCGCCCACCCCGCCGGGATCGCCGTGTCCCTGCCAGCCCCCGCCCTCGGCATCCCGATCTCGGCACCCGAAACGCGCGAGCTGGCCGAACTGCTGCACCGGCTGCGCGAGGGTGGCATCCGTCTGCCCCTGTTCCCGGCCACGACGCAGGTCTCCGGTGCCGGTGGCACGTTGGCAGCGGATGGTGGCGGCACACCCATCACGCGCGAGGAGCTGCTGGCATTGCTCTCCGGCGTGCAGACGCAGCCGCAGCCGGGACCCGACGGCGAGCACCGCCCACTCGACATCCGCCGGGCGATCGAATCGATCGCCGCGAGCCGCGGCCAGATCACGCTCGGCACTGCCGACGAGGACATCATCAACGTGGTCGCGATGTTCTTCGACATCATCCTCGACGACCGCAACCTCCCGATCGAGATCCAGGCGCTGGTCAGCAGGCTGCAGATCCCGGTGCTGAAGGTCGCGCTGCGCGACCGCAGTTTCTTCACCGACCGCAAGAACAGCGCGCGGCAGTTCATCAACGAGATCGCTCGCGCCAGCATCGGCTGGGAGTCGAGCGGAACGGAAGCCCAGGACGTGTGGTACCAGCAACTCAGCGCGCTGGTCGACGACATCCTGACCAGTCCGGACGGCAGCACCGAGGTCTTCGACCGCTGCCTCGAGCGTTTGCGCACCTTCGTGACACGTGCGGAGCAGCGGTCGGCCAAGCTCGAGAAACGCACCAGCGAGAAGGCTGCCGCGGACGCCCGGCTGGCGGCCGCGCGCGACCTGGTGCGCCACGCGCTGCAGGAGCGGCTCGAAGGGCGCGTGTTGCCACGCGCCATTTCCGACTTCCTGGTCGGCGACTGGCAGCAGGTCATGCAGCTGATGTACCTGAAGCACGGCAAGGAAAGCGCCGAATGGCTGGACGCGCTGCAGACCGTGGACGACCTGATCTGGTCGGCGCAGGAACACACCGACGAGCGTTCGCGTGCGCGCATGGAGCGCCTGCTGCCGGACCTCGACCGTCGCATGAGCGAAGGCCTGCTGCAGATCAAGCCGAGCGCCGAGGAGGTTGCGGCACGACTCGGTGTGGTGCGTGATATCCACCGCAAGCTCACCGACGCCGATCCGACCGCCGTCCCCGCAGCAACGCTGACCGCCGCGCAGCAGCAGAAGATCGCACTGCCCGAGGAGTCCCGGCAGAAATCCTGGAAGGAAATGACCGCCGTCGAGCGCCAGCGCGTGCAGTACGACGCGTTGATGTTCGAATACCTGAAACGCGTCGACGAGATGCCGCCAGGCACCTGGCTGCTGTACGACGACCTGCGCCGCGGCATCACGCGCCGTTGCAAGCTCGCAGCGCGCATACCGGAAGCCGAAACCTTCGTGTTCGTGAACCGTCTCGGGGTCAACGTCTACGACAAGCCGCGCAAGGCGTTCGCCTACGACCTGCAGATGGGCCACGCGCGCCTGATCGAGGACAAGCCGCTGTTCGAGCGCACGCTGGAGATGATCTCGACCAACCTGCGCAAGCTGGTCGGCGAGACTCCCCAGGAAAGCACCTAGGAGCCGGAGTCCGCATGGACGGTGCGACGGGCTCCACGAACATCAGTCTGATCCTTTTCTCGTGCGGCGCGCTGGCCTACCTGTTCACGGCCGTGGCGTTCACGCTGGCACGCCACAAGCTGCTGACTCCGCCGGCGGCGATCACCGCGGCGCTGGGTTTCGCGCTGTGGCAGGCGTTGCTCGCGTGGAGCAGCGTGCACAGCCTGCCGGCCATCCGCCTGATCGCCATCGAGATGCTGCGCCCCGCGGTGCTCATCCTGTATCTGCATCGCGCGCTGGCCGCCTCGGCGGGCGCCGGATTCACGCGCCCCGGACTTTCGTCCTCGCTGCTGCTGACCGTGGGCCTGCCGGCGGCAATCCTCGTCTCGTCGCTGGCCGCGGGCCCGCAATCCCCCGCCGACGGCTCGGTGATGCATCGTGCCTGGGCGGGGATCTTCACCGCGATCGGCATGCTGGTGGCGCTGGAGCAGGCGTTTCGCAACAGCGGCGCGCAGTTCTCGCTGCTGAGATTCGCGTGCGCCGCGATCGGGATCACGGTGCTGTTCGACCTCTACCTGTTCGCCGACACGCTGATCTTCGAGCGCTTCGACGTGGAACAGTGGCGCGCGCGGGGCGGCATCAACGCGATTGCCGCCGTCACCACCGCCATCGTCGTGCTGCGCAGCCGCGAGTCGAACGTGATCGCGGTCTCGCGCAACGTCGCGTTCTACACCACCAGCCTCACCGTCGCCGGCGTGTTCCTGGTCGCGGTCTCGCTGTCCGGATACGCGATCCGCGTCTACGGCGGAAGCTGGGGCACCGTGCTGCAGATGATGCTGTTCTTCGGCGGACTGCTGTTCGTCGCGGCTATCGCGGTCTCCAAGCCCACGCGCGACCGCCTGCGTGTGCTGATCGCCAAGAACTTCTTCACGTTACGCTACGACTACCGGGAGGAATGGCTGCGCCTGATCGCCGAACTGTCGCGCAAGAACAGCGAGGAGGACCTGTACGTGCGTGCGATCCGCGTGCTGGCCGACCTGTACAAGAGTCCGGGCGGCCTGCTGTGGCTGCGCAGCGACCAGGAGTTCGTGCCGGCCGCACCGTGCCGCATGAGCCTGCCCGCCGATTGCCACGAACGGGTGGACTCCGACTTCTGCCGCCAGCTCGCCACCGACTGGGTCTTCGAGCTGGGGCCAAGGCAGCGCCAGACGCAGCCGGCCGTGCCACCGCAATGGCTGACCGCCATGCCGGAGCTCGAGATCGTGGTGCCCCTGCTGGTCGAGGACGAACTGATCGGCTTCGTCTGTCTGCAACGCTCGCTGGGAATGCAGGCGCTCAATTGGGAAGACCTCGACATCCTGAAGACCGCGGCCCGCCAGGTCGCGAGCTACGTGGCGCGCCACCAGGCGAGCGAACAGATCTCGCGCACGCGCCAGTTCGATACCTACAACCAGCTCACCGCGTTCATCATGCACGACCTGAAGAACCTGATCGCGCAGCAGGAACTGGTGGTCAAGAACGCCACGAAGCACAAGGAGAACCCGGCCTTCGTCGAGGACGCGATCGACACCATCCAGAACTCGGTTCGACGCATGAGCACGCTGCTCGGCAAGCTGCAGCAGCGAGAGCCCACGGACCGTCGTCCGCTGGTGATGCAGGATGTGCTGATCGACGCGATCCGGCGCTGCGACACCCTGCGGCCGACGCCGGCGCTGCGCGGCACCGACCGTGACATCCGCGTCGTCAGCGACCGCGATCACCTCGTGATGATCATCAGCCACATCATCAAGAACGCACAGGAAGCCACGCGCGACGACGGTTTCGTCGACGTGTGGATGCGCCGCGAGAACGGCATGGCGCTGGTCGACATCGAGGACAACGGCTCCGGCATGGACCTGGATTTCGTGCGTCACCGCCTGTTCAGGCCCTTCGAGAGCACCAAGGCCGGCAAGGGCATGGGCATAGGCGCCTACCAGGCGCGCGAGTTCCTGCGCGGCATCGGCGGCGACATCCGCGTGAAGAGCACTCCCGGCGAGGGAACCACCGTCACCCTCGCGATCCCGCTGGCGATCCGGCCGGCCGACACCTGATCGAGGAGCACAGGGCACCATGAGCGACGAGGACAGCGCGCGCAAGCTGCTGATCGTGGAAGACGACGAGGGGATGCAGCGCCAGCTGCGCTGGCATTTCGAGGGCATGGAGGTGCTGCAGGCACGCGACCGCGAGAGCGCGATCGCCGAGGTGCGCCGCGCCGAACCCGCGGTGGTGCTGCAGGACCTGGGGTTGCCGCCGGACGCCGAGGGCGTCAGCGAGGGCTTTCGCTGCGTCGAGGAGATCCTCGCACTGAAACCTGACACCAAGATCATCGTCGTCACCGGGCACCACGAGACCGCCAACGCGATGCGGGCGATCGCGATGGGTGCCTGCGATTTCTACGAGAAGCCGGTCGATACCGACGTGCTAGACCTGATCGTGCAGCGCGCGTTCCACATCCACCGGCTCGAGGAACAGAACCGCCGCCTCGCCACATCCAGGCGTTCGCCGCTCGACGGCGTGGTCGCCTCGGACCCGAAAATGCTCGCGGTCTGCCGCATGATCGAGAAGGTCGCACCCACCTCCGTGACCTGCCTGCTGCTCGGCGAAAGCGGCACCGGCAAGGAGGTGCTGGCGCGCGCGATCCACGAGCTCAGCCCGCGCCGCGACGAGCCCTTCGTCGCGATCAACTGCGCCGCCGTGCCCGAGACGCTGATGGAGAGTGAGCTGTTCGGCTATGAGAAAGGTGCATTCACCGGTGCGCACAAGCGCACGCTCGGCAAGGTGGAGACGGCCAACGGCGGCACGCTGTTCCTCGACGAGATCGGCGACATGCCGCTCGCGCTGCAGGCGAAAATGCTGCGTTTCCTGCAGCAGCGCGTCATCGACCGTGTGGGCGGGCGCGAGGAGATCCCGGTGGACGTGCGCGTGGTCTGCGCGACCAACCGCAACCTCGGGCAGATGGTGCGCGACGGCTCGTTCCGCGAGGACCTGTTCTACCGCGTCAGCGAGATCGTGATCGACATCCCGCCACTGCGCGAACGCGCGGGCGACAAGATCCTGCTCGCGCGGCACATGCTGTCGCAGTTCGCGAAGGAGCAGGGGTCACGCGTGAACGGGCTCGCACCCGATGCCGCCGAAGCAATCGAGAATTACGCGTGGCCCGGCAACATCCGCGAGATGCAGAACCGCATCAAGCGCGCGGTGATCATGGCCGAGG
>JAJVIG010000006.1:95957-195620 GCA_022072145.1 Pseudomonadales bacterium
ACGCCGCCGGCGAGCTCCTCGTACCCCTGGCGACCCACATCGCTGTCACGCTCGTCGTGCGCGACCCAGAACGTGGCCGTCATCGGACGCGACAGGCGCCAGTCGACGAACAACGCGTACTCGGTGCGCTCGTCGGTGCGATCGCCCGCGGGGTCGTCGCTGTAGTCGATCTCGGAATACCCGGCGCGCAGCGACGCTTTCATCGTCGGCGTGAGCTGGTAGCCGAAGCGCGCGCTGAAGCCCAGCTGTTCCTGGTCGCGCGGCTGCACGTCGAAGTCCTGCGAATCGGCGACCACGCCGAAGTCCAGCGTGCAACGCTCGCAGAGGCGGTCGTAGCCGTAGCCGAAGTCGAAGCGTCGACGCTCGACCATGTCGATCACGTCGAAGTTGCTGTCGTTCGGTCGGAAATCGTTGCCGATCAGGCTGCTGCCACCGAGACCGATACCCGAGTCGGTGAGTTCGTTGACGGCGGTCAGGCGGAAGCGATGCCCACCGGTGGCGAGTTGCCACGCGGCCTGTGCCATGAAGCCGTTCGAGTCGCCAGCGCCGTTCTTGCGTTCGGAGTTGTTCGCGCCCAGCGAAACCGAGTAGCCACCGCTCGCGAGCCGCACCGCGTAGGTGCCGAAGACACGCTGGAACTGGAACTCGTCGTCCGCGCCGTCGAACTCCGACTCCATGTACTGGTAGTTCAGCGACAGCGTGTCGGTCTTGCTGCGCAGGTGCTGCCACGACACCCCGCCCTGCAGGCGCTGGTTGTCGCTGTCGCGCGCGCCGCCACCGACCGTGCGGTCGGAGTCGTCGAACGACACGTCGAAGAACATCGCGTTGAATACCAGATTGTCCACCGGACCCATGCGTGCCACGAAGGTCGGCCCCGTCGAGACCACGTCACGGATCTGCTTGTTGTTGCGGATATCGGGTTGGCGCGTGTCCTGCAACTGCTCGGAGCGGTCGTGACTCAGGTCCCATTGCAGCCGGTCCGGAAGGATATGCCAGGTCAGCGCGGCGCCCCCGCGGATCACCACGTCCTCCGCGGTCGTATCGTGCTCGTAGTTGGCGAACTCCGCGTTGTAGCGCACGTCGGCCTCGAGCGCAGTCCCCGTGCGCCGATAGCCAAGATTCAGGTCAGCGTATTCCTTCATCTCGGAACGCTGGAACACCGAACTGCGGTAGGCGTTGTCGGTGTGCTCCGCGCCCACGCCGAGCACGACTGTCGGGCCGTCCCCGGCCTGGACGGAGCCGGCCACCGAGGCCGCCACCAGCAGCGAAGACCAGATGATGCGTTGCATGAGTCCTCCGAAGTTACCAGCGCTCGCGCGCACAATCATGAAATCCCGACCTACGGGGCGGGATCGCGGTTGATCACCACCCCGGCCAGGCGGTCGCGCCCGATGGCATCCGCCGCGGCACGCAGGCGGCTGGTGCTCACGCCGCCGTAAGGCACCACCAGCACCACGAAATCGCACCAGCGCGCCAGGCGCTGCGTGGTCTCCAGCTGCGAGGCGCCCGGCACGTCGAGCACCACGAAGCGGTCACTGTAACGCGAGCACGCCGAGCTCAGCAGGTGCTGCATGCCGGCCGAATTGAGCAGCCTGGTCTCGCGCGCGGTGCTGCCGAACGGGATGACCCGCAGCCGCGGCACCCGCGAGGAATAGATGATGCCCTCGACGTCGAGGGTCGGATCGCCGAGGTAATCGGTCAGCCCGTAGTCCGGGGGTATCATCAGCAGTCGCTGCACGATCTCGCTTCCCGGCCCGCCCTCGATCAGCAGCGCCGTGCGGTGGTGGTCGAGGGCGATCGTCGCTGCCAGATTCGCGGCGACGAAGCTGCCGCCCGCACCGGGCGTGACCCCCGTCACGCCGACCACGAAGTTTTTGCCCTCGCTGCGCTCGAGCAGCCGGTCGAGCAGCGACTTGAACGCGTCCATCACCGCCGGTACCGGCATCAGCGGGTGCACCAGTCCGAGGCGGTCGAGCTCCGCCGGCATCAGGCGCGGGATCTCCTGCATCTCGGTGATGCGCGCGCGCGTCGCCCCGGTGCGCTCGTTGCGCGGTTCGGTGCTCGGGTCGTCTCGCTCCGCCGCCATGCGCGCCTCAGCCATACAGGAACAGGAAAACGGCCGCCGCCGCCACAGTGGAACCGACCAGCAGCGTGACCATCACCACGCCGACGCGCACCCTGGCGTGTGCCTCGCGCGGGCGGTACTCGGGAATCACGGCCAGCACGGGCACCTCGACCTCCTCGAGCACGCCCTGCGCCAAACGTACGCGATCGTCGACGAGGATGTGCCCGAGCAGCCGCACGCCCGCGACCAGCACGCCACCCAGTGCGGCGAACAGTACATACACCCAGCCCGGGATGCCGTCCGGGCGCAACGGCAGCAGCGGCGCACGGCTCACCGAGACCGGCAGCGCCGACGGCGTGGTGCGCAGCTCGGCATCTAGGCGCAACTCGTTCAGGCGCACGGACAGCTGGCGCTCGAGCGCCGCCGCGTCATCGTACTCACGCTGCAGATCGCGCAGGATCTGATTGCCCTCGATCAGCGTCGCACTGTCGACGCGTCCCTGCTCGATCAGCGTCCGCAGCTGGCGCTCGCGCGCCTGCTTGGCGCGGATTTCATCGCCGAGCGCCGCGCGTCGGGCCTCGAACTGCTGCCGCTCGACCGGCACGGACTGCAGCGCCTCGCGCAGATCAGGGTGTTCAGCGAGCACGCGTTGGCGCTGTTCATCGAGCCCGGCCAGCGCCCGCTCGGGATCGACCGTCGCGGCATCGGCGTTCACCCGCGCGGCTTCCGCCTCCACGCTGTCGAGTTCGGCTGCCGCGGCGCGCAACTCAGCGAGCCGCGCATCGAGCGCCGCGACGCGGCGCGCCAGCGTGGTCTGCAGGTCGCGGTTGGAGCGCAGATCGACCAGTAGCGCATCGAGTTCACCCTGCAACTGCCCGAGCCGCGCGCCCAACGCCGATTCACCGCCCTGCGGCAGCGCCGCCAGCGCCGCCTTCAGGTCCGCGTCGGTCGTGCGCAACTGCGTCCGCGCATGCTCCAGTTGATGGCCGAGATTTTCCTGCGCTGCCCGCCGTTCGCTGCGCAGCAACTCGAGTTCGCGGCTCAGCGCGCGCGCGATCGCCGCGCTCACGCCATCGAAGGCCTGCTGCGCGGACGGGGCCGAATAGCGCAGATCGAACTGCGTACCGCGGTGCTCTACGGCGAGCAGCGGATCGTTGCCCAGATGCCCGAGCACACGCGCGGCGATCTTGCCTTCGTCGACCACGTCCTGCGCGAGCGCGAGCTGGGCGGTTGTGGTGTAACCGCGCGGCAGGAACCATGCGCCGGCGAGCAACAGCAGGCACACGCCACAGCCGAGCGTGGCGCTCGAGAGGCGGCGCGCGCGCATTTCCTTGCGCGCGATCTGCAGCAGCGCGTTCACCGGACGGATCCCGCGCTCAGAACAGCCGCTCGGGAACGGTCAGCACGTCGGACGGCTGCAACTCGTAATTGGTTGCCATATCGCCCTTCTTCAGGATGTCGTCGAGGTACACCTTCAGCACCTGCGCGCTGCCACCGGCGCTGCGGTAGAGCTTGGTGGCGTTGGCCGACGCGAACTCGTTGGGCCCACCGGCCTCGAGCACCAGGTCGAGCACCGTCATGCCCTTGCGGTGCGGCAGCGAGGCCGGCCGCAGCACCGCACCGGTGACACGCACGCGCTGCTGGAAGTTGGCCGGGTTGGTGACCGTGACGGTCACCTCGGGATTGCGCACGTACTCCGACAGCCGCGTGCGGATGGTATCGGCGAGTTCCTTCTCGGTGAGCCCGTCGGCTTTCAGTTCGCCCACCAGCGGCAGGCTGATCTCGCCGTCGGGCAACACGACCAGCCCGCCCGAAAGATCCGGGTGCTGCCAGACGTTCACCGCGATCTGGTCACCCGCCCCGATCCTGTACTGCTGTACCTCCGCCGGCTCGACCGGCGTGGCCGGCACGGCCGCGGCTCCGCCCGGCGCCGAGCCACCGGAAGCGCAGCCGCCGAGGGCCAGAATCACCATGACTCCGATCAACAGTCGCTGCAGCATGATTCACCCCGTCGATAGCCGCTGGATCGCCGGCGCGATCCGGTTTGTTGTCGTGTGTGTCGCGAACGGCGCTGGCGTCAGGGAATCTGCGCCAGCAGCGCCATCGCGTCCGCGTACCCGTCGAACTCACCTTTCTCCTCGGCCAGCATCTTCGCCTTCTGCAGATGCACCTTCGCGGTCTGCATATCGTTGCTGCGGAACAGTGCCGCGCCCAGGTGGTAGCGGAAGATCGCCTCCTCGGGCGCACGTTTGACGACCCGGTCGAGCACTGTCGCGGCCCGTGCAAAATTGCCCTGCTGGTACAGGATCCACGCATAGGTGTCGGCGAAGAACGGCTGCTCGGCGTTCTCGAAGCGTTTGGCGATCTCGAAGGCTTCGGCGAGTCGCGCCGGATCGGTGCCATCACCGGCCAGCAGCACCGCCAGGTTGTTCGCTGCGCCGTCGGCCGCCGGCACGCTTTCCAGCACCGCGCGGTAGCGCACGATCGCGCCATCGCGATCGCCCTGGCGCTCGAGCGCGGCGGCCGCCAGCAACTGCAGGTCCATCGCCTGCGGGTTGGCTGTGAGCCCGCGGTCGTACACCGCCAGCGCCGCCGCCTGATCCCCCGCGCGCAGCGCCAGCTCACCCAATCCGCGATACCCCGCGATCCACGCCGCATCGCGCGCCAGCCCCTCCTCGAGCACCGCGCGGGCGCGCTCGTCGGCGCGGTCACGCAGCAGCTCGGCCACGAACAGCTGGCGGGCCTGCGCGTCGGTCGGGTTGGCCGTCACGAACGCAGCGACCTCGTCCATCGCCACCGCGGTCTTGTCCTGCTCGCGATAGCTGCGCACGATGCCGGCCAGCGCGCCGGTCATGTCCGGTTTCACGGCGAGTACTTCGCGGAAACGCGTGATCGCCTCCTCGTGCCGGCCCTGGCCCTGCAGCCCCAGTGCCTCGATGTATTTCGCATAATCGGGATTGCCCGCGCGCTCGCCGAGATCCCCGGCGATCGCGTTGGCGCCCTCCCAGTCCTTCATCGCCAGCTTCGCCTGCAGCTCGAGCGCACGCACCCGCTTCGAGGCGTCCGGCGCCGACGCCAGCGGCTGCAGCACCTCGAGCGCCTTGTCGTAGCGCTGCTCGCCGATCAGCAGGCCGGCGAACTGCGTCACCGCGGCCTCGTTGCGCGGATCGATCTTCAGCGCATCGACCAGGCTGGCGCGCGCCATCTCGACGGCGCCGTTCTGCAGGTGCGCGCGCGAAAGCAGCACGTGCGCCCGGACGCTGGACGGATCCTGCCCCAGCACCTTGCGCAGGTCCGTGATCGCCTCCTCGGTGCGCCGCTCACCGAGCCGCAACCCCGCGCGCGTGAGCAGCGCCTCGGCGTTGCCGGAATCACCGGCCAGGATCTCCTCGATCAGCGCCACCGCCTCGTCACCCTTGCCCTGGCGCAGCGCGATGCGTGCCAGCTGGTTGCGCGCGAACAGCGATTCTTCCTTCTCCGGTGACGCGGCCACCTCGCGGTAGACCGCAGCTGCATCGTCGAGCTCGCTCTGGCGCTCGTGCAGTTCGCCCAGCGCGATCCGCAGCCGCGCAGAGCCCTCGCCGTCCTGTCCGATATAGCCGCGCAGCGCCTCGACCGCGGCGCCCTGGTCGCGCTGCGCGAGCAGACCCACCAGCGCCAGCTTTGCCTCCAGGCTCTGCGGCATCTCGGCGACCGCCGCACGCAATACCGACTCGGCCTCCGCCGCGCGCTCGTTCGATACCAGGTACGCCGCCAGCCCCTGGCGGTACGAGAGCTCCTGCGGCTTCTGTACGATCAGGCGGTTCATCGCCTGCACCGCCTCGTCCACCCGTTTCTGCGTGGCGTGCTGCTGGAAATCGAGCAGCATCAGGGCATCGGATTCAGGATGCTTCGCGAGCCCGTCGGCGATCGCCTGCGCCGCGCCCTCGTGGTCACGCGAGGACAGCAGCAGGCTCCCCAGCATGACCTGCGAGTCGAGGTCCCCCGGCTGCAGCGCCAGCGCCTCGCGGATTTCCTGCAGCGCCTCCTCCACGCGCTGTTCGCGCGCGTGCACCATGGCCTGCGCGCGCAGCACGCGGTAATCCCCGGCGGCGATCGCGCGCGCACGGTCCACGCTCGCCTGCGCCTCATCGGGCTTGCCCGCGGCCACGTGCAGCTGCGCGAGCTTCAGGTGTGCGTCCAAATGGTTTTCGTCGATCTGCACCGTGCTCTGCAGTTCACGGTACATCTCGGGGAAGGCCTTGCGCGACTCGAACACCAGTGCGCGCAGGTAGTGCGCCTCGGCGAGGCGCGGATCGAGCTTCAGCGCGTTGCGCAGCTCGATGTCGGCCTTCTTCATGTCTCCCTGCTCGACGAAGGCGCGCGCGCTCTCCAGGTAGTCACGCGCCTTCTCCTCGGGGCTGCCGCAGGCGGTGAGCGCCGTCGCCAGCGCGATTGCCGCCACCAGACGGATCCTGCCGTTACCTTGCCGCATCTGCTCCACCTCGATTGTCTTGCGCATCACACCTGCGCGATGTCGATTCCCTTGATTTCCAGCACCATTTCGCGCAACCGCTCGTCTTCCTCCGCGCGCGGCCGCCGTCCGGCCAGCTCGCGGATGATCGGCTTGGTACGGATCACTTCCATCACGATGTCGCAGCTCACCGGCCGCACCTCCTCCGCGTAACCGTACACCAGCGCCATATCGCAGATGTTGTTGATCGCACGCGGTATGCCACGGCTGTAATAGTAGACGGTCGCGCAGGCGTAGCGGTCGAAGACTTCGCCGGTGGCGCCGGCCACGCCAAGGCGGTGCTCGATGTAGGTGCGCGTCTCCGGGAAGTCCAGCGCCGGGATGTGGTGCTCCACCGAGATGCGCTGGGCGAACTGGCTGAGCTCCGGGCGCGACAGCGTCTGCCCCAGCTCGGGCTGGCCGACCAGGATCAGCTGGATCAGCAGCTGCTCGCCTACGTTGACGTTCGAGAGCAGGCGCAGTTCCTCGAGCGTCTCGATGTCCATGTTCTGCGCCTCGTCGACGATCAGCACCACGCGGTGGCCCTGCACGTGCTCGCGTGCCACGAAGTCGATCAGCTGCTGGTACATCACGACCTTGTCACGCGCGCCGGTCTCCAGCCCGAACGCGGTCAGCACCCAGGTGAGCAGGTCACCGAAGCTGCGGTGGGTGTTGGTGATCACCCCGACCGTGAACTCACGGTCCATGTGCTTCAGCAGGTGGCGGATCAAGGTGGTCTTGCCCGAGCCGATCTCGCCGGTGATCAGCGAGAAGCCGGCCTGGTTCTGCAGGCCGTACTCGAGCATCGCCAGCGCGACCGCGTGCTTCTTGCTGAGGAACAGGAACTCCGGATCCGGAACGAGCGAGAACGGTTTGCGCGTCAGCCCGTAGAACTTTTCGTACATCGCCTGCGCTTACCGCTTGTCACCGTAGTAGTGCCGATAATAGTAACCGCCCATCCCCGCATCGGCCTTGTTCAGCACCCAGCCGAGCAGGTTGGTCTTCTGCAGCAGGCGGCGCGCCTCCTGCAGCTCGACGGCCGTGTTGCCGCCGTTCTCCACCACCAGCAGGGCGCAGTCGAACTGCGGCAGAAAGCTCAGCGCATCGCCCGAGGCGAGCAGCGGCGGCAGGTCGAACATCACGATGCGCGACTCGTAGCGCGAGCGCAGCTCCTGCACCAGCTCGCTCATCTTGCGCGAGCCCAGCAGCTCGGTGGAGTTCGAATAGCTGCCGCAGCTCGGCAGGATCACGAGGCGCTCCACGCCCGGATTGACCAGCACCTCCTCGACCGTCGCCTGACCGGAGAGGTAGTCACCCAGCCCCTTCTGCACCTGCAGCCCGAAATAGCTCGCCACGCGCGGCTTGCGCAGGTCCGCATCGACCAGCAGCACGGTCTGGTTCGCGTCCAGCGCAATCGACAAGGCGATGTTCGCGGCCATGGTCGACTTGCCCACGCCGGCGGTGGCACCCACCACGGCCAGCGTGCGCCAGCCGTTCTCGCGCATCGGCTGCAGGATCTTCGCACGCAGGATACGGAACAGATCGGCGTTGTGGTCACTGAGGTGCGCGACCAGGCGGTTCCTCACCCACACATCGGCCGCATCGCCGCTCACGGCGGTGCGCGAATACGAGATCGCCGCCAGATCGGAGTGCACGGGCTGTTGCGGCGAGCTCGGCGGCACCGCGGGCGCGGCCCCCTCGGTGTTCGTCTTCGGAGCCTCGGCGCGCGCCTTCGCGAGCGCCTTTTCGATCAGTTCCATGTGCGCGTTCTCCCGCCCCGCCGGGGGCATGCACGATCAGACGAGATGCGTGAGTCGGTCAACCAGTGACAGCCACAGCAGATCGAGCGGCGTGACCGCGAAATGCACCGCCAGCAGCACCACCAGCAACGCGAGCAGCCCCGCGCCGGCATATAGCCAGTGCCTCGCCAGCGTTGGCCGCGTCTCGGTATCCAGCCCGCCGATCAGCGGGATCACCGCCAGCGGTGCGCTGCCCATCGCGGCCACGATCGCCGATTGCCCCCACAGCGCGGGCTGCAGCATCTCCAGCAGCAGCGCGAGTCCGAAGCCCGCACCCAGCGCCGCAGCCACCACCAGCAGCATCAGCTGGCTGCGCTGCGGTGCGAACGGCGCATTGGGCAGGTTCGGCGGCTCGATCACCGAGAAGCGCTCGCCCATCTGCCCTTCCTCGAGGTTCTGGGCGATCTTCGCCTCCAGCTCCTTGTTGCGCAGCTCCTGGTACTTGCCGCGCGTATTTTCGAGATCGCGCTGCAGGTTGTTGTACTCCTGCTCGATCTGCGGTGCCCGGCTGATGCGGTCCTGCACATCGGCGATCTGCCTCTCCACCGCCGCACGCTGCTCGGTCAGGAAGCCGATCTCGGCGCGCGCCGCGTCGAGCTGGCTGCTCAGTTGCAGCATGGCCGGGCTCTGCACGGGCTGCGCGGCCGTCGCGGGCGCCGCCTGCTTCATTTCCTCGATGCGTTCCCGCAGCGCGACCACCTGCGGGTGCTTCTCGGTGTACTGGGTCAGCAGCTGCGCGAGCTGCTGTTCGAGCTCCCACAGCGAGCCCCCGCCGCCCTGCTGCTGGCTGACGGCGCTGCTCACCAGCGCCATCTGCGATTCGATCAGCCCCACCTTGCCCTTGGCGGCCTCGATGCTGCCACGGATGTCGCGGTGCGCCGCGTTGAGCCGCTCCAGCGCCTGCGTGTTGGCCTGGGCGAGCTCCGGCAGCGCGTCGCGGTTGTTCTGCTTGAACTCGGCCACGCGCGCCTCCTGCGTGGTGATCTCGGTCTGCAGGCGGTTCGCCTCGGAGCGCAGGAACTCGGTGGTCTCCTCGGCACGCGCGGTTCGCGTGCGCACGTTCTCGGCCAGGAACAGGTTCAGCATCTCGCTGTTGACCTGCTGCGCCGTCTTCGCATCGCGGTGCTCGAAAGACAGCGTGAACGCGATCGTCATCCCCTTGCCGCGCCCCTCGGCCATCTGGCGCGTGATCTTCACGCCCTGGCGCAGTCGCTCGGCCAGCTCGCTCGGCCCCAGCCGTTCCTGTGCCTCGGGGTAGAGCCCGAACTTCTTGATGATCGCCAGCGAATTCTGCGTGGTCAGCACGCGCTGCTGGATCACCTGCAACCGCTCGTCGGCGTAGGTCGTGATGGTGGAGCGCACCAGTGTCTCGGGCACCTGCTGGCTCTCGATCAGCACCGTGGCGTCCGAGCGGTACATCGCCGGCAGCACCTGTACGATCAGCGTTCCCAGCACGAGCACCACCACCAGCGGCACCGCGATGAAGAAGCGGCGCCGCCAGAACATGGCGATGTAATCCGCGATCGAGGTCTCGTGCGTGCCTTCCATCGTTACCCTGCGCATCCCCCGGACTGGTCCCGAAGTATAGACGGTCCCCGTGACCGGACAGATCCGTTCGTCGGCTTGCCAACCCGCAGGTCGGCATTCCTGCCGACTGGGCATGCTCCGACCCGTCGGGTTGAAACCCGACCTACGTTCGTCGGGTCGAAACCACGCCCTGCGGCTTGGGAATGGGCTAGACTAGGCGCCATGCCATTGCAGGGATACGCAAACAGCAAGCCGCTCGCTCAGCCCTTCCGCTGGTTCGCGGCGGGCTGCATCGCCGCGTGTCTGGTCCATCTGGACTCGCTGCGTCCGCTGATCGCCAAGTGGCTCATGTTCGACCAGAGCATGGGACACGCGCTGGTGCTCTTCCTCGTGATCTGCGGCTGGCTGTGGTCCGGCCGCAAGCATTTCGATCATCTCGCCCGTGCGCCGTCGCGACGCGGGGTGGGAATGATCGGGCTGGCCACACTGGCGTGGTTCCTGGCCGCTCTGGGCGACATCGAACTGCTCGAACAGCTCGCGCTGATCGCGATGTTCTACTCGCTCGCGGTGCTGGTGGCCGGCTGGCGCTCGGCGGTCAGCATCGCGCCGCAGCTCGCGATGCTGCTGTTCTGCGTCCCGATCTGGGACGAGCTGAACGACCAGCTGGTCGAACTGGCTTCGCTGGTGGTCGGGGGTTTCTTCTCGTTCACACCGATCACCTCGCACGTCGCCGGCAACACGATCACGCTGCCCGCAGGCACCGTCGTGATCGCCGACGGCTGCTCGGGTCTGCGCTACCTGATCGTCGGGCTTGCGATGGCGAACCTCGCCTCGACCATGAACCGCCTGCGATTCCGCCACCAGATCATCGCGAACCTGTTCGCCGTGGCACTGATGTTGCTGCTGAACTGGGTGCGCATCATCATCATCGTGTTTGTTGCGTATTACACCGACATGCAGGCATCGCTGGTGCGCAATCACGAGACCTTCGGCTGGGTGCTGTTCGGCGTGGCATTGCTGCCGCTTCTTTTTTATGCACGCCACGCTCCGCATCGGCCGGAGGGTGAATGAGATGAGCGCCGCACGCACCGCCACCGCCACTGTCACGCTCGCGCTGGGATTCGCGATGCTGCTGCTCGGCCGTGCGCTGCTCGCGATCTACCCGGCGCCCTCGGTCGACACCGAACGCCCGTGGGACATTCCGGCTGAACTGCAGGCGTGGGACGGCTATTTCCCCGGGGACTTCCGCGCCAGCGCGGACCCGATCCCCGTGGTCCAGACGGTGACGCTGGCGTTCGATGGCCACCCGTACCGCTTCCAGCGCTTTGCCCACAGCGTAGAGCGCGCCGACGCGGACCTGGTCCCCTGGTTCCCGGATCTGCACGACAAGCAGTGGGTCCGGGTGGGAAGCGCACGTGTCGAGGTCGAGGACGGCCCGCCGATCGCCGTGCTGGCACTGGAGCGCATGAGCGGAGCGCACGCGCTGGTGCTCGCATACAGCTACCGTACCGGCCCCTACGCAAGCACCTCGTTCAACATCGCGAAGCTGCTGCAAATTCCCGCCAAACTCGGCGCCCACAACCGCTTCGAGATCCTCACCGTGGCAGCCCCGTGCAGCAACGACTGCGGCGAGGTCTCCCGCCGCGCGGCCCAGGTACTGACCGAAATCCTCAGCGCGAACCCGCCCTGATCAGTTAGCGAACTTGGCCGAGACGGCAGCAAAACAGGAACTGCAGACCACCTCAGCCATCTGCCGCAGATGCCGTTCGCTCACGCGGTCGTGCAGCGGCAGCGTCAGCAGGCGCTGCGCGAAGCGGGCAGCGCCAGGCACCGGCGGGAATGAGGTCAGCACGGCATCGACGCCGCTGACCTGGGGAAGCGCCACGTCGTAGAACGCACTTGCGCCGAGGTCACGCAGACCCCGCAGCGCGGCGTCACGACGCGTGCGGTCATCGAACAGCAGCGGGTAGCGCAACAGGCGCCCCGCGCGGGCGGCGAGCCGCCGCGGCAGCAACTCCACGCCCGTGCAGCCGTCCAGCAGTTCCGCGATGCGTGCCTCGCGCCAGCGCGGACGCGCCAGCCACGCGCCGACGTTCGTCGGGGCCAACTCGCGGCGGACGCGATCCATCGCCATGATCGCATCGAGTGCGTGGTAGCGCGTCTCGCCCAGACCCAGCCCCGGCACGCGGCTCAGCACGCCGTACGGCAGCGGATGCAACAGCGCCGCGAACACGCGTCTCTTCAGCGTGCCCAGCGCCGGCATCGTGTGCTCCGGTGCGCGCACCGCCTGCGCGAGCTCGCTGCCCTCGGCGAGCAGCAGCGCGCCACCGCCCAACAGGTTCACGGGCTTGCCGCGTCCGAAACTCACGACGCGCGCGGCCACCGGCGCCGCCGGCGGGGCTTCCGGCCACCACTGCGCACAATCCTCGATCAGCAGCGCGCCGCAGCGTGCCGCGCGTGCGGCCAGATCCGGCAAGCGCTCGGCGATGCCGAGGAAATTGACCGCCACCACGGCCGCGACGCGCTCGCTGCAGGCGCGCTCCAGTGCGTCCGGATCGAAGGCCGGATCATCGGCACCGCAATCCACCAGCACCGGCCGTGCGCCGGCGAACAGCGCCGCGGCGATCAGGTCCGGGCAGGCGTACGCCGGCAGCAACACGTCCCGACGCCCGGGCCGGCACGCCAGTGCAGCGATCAACGCGGCCGCGAGCGCCGCGGTACCCGAGTTCAGCCACACCGCCGTAAAGCCAGACAACCCGTAGGTCCGGTCTATTGACCGGACATTGGCGGGTTGGTTTGGCAACTCGAATGTCCGGTCGGAGACCGGACCTACGGGGGGGCCTCCGGAAGTCCGGGTGGCGCGGGAGCGGTCACCGACCGGCAGCACCGGCTGCCCGACCGGGGGCAGGCGCGCGATCATCGCGCGGACGGCTGCCAGACGGTCATGCGCCGGCCCGCCAGGAACTGCCGCGTCGCGTCCGCGATCGCCAGATTGACCTGCACGAAGAAATACACGATGCGCAGCGGCCCGGCCTCACGCAGCGCCGGGCGCCAGTGCGCAAGCGCCGCCACCGCGTAGAAGACGACTTGCCCGGCCATCGCCAACAGATAGAAGGCGCCCGCGTCGAGCGCGCAGGCGTTGGCGAACAGCAGCCCCGCCAACGCCCACGGCACCAGCCAGCGCATCAGCTTGTGACCGAGGACCTGCCAGGCGAACCAGCCGTGGCGGCGCGGGTCCAGCACCTCGGTGTGACGCGCCAGCCCGGTCATGCCGCGCAGCACGGTCCGCACCTTGCGCGCGTACTCGCGCGCCGGATCCTGCAGGTCCTGGTAGTAGCCGAGCACATCGGGCGCAGTGACCGCCCTCAACCCGAGTCGCGCGCAGTTCAGCGCGGTGTTGAAGTCACTCGGCGACTGGATGTCCCACAGCTCGCAGACCGTGCGGCGCGCCGCGAAGAACGAGCCCGACAGCCCCACCAGCCCGGCCAGCCGGGATTCCAGCCGGCGCAGCCACATCTCGTAGCGCACGTAGAGCCCCTCGCCGGCCACAGCGCCGTCCCGGCTGAGGAAGCGGTCCTCGCTGGACACCGCGCCGACCGCCGGATCCCCGAAGTGCGCCACCAGGCGGCGCAACGCCTCGGGTGGCATCCCGGTCGCGACGTCGGAGAACACCAGAATCTCGCCGCGCGCGGCGCGGATCGCACAGAGCTGCGCGTTCTCCTTGCCCAGCCGTTCGCCGGCACGCACCAGTTCTATGCCCTGCGCGGCCTGTGTCGCAACGATCGCCTCGGTGCCGTCGGTGGACGCATCGGAGGCCACGATCACCTGCAGCCGTTCGCGCGGGTAATCGAGCGCCGCCACGTTGGCGAGCTTGGCGCCGATGCGCGCCTCCTCGTTGTGCACGGTCACGATCAGCGTCAGCGCCGGCAACTCTGCCCCGAGCGGCGACGGCTGCGGCTCGGCGCCGCGCAGGCGCACCGCCAGCCACAACAGCAGCGGATAGATGAAATAGCTGTACGTCGCCGCGAGCGCGAACAGCCAGAAAAACGCCTCTGCCATACCTCGCCACACCCCTCCGTTCGTCGCGCCGCGCGCCGATGACTGCTACCCTTGCCCGAGTAACCCAGTGTAGCCAGCGATCATCACCTTGTCGTTTTCCGCGCCGCCAGCATCGATCGTGCACATTGCCTCGGGGGACCGCTGGGCCGGTGCCGAAGCCCAGTTGTTCACGCTCGTCACGCAACTCGCGAGCGAGCAGCAACTGCGCGTGGCCGTGGTGCTGCTGAACGACGGCGAACTCGCCTCCAGACTGCGCGCCGCCGGCATCGAGGTCAGTGTATTCGACGAGTCGCGACTGGGGTTCCTCGCGCTGTTGCGCGGCATCCACCGCGTGCTGCGCGAGCGGCGACCAGACCTGGTGCACACGCACCGCCAGAAGGAGAACATCCTCGGCGCGCTCTGCGCCTGGCGGCTGGGAATCCCCTCGGTGCGCACCGTGCATGGCGCGCCGGAGTTCGCGCCGCACAGCCTGCCGAAACGCCTGCTCGTGGCATTCGACCGCTGGCTGGGCCGGCACGTGCAGCGGCGCGTGATCGCGGTGTCCGAGGATCTGCGCGACAAGCTGCTCGCGCATTATCCCGCCCCGAGGCTGCGCACCATCGAGAACGGCATCGACCTCGAGGCGGTGCGCGCCAGCGCCACGCCACCGGCCACGCTCGACGACGCGCCGCCCGGCACGCAGCACGTCGGCATCGCGGGCCGGCTCGACCCGGTCAAACGCATCGACCTGTTCCTCGCGATGGCGGCCGAGCTGCTCCGCCGCGCCCCGCAACGCTGGCGCTTCCACGTGTTCGGCGAAGGGCGGCTTACGGCGGATCTGCGCGCGCAGGCCGAGGCACTCGGCATCGCGCAGGCGGTGCGTTTCCACGGCCATCGCAGCGACATCGGCGCCTGCCTCACGGCGCTCGATGTGCTGGTGATGTGCTCGGACCACGAAGGTATGCCGATGACCCCGCTGGAGTCGATCGCGGTGGGCACGCCGGTGGTAGCGCATGCGGTCGGCGGCCTGGTACCGATCCTCGAAGGCGGCTGCGGTGGCACGCTGGTAAGCGATCACTCGCCGCGCGGCTACGCCGACGCGGTGGAACGCACACTTCTGGCCGGTCGCGACGCGCTGATCGCGCGCGGGCGTGAACGCCTGCAGCACCGCTACTCGGCCGGCGCGAATGCGGCAGCCGTGGCCGCGATGTACCGTGAGGTGCTCCGAGGGAACTCCGCGAATGCCGGTGAAGAATGACGCATGGGTGCCGTGGCACACAGATACGCCGTACAACTGACGGCCGTGGCCATCGCACCTTGCCCCATCTGGTCTACAGTTGCCTGTGTCGGGTTCACGAATGCGAGTGGGCGCTACGGTATGGCCCGGCCTGACGGCATCAAACCAGCACGCCATGCGGAGGTCCGCAAGTCGATGAACTCCGAGATTCACACACCGTCCCTCGTGGCAGCATGCGCACGATGAGCCCGGTACCCGTCGTCGTCCTCGGCGAAGGCGTCACCGCGCTCGGCGTGCTGCGCGCCTTCGGCCGCAAGGGCATACCGGTGCATGCACCGTGCAGCCGCAAGGATCCGATGCGCCACTCGCGCTTCTTCCGTCCGCTGCCGGGATTCGTGTCCGCGGACGGACGCGGGCTCGCCGCCGACCCCGCCCCGCTCGCCGAGGCGCTGCAGGCCAGCGGACTCGAACGCGCCGTGCTCTGCGCGTGCTCGGATCATTTCTGCGCCGCGGTGGCCGCTCTCCCGCCCGCGCTGGACGAACGTTTCCCGCGCTGCATGCCGGCCAGCGCCACACTGGACGTGCTGCAGGACAAGGGCCACTTCGCCGAACTGCTGGCGCGCATCGGCGTGGCGCACCCCTTCACCCGCCTGGTGCGCCGCCCCGGGGACGTGGACGACATCGACGGTTCGCGCGAACTGTTCCTCAAGCCGCGCGATTCGCAGCGTTTCTTCAAGACCTTCGGCGTCAAGGCGTTCCGCGTGGCCTCCGCAGCCGATGCGCGCCAGCGGCTCGGCCAGACCGCAGCACACGATCTCGAGATGGTGCTGCAGGAATACATCCCGGGCAGCGCGGACAACCATTATTTCGTCGATGGCTACCGCGACCGCGGCGGCAAGGTGCGCGTCGCGTTCGCACGCCGGCGGCTGCGCATCTTTCCGCCGGACTTCGGCAACAGCACCGCGATGGTCAGCATCGCACCCGAGGAGGCGCGCCAGGCAATCGACGACCTCGACCGCCTGCTCGCCGAAACCGGCTATCTGGGGATTTTTTCCGCCGAGTTCAAGCGCGATCCGCGCGACGGTGTGTACCGCATCCTGGAGGTGAACACACGCCCGTGGTGGTACGTGGACTTCGCGGTGCGCTCCGGCGCCGACGTCTGCGAGCTGATGTACCGCGACGCACTCGGCGAGCCGCTGCCCGCGCTGCCGCCGTACGAAGTGGGTTCACGCTGCGTCTACCCGTACTACGACCTGCACGCGCTGAAGCACCTGCGCGGCCAGGGCATGCCTTACCCGTGGACGCGCTGGGCGCGCGAACTCTGGGGGGCGAAGCAGCCGATCTTCGCGCTCGACGACCCGCTGCCCGGCATCTATTCCGCGCTGAGCACCTTCGGCTGGCTGCCAAAACGATGATCTACGGCGCCGAAGTCCTGACCGCCTGCCTCGAGGCGCTCGGTGTGGAGCACGTGTTCGGCTTGCCCGGCACGCAGAACCTCGCGATCTTCGAGGCGCTGCGACGCGCGCGACTGCGCACCGTGGTCGCCTCCGACGAAATGGCCGCCACGTTCATGGCAAGCGGCTACGCGCGTGCCGGCGGGCGCCTCGGGGTGGTGACGACGATCTCGGGGCCCGGCTTCACGTATGCGCTGACCGCACTCGCCGAGGCGCGCGCGGACTCGACACCGCTGCTGCTGATCACGCTGCGCCAGCACGACAACGGCCGGGCGTTCCAGCTGCAGCGCATCGACCAGGGCGCGATCGCCGCGCCGCTGGTCAAGGAGTGCGTGTACATCGATGACATGGCGCGCCTGCCGGAAGCGATCTTCGCTGCCGCGCGCACCGCGCTGCGCGGCGAGCCCGGTCCGGTACTGGTCGAAGTGCAGGCAGGCCTGATGTCGATGCAACTGGAGCGGGTGCCGCCGCTCGCCACCGGCGGCGCCGACGACCGCACGGTCACGGCCGAGTTGCCGTTCGACGAGGGTGCGTTCGACGCCGTCGCGGCTGCCATCGGCAGCGCACGCCGGCCTCTGCTGCTGGTGGGCCAGGGCGCGCAGGGCGCCGCCGGCCCGATCCGCGCCTGGTGCGAAGCCCACCGCATCCCGCTGCTCGCCACCTGTTCGGGCCGCGGCGTGCTGCCCGAGACACACCCCCTGTGCCTGGCGAAGGACTTTTCCTACGGCGTGGGCAGCGTGAGCAACGAGGTCATCGCGGCGGCCGATCTGGTACTCGTGCTCGGCTGCAAGCTGGGCCACAACGGCAGCGGCGGCTACAAGCTGCGGCTGCCGGCCGAACGCCTGATCCACGTGGACAGCAGCCGCGAGGTTCCAGGTGCGAACTACCCGGCGCGCCACACGCTGGTGGCCACCTGCGAAGAGTTCACGCACCACGTGCAGGCGCGTGGCATTGCTCCGCAGAGCGACTGGACCGATGCCGAACTCACCGACTACCGCGAACGCATCGCGCGCGAGCGCGACACCGCGGTGCGCCACGAGCCGCGCCTGGCCGAGGGAGCCGGGCGCGTGCGCGAATTCTTCGACAAACTCAACGCCGCGCACCCGGCGAACACGATCTTCGTGACCGACTCGGGCCAGAACCAGGCGCTGACGCGCCATTACGCCTGCGTAAACGCCACGCGCGGCATGATCGCGCCCACCGATTTCCAGTCGATGGGCTTCGGCCTGCCGGCGGCGATCGGCGCCCGACTCGCGCGCCCGGAGGCAACCGTCATCGCCTGCATCGGCGACGGCGGTTTCCTGCAGACGGCCACCGAACTGCTCACCGCAGTGCGCGAAGGCGTGGCTCTCACCGTGGTCGTATTCAACGACGGCAAGTTCGGCTACATCGAGCGCCAGCAGATCGAGCAGTTCGGGGTGGCGAGCGGGACGGGGTTGGGGAGGGTTGATGTGGGGGGGATTGCTGAGGGTCTGGGATGCCGTCACGCCGATGTGACGAATACCGCACAGATGCCAGTGGCTCCACGAAACGAAGCGACGGTGTTCGAACTGCGCCTGTTGCCGACAGCACAGTTGCAGATAGAGAAAATGAAGAGCCGACTCCGCGAAACATCGGTGCGCGTTGTACCGTCAGCCTGGATGCAGCGGGCCAAACGGATGCTGTTCCGTCCGTGACGCGCACCCGCAAATCGACTCGGCATCAAAGCGGACTGCTATATCCGTGCTTCTCTATTACCAGACTCTCTTTCTCCGCGACCAACTCCACGCATTCCGTATCGTAGTAGTAGGCAGCGTCACGACGACGTGAACTGTTGGTTCTCATGGTGCTTGCTCTTCTCAGGTCGGATTCTGCCTCCGGTGAGACGGGGACTCCAGCCTTGTTGAGCCCGGCGAGAAGATCATCCTCGAGAAATTCGTTACGGATTATGTGGCTGACCAGACTACGCGATTGCATTGCATCTCGCATCCCTGTCACGGTCGCGAGCTCGGGATCGCGGTAAAGCTCCTGGTCGAGCGAGGTGAATAGTTTGAGGTAGCGGTAGGTGAGCAGCCCCGCACAACACGACACCGGACTGAAACCGTAGCCCTCACCCATGTCGAAACGACGACGGCTGTCCAGCATGAGGTGCAGCCAATCACGAAACGCTCCCGGATCATCGGCAGAGCGGTACGACGCGCGCCAGGTGGACGCAGGCTTTCGAGCATCTGCAATCAACTGGGAAACCCATTCGGTCAAACGCAGGCGCTGCTTGCCCATCTCGGCGGGCAGTTGGTTACGGCAATAGTCGATGCTGGCCCTGCGCGTAACCTGGCTGCGCACACTGCCACTGCCGGCGCACCCATAGGCCCAAAGAGAGACGTACCAATCCCACGGGTTGCGGACCGACCCCATGATGAAGCGCTCCCTCAGCCAGGGCGGCACACGGTTGTGCTTACCCATCTGCGCGCCACCAACCAGCCTTTGCAGCCATTGGCCTATGTGGGTGCCTCCGGTCTTGTGCAATTCCACGAAAACGACGCGCTCGGATACAAACATCGGGGGGTTCCGTCTATATTTGACGGGCACTCGTGCGCCTGCCGGGATGGAGGACGCCGCTCGTACCGTTGTCCGACACATGATAGTCGAACGTCAATCGCACACCCCAACGAGTTCCGATCCAGACGCAGCCCGGTGAACATTCGCTCGATCTACAAGTCCGCGCTCCCGTACGAAACGCGCTACTGGCTGTACAAACTGCGTCACCCGGACGAGTTTCGGCGCTTGCGTTCCGTGGTGAACCACCACCCGAAGGCGGATTTTTCCCTGCGCGGCTACGACCGCACGAAGAGCATCTTCGTGCACATCACCAAGTCCGCCGGAACCTCCGTTGCACGCAGCCTCTACGGCGAACTGCCCTACCACTACACGGCGGTGCAGTACCGCGTAATATTCGGTCGCCGGACCTTCGACGAGTACTTCAAGTTCGCGTTCGTTCGCAACCCCTGGGACCGGCTCTATTCCGCTTACAGTTACCTTAGGGACGGTGGCTGGAACACCGAGGACCGGATCTGGTTCGAACGCAACCTCGCACATCTTTCCGGCTTCGATGACTTCGTGCTGAACTGGCTCAGTCCGGAGCGGCTGCTCAGTCATATCCATTTCTGGCCTCAACGACGATTCCTGTGCGACCGGCACGGACGCGTGCTGATCGATCATCTAGGTTATTTCGAAACGCTTGAGCGCGACTTCGCCTGCGTCCGGGACAGGGTGAATCCGGCTGCCTGTCTGACACATACGAATCGATCGACGCGCTCGAGCTACCTGGACGCCTACTCGGCGGCCTCCATCAGGAGGGTGCAGGATCTGTACGACGAGGACATCACGCTGTTCGGCTACACATTCGACGGCCTGCGACGCAAGTCCGTTAACCGCGGCAAGCCGGTCGACGCATGAACAAGCGACCCTCTGTTCTGCTGGTTGCGAACTGGGACTCCGGCGTTGGCTACGCGTGGTGGCTGATGGAGAGCTATTGGGCGGCTCTTGCGAAGCACTACAGTGCAACCCACGACATCATCATGGCGTACCCGTCGATCAGTACGCTGCCCGATGTGATCGCCCAGGCGCCACTGGAGGCCGTGCCTTTCGACTTCCGGGCAACCGCGCTGCCAGGGACGTTGAGGCAACTCCGATTCCTTCGCAGCAGGCGCGTACGCTGTGTCTACTTTTCGGACCGCAGGAGTATCGACTGGCGCTACCTGCTGTTCCGGATCGCGGGCGTCAGGGCAATACTGACCCACGACCATTCACCTGGGAGACGCTCACGCGCGGCTGGCGCGAAGGTGCTGCTCAAGAGACTCGGCCACCGGATTCCCTTTTGCAGCGTTGATGCACTCATCGCCGCAACGGAGTTCGTTCATCGCCGCCACCTCGAGGTGAGTTGCGCACCGCCCAGCCGTTGCTTCGTGGCGCCCAATGGTTTGCCCGAGCGGCCGCCGGCAGCGGCTCTCGATCTTGTCGATACGTTCGGGATTCCTGCGAACCGACTGGTAATGGTCACTACCGGGAGAGCGAATCGCTACAAGGGCATCGATTTCGCGATCCGCGTCATGGCACACATAGTGACCGAACGACGGCGACAGGACATCCACTACCTGTTCTGTGGCGACGGGCCTGATCTGCAGGAGTTCAATGCACTCGCCCACCAGTTGAAGGTAGAGAATCACGTGACATTCGCGGGCCGGCGGGACGATATACGCGAGATCCTGCGCGCCTGCGATTTCGCTATCCACCCGTCGCACGGCGAGGTGGGTTACTCGCTCTCGATCCTCGAGTACATGGAAGCAGGGTTAGCCGTGGTCGTACCGGACAACGACTCCGTTTGCGAGGCAACGGAGCACGATCACTCGGGTCTTGTGTACCCCGATGGAGACACGCAAAAGGCCGCGGAGAGCATAATCCGCCTCCTTGCCGACGCGGGCTTGCGCGAGCGGCTTGGGCGGCAGGCCGTGGCCGATATCACGGAGCGTTACAGCCTGCGGTTGGCGCACCGCAGGCTCATCGAGGCCGCTGAACGTACGTACCCGGCCGAGCAACCGACGCAAGACTGAAGGATCGGGTATGGCGGACGGCTTGAAGAAAACGCTCTCGCATTCGGCGATCTACGGCATCGGCAACGTATTGCAGCGCGTGGTCGGCTTCGTGATGCTGCCCATCTACACGCGCTACCTGACGCCGGCCGACTACGGCGTGATCTCGATGATGCAGATCCTGCTGGATCTGACGAGCCTCTTTTTCGGCATGCAGCTTTCGACCGCGGTATTTCGCCACTACTACAAGGAAAAGGAGCAGTCGGCCCGTAACGAAGTACTCTCTACAGCATTGGGATTCGTAGTCATATCCAAGGGTTGCGGTGCACTGCTGCTCAGCCTGGCTGCCACACCCGCATCCTTCCTGTTGTTCGGCGATACGGCCTATAGCCAATACATCGGTCTGTTCGCGTTTGCTCTGCTTACCGATAGTCTGGGTTTTATACCTTTCCAATACATCAGGATCCAGGAAAAGCCCCGCCTGTTTGTGACCCTGTCGATAATCAAGCTCACAACTCAGCTCACCATGAACATCGTCTTCATCATCGTTCTGAACATGGGAGTGATGGGGGTCATCTACAGCCATGTCCTGTCGGGCGCCCTGATTGGAGGTTCGATGGCAATCACGCTGCTTCGGACAACGGGATGGCGCATTCGCTGGGCGCGGGCACAGACCTTGATTGGCTACAGCTGGCCACTAATAGGAGCCGGACTTTTAGGCCTGTACCTCACCGCAGGCAACAGAGTTGTACTCTCACGCACTCACGGTTTAGATGACCTCGGACTGCTCGCTCTAGCGTCCCAGTTGGCACTAGTGATGCGTTCGCTGGTTTGGCAGCCATTCAACCAAGCATGGGGCCCCCAGCGCTTCCGTCTGATCCAGACCGACGGCGGTCGTGCTACCTACCAGCGTGCATTCACGCTGGTGATTGTCGTGCTCTGCGGCGCGGGAACTGCACTGGCCGTATTTGCCGAGGAATTCATTGAATTAATGTCCGCCCCAGCCTTCCACGAAGCAGCCACTCTGGTCCCGATCCTTATTGGGGCCGAAATCCTCAGATGCATGGCTCTGTTCGCGAACACCCCGCTTCTCGTGTCAGACAGAACAATCGAGATGCTCAAATCTTCCATCATCGGTGCCGTGGTTTTTACCGTAGCCCTGGTATTTCTAGTCCCCAGATGGGGGGCGACGGGTGCAGCATTCGCCACCCTGATAAATGCGTCGATTACATTGTTATGGATTGCGTCAAAAGCAAGGATTCAGATTGATTTACGGCTTCCTTGGTGGAAATTCCTGCTCGCGCTCGGACTCGCGCTCTCTGCAATGTTGGCTTCCCAGCTTGCCCCGGAGGCCTTGGTCGCGGGCATGCTTGCCAAAACGCTTGTCCTGTCGACCTTTTGTCTGTGCATATTCGTCTCCCCCGTCATCACGCAGCAAGAACGCCAACTCACACTCGCCTTCGTTCGTTCCGCGTTGCGTCGCTCCAGCTCGCAGCTCTAATCGTTGAGAGATCCCCTTGAACCAAGCCTTCCCACAACCTTTCCGATTATCCGCCTTGTTCGCCCCAGTTCCCTATGGAGGATGAACGGGTACGTCAAGTACGATCTGATCCACCACCGAATTGCCTGCGAGTCATTGCCGCAACTCCAGTAATGATCCCCGACAACCACGGCGTTCCATGCCGACGATTTCATCCGAAGCCTTGCCTCTGGAATCGCCCGACTTATCGCCTCTCGATCCCGGAACACCTTCTCGATGTCCCGGTTCGGGCGAAATTCTCCATGTACGCGTATAGCCACCAAATGATCCGGATGACTTAGAACCTTCCCTTTCAAGCACATCTTCCTCAGGAAATCACGATCTTCGGAAGCGGAAAGACTTTCATCAAATCCACCAACAGCAATCACAGCATCCCGAACGGCAAAAATATTGCTGGTTCCGCCGGGAAATGCCGTGAAAACACATAGATCCTCATAACAGATCTTCTCCCGCGCCGGCGATGCGGGGAGACAATCCCACCGCACTCCGTCAAAGAACCTGCAACCACTGCCTACCACCACACACTGATCAACATTCTCAATTATGGATAATTTCTTTGATATGCAATCGGCCGCAAAAACGTCATCAGAATCGAGAAATGCGACATACTTGCCCGTCGCCCTCGCCACGCCGCAATTTCTGGCGCTCGAGACACCACCGTTTGGCTTCCAGAAATAGCGAATTCTCTCGTCAACAATACTCGCAACCCGGTTGGCTGTATCATCTACAGAACCATCGTCAACGACTAGCACCTCGAGGTTTGGATAGGTCTGAGCAACCACCGAGGCCAGCGCATCACAGATCATGTGAGCTCTGTTGTAGGTCGGAATTACTATGCTGACCAAAGGTAACAAGTTATCCATCCTGTCTACTCAGTTCAATGCGAGAGCACCAAGCAAATGCCGCAAATCCCACACTTATAGACCCTGCGGGCCGCCAGGTTTTCGCCGCATGAACCGCTCAATCCAACCCAACCGACGCGACCAACTGGAAGAGTGCGTCTCCAAACGTCGACCTTGCTCCAAAAACCGACCGATAATCTCATTCACGTTTCGAACAATATTCGACGAGATATGCACCGGCCCATCGGATACGTACTCGACGTCATCGATCACATTTTCCTCAAACAATGGCAGCCGCCGGTCGCCACAAAACGCCTCAGCCGCATTGCAATTGGAATCCCGATACTTGCACAGCAATTCGATCCGCTGCTTCCGCGACATCAGCGGTCCGTTCCGGAACGCACCGTGTTCCGCCATTAGATAGTCACAGACCGTGAGCTTGAGTTCACGAGGCATGCCATTGAGAATCGGGCCGTAACTCCGCATGAATTGAACAGCCTCTGCGGGAAGCGACCGGTTCTCGCCCAAACCTTCAGGCCGGACAACCTGGTTGCTATCCATGTTGAGGCAAGCACACATGTCCGCGACAATGTCACCGGACACAAGTCTGCTTCGGTCATACACGCGAACAAAAATATTCTCTTTGCCAATGATGTCTGCCCAAGCCCCAAGCCACTTAAATACATCCATCGCGTCGCACATCAAATCGGCAAACTCCATTATTGTACAGTCGAACTTTCTGCCTCTCGTGATTACCTGCCGATACTGGGAATCTAACCAATGATCTTGGCGCCGCACATAAAAAACCACACGCACACTATCAGCAAGCGAGGAAAGAAAGCGAAAGATCCTATCAAGATTGTGCGTCCCGTTCGCGCTATTAAGAATATAGTGCCACCACAACATTTCGCTCGACAGCAGCACCTTGTCAACGCCTCGCCCAGCGTGAACGATCTCTGCCGCAAGCTCGCCGCGGCGGTTCCAGTTACCAATCAAGTCGTGTCCACCAGTCTCCTCACGGCCGGTTACACGCGAGAAAAGCGAGACAGGAAACAGGATGCCGTGTGAGCGAAGCGCGGTCCGATTATGCTCGAACACGTGCTGTAGATGCGTCGACCCAGTTTTGGTTGTGCCTGCATGCACCACGATTTCCAACGCACACCTCCCATTGCTGCGGGCCCCTGCTATTAAAACCAACACCTTACGAAACCCATTGGACTATTCGACAGACAAACAACTTCAGATCGATCACTCAGTCTTGATTTCCGCCTGGCACATCAAATCATTCTTACGGACAGTCTGCTCATACGCACGCCAAACTTCTGAGCAGTTCAGCCATTCGCCGACCAATCACCTCGGCGGCGTAATGCTGCTCTACATGCCGACGCCCCTGGCGCCGCATACTCAACTGTACATCCGGCCGGTCTACCAACTCGAGAACGGCACTAGCGATCGCCCGCGACGACCGGTGGGGAATTAGCATTGCATCTACACCATCGTTTACACATTCAGGAATGCCTCCAGTCTTTGATGCGACCGGAATGCATCCGCTCGCCTGAGCCTCCTGAAGGGCAACACCCTGAGTTTCCACGTGACCGCCAGGATTCGTGATACTAGGAAACAGGAAGAAATCAGAGGACCGATACAAGTGCGCGAGCTGTTCCGTCGTTATTCCTGATGAGAACCTAACCACATCGGTAATCCGTAACTTCTGGGCCAATGCCTTGAGCTTTCGCAAATCGGGACCAACGCCAACTAAATCGAGGGAAACCTTCAGCCCTTGTTCCAGGAGTCGCCGAATCGCAACAAGAGCGTACCGCTGCCCTTTGTCGCGATGGAACCGTCCAACCGTCAGAAGGGTCACTAGCCGCCCCCTCGTTGCGGGTCCCCGATCGCAAAATGGAAAATCCTCCAACGGCAACCCCTGCGGCAGCACGTGAATTCGACTCTCCACGGCGCCAATCGACATAACCTGTCCCTTTGCAAACCGAGTGTTGACAATGACCGCGTCCGATAGGTCGTACATCAGTCTGCGTTTGCTCCTTGAAAGCTGTCCGACTCCGACAGGCGGCAGGCCGTGAAATGTGAGCACGAATGGAACATTGATCAGCCGCGCGAGCAACAGAAAGTGAAAGCCGGCAATCTCTTCATGAGCGTGAATCAAACGTACGTTCTGAAAACGCATGTCGCTCCCGACAAACTGCAGCAATCGAATCAATGGCTTCAGAAAACCGCCCCCATATCGAAACACCTTAATTGCAAGCATGATCGCCCGGACAATCAACCTTAGACCTTGACATGGCCTCCGCAGCAGCAATAAGAATACACCCAGGAGATGCGCCTTGTTCGCAAGATTAAAATCTACGATATGCTCACGCAAACGCAATCGATCAACCTTTTCGCCGTAGACAGACTCGCTAGCGTTCGCTGTGTATACGCAAAACTCAATTTGATTACACAGTAACTGCTCCATATAGGTATCGATCCACGATTGATTGATGGCGGGAAATCGTGGAGCCACGACAAGCAACTTGCCCTTCGCCATGATGAAACAAGCCCCTTATATTATTATGCGATTGAAACCTGAATGAAGGCAATCAGCCGCACGTCAAATGTCGAAACCATACCGTTAAAAGCGTAGCACAGAATCAAAGCGGGTGCCGCACGGTTGGAGCCAGTCGGCTATACTTAACACTGGCTAACAGTTAGGCTATTCACCTATGTCAGCGATCGAACTCATAAATTCAGGGCTTAATCATTTTGGGTTAGAGGTTCGCAGGGTGCCTGGGCGCCCCCTTGCCCCTATGTATCGGGATCCACTAAGTGCGATTCGCAGCGTGCGAATGCAGCAGCCCGCGGCAATCGAGGCCGCCCTGGATTCGTGCGTCATATTTAACGGTCTTTCACTTTCGCGGACCGGCTGGCATCCGTACGTAGCGGCGGGGCGCGAGTTTATTGCGGGAACATCACAGAGTTACCGTGGATCGATTTTGGAGCGGTATCATCTGGCGTGGCAGCCAATTGACGGACTCAGCGCCTTGATAGGAGCAAGCAAAGGGCCGTCATCGTTGGCAGAGTTTCCTCCCTATGTCATGCACGCTCCATGGTTTAATGTGTTACCGGAGCAACGACTCAAGGGCATCGCCAAGATTGCACGGCGCGAGAACGCTGCCTTCGGGGGACAAGAGATGACCATCGTTGAAGGTCATGGGCTGCAAGGGCCAGTCTCAAGTCGAAAAGGCGAAGTTGAATATGGAAGACTCATCAGTGTCCTTCGTTCCTTACAGCACCGCGGATACGACCGCACGCACGGCGATATCGCTGTGCAGATCCTAAAGCGGGGGGAGGCCTACCGCTTCAGGTTGGCGCACGGCCACCATCGCGCCGCAGCACTCGCTGCACTCGGCTACGCTGTTGCACCATGTACGCCACGCATGCTCATCGATCGCGACGATGTCGATAATTGGCCCCAAGTAAGTAACGGGACATGGTCAATCAAGCAGGCATTGGCGTATTTTGATCACCATTTTGACTTTGACTCCTTGGCCTGGGCAAGGAAGCTTGGGCTAGCATATGAAGTGGATGCTTTAGCCAGTTGAAAGGCCGCATTTTCTTCAGATCAATTTCATTGGCAACATCTGAGAAGTTGCACGAGCGACGTTTTCCTTGAACACCGACAATCCTCACTTCCCCGCCAAGCGACAGATTGGAGCAAAAATGAGCAGAACTGCGAAAATCGCCAGGCACATGTTCAAAATTCGGGAGAAGTACCTGAGCCACTTTGTCTTTGTGCACATCAACAAGACCGGCGGCACAAGTATAGCCAAGGCGCTGCGACTTCCGCTGGAGCATCGCACTGCCCATGAAAAACTCGTATATATGGGTCAAGAGCGCTGGAACAAGAAGTTTAGTTTTTGTTTTGTGCGCAACCCGTGGGACAAGGTCGTATCCCATTACCACTATCGCGTCTCCACCAATCAGTCGAACATGGCCGTCGACGCAATTTCCTTCGGGGACTGGGTCCGACGGGCCTACCAGAACAAGGAACCAAAATATTTTGATGTGCCAAGAATGTTCAGCCCACAGATCGACTGGATGTCAGACCAGAACGGAAACAATATAATTAGTTATGCAGGGCGATACGAAAACCTTCAAGAAGATTTTGACTTTGTTTGCAATAAAATTGAAATTGCCCCCATCAAACTGCCGCACCTAAAGGCGAGTTATAGAAGTAATTATCAGGACTATTACGACAAGCAGTCCAAATTCATAGTAGCTTCGCACTTTCGAAAGGATATCAAAGCATTTGGATATTACTACTAGGTCACTGCTGTCCAGTTAAACCACGCGCACACTAAAAAAGCCCTGGGTTGGTACGGGGTTAAAGTCGATTTTCGTTGATGTCTATTTGAACCGCGAAGCGTCGAAATTGCGTAGCGCACGTTTTGACCTTAACTATCAAGCCCGCCCTCTTTCAAGCTCCTGTGTAACACGCTCAAAATCACGCGGCCATTCACTTTGAATTTTTCTCTTCAACACCCGAACATCCGCCCTATAACGCGTCAAGCCATCTAACACCTGCTGAATGCCCGCGACTATATTTGACGCGTGATTTTCAACGTGAACCCCTCCTAATGGAAAATACTCTCGCAGCACTTTGGTGTCAGAAATAACAAACGGCTTTTCAAGAGCGACCGCTTCATACGCGCCACAGACAAGGCAACTTTCACGCGTTGTCAGATCAACGATCACATCCACTTTCCGCAACAGATCCACATACTGCTCATCAGGCACATATCCAAGCAACGTTACGTTAGTAGGGATGTCGAATCCGAGATTTTTTTCCTGCCCCCTGCTGTTTCCTGTGACAAAAAAGCGCACCGCGGCGAGACGGGCGGCAGCCAGAAAAACCTCTTGGAACGGCTCATCGTTTGCCCAAGTGCACACAAAGGCAACTACTCCTAGCGCATCTTTGCGCAACGCTAAGCGTTCATCCTCACCGACAGAACCACCAACATTGCACAGATGCATTGGCAGTGGATCAGGGATCACGAGGCAGCTGCCGCCCCGATCCGCCACCAACCTACCTAGATCAGAGTTCGACACGACCGTATAATCACTAAGTCGGATTACCGTCTGCTCTAGAAAGCTTACAATTACGCGCAAAAAGCCTGCATGACACGGTTGAAGCGGTGCGTTGTGAGTATCGACAATTAGCTGATACTGGAAAAGCGGTTTAATTGCTACCGCAAGCAACGCCAACACAATCGAAGGATTCTGGACAATTACTCGCTTTCGGCGCCAGTTCCACAATAACTTGAGCGTCGTCCAAGAACATACAACGTACCGCGAAAGTCTCTTTCGACCGGTTGGAACAATTTCGTGCAACTCGGCCCCGAAACACGCACTTAGCGTTCGATTTCGAACCTGTTTTTCCCATGTCACCCAAACAGTATTTGACACCATACACAATTTCGACAACTACACGCTCACTCAACGTGGAGCACGGGCGCGGTCGGGGCGCTATTATCGGCATCATCGCGCACAGGGCCTACGCCGACATAAGGGTTTCCGTGCGCATCGACAGAAGAAGGTCTATCCGACGTAAGCACGATATCGTCGACATACATTTTTTGTGTTTGAGGAGCACCACCGTTCCAATACGTGAACAAGTGCGTTCGGTCTGATAATGAATCGGGCGTAAGGAGAGTTTTTCGTGATGTGATGTCGCGAAGCAGGACGCCATTCTTCCACATCCGGACACGTCCCGCCCCACCCATGTCTACAGAAACATCATCAAACCTCACGTACATTTCATACGTCTCCCACTGCCCCAGCACCGGAAACATTGATTTATCTGCCGCAGTAGCCCATTTCTGCTCACCCTCAAAAATAAACTTGTGTGAAATGTCCGCGCTAATAGCTTTTGGATTTATGTACCAGTCGTCATACCCCTCGTTCACGCCGCCAGGAGCACGCGTATGAAATCTGATAAATTTCAGGTGCCCGCCTTCTCCGTATGAATCCCAATTAAAACCCAATGGCATATAGGTTCTCACACGGAACCACAACTCATCGCCTTTCTTCAAGTACGCTGGGTGCGTAATGACCCCACCCCACGTTCCCCAGCACTTACACCCCTCGTTAATATTGAGCTCTACAGCAACACCTCCCTCATATGAAACGTCGGTAGTGTAGTAACTCTTGCCTGCTGCTGTTGTGAACGCCCCCCCGCCCACTTCGCCCTGCGCTACTTCTCCCGGAGCCCCACCGTTGAAGTTCAAATCAAGGCGCCATGCGAATGCAGTTGTCGCCTCGGTCGCGCTGAATATCAAGCCCCAGACACACATTTTCATGGTAGATTGCAGGCGCATAACTTTGATCCTCGTGGCACTCGGGTCTCTCCAACTCACTAGACGCACTATGAACTCAAGGCATCTTTCTTCGCAAGATCAATCTCCGAAATTGAGACACAAATCACACGTGCGCCGTACTGCCGACCTGGGTGTCAGTTGACGCGCGGCGCAACTATGCATCGCGTAGCCAGTTATCGTGACATCTCGCGGCATATTGCGATCTCTCTTAAAAGCACAGAATGCATTGCCACAACAAGCGCCGCATGAATCCAAAGAAATGGATAGTAGACCACTGAAACAAATTGACCGGCGACGACAAATCCGACGAGAGAAACATTTGCCGCCTTGCCAAAACGACACGAGAAACCATTGTCCTCTGTTTTAACGAGCAGCCCTAAAGCTGAGATCTTTGACCCTGTGCGCCACAGGGCCACCAGGATGGCAATATACGCAACCAATCCTGGATAGCCCAGCTCCGATCCAACCTGAACAAATATGTTATGAGGCAACTCGATCTTCTCGACGATTACGTCATGCGGAAAATGGCTAGCGTAGTAGGGGATAAAATTGAAAAATCCTACGCCACTTACCGGGTGGGTATTTAACATTTCAAGGCCATGCCTCCAGTAAAGCAATCTCTGCTGCGACGTCTTGTCCTCACCAATCGCGGAGAACCGATCAATTTGTTCTTGCGGAAGGGCCAACCAGACTGCAGAACTTATCACGGTCACGAGAATCAAGTTTCTAATTTTGTAAATCTTCTTTGAGGACGACAGCAATGCCTGTACGAATAATGCAATTTGACCTCCTCTGGAGCTGGCACCCAAGATAACCATTGCTGCAGTAATCGGCATGGCATACAGCGCGTATCTTTTCCATTTGGCAGCAAATGGAGATAGAGCGCCGGCAGCAGCTAAGGCAATTGGCCCATAGACCGCCATTTGAATGGCCAGCTCACCCGAATTCTCGAAAAAGCCCGGCGGCCCCTTTAGTCCCCAGCTAGTGAAGGAGAACCCCCTCATCGCCCATGTGTGGCTAAGCGATAAAGATATCTTGAAGCTCGCAACCAGAAATATGAAGAGCACGATAAAGAATCGTTTGCGCGTATTTACGATGTTAATCACCAACAAATAAATAATAAACCACGTGTATGCGTCAGGAAGCTTCCTAAGTGCCAAGTCACGGTGTGACGCACTCAACGTAGACACTAGAATGGTCAAAAGAAAAGTGCCGATAAGCCAATTTATCACATGACTTGGCCAGTACTTCTGGCCGGACACCAGCCAACCTACTAGCGCGAATATTAGAAATGTTTGCGCCCACGGAAGTATGTCGAGAGCGGGAAGTATCGACTGTGGACGCACATACTCAACGAAGAAATAGGCGCAAACCATCCAGAACGAAAAATGTTCACCCTTGAAGTACCTCCAGATCGGACCTACCCGGAGCGCATAGAAGTCTTCCATCCCTGGCGGGCACGTGGGCACTGGATTGCCAGGCTTTCCGTCGATTCGATCAGTAACCGGGTGCATCGTGCAAAATATTCCTCGTTTGCGCTGTACGGGTCATGGATATACGCAGGCCGCAGACCTTCCCAAAGCCCGAGCAAGGTACGCTGGGCCGAGCTGGTGCACTGGCCTGCGGCCTCATCCACCAGATGCACCGGCTCCATGCCAACCAGCAGATCGGTAGCCGACAGTTGTGCATCTTTCAGCAGACGGGTGCGGTGGCCGGACAGGTCGAACCCTCTCTCGCGCGCCAACTCGACCACCCTCGGATCCGCCGGCCTCCCCGGCGTGCAATGCAGCCCGAACGAGGTCGCGTTGTAGCCCGCATCCAGCGCTACGCGCTCGGCGAGCGGGCTGCGACAGATGTTGCCCGAACACACGAACACCAGCCGCTCCACGCGGCCCCAGTCGATCTGACGGTATTTGCGGTAACGCCCGGCAAGGTCCAGCCCACGGTGCATGCAGTAGCGCACGAAGCCGCGCTTCGAGCCGTAGCGGTGATTGATGCGTTGCTCCAATGCCTTTAGCATGCGGGTCGATTACTCCAGAGCCGCCGTTCATACCTGTGAATCCGCCATCGGAGTCCATCGCGCTGGTCCTCGACGCGAACCAGCGCAGCGCGCTGGCGGTTACGCGTTCGCTGGGCTCCCACGGCGTGAGGGTGATCACCGCGGACTGCACGCCGGCGGCGCTGGCCGGTGCCTCGCGCCACAGCGGCGCCTACCTGCGGTGTCCCTCTCCCGCCCGCGAGCCCGGTGCGTTCATCGAGTGGCTGCTCTGCACTATAGCCCAGCATCGGATCGGGTTCCTGCAGCCGGTCACGGAAATCAGCAGTCAGCTGATCCTGCGCCACCGGGGTTCGCTGCCCGCCACCTGCATCCTGCCGTTCCCCGCACTGGAGACCGTGCTGGCGCTCGCGGACAAGGGGCGGCTGATGCGGATCGCGGCCGACGCGGGGGTGCGGATTCCTGCCACGCGCTTCGTCGACGAGCCCCAGGGCTTCGACCCGGCCAGCGTCACGGGCTTTCCGGTGGTGTTGAAGCCGCGACTGTCGCGGGTATTCCTCGGCGATCGCTGGCTGGACACGGCGGTGGCGATTGCGCCCGACCGGGACCGTCTGCGCACGCTGCTGCGTGGGCGGCCCGAGTTCCGCGAACACCCGTTCATGGTGCAGGAGTTCGTGCCGGGTTCGGGTGCAGGGGTGTTCGCGCTGTACGACCACGGGAAGGAACTCGTCTTCTTCGCGCACCGCCGCTTGCGCGAGAAACCCCCGGCGGGGGGCGTCAGTGTACTGAGCGTGGCGGCGCCGGCGGACGCGTTGGTGCTGGACGCCGCGCGGCGGTTGCTCGCACACGCCGGCTGGCACGGCGTGGCGATGGTGGAGTTCCGGGTGACGCCCGACGGTACGCCGTATTTGATGGAAGTGAATACTCGCTTTTGGGGCTCACTCCAGCTGGCGATCGATGCCGGTGTGGACTTTCCGTGGCTGCTGTACTGCCTGTCCACCGGCCATGTGGTGACGCCCCCGGCGAGCTACCGGGTGGGCCGTCGACTGCGCTGGTGGCTGGGCGACCTGGACAGTCTGTACCTGGTGCTGCGCGATCCGCGGGTGCCGTTCGGCGCGAAGGCTGCGCGCGTCGCGGCCTTCCTGACGCCACACCCGCTCACCACGCGCCACGAGGTGTTCCGGTGGTGGGATCCGATGCCGGGGTGGTTCGAGTTGAAGGCGTGGGCGAGGGCGTTGCGGTCGTAGGTTCGGCCTGTGGCCGAACATTACGAATGTCCGGGCACAGCCCGGACCTACACGAGCATGTCCGGGCACAGCCCGGATTTACGGGTAGAGGGTTTCGTAGGCGGCGACCATGGCGTCCACCTCGAAGCGCCGGCGCGCAGTTTCGCGGCCCGCCGCCCCCAGGCGCGCGGCAAGCGCGGGGTCGGCCAGCACGCGCTCGATGGCTTGCGCGAGCGCGGCCGGGTCACCGGTAGGCACCATCAGCGCGTCGTGGTCGGGGGTCGCGATCTCCTCCGGTCCGCCGCAGCGGGTGACCACCGCCGGCAGGCCGCTGGCGAGCGCCTCCACCACGGAGAGCGAGAATCCCTCCGAATTCGACGACAGCACGAACACGTCGACGTCCGACAGGAAGGCGGCGGTGTCGTCGGCGAAGCCGATGAAGTGCACCCGCTCCGCAACGCCCCGTTCGTGCATCAGCCGCTCGAGCGTGGCCATCAGGTCACGCTTGATGTGGCCGGCGACCACGAAATGCAGCCGCGGGTGCGCCGGCAGCAGGCGCGCGGCGGCCTCGATCAACACATCGTAGGCCTTGGCGGGGCGCACATTGCCCACGGAGCCGGCGATGATCGTGTCTTCGGGCAATCCCAGCCGGGCGCGTAACTGCCCGGCGCGTCCGCGGGCGTAGCGGGCGGTGTCGATGCCGTTGTAGATCACGCTGGTGCGCACCGGGTCGAGCAGCCCTTCGCGCGCCACCGCCTCGGCCAGGCTGCGCGAGACCGCCACATAGCGGCGGATGCCGCGCTGCAGCACCCACAGCTTCGCGCGCCGGAAGCGCTCGTCGGGGCGGATGTCGACCATGCCGTGGAAGGTGCCCACCACCGGGGTGCGCGTGAGCCAGCCGGCCAGCGCGCAATAGACGTTCGACCCCAGCAGGTGGGACTGCACCACGTCCACGCGCTCGCGCCGGATCAGGCGCACCAGTGCACCCACGTAACGCAGGTTGAACGAGCCCTTGGCGTCGATGACCACCGGTTCGATGCCCCGGCGACGCAGTTCGTCCTGCACCCAGCCGGGGCCGCGAATCAATGCGATCGAGCGGTGGCCGCGCCGCGTCAGCCGTTCGGCGAGCGTGATGAACACGACTTCGGCACCGCCGGGACCGGTGGTGTCGATGACGTGCAGGATGGTCTTCGTCACAAAGCCGCCCCCGATTACCTACAATGGATGCCACCTTCCGGCGCCAGCATCCAAGGATAGCCGCTGCATGAGGAATCCGACGCTTGCCGTGAAACGCGCGCTCAAGACGGGCCTCGGCGTGTTCGCGGCCGGCTGCGGGCCGCAGACCTGGCCGTTCGGCGCACCGGGGCTGTGGATCCTGATGTACCACCGCGTGCTGCCGCGCGAGCAGGCGCTCGCCGAGGGCGAGGAGCCCGGCATGTACGTCACGCCGCAGACCTTCGCGCGGCAACTCGACTGGCTCGGCGCGCGCTTCACGGTGGTGCGCCTCGGCGAGTGGGTGGAGCGGGTGCGCAGCGGCTCGCCTCTGCCGCGGCGCGCCTGCGCGATCACCTTCGACGACGGTTGGCTCGACAATTACCGGCACGCACTGCCGGCACTGCGCGCGCGTGGCTTGCCGGCCACGCTGTTCGCGGTGTCCGACATGGTGGGCACCACGCGGCAGTTCTGGCCGAACCGCCTCAGCCGGCTGCTCGACGCGCACGGCGCCGCGCTTGCGGCGGACAGCGAATTCGCGTGGCTGCACGAGCTCGCGGCACCGCTGCCGGGCGGGCTGACCACGGCGATCGCGGACCCGGATTCGCGTTCGGCGCTGATCCACCGGTGCAAGGCCTTGCCCGACGACCGCCTCGACGCGCGGCTCGGGGCTGCGGAGCAGGCGCTCGGCACAGGCAACGCGGCCCCGCGCGCACTGGTCGACTGGGACGAACTGCGCGCGATGGTCGCGAGCGGGCTGATCGACGTCGGCAGCCATACGCGCAATCACTACCGGCTGCGCGACGGCCTGACGCCACAGACGCTGCGCGATGAGATCGTGGGCAGCCGCACGCGCCTGGAGCAGGAACTGGGGCGGCCGGTGACGCTGTTCTGCTACCCGAACGGGGATTACACACCGCAGGCCGCGGCGCTGGTGCGCAAGCACTACGCCGCGGCCGTGACCACCGCGCGCGGCATCAACCGCGGCGGCCGGGACCTGGCCACGCTGAGGCGCATCGGGATCCACGAGGACATGAGCCACACCCGCACGCGCTTCCTCGTGCGCTTGTCGGGCTGGGTGTAGCGAGGCCTGCCGTGCGCACCACGCTGAAGCGCTCGATCGCCGCCATTGCGCTGCGCACGCCCGCCGCCGTGCTGACACCGCTGCTCGGGCGGTTCTGCCCGATCTTCATGCTGCACCGCGTGCACGAGGGCAACGGCACGCACGGCCAGTCACTCGCGCACGTCGAGCGCTGCCTCGCGCTGCTCAGGCGCCACCGCTTCCGTCCGCTCGCGCTGCCCGAGCTCGCGCGCCGGCTTGCCGCCGACGAGCCGTTGCCGCCCAAATCCGTGGCGTTCACCATCGACGACGGTTTCGCCGACCACGCGGAAATCGCCGGGCCGCTGTTCGCGCGCCACGACGTCCCGCTCACCTGCTTCGTGATCACCGGCTTCCTCGACGGCACGCTGTGGCCATGGGACGACCAGATCGCCCATGCACTCACGCAGAGCCCACTACCCGGCTTCACGCTGCCGCTGCCGGCGGACGGCGCGACGTGGCAGGTGGACCTGGCGAGCGAGGGCGCACGCGCCACGGCGATCACTGCCTTGCGCGAGCGACTGAAGACCGGCTCGCAGGATCGGCTCTACGACTGGTTGCCTGCGTTGTATGCCGCGGCCGCGGTCGAGGCGCCCGAACGCGCGCCCGAGGCGTACCGGCCCATGCGATGGGAGGACGCGAGGCGCTTCGTCGCCGCCGGGCACACGATCGCGCCGCACACGGTGTCGCACCGCATTCTTTCGCGCCTGGGTGACGCCGAAAGCCGTGTCGAGATCACGCAGTCGGTGGCGCGCGTACACGCGATGACCGGCGAGGCGCCGCGTGTCTTCGCCTACCCGACCGGCCGCGCTGCGGATTTCACGGCCCGCGACCGCGGCTTTGCGGCGGCCGCCGGCATCGACTGCGCGGTCTCGACCGAACCGCGCACGATGGTGGCGGGCGACCACGTCCTCGCGCTGCCGCGCTTCTCGTTGCCGGACAGCGTGGAGGATTTCGTGCAGTATCTGAGCTTCGTCGAACTGCTGAAGGAGCGCCTGCGGCGATGAACGCGATCCACGCCGGGCGCCGGTCACGGGTCGCCGCCTGCCGCGGCGCGGCTCGCCCTCGGCTTGACGCCACTTATTCCTGGATGGGGCGACCCCGAACATGACTGAACTTCCGCGCCGCGTGCGCGTGCTCGACGGTGATCCGCGCGACTGGCTCGCGATCGAGCGCGCGCTCGACGCACAAGGGCATCCGGTCGGTCTGCACCACCGGCCCTCCTTCCTGGCCGCGACCGCGGTGAAGCGCGCGTGGCTGCTGCTGGTCGAAGATGCCGGCGGCCAGCCGCTCGGCGCGGCGGCCGCGACGATCGAACCGACCCGTGCGTTGCCCGGATTCCTGATTGCCGAGCTGCCGCGCTTCGGCCCGAGCCTGTGTCGCGACGACCATGCGGCGATGCTGCAGGCGCTGGCGCGCCAGGCACGTCGCTCGATGCGCGTGCTGCGCGTGCGCCTCGACCTGCTCGCCACCGACGACGACGAGCGCACGGCGCTGTGCAAGGCCGCGGGAGCGCTGGGCTTCGTGCGCGAACCGTCGTTCCGCATGTACTCGAACACGCTGGTCGTGGATCTCGATCGCGAGATCGATGCGCTGGACCACTCCATCGACCGAGGGGCACGACGCAACGCGAAGAAGATGGAGGATCTGGGACACCGCGTGCGCGCGATCATGGACGCGCGTCTCGCGCCACGCCTCGATGCGCTGGTGCGCGAAACCATGCAGCGCAGCTCCGGCCCGCAGCTCGAGCACGACTGGGAGCGGCTGATCGCGTACTCGCGCGAGCACCCGCGGCACTCGCGCATCGCGGGCATGTTCCTGAACGGACGCGAGGATCCCGAATCGCTGGTGGCATTCCGCTGGTGCGGCAACCATGGACCCTACGTCGAGGACCTGGTCGCCGCCTCCACCCGCCTCAAGCCGCCGCTGCCGCTGATGCACGCGGTGGCGTGGGACATGCTTCACTGGGGGCACGAGGTAGGGGCGAAGTGGTTCGACTTCGGCGGCATCCCTTCTCCCGACACGCCGCCCGACAGCCCGCTGCACGGCATCGCGGCGTTCAAGCGCATGTTCTCGAAGCAGGAAACCCGCATCCGCGAACAGATGGTGATGGTCACCAGTCCCGTCGCGAACCGCTGCGCCCGCGCGATCGCCGGGTTGCGCCGTAGCTCCGGTCTGTGACCGGATGACGACTTGTTCGGCCACAGGCCGAACCTACGGGGACATGGCCCGCTTTCGTCCATATTTGGCCACCGTCAATGCGCCGACCCGGAACCGGGCGATGTTGCAGAGAGCGGACCGATGGAAGGGTATGAGTTACCCGAACAATCCTGATCCGGGACCCAGAGATCCGAGCGCGAATCCATCGTCTATTGTGTGTAGCAGCAACGCCGCACGGAGATCCGTAGGTTCGCCGTCGCGGCATTTCACCACCTTGCAGTTTGAGTGGAGCGTTCTTACCGATGATTGACCACCGTTATCGATCTGACATCGACGGACTACGCGCCGTGGCCATCGTGCCCGTAGTGCTGTACCACGTGGGCATGCCTTTGTTCAGCGGTGGATTTGTCGGCGTCGATGTGTTTTTCGTCATCTCCGGCTTCCTGATCACTTCGATAATTTACCGGGAAATGGTCACGGGAACTTTTTCGTTTGCGCAGTTCTATGATCGGCGTATTCGCCGGCTGTTCCCTGCATTGTTCACGGTAATCGCTGCGACCTCGATCGCAGCACTTTGGCTCCTGATGCCAGGGGATCTGCTTGCCTACGCGCGCAGCGTAATCGCCGCAACCTTGTTCGGCGCCAACCTGTTGTTCTGGCGAACCTCCGGTTACTTCGACGAGCCAGCGGAGATGAAACCTCTGCTGCACGCTTGGTCTCTTTCGGTAGAAGAGCAGTTCTATATCTTCTTCCCAGTTATGCTTCTGTTACTGGTGCGCAGGTCGCCAAAACATCTGCGTGCATTGTTGGTGATCGCAGCATTCCTGTCGTTCGCCGCCAGTGTGGTTGCGGTGAAGCGGCTTCCGGATGCTGCTTTTTACCTTCCGCTGTTCCGCGCGTGGGAATTGCTGCTCGGCGCGCTCGTGGCAATTCAGGTGCTTCCTCCTCCCGCCAAACATTGGCAGCGCGACGCCGTGTCGGTATTCGGGTTGATGCTAATCCTCTATGCAGTGTTCGCGCTTTCTGATGAATCGACCTTTCCGGGCTTCAACGCTTTGTATCCCGCCATCGGGACTGCACTCATCATCTACGCAGGCAGCGCAGGCCACGGCTCGATAATCGGCAAGGCGCTCAGTTGGCGTCCGCTCGTGCTGATCGGCCTGATCTCCTATTCGCTATATTTGTGGCACTGGCCGCTGATCGTATTTACGAAGCATTACGTCGCTAACGAGTTGGTGCTGTTGGAAAAGCTGGGACTCGTGCTGGCGGCCTTACTGTTGGCAGCGCTGTCGTGGCGATTCATAGAGCGCCCGTTCCGTGGCCGAAGCGGAAAGCTGTCACGCCGAACGCTCTTTGCCACGTCCTTTACCGTAATGCTGGCAGCGATAATCGCCAGCGCTGCCGTGGTTCATTACAAGGGTCTGCCTCAGCGCGTTCCCGCGGCAGCTGCCAGAATCGCCGACGTCGCCCACGAAACGGATCACTACCGGGAAAACTGCCAGAACCTTCCCCTGGCACATATCGCACGTGGTGATGTGTGCGGCCTGGGGTTGCCGGAAAGCACATCGCCTGATTTTCTATTGTGGGGTGATTCACACGCCATGGCACTCGCTCCAGCGTTTCACGAAGCTGCGCTCCACAAGAAGCGTCGCGGCTGGTTTTTGGGGCGGACCGCGTGCGCTCCCCTGTTGGGAGTCGAGCGCTATGACAAGACACATAACTGCGTCGCCTATAACGATGCTGTGATGGGGTTAATCGAACAGCATCCCTCGCTGCGCACGGTGATTCTCGCCGGCCGCTGGGGGCTGTTGGCCAATAGCGTTCGCTATGGCAGCGAGCCAGGCCAGCCCGTTGTGATCTCGCCGCGTGGCGCCGGGGATAACCGTACTGTTCTCCAGCAGGGACTTGAGCGCACGGTACAGACGTTGAGAACACGCGGCATCGAAGTGGTGTTCATGATGGACGTGCCAGAGATCGGCTGGCAGGTTCCGGTGCTGCTGAGTCGGGCGGAGTGGCACGGGCGCATGTCGCCCGAGGGCCCCCGGTTGGACTCGTATCGGGATCGCCAGCAGCCCGTCGTGGAGATCCTGGAGGAACTGGTGCTGCGGCAGTCGCTGCGAGTTATCGAAGTAAGTGATCTGTTTTGTCCCGAAGGTCGCTGTTTGGTCGCGCACAACGGAATGCCTCTTTATCGCGACGACGATCATCTGAGTACACTCGGCGCATCGTTTGTTGCCGGATTCCTCCTCAAACATTGGTGACAGCAGTGGCCAAGATGATCCTGGACATGGTGCGCCGCCGTCGGCGCGGGTTCAGGGAATGTTGCGCACCACCGGCGGTCCGATCAGGCGCGTGACCCACACCGGCAGGCGCTGCCACACGGCGATCAGCAGGCGGTACTTGGGGTTGTCGGGATTGAGCCGCGGCAGCTCGTGGCCGGGCGGCAGCCAGTAGTGCCAGTGGTTCGGCAGCGGTACGGCACCCCACTGCTGCTTGAAACGGTAGGTGCCGGCATCCACGGTCGAGCGGCCGAAATCGAACCAGCCGTAGCCGCGTTCGATCGCGAACGCGAGGATGCGCCGGTACATGAACATGTTGATGCCGAGCGCGTTGACCTCGCGCAGCGTGGACGCCCACGGGATCTCGAGCATGTCGCGGTAGCCGAGCAGCAGTGCACACGCGACCGGCTCGCCGCGCAGATCGACGACCACCACGTGCGCGCGCTGCGGCCACGCGGCCAGCACGGCGGCGAAGAAGCCGCGCGCGTAGACCGGCGTGCCCAGGTCACGCATGTTGCGTGCGAACACGCGGTAGAAGTCGTCCAGCAGTTCCACGCCGCCGACGCGCCAGCGCGGATCCTCGCGCGTTGCCCGCCTCACCTGCGCGCGCAGCTTGCTGCCGAGTTCGGCGTCGAGCGCGGCATCGCTCGCGGGCAGCGCGCGGATCATCGCGACCTTGTCCTCGCGCGCCGGCCAGCCGGCTCGTGCGCGGGTTTCGCGCACTTCGACGTGTGACAGTCCGCCCTGCCCGGCCAACGCACCGGCCGCCTGCAGCAGCCGTTGCTCCACCGCGGCGGAATCCGCGAGCGGACCGGCGTAGTTGAAGTACGGCAGCGACACCGCGAAGGCGCCGAACAGGCGGCTGCGCATAGCGATCAACGGCAATACCCCCACCACGCGCCCGGTGCCGTCGTGCGCGATCAGCGAGACGTCTTCGTGACGCATCGTGCGCGCGACCAGCTCGCGCCACGCGGCGTGGTGATACAGCGAGGCCTGCGGGTGTGCCTCGACGTAGGCCTCCCACGCGGCGCGATCCTGCGCCGTGACCGCACGCACGCCGACCGGCCCGCTGACTTCGGGACCGACTGAAGACGCCGAAAAGCGTGGAGGAAACGGTGGCCGCCCGAACCGCGTTTCGTGTTCCGGTTCTGGTGTGCGTTCCGGTTCCGGTGCGGGATTCGATTCAGGGACGGGCCGCGACTGCGCATCGGACGCCCCGGCCAGTTCGCCCTCGAGCGCCTCGATCTCCGCCCCCAGGCGCTGCATTTCCGCCTTCAGCTGCGCGAGGTCCTCGCCGTTGCGCTTCGCCTCGCCGAAGCGGCGCGCGCAGCGCTGGCGCGCGAGGCGCAGTTCCGCGAGGCTTTGCTCAGCTGCGCTCACGCGCCGCTCCGCGCAGCGCGCTCACAGGTCCGCCGCCGCGACACGCGCGGTGGCGCCGTGCACGAGCACCGCCTCCGAGACGGTCGTGAAGCGGAAGTCGCGCAGCAGCTGCTCGAGGCGTGCCAGGCAGCGGTCGAGGTTGTTGTAGTGGCGGAAACGCGAGAGCACGCCGATGTCCGTGACGCGCGGCTGCCCGGGATCCACTTCCCAGGGATGCAGATAGAAGATGCCGGGGCCGGAGCGCGCCGCGCGCGCGAACAGCCAGCGCGACAGCGGGTACGGATAGAGCCGGAAATAACCGCCGCCTGCCGCCGGCAGGCGCTGCCCCAGCACCTCCGCCGTGGTCAGCGGGACCTCGGTCAGCGTGGCGCCGTTCGGTGTCAGCAGCCGGTACGGATGCCGTGGCGAGCCGGGCACGCCGTAGCGGTCGTGGCGGATCGGGAAGATGCTCGAATCCCAGCGGAAACCGGCGTCGGCGAGCACATCGAGCGCCCACAGCGAAGCGCGCGTGATCGAGTACGAGGCGGCACGGTAGCCGTCCACCGGGCGCTGCACGATGTCCTCCAGCAGTGCCTTCGCACGCAGCGTTTCCGCGCGGAACACGGCCGGCGTCTGGCTGTAGACCAACTGGTGGCTGTAGCCGTGGCAGGCGATCTCGTGCCCGCGCGCCGCGATCTCGCGCACCAGTTCCGACTCGCGCTCGGCCACCCAGCCGAGCACGAAGAAGGTGGCGCGGATGCCGTGGCGCTCGAACAGTTCGAGCAGGCGCTGCGTGTTCGGCACCACGCGCCGCGGCACCTCGTCCCAGCGCGCGGGATCGAAGGCGCCGGCGAGCGCGGCGACCTGGAAGTAGTCCTCCACGTCGACCGTCATCGCGTGCTGCACGCCCGGCCCGGCCATCAGCGCGCGCCGCCGCCCACCAGCACGACCTCGACGGTCTGGATCAGGATCAGCAGGTCCATCAGGATGCTGTGGTTCTTGATGTAGTAGAGGTCGTAGCGCAGTTTCTCGGCGGCGTCCTCCACCGAGGCGCCGTACGGGAAGCACAGCTGCGCCCAGCCCGCGAGCCCCGGCTTCACGCGATGGCGCTCGTCGAAGTACGGGATCTGCGCGGCGAGTTCGCGCACGAACTCGGGCCGCTCGGGCCGCGGCCCCACGAAGCTCATGTCGCCGCGGATCACGTTCCACAACTGCGGCAGCTCGTCGAGTCGCGTGTTGCGGATGAAACGCCCGACGCGCGTTATCCGGTCGTCGTTGGCGCTGGCCCACACGGCGCGGCCGTCCTTCTCGGCGTCGGTGCGCATGCTGCGGAACTTGACCAGCATGAACGGCTTGCCGTTCAGTCCGGCGCGCTGCTGGCGGTACAACACCGGTCCGTGCAAACCGCTCTCCAGCCAGATCGCGAGCGCGGTGAGCAGCATGAACGGCCAGGCGACCGCGAGCAGCGTCAGCGAGGCCGCGAGATCGAACAGGCGCTTCACTACGTCGCGCGAGGTGCTGAGCCGGAAACCCTCGGAGAACACCAGCCAGGAGGGGCGCACGAGGTCGATCTCGACCTTCTCGAGTTCGCGTTCGAGGAAGCTGACCGACTCGATGACCGCGATGCCGGAGAGCTTGCAGTCGAGCAACGCATCCAGCGGATAACTGCCGCCCTCGGAGCTGCGACGCTCGTCGACCGCAACCACGATCTCGGTCACGCCGAGCGCGGTGGCCACGCCGAGCAGATCGTCGTGGCAGGGGCGCCGCAGTTCCGCGGGGATTTCTGCGGGCTGCCCTGGCAAGGGCACGAAGCCGGTGATCTCGATGCCGGGCTTGCCGGTGCTCCCGCCCATGCGCTGCCACAGCAGTTGCGCGCGCGACCCGGCGCCGAGCACGAGCACGCGGCGCGCGAGCTTGCTGGCGTCGGTGACCGAGAAGAACAGCAGCCGGAGCAGCGTCACGTACACCAGCGCGAGCGGCAGCGCCCACACCAGCACGCCGTGGCCGAGGAAGAACACCGGCAGCAACTCGTTGATACCCGACAGCGCGATCGCGCCGAGCAGGAAGTACGCTACCACCGTGCGCACCGCCATTCCGGTCTGCCCCTCGCGGAAGCGCGCCGGATAGACGCGCATCGCGATCGTGAGCGCGACCAGCACCAGCGCGAAGCACACGAAGGACGGCAGCGCGCCCTGCATGTTGATCTCGAACCGTTCGGCGTCGCCGCGGAAACGCAGCCACACGCCCGACCACGCCGCCAGCATCAGTACGCCGAACTCGATCGCACCGAGTACCAGGTACGACGGGTTGACGTAGTAGTTCAGGACACGGATCGGCTGCATGGGTGGCTGGAGCCTCAGAGCTTGCCGCGCTTGTACAGGTGTTCGTAGCAGTAGTTGGTGGCCTCGACGAAGCCGTCCACGCTGCCGCAGTCGAAGCGCTGGCCCTTGAAGCGGTAGGCCATCACGCAGCCGTCGCGCGCCTGCTGCAGCAGCGCGTCGGTGATCTGGATCTCGCCGTTCTTGCCCGGCGGCGTCCTGCGCAGGATGTCGAAGATGTCGGGCGTGAGGATGTAGCGGCCGATGATCGCGAGGTTGCTCGGCGCCTCTTCCTTGCGCGGTTTCTCGACCATGTTGGTGACGCGGAACAGGTCGTCGCGGACGGCCTCGCCGTCGATGCAGCCGAACTTGTGGATCTGGTCCTCGGGCACTTCCTCGATGGCGACGATCGAGCAGCGGACCTGGCGGAACACCTTGACCATCTGCGCCATCACGCTGTCGCCGCCCTCGTTGAAGCAGAGGTCGTCGGCGAGGATCACGCCGAACGGCTCGTCACCGACCAGCGTCTCGCCGGTCAGGATCGCGTGCCCCAGGCCTTTCATCTCGCGCTGGCGGGTGGTGGAGAACACCGCGCGGTCGATGATGTCGCGGATCCCGACCAGGTACTGCTCCTTGTCGGTGCCGGCGATCTGGTGCTCGAGCTCGTAGCTGATGTCGAAATGGTCGTTGATCGTGCGCTTGCCGCGACCGGTGACGAAGGCGATCTCGTAGAGCCCCGCGTCCAGCGCCTCCTCGACGCCGTACTGCACCAGCGGCTTGTTGACGATCGGGAGCATCTCCTTCGGCATTGCCTTGGTGGCCGGCAGGAAGCGGGTCCCGTAACCCGCCACGGGAAACATGCATTTCTTGATCATGGCATTCCGTTTGGTCTTCCTCATCGGGTCAAGGATAGGCCATCTGTCGCGTTTGCACCCCCTAATGTCCGGGCGAAGAAAATGGGGTCATGAAAAAATGGGGTCAGAGTCAAATTTGCGAAGTGAAAAAATGGGGTCAGAGTCAAATTTTGCTTCGCAAATTTGACTCTGACCCCATTTTTCCACAAATGTCCGGGCACAGCCCGGACCTACGAGCGGCCGTAGACGTCCTCGAAACGGACGATGTCGTCCTCGCCGAGGTAGCTGCCGGACTGCACCTCGATGATCTCGAGCGGGATCACGCCGGGGTTCGACAGGCGGTGCCGGGTGCCGAGCGGGATGTAGGTGGACTGGTCCTCGTGCAGCATCAGCTCGTGGTCGCCACAGGTGACGCGGGCGGTGCCCTTCACCACCACCCAGTGCTCGGCGCGGTGGTGGTGCATCTGCAGCGACAGGTGCTGCCCCGGATCGACGACGATGCGCTTGACCTGGAAACGGTCCGAGGACACCAGGCTCTCGTACGAACCCCACGGCCGGTAGACACGCTTGTGCAACAGCGCCTCGGAGCGGCCCTCGAGCTTCAGGTGAGCGACGATGTGCTTGACGTCCTGCGAGGCGTCCTTGTCGGCCACCAGCACGGCGTCGGGCGTCTCGACGATCACCACATCGCGCACCCCCACCGCCGCGACCAGCCGCGAGTCGGCGCGCACGTAGGTGTTCGACGCCCCGCGCAGCAGCACGTCGCCGCGCGTGACGTTGCCGTCGGCGTCGGGCTCCCCGGCCGCCCACAACGCCCCCCAGGAACCGACGTCGCTCCAGCCGCAATCGAGCGGCAGCACCGCCGCGCGCTCGGTGCGCTCCATCACCGCGTAGTCGATCGAGTCACTGGGGCAGGCGAGAAACGCTTCCTTGCGGATGCGGATGAAATCGAGGTCGTCCGCAGCGCTGTCGTAGGCGTTGCGGCAGGCGGACAGTATCCCGGGTGCGTGGCGGCCGAGTTCCTCGAGGTAGCGATCCGCGCGGAACAGGAACATGCCGCTGTTCCACAGGTAGTCGCCACTGGCGAGGTAGCCCTCGGCGGTCGCGAGATCGGGCTTCTCGGCGAAGTGGCTGACGGCGTACCCACCGCCAGCAACAGCCTCGCCGCGGCGGATGTAGCCGTAGCCGGTCTCGGGCGTGCCGGGGACGATGCCGAAGGTCACCAGGCGGCCTTCGGCGGCCAGTGTCAGCCCCTGCAGCGCCACGCGTTGCAGCGTGGCGCAGTCGGCGATCACGTGGTCGGCCGGCAGCACCAGCAACACGGCATCCTCGGTCTGCTGCAGTGCATCGATGGCCGCCAGCGCGATCGCCGGTGCGGTGTTGCGGCCCACCGGCTCGAGCAGGATCGAGGCGTTGCGGTGCCCGAGTTCATGCAGTTGCTGCGCGACGAGGAAGCGGTGCTCCTCGTTGCAGACCACGATCGGCTCGCCGAGGCCGGGGATCCCGTCCAGGCGCGCCAGCGTCTGCTGGAACAGCGAGTGGCGCGCGTCCGCCAACGGCAGGAACTGCTTCGGATACAGTTCCCGCGATACCGGCCACAGCCGGCTGCCAACGCCACCCGAAAGCAAAACAGGTATGAGCATGATGTGCACCTGAAAATGGGGTCAGAGTCGAATTACTGCGATGCGCCCGGCCCGACGTTGGTGCGGCCGATGCCGTAGTACCGGAAACCGAGGTCGGTCATCAGTTGCGGATCGTACTGGTTGCGCCCGTCGAAGATCACCGGCTGCCTGAGCAGGTCGCGCATGGCGGTGAAATCCGGCTGGCGGAAGCGTTTCCACTCGGTCACCAGGATCATCGCGTCGGCGTCCTTCAGCACGTCGTACTGGTAGCGGCTCAGCGTGACGCGCCCCGACGCCAGCCAGTCGGGATCGAGCTGCGCGGCGGCCTCCTCGATCGCGACCGGATCGTAGGCGGCGACGGTGGCGCCGGCCTCCACGAGGCGACGGATCATCATCAGCGAGGTCGCCTCGCGCACATCGTTGGTGTTCGGCTTGAACGCCAGGCCCCACAGGCCGAAACGACGGCCGTGCAGGTCCGGCCCGAAATGCCCGCGGATCTTGTGGAGCAGCACTTCCTTCTGGCGCTGGTTGCGCTCGTCGACGGCGCGCAGCAGCGCCGGGTCGAAGCCGGAATCGCCGCCCATGCGGATCAGCGCGCTGATGTCCTTCGGAAAACACGAGCCGCCGTAGCCGCAGCCCGCGTACAGGAACGAGTAGCCGATGCGCTCGTCGGAACCGATGCCCTTGCGCACGTTCTCCACGTCCGCGCCCATGCGGTCGCACAGGTTCGCGATCTCGTTGATGAAGGAAATCCGCGTCGCGAGCATCGCGTTGGCGGCGTACTTGGTCATCTCGGCGTCGCGCACACCCATGAACAGCAGGCGGTCGTGGTTGCGCACGAACGGCTCGTAGAGCTGCGCCATCATGCGGCGCGCCTTGTCCGAGGCGGTGCCGATCACGATGCGGTCGGGGCGCCGGAAATCGTTGATCGCGGCGCCTTCCTTGAGGAATTCCGGGTTGCTGACCACGTCGAACGGCACGCTGGCGCCCCGCCCGGCGAGCTCCTCGTGGATCGCCGCCTCGACCCGGTCCGCGGTACCCACCGGGACCGTGGACTTGTCGATCACGACGGCGTACTGCTGCAGGTGCCGCCCGATCTCGTGCGCGACCGCAAGCACGTGGCTGAGGTCCGCCGCACCGTCCTCGCCGGGAGGGGTGCCAACGGCGATGAAGATGAACTCCGCGGCCGCGATGGCGGCTGCGGCATCGACCGTGAACGACAGCAGCCCGCCCTGGACGGTCTGCTCGACCAGCGGCTTCAGACCGGGCTCCCAGATCGGGATCTCGCCCGCCTGCAGCCGCGCGATCTTCGCCGCGTCCTTGTCCACGCACACGACGTGGTTGCCCATCTCGGCGAAACACGCGCCGGTGACGAGGCCCACATACCCGGTACCGATCACTGCGATGCGCACGGATACTGACTTCCAATTCCGGTAATGGTGCGACCATCCTGGCCGCCGGGAAATGTCCAGTGCCGATCGCGTCGAACGGATTCTAGTTCACAGAGGCAAGAAATTCCGCCGTGTGCACCGCCGTCTGGCGGAGCACCTTGCGGCCGATTGCCGGGATACCACTCGTATGTGAAGCAGAACGTTCCGGCTTCGCCATCGAATCCGGAAGAAGGGACACGACGCCGCGAACCGTCTCCATGCTGGAGAACTGCTCGCGGCGACGCGCGTGAACGTCAGTCGGCGCTTACGGCCCGACGACGCCGTGCCAGCGGCAACCCTGCCAGCCCCAGCAGCACCAGCGCAAGCGCGCCGGGCGCAGGGACCTCGTGGGATTCACCAGGAACGAATGCCAGATTATCCATCAGCACCCAGTCGATACCTGCATCGTTGACATGCGTGAGCTGGGTCAGACGTGCCGATGCGATTCCTGTCGTTGCAATGCCGAAGTACTCCCCGCCGTTGCTCCACCACGTCTGGGACAACGTGTGGCTCTCGAGCACACTCGAACCGGCATCCAGCGCTTCGAGAAGCCAGTCTTCGTTGGACGCCCCGAAGTTGAACGCGAAGGCGCTCACTTGCGAGGAGAAACTGAGAACGAACTGCCCTGTGCTGCCGGGCACCTGCAGGTTCTGCAGGTTACGGCCGGTGGTGTTGTAAGACCCCCCGAGGTTGTCGGTCACAACGAACGTCTTGCCCGGCGCGGCATCGATGGTGACTCCTGCGAGCGCCAGCGACGAATAGGTTCCGGTGCTGGTAGCCGAGAAGTCGATCGTCGTGCTTCCAGCCAAGGCTGCATTGGCCGACGGAGCCCCGGTACCGCTGATCAGTGCCGCGTTGGCATGCCCGACGCCGAGAAGACCGACCAGGAGTCCTGCAATCAGGGGCCTGGAAACAGAGATACTCATTGACATTTCCTCTTTAGAAAATTTGAACAAACCGGTGCAGGCACCGCCGGCTTGGCAGTCAAGAATCGTGCCACAAACACATGAGGCCGCTTTCCATTTGATTAACAAGGTATTCCTGACCAACGTCGACGACACTCGCGCTTCACCCCATGCGATATGTAAGAATTTCCGACGCCGCGGGTCGAACTCCCGACCGCGCATTCCTCGAGTGCCGCGCCAGAATCCTCGATCGATTGAGCGCGGGAGGTCCTTGCCCGGTCCCCGTCGTCGACGTTGCATGCGCAGTCACATGAGGGCGCGAGGTGCAAGGCGGCACCCACACCGTGCGTGCCCACGGGCGAACGTGGCCCGTGGGTGACTGCGCCCGGTGAACTCATTACAATTTGCCCACTCGATAACACCCAGAGTGACAGCGGTTGAGCAGCCATCCGGTACGACGCGCGCCTTCGACGCAGACATCTTTTTCAAGGGACGAGCTGATTGCCTGCGGGAACGGCGAGCTGTTCGGCCCCGGCAATGCCCAGTTGCCCGTGGACAACATGCTGATGCTCGACCGCATCACGCGGATCACGGCCGACGGCGGCGACTTCGGCAAGGGCGAAATCATCGCCGAGCTGGATATCCACCCGGAGCTGTGGTTCTTCGAGTGCCATTTCCGCAACGACCCGGTGATGCCGGGATGTCTGGGGCTCGATGCGATGTGGCAACTGGTGGGATTCTTCCTCGGCTGGAAGGGCAACCCCGGCCGCGGCCGGGCGCTCGGCGCAGGCGAGATCAAGTTCACCGGGCAGGTGCTGCCAAAGGCGAAGAAAGTGGTCTATCACATCCATCTGAAGCGGGTGGTCGAGCGCAAGCTGGTGATGGGAATCGCCGACGGCAGCCTCGCCGTCGATGGCGAGGTGATCTACACGGCGAAGGACCTGCGCGTGGGACTGTTCACGCGCGAACAATCGATGGCGTAGCGCTGGGCATAGCCGCCGGCATTCGCGCTCGAACCATACCCCGAATTACTGGCGGTCCGACGGAGCGGACGCCGTGCGCGGCCACGCGCACACAGCTACTCACAGGAGGACACCATGCGAAGAGTCGTCGTCACCGGGATGGGGATCGTTTCCTGCCTCGGCAATACCCGGGAGGCCGTGACCGGAGCGCTGCGCGCCGGACGCCCGGGAATCCGGTTCGCGCCCGAATACGCCGAACACGGCCTGCGCAGCCAGGTCGCGGGGCGTCCGGAGATCGATTTCGCCGCCACGATCGACCGCAAGCAACTGCGCTTCATGGGCGATGCCGCGGCCTTCGCCTACATCGCGATGCAGCGCGCGATCGAGGACGCCGGACTCGACGATGCCGAGGTATCCAACGAGCGCACCGGCATCATCGCGGGTTCGGGCGGGGCCTCGTCGTCGAACCAGGTGGAGGCGGCCGACATCCTGCGCCAGAAGGGCGTGAAGCGGATCGGGCCGTACCGCGTGACGCAGACGATGGCGAGCACGGTGTCGGCCTGTCTGGCCACGCCGTTTCGCATCAAGGGCCTGAACTATTCGATCGCCTCGGCGTGTTCGACCAGCGCGCACTGCATCGGCGCCGGCATGGAGCAGATCCAGCTCGGCAAGCAGGACCGCGTCTTCGCCGGCGGCGGCGAGGAGGAGCACTGGACGATGAGCTGCCTGTTCGATGCGATGGGCGCGCTGTCGTCGAAGCGCAACGCCACCCCCGAGGTCGCCTCGCGCGCCTACGACGCCGATCGCGACGGCTTCGTGATCGCCGGCGGCGGCGGCATGCTGGTGCTCGAGGCGCTCGAGGTCGCGCAGGCACGCGGCGCGCGCATCTATGCCGAGATCGTGGGCTACGGCGCCACCTCGGACGGGTACGACATGGTGGCGCCCTCCGGCGAGGGCGCGATGCGCTGCATGCGCCAGGCGATGGCGACGGCCAGGGGTCCCATCGATTACATCAACGCGCACGGCACCAGCACCCCGGTGGGGGATATCCAGGAACTGAAGGCGGTGGCCCAGACTTTCGGCGCCGACGTGCCGCGCATCAGTTCGACCAAATCCCTGTCCGGCCATTCACTCGGCGCGGCCGGCGTGCACGAAGCGATTTATTCGCTGCTGATGATGGAGAACGATTTCATCGCAGCGTCGGCGAATATCGAGAATCTCGACGACGCGGCCGCCACTCTGCCGATCGTGCGCCAGCGCATCGACAACGCGGGATTACGGCGCGTGATGTCGAACAGTTTCGGCTTCGGCGGCACCAACGCGTCGCTGGTGTTCGAGAAATTCGACGGGTGAAACTTTATTCCCGCAGATCGGGTTTCAGAGGGTGTCGCAAAACCTCTCCCCGTGGGACGGCGCCAGCGCGCGGCGGCGATTTCACACCCGTGGGACGCCGTGAATACATCCCTGCAGGCTCGAACGCCGCATCCCTGCGGCGTACGCCCACCGGTGCGAAATCGCCGCCGCGCGCTTCTCGGTTTTTTGCGACAGCCTCTTAAAAACCCGACAGGGAAGGCATAACGTCGAACCCGACGAAAAACGCGGAACCTCGACGCGCTTCCTCAGGGAATCAGCAGATCATCCAGCCGACGGCCCGATTCCACCCATTCGGCGACCCATTTCGGCTGGCGGCCGCGGCCGGTCCAGGTCAGCTTGGGGTCCGTGGCGGAACGGTACTTGGGTTTTACCTTGGCACCCGATTTGGCCGCCTTGGCCTTGCGCGATTTGCCGGCTTTGGTTTTCGCGGTGGATTCCTTGCGCGCGCGCTTTTTAGCCGGATCGATATCGTCGAGAACGAGGCCGAATTCCTGCATCAGGCCGCGAATCTGCTGGATGGCCGCCTTAAGGGCATCCTTGCGCACCTTGTCCGCCTCACGCTGGAGGCGCGCAATTTCGCCTTTCAGCTGATTATATTTGGTCATTTCCATCAGGATTATCCTCGAACATGAATGAGCAACGCGATTCTTGCACAATCACGTGCCGATTTTAAAGAGAGTATTTACCACGGAATATTCGCCCGATATTCGTCCGATATTCGAACGGGTGCGCTTGCTGGCGGCGCCACGGGCTTCGTCTATGCTATGCACCACCCGGACGCCGTGCGGACAGCATTACCGGCGCCCGCGACCAGTCACCCCGACGGAGCATTCGATTCATGCAGTTACCGGATCAGCCACGCATCGCCGTGATCGGCCTCGGCTACGTGGGACTGCCGCTCGCACTGGCCTTTTCGCGCCACGTCCCCACCGTGGGGTTCGATATCGACGCCGCGCGGGTGGCGGCGCTCGCCTCCGGGCGTGACCAGACGGGCGAGGCCGACGCGGAGGAACTTGCGAGCGCGAAGGTACGTTACAGCACCGACGAGTCGTTGCTCGACGAATGCAACACCTTCATCGTCACGGTGCCGACGCCGATCGACCACAACAACGTGCCCGATCTGCGTCCGCTGCAGTCGGCGAGCCGCACCGTCGGCCGTCACCTGAAAGCCGGCGACGTGGTGATCTACGAGTCGACCGTGTATCCCGGCGCCACCGAGGAAGTGTGCGTGCCGGTACTGGAGGAATTCTCGGGGCTGCGCTTCAACGCGGATTTCTCGTGCGGCTACAGCCCGGAGCGCATCAACCCGGGCGACCGCGAGCGCCGCCTGCCGAACATCGTCAAGATCACCTCCGGCTCGAACGCGCCGGCGGCGGACTACGTCGATGCGCTGTACCGGCGGATCATCGCGGCCGGCACGCACCGCGTCTCGTGCCTGCGCAGCGCCGAGGCGGCAAAGGTGATCGAGAACGTGCAGCGCGACGTGAACATCGCGCTGATGAACGAACTGGCGCAGATCTTCCGCCGCCTCGGCATGGACACCGAGGAAGTGCTGGCAGCGGCGGGAACCAAGTGGAACTTCATCGCGCTGCGCCCCGGGCTGGTAGGCGGGCACTGCATCGGGGTGGATCCGTACTACCTCGCGAACAAGGCGCAGCAGGCCGGGTATTTCCCGGAGCTGATCGTCGCCAGCCGGCGCATCAACGACGGCATGGGCAAGGTGGTGTCGGGCGAGGTCATGCGCCTGATGACGCAGAAGCGGATCCACATCGTCGATGCGAACATCCTGGTGCTCGGACTGGCGTTCAAGGAGAACTGCCCCGACCTGCGCAACACCAAGGTGGTCAGCATCGTGCAGGACCTGCAGGCCTGCAACGCGCACGTGGACGTCCACGACCCGTGGGTGGACCCCGGGGAGGCGCGCGCCGAACTGGGCTTCCCGCTGACGACCGAACTGCGCGAACGCCACTACGACGCGGTGATCCTGGCCGTGGGACACCGGCAGTTCCGCGAGATGGGCATCGCGAAGATCCGCTCGCTGACCAAGACGCACTCGGTGATCTTCGACGTCAAGTACGTATTCGCCAAGGACGAGGTCGACGGCCGCCTGTAGGTTCGGCCTGTGGCCGAACAATGTCCGGGCACAGCCCGGACCTACGAAATTGGCCGGGCAGAGCACGGATTTACGCATCGACCGGGCAGAGCCAGGACGCAGAAAACCCTGCCGACCGGGAACCGGTCGGCAGGGTTGCGAGAGAAAGAAGGGGCAGCTTGCGCCACCCCTGCGGCAAGCGCTTACTGCTTACTGCTTGCGGCGCGCCACGCCGAGGCCCAGCAGGCCTAGACCCAGCAGTCCGAGCGTACCCGGAACCGGGACTTCGTGGCCACCCGTGTTGTAGAACGACACGTGCGACCAGTCGCCCTCCCACGCACCACTCGTCAACGCCACCGTGCACTCGAGCGTCATGTTTTCCACGTCACACCCGGTGATCGAGTCGTCCTGAGTCCAGAACACCGTGTACTCGCGGCCCTGCTTGACGGCCCAGAAGTGCACTTCCGGGCCGCTGTTCCACTCCCACGACACGCCGTCTTCACCGTTGTCGGTCACGGTGATCCCGCTGGCGGTGAGATCGTCCCAATCGCTGAGGTCGTTGTCCCACTTGCCGATCGCCGGCGAACCGCCGATCTCGCAACCCGGCTTTCCGGCACAATCGTTGCCCTCAAAGGTCTCCGAATAGTCAACCAGCGCCGCATTCGCCGACACGCTCAACGCCATCGCCACGGCTCCGGCCGAAGCCAGGCCGGCCATCTTCCTTACCATACCCATATCGTCCTCCTTGCAACTCCATGCAATACAACAGTACCGGGCTTTTCCAGGCACATATCATGCCCCTGTGCGCAACGAACTGATTCCGGGAGGGTTATTCGAAATCATCCCGGGCGGATGACGGCAATCTGTCAAATTTTCCGACAGATTTCCGGGTTCACGCCGAATTTCGGACGAGTTCGACGGCAGCGATCTGCAGCACCACCGGCCTCGCTGGACGCACGATGAAGCAGCCGAATTCGGCGATGCGGGACATATCCATGGTCCTGCCAGCGGGAGCCGCCTCGACCTCGGCCAGCGCGATCTCGACCAGGTTCCAGCCGGGCACCAGCACCAAGGACCGATTGAAGCGGTCGGCGTGGCGCTGGTCGTGCCAGACATCGTGAATCCGGCACGCAAGTTTCTGATTTTCTTCTGTGAAAACACGCAACCGCAGCGCATGGTAACCGCGCCAATCCCGCGGGAAATACTGCATCCGGAAGCCGCTGTACACCGCCGGGGCCAGGCTCACCCGCAGGGCCCCGCCGCCCTCCCCATCCGGAGGGGGGACCAGCGTCATGCGCCCATCGGCCCGCCAGCGCTGCACTTCGAGATCTGTATGGAATCCCGACAGCAATGGAAAACTCCGCCGCGCCTGGTGCTCGTCGACCAGCGCCACGGCGAGCGGACGCACATCTACCGCCGCCAGAAGCAGCAACGACCCCCAACCCACCGCAGCACGCAGGGTTTGCCGGGTGCGGGAGCCGCCCCGCCCCGCCCACACCGCCCCCGCCCACGCGCCGATCACGTCGAGGCGCAGGTCCGACAGGCTGCGTTCGCGTCCCCACAGCCCCTGCGCCAGTTCGATCGCACCGCCCAGGACCAGGGCCAGCGCGGTCGCCAGCGCGAACAGGCGCAGGAACGGGATCCCGCGCAGGCGCGGTATCGCGGTCACCGCCGCGACCATGCCGAAAAACAGCAGCGGGTGCCCGAGCTGCCAGGCCAGCCGGAACGAGCGCGGCGAGTGGAAATCCGGGCCCCCAAGAAACAGCAGCGGCGCCAGGATCGCGACCAGCAGCCACCACGGCGCCGCGCGGCGCAGCCCCTCAGTGGGCATCTTCGGGGCTGCCGGGCACCACGATCCGCGCCGCCGGCAACCGCGCCGCCAGCGTCGCGGCGAAGGCGCGTTTGGCGTCCGGGTCGCCGTGCACGATGCGCACCGTATCCGGGGCTCGACGCATCGCCCCCACGAAGCGCAGCAGGTCCGCGCGGTCCGCGTGCGCCGAATAGCCGCCGATGGTGTGCACCGCAGCGCGGATGGCGACGCGCTCGCCGTCGAGTTCGACGTAGCCGCCGCGCGGACCGTACTGCTGGATCGCTCGCCCGGGCGTGCCCTCGGCCTGGTAACCGACGAACAGGACGTCGGTCGCGGGATCGTCGAGCAGCGCCTTCAGGTAGTTCACGATGCGCCCGCCCGCGCACATCCCGCTGGCGGCGATCACGATCGCCGGGTAGCGCGTGTCCTGCAGGTGGCGCACCACGCGCAGGTGGTCCTCGTGGCCGTTGACGGTGCGCACCTGCGCGAAAGCCAGCGGATCGCGTCCTTCCTCGAGCCGCTCGCGGGCTTCCTCGTCCCAGAACGGCTTCAACTGCCGGTAGACGCGCGTGAAGCGCGCCGCGAGCGGCGAGTCGACCACCACCTCCAGCTCGTTCCACGGCAGGTCGTGCGCGACCTCGTCGTCGTGACGGCGATGGATGATCTCCTCGATCTCGTACAGCAGTTCCTGCGTGCGCCCGATGCTGAACGCCGGGATCAGCACGGTGCCACGATCGCGCAGCGCGTGCCCGATCACGGCCTCGAGCCGCTCGACGCGCGCGGCGCGGTCCTCGTGCACGCGATCCCCGTAGGTGGCCTCGATCACCAGTTCGTGGCAGCCGGTCGGTGCCTCGGGCTCGGGCAGCAGCGGCGTGTGCGCGGCGCCGAGGTCGCCGGAGAACAGCACCCGGCGGCGCCGGCCGTCCGCCGCGCTTACCCGGCATTCGACGTAGACCGAGCCGAGGATGTGCCCGGCGCGGCGCAGCCGGATCTCCAGACCGGTGGCCGCGCCGGTATCGACGCGGTGCCAGCGATTGCAGGGCAGCGGACGCAGTTGCGATTGCAGACGCTCGACCATGCGCCTGATCAGCGTGCGGTCACGCGTGACGCCCACCCTCAGCGCGTCCTCGATCACCAGTGGCAACAGGATCGCCGAGGGCGCGGAGCAGTAGACGGGGCCGTCGAAACCGGCGGCAAGCAGGTGCGGCAGCCGGCCCACGTGGTCCAGGTGCACGTGGGTCAGCACCAGCGCGCGCACGTGGTCGATGGGGAACTCGATCGCGAGGCGGTCGGATCCGGCGCCTTCGCCGGAGGTTTCGGCACCCTGGAACACGCCGCAGTCGATCAGGATCGCCGGGGCGTCGGGCTGCTCGGGCGCGCCGAGGCGCAGTTCGTGGCAGGAGCCGGTGACGCCGCGCACCGCGCCGTGATGCATGATCGTGTACGGCGGGGCGTCCATGTCCGCGTGCGTCTCACAACAGCAGCACGCGCACCGGATCGCCGCGCGCGATGGTGCTGCCCGGCGGCACCACCGCCAGGCAATCGGCCCACGCCACCGAGGACAGCACGCCGGAGCTCTGGTTCGGGTACAGCTCGACGCGCGCCGTGTCGCCGCTGCCCGCGATGCGCGCGCGCAGGTACTGCTGGCGGCGGTCGGGCCCGGGACGTTCGAAGTCCGCCGGCACCCGCACCTCGCGCAGCACCACGCTGCCGCTCAGCCCCTGCATGCGCTGCAGGAACGGCCGTGCGATCACCTGGAAGGTCACGAACACCGAGGATGGATTGCCGGGCAGCCCGAAGAAGGGCTTGCCGAGCAGGCGCCCGTAGGCGAGCGGCTTGCCCGGCATGATCGCGAGCTTCCACAGGCGCAGCGTGCCGAGTTCCTCGACCGCGTTCTTCACGTGGTCCTCGTCGCCCACCGACACGCCGCCGGTGGTGAGCACCACGTCGGCGCGCGCCGCCGCCTCGCGCAGGCAGGTGCGCGTGGCCTCGGCCGTGTCGGGCACCACGCCGCAGTCGATGAGTTCGCAGCCCAGCTCCTCGAGCATGCCGCCCAGCAGGTGGCGGTTCGAGTTGTAGATCTTGCCGGGGCCCGCGACCTCGCCGGGCTCGACGAGTTCGTCGCCGGTGGACAGCACCGCGACGCGCAGCCGCGCGTGGACGGTGGCGCTGCCGATGCCGACCGAGGCGAGCAGCCCGACGTGCGCCGGACCCAGCCGCGTGCCGCGTTCCACCACCACCTGGCCGGCGGCGATGTCCTGCCCGCGCGGGCGGATGTTGTCGCCAGAGCCGGGCGCCTTCAGCACCGTGACGCGACCGTCGGCGGCCTCGCAGTTCTCCTGCATCACCACGCAGTCGGCGCCGGGCGGCACCTCGGCGCCGGTGAAGATGCGCGCCGCGCTACCGGGTGCGAGCAGGCTGCCCACCGCGCCGGCCGGAATGCGCTGCGCGACCGGGAACTCGCGCTGCCCCGCGGCGAGGTCGGCGTGACGCAGCGCGTAGCCGTCCATCGAGCTGTTGTCGGCCGGCGGCACGTCGATGCCCGCGCGGGCGTCCTCGGCGAGCACGCGCGTGCGCAGCGCGGCGAGCGGCAGCGTCTCGACGGCGGTGAGCGGTTCGACGTCGGCGAGCACGCGCGCGAGCGCCTCGTCGACCGGCAGCAGGTCCTGCGTCTTGGCGCCCGCCATCGCGCGCGGCTCAGTGCGCGTAACGGCCGAGCAGCACCGGCACGAAATTGCAGGGGCTGAACGTGCTGTCGAGCTGTTCGCGGATGATGTGCTGCCACGCCGTGCGGCAGGCGCCGGTGGAGCCCGGCATGCAGAAGATCACGGTGCCGTTGGCGAAACCGCCGAAGGCACGCGACTGCAGCGTGGAGCTGCCGATCTCGGCGAAGGAGACCGCGCGGAAGGTTTCGCCGAAACCCTCGACCTGCTTGTCGAACAGCGGCGTCAGCGCCTCGGGCGTGGTGTCGCGACCGCTGAAGCCGGTGCCGCCGGTGACCAGCACGGCGTGGATGGCCGGATCCGCGATCCAGCGCGAAACGATGGCGCGCAGCTGGTACACGTCGTCCTTCGCGATCGCCTTCTCGGCGAGCGTGTGGCCTTCGGCGACCAGGCTCTCGGCGAGGTAGTTGCCGGAGGTGTCGTTGTCCTCGGTGCGGGTGTCGGAGACCGTGAGCACGGCGATGTTGAGGTATTTGCGCTCGGGAATGGCAGGCATGCGATTCGCTTCCGTCGGTGGGTGGCACATGGTCGCGCGACACGGTCGCACGGGTCAACAACGCGCGGGCTCAGTGTCGGCAGTATTCGGCAACCACGGCCGGCAACGCGGCGCGCCACGGCCGCTGCTTGATGCCGAAGGTGTGCAGCAACTGCTGGCAGTTGAGGATCACGTGACGCCCGCTGCCGGCGGCGTTGCGCAGTTGCACGCCGCCGCCGCGGATGCGTCCGTACTGCGAGGCGAGCGCGAGCACCGCCTCGGCGAAGTGATACAGCGTGGTCGCGTCGGAGCTGCAGTAGTGGTAGATGCCCCACGGCGTCGCGCCGCAATCGATCTGCAGGATCATCGCGACGACCACGCGCGCGATGTCGCTGGCGGGCGTGGGGCACAGTTTGTCGTCGGTGCACTCGAGCACCTGTCCCTGCTCGAGCTGCGCCATGACGCGCGTGAACAGGTTGTCGCCCCCGGGTGCCATCAGCGGGCCCGAGCGCAGCACGATGTGCTTCGGCGCGCGCTTCCTGACGTAGCTCTCGGCCTTGAGCACGCGCGCGGCGCGCGCCGCGGTGCTGTCCGGGCGGTCCTTCTCGCGGTAGGCGCCGCTCCTGCGGCCCCCAAAGATGCCGTCGTCGGACAGGTGGATGAGCACGGCGTCGTGGCCACGACACGCCTTCGCGAGGTTCTTGGTGACCAGCAGGCTGCGCTTGTACGCGAGTGGATCGTCTCCGCCGAACAGCTCCTGCGAGAGCACGTTGACCACCTGGGTGGCACCGTGGAAGGTGAACGCGTGCAGCAGCAGCTTCACGCTCTCGAGCACCGGGTCGTAACTGGAGATGGAGACGAACGGGATGTCGCGCCCCTGGAAGCTGGCCGCGACCTCGCGGCCGAGGCGAGAGTCGGCGCCGATGAGGACGGCTTTCATGCCGCCATCACCCGCACGGCGCCGGAAACTGTCCGGAAATATCGACGATCGCTAGAAGGGAATGTCGTCATCCCAGTCGCTGCTGACGGGGGCCGGCTGCGCGGGTGCCGCCACCGGCCGTGACGACTGGCGCGGCTCGGCCCCGTAGCCACCCCCGCCTTGCTGCTCGTCGCCGTAGCCACCACCACCGCCGCCACCGGCGCCGCGGCTGTCGAGCATCTGCATCTCGCTGGCGACGATTTCGGTGGTGTACTGGTCGCGGCCTTCCTTGTCCTGCCACTTGCGGGTGCGGATCGCGCCTTCGACGTATACCTTGCTGCCCTTGCGCAGGTACTCGGCCGCGATCTCCGCCAGCCGGCCGAAGAACACCACGCGGTGCCACTCGGTACGCTCCTGCATCTGGCCGGTGTTCTTGTCCTTCCACGACTCGGAGGTCGCGAGCCGCACGTTCGTCACCTGGCCACCCGCGGCGGTGGCGCGCGGCTCGGGATCGGCGCCGCAGTTACCGATCAGGATCACCTTGTTGACGCCCCTGGCCATGTTCTCCTCCTCGATTCGCGCGTGTTCGACTGCGGGCGCGCGACTACAACACGCGCCCGCGCCGGGTGTCAATCAGACCGGTCGCACGGGCAGCCCGTGCAGGCGATCGTCGTCGAAATGGTCGTCGACCTGGATGTAGGCGATGCTCTCGCCGGCCACCACCAGCACCTCGCGCACGCCGGGCAGGCCGTCGAGCTGGGCCGCCACCTCCGCGAGCGGCGTATCGCCGTCGACGCTGAGCGTGATCGAACGCAGGTATTCCGGCCCGCGCATTCCCAGCGACCACAGGACCCAGGCCGCCGCGAGCGCCGCGCACAGGGCGAGCACGCCCGGCACGCCCGCGTGCTGCAGCGTCCAGCCGCCCACGCTGCCGCCGCAAAAGGCGCCGAAGAACTGGAAGCTCGAATAGATGCCGGAGGCGGTGCCGCGATTCTCGCGCCGCGTGGAGCGGCTGAGCAGCGAGGGCAGCGTCGCCTCGAGGAAGTTGAACGCGAGGAAGAACAGCCACAAGGCGGCGAAGATCGCGTACCGTCCGTCACCGGCGCCGGCCAACGCCGCCAGTGACAGCGCGATCAGCGCCACCGCGCCGATGAAGAAGCCCTTCACGCGCCGGCGACGCTCGGCGATGACCATCAGCGGGGCCATCAACAGGAACGAGGTGCCGAGCAGCAGGCCGTAGATCCGTCCGTGCGTCTCGCGCGCGATGCCGAGCGTGTCGGCGAGCACGGCGGGGACCGCCAGGAAGATCGCCGTCATGATGAAATGCAGCACGAAGGCGCCGGCGTCGAGACGTTGCAGCTGACGGTCGGCCAGCGCGCCGCGCAGCAGTTCACCGAGCGGTCTGGAGCGCACCACCGCGTGCGGCGCCGCGACCGGCGTCGGCACCACGTAGACCGTCAGCAGCAGTCCGACCCCGGCCAGCAACGCGATCACCAGGAACAGGCCCTGCAACCCCGCCCAGCCCGCGATCGGCGGCCCGATGATCAGCGACAGCGCGAACGACAGGCCGATGCTGGCGCCGATCGCGGCCATCGCCTTGCTGCGGTTGTGCTCGCGCGTCACGTCGGCGAGCAGCGCCATCAGCGTGCTCGCGATCGCACCGGCGCCCTGCAGCGCCCGGCCCGCGATGATGCCGTGGATGGTGTCGGCGAAGGCGGCGACCAGGCTGCCGACCAGGAACACCACCAGCCCGCCGAGGATCACGGGCTTGCGCCCCACGCGGTCGGACAGGATACCCAGCGGCAGTTGCAGGCAGGCCTGGCTCAGACCGTAGATGCCGAGTGCCAGCCCGACCAGCACCGGCGTGGTGCCGGGCAGGTCGCGCGCGTACAGCGCGAGCACCGGCAGCAGCATGAACAGCCCGAGCATGCGCGCCATGTACAGGCTGGCGAGCGAGACGACCGCGCGGGTTTCGGTGGCTGAGAATCCGGTTCGGGACAACGGTGCAGGGTCCGGCGGGTGGCACGATGCGAAGCGCGCATGCTAGCAACATCGCGCGCGCGGTGTCATGGGAGGAAATACCGCGCGCCGCGTTGGGAAAACTCGCATGGCGGGTGCGGCGGCTGTCGCGCGATAGTCGTAGCGCGCCACGGCAGCAGGGACGCAGTCATGGACGGCTGGTTCGTGTTCATCGTCGCGGGGCCGGAGCCACGCGCGTTGCGCACCGGCCTGACGCGGGACCCGGCATTGCGAGCGCGCCGCTCGCCGGCAGCGGAGCGTCTGCTCTATTTCGAACTGTGCGCGGATGCCGACGCGGCCTGCCGCCGCCAACGGCAGCTCCGCCACTGGAGTCATGCCCGCCGCGCCCGGCTGGTCAGCACCATGAACCCCCTGTGGCGCGACCTCCGAACGCTCTGGTAGCTTCGGCCTGTGCCCGAACGGTGCCCGTAGGTTCGGCCTGTGGCCGAACAATGTACCGCACGACGCGCCAAAAAATGTCCGGGCGCAGCCCGGACCTACGAGCGGACCAGGGCGAGGAGTTCGTCGCGTTTGGCCTCCATCAGGGCCACGTCGGCGCGCGACTCGACGTTCAGGCGCACCACCGGCTCGGTGTTCGACATCCGCACGTTGAAGCGCCAGTGGGCGAACTCCATGCTGAGCCCGTCGGTGTGGTCTATCAGCGTCGCGGCGTCGCGGTAGCGCACCTCGATCGCCGCCAGCAGCGCGGCCGGGTCGGCCACGCGGCTGTTGATCTCGCCGCTGCACGGGAAGCGCGCGGCGCGCTCGGCGATCAGTGCCGACAGCGGCTTGCCGCTGGCGCAGACCAGGCCGGCCACCAGCAACCACGGGATCATGCCCGAATCGCAGTACGCGAAGTCGCGGAAATAGTGGTGCGCGCTCATCTCGCCACCGTAGATCGCGTTCTCGGCGCGCATGCGCTCCTTGATGAACGCGTGCCCGGTCTTGGTGCACACCGGCACCCCACCGAGACCCTGCACGATGTCGATCGTGTTCCAGGTCAGCCGCGGGTCGTGCACGATGCGCTCGCCGGGATGGCGCCGCAGGAAGGCTTCGGCGAGCAGGCCGACGATGTAGTAGCCCTCGATGAACGCGCCGCGCTCGTCGAACAGGAAGCAGCGGTCGAAGTCACCGTCCCACGCGATGCCGAAATCCGCGCCGTGCGCGAGCACGGCCTCGATGGTCGGCGCGCGGTTTTCCTCGAGCAGCGGGTTCGGCACGCCGTGCGGGAAATTTCCGTCGGCTTCGTGGTGCACCTTGACGAACGTGAACGGCAGCCGCGGCTCGAGCGCGTCGACCACCGCGCCGGCGCCGCCGTTGCCGGCGTTGACCACGATCCTGAGCGGCGTCAGCGCGGCATCGCCGACGTAGCCGAGCAGGTGCTCGACATAGCGCGCCCGCGCATCCAGGCGGCCCAGCGAGCCCCGCGCGCCGGCCGGCTCGAACACGTTGCGCTCGGCCAGCGCCTTGATCTCGAGCAGCCCCGAGTCACTGCTGATCGGGCGCGAACCCTCGCGCACGAACTTCATGCCGTTGTAGTCCTTGGGGTTGTGGCTGGCGGTGACCACGATGCCGCCGTCCACCCCCTGGTCGAAGGTGGCGAAGTAGATCTCCTCGGTGCCGCACTGCCCGATGTCGAGCACGTCCACCCCGGCGTCACGCAGCCCCTCCACCAGCGCGGCGCAGATCTCCGCGCTGCTCAGGCGGATGTCATGCCCCACGACCACGCGGCGCGGACGCACCACGGCCGCGTAGGCGCGGCCGATGCGGTATGCGATCCCGGGATTCAGCTCGTCCGGGATGCGTCCGCGGACATCGTAGGCCTTGAAACAACTCAGCTCGGCGTTCGCCATGGATACTTCCTCGTGCTCCGGCAACCGTTGAGGGGGCACGGCGATCCCGCCCGGCCCCGAGCGCGTATACTCGGTCGTTTGTCGACCTGCACACAGCACCCATGGCCATGATACAGGTGCGCGGCGCGCGCACCCACAACCTGAAGAACGTGGACCTCGACATCCCGCGCGACCGGCTGGTCGTTATCACCGGGCTGTCGGGCTCCGGCAAGTCCTCGCTCGCCTTCGACACCCTCTACGCCGAGGGTCAGCGCCGCTACGTGGAGTCGTTGTCGACCTATGCGCGGCAGTTCCTGTCGGTGATGGAGAAGCCCGATGTGGACCACATCGAGGGCCTGTCGCCGGCGATCTCGATCGAGCAGAAATCGACCTCGCACAACCCGCGTTCGACGGTGGGCACGATCACCGAGATCCACGACTACCTGCGGCTGCTGTTCGCGCGCGTCGGCGAGCCGCGCTGCCCCGAACACGGGCTGCCGCTCGCCGCGCAGACCGTGAGCCAGATGGTCGACGCCGTGCTCGCGCTGCCCGAGGGCGCGCGGCGCATGCTGCTCGCGCCGGTGGTGCGCGAGCGCAAGGGCGAGCACGCGCAGACCTTCGAGCAGCTGCGCGGCAGCGGCTTCGTGCGTGCGCGCGTCGACGGCCGGGTGGTCGAGCTCGACGACGTGCCGGCGCTCGACAAGAGCCGCAAGCACACCATCGAGGTCGTGATCGACCGCTTCCGCGTGCGGGCCGACATCGCACAGCGGCTGGCGGAGTCCTTCGAGACCGCGCTCGCGCTCTCCGACGGGCTGGCGATCGTCGCGCCGATGGACGAAGCGGGCGATGAGCAGCTCTTCTGCGCCCGCTTCGCGTGCCCGCACTGCGGCCACAGCATCGCGGCACTCGAGCCGCGGCTGTTCTCGTTCAACAACCCGGCCGGCGCCTGCCCGGGCTGCGACGGGCTGGGGCAGCAGCAGTTCTTCGACGTCGAGCGCATCGTGCAGAACCCGGCGGCGAGCCTGGCCGGCGGCGCGATCCGCGGCTGGGACCGGCGCAACGCCTACTACTTCCACATGCTGCAGTCGCTGGCGCGCCATTACGGCTTCAGCGTCGATACGCCGTTCCGCGAACTCGCACCGCGCCACCGCGAGGCGGTGCTCTACGGCAGCGGGAACGAGGCGATCCGCTTCGACTACGCGAACGACCGCGGCGACATCGTGCAGCGCACGCACCGCTTCGAGGGCATCGTGCCGAACCTCGAGCGGCGCTACCGCGAGACCGAGTCGGCGCTGGTGCGCGAGGAGCTCGCGAAGTACATCGGTACCCGGCGCTGCGCGGCCTGCGACGGCAGCCGGCTGCGCGTCGAGGCGCGGCACGTGTTCGTCGACGGCCGTTCGCTGCCCGAGGTGTCGACGCTGCCGGTGGGGCAGGCGCACGCGTATTTCGGCGCGCTCGAGTTCGGCGGGCGGCGCGGGCAGATCGCCGATCGGATCCTGCGCGAACTGCGCAGCCGGCTGGGTTTCCTGGTCAACGTCGGGCTCGACTACCTGACGCTCGATCGCAGCGCGGAGACGCTCTCCGGCGGCGAGGCGCAGCGCATCCGGCTCGCGAGCCAGATCGGGGCGGGGCTGGTCGGCGTGATGTACATCCTCGACGAGCCCTCGATCGGGCTGCACCAGCGCGACAACGCGCGCCTGCTCGCGACGCTGACGCATCTGCGCGACATCGGCAACACGGTGATCGTCGTCGAACACGACGAGGACGCGATCCGCAGCGCCGACCACGTGATCGACATCGGCCCCGGCGCCGGTGCGCACGGCGGCGAGATCGTCGCCACCGGAACCGTCGCCGAGATCATGGCGGCGCCACACTCGATCACCGGTGACTACCTGGCGGGACGGCGACGCATCGAGCAGCCGCTGCTGCGCACCCCGCGCGATCCGAAGCGCCAGCTGGTGGTGAGCGGCGCCAGCGGCAACAACCTCAAGCGGGTGACGGCGGCCTTCCCGGTGGGTCTGTTCGTGTGCGTGACCGGAGTCTCCGGCTCCGGCAAGTCCACGCTGGTGAACAACACGCTGTACCCGCTGGCCGCGACCGCGCTGAACGGCGCCAGCACGCTGGCGGCGGCGCCGCACGAGGGCATCGAGGGGCTGGAGCAGTTCGACAAGTGCATCGACATCGACCAGAGCCCGATCGGGCGCACCCCGCGCTCGAACCCGGCCACCTACACCGGACTGTTCACGCCGATCCGCGAGCTGTTCGCGGGCACGCCGGAGGCACGGTCACGCGGCTACGGCGCCGGGCGTTTCAGCTTCAACGTCAAGGGCGGGCGCTGCGAGGCCTGCCAGGGCGACGGCGTGACACGCGTCGAGATGCACTTCCTGCCCGACATCTACGTGCCCTGCGACGTCTGCAAGGGACAGCGCTACAACCGCGAGACGCTCGAGGTGCAGTACAAGGGCCGCAGCATCCACGAGGTGCTCGGGATGACGATCGAGGAGGCGCTGGCGTTCTTCTCCGCGGTGCCGGCGATCGCGCGCAAGCTGGAAACGCTGGTCGAGGTGGGACTGTCGTACATCCACCTCGGGCAGGCGGCGACCACGCTGTCGGGCGGCGAGGCGCAGCGCGTCAAGCTCGCGCGCGAGCTGTCGAAGCGCGACACCGGCAAGACGCTCTACATTCTCGACGAGCCGACCACCGGGCTGCACTTCCACGACGTGCAGCAACTGTTGAACGTGCTGCACCGCCTGCGCGACCATGGCAACACGGTGGTCGTGATCGAGCACAACCTCGACGTGATCAAGACCGCCGACTGGATCGTCGATCTCGGACCCGAGGGCGGTGACGGCGGCGGCACGATCGTCGCCGAGGGCACGCCGGAACAGGTCGCGGCCGATCCTCGCTCGCACACCGGCCGCTTCCTGGCGCCGTTGCTGGCGCGCGACACGGCCCCGGGCACGAACACCCGCAAGCAGACACGCAAGGGACTCGCATGAAGATACTGGTCACCGGCGGCGCCGGTTACATCGGCAGCCACACCTGCGTCGAGCTGCTGGCGGCGGGCCACGAGATCGTCGTCGTCGACAACCTGGTCAACAGCAGCGCGACGGCGCTGGAGCGGGTGCGCGCGATCGCCGGGCACGAGTTCGCGTTCGTGCGCGCGGACCTGCGCGACGCCACCGCACTGCACGCGCTGTTCGCCACGCACGCGATCGAGGCCGTGATCCACTTCGCGGGGCTGAAGGCGGTCGGCGAGTCGGTGCAGAAACCGCTGCACTACTACGACAACAACCTCGGCGGCACGCTGCGCCTGCTCGAATGCATGGCCGGGGCCGGGGTGCGCCGGCTGGTATTCAGTTCCTCGGCGACGGTCTACGGCGACCCGGCCTCGGTGCCGATCCGCGAGGACTTCGCGCTGTCGGCCAGCAACCCCTACGGGCGCACCAAGCTGTTCATCGAGGAGATGCTGCGCGACCAGCAGCGCGCCGATCCCGCCTGGGACATCACGCTGCTGCGTTACTTCAACCCGGTGGGCGCGCACGCGAGCGGGCTGATCGGCGAGGATCCGGCCGGCATCCCGAACAACCTGATGCCCTACGTGAGCCAGGTCGCGGTCGGCAAGCTCGAGTGTCTGAACGTGTGGGGCGACGACTACCCGACGCCCGACGGCACCGGGGTGCGCGACTACATCCATGTGGTCGACCTCGCACTGGGGCACCTCGCGGCGCTGGCCAAGGCGCCGGCAGCCGGAGTGCGCGCTTACAACCTCGGCACGGGGCGAGGCTATTCGGTGCTGGAGATGATCGCCGCCTTCGAACGCGCCTCGGGGCGAAGCGTCGCGTACCGGATCGCACCGCGACGCCCCGGCGACGTCGCCAGCTGCTACGCGGATGCCTCACTGGCCCACCGGGAACTCGGCTGGCAGGCTACCCGCGACGTCGATGCGATGTGCCGCGATGCGTGGAACTGGCAGTCCCGCAACCCCCGCGGTTATTCGTAGGTCCGGGCTGCGCACGGACGTGAGGCGGGACATGTTCGGCCGCAGGCCGAACCTACGCGGTGCGTTCGCCCATCCGCGTTCCGGCGCGATAGCGTTCGCGTAGGTCCGGGCTGTGCCCGGACGTGGGACGGGACATGTTCGGCCGCAGGCCGAACCTACGCGGTGTCGTTCGTGTAGGTCCGGGCTGTGCCCGGACGTGGGACGGTAATCGTTCGGCCGCAGGCCGAACCTACTCGGGTTCGGGACGGTCGACGAGTTCGACGAAGGCCATCGGGGCCGAATCGCCGGGACGGAAACCGCATTTCAGGATGCGGATGTAACCACCCGGACGGTCCTTGTAGCGCGGCCCGAGTTCGTTGAACAGCTTGCCTACCGCTTCCTTGCTGCGCGTGCGGTTGAACGCGAGGCGGCGGTTCGCTACCGAATCGCTCTTCGCCAGCGTGATCAGCGGCTCGGCGAAGCGGCGCAGCTCCTTCGCCTTCGGCAGCGTCGTGCGGATCAGCTCGTGCTCGACCAGCGAGATGGCCATGTTGCGCCACATCGCGCTGCGGTGCGAACTGTTGCGGTTCAGTTGACGTCCTGAGGTGCGGTGACGCATGGTCGTGATCCTGTATCAGCGTGTTGCGCGCGCTCAGTGCGCGCGGCCTTCGTTCTTCAAGCTCGCGGGCGGCCAGTTCTCGAGGCGCAGGCCCAGCGACAGCCCGCGCGATGCGAGCACGTCCTTGATCTCGGTCAGCGACTTCTTGCCGAGGTTCGGCGTCTTCAGCAGCTCGACCTCGGTGCGCTGCACCAGGTCACCGATGTAGTAGATGTTCTCGGCCTTCAGGCAGTTCGCCGAACGCACGGTGAGTTCCAGGTCGTCCACGGGACGCAGCAGGATCGGATCGACCGGCTCGCTGCCCTGGCCCGACTGCGCGACCGGCTCGCGGTCCTTCAGCTCGACGAACACCGACAGCTGCTCGTGCAGGATCGTCGCGGCGCGGCGGATCGCCTCTTCCGGATCGATGGTGCCGTTGGTCTCCAGGTCGATCACCAGCTTGTCGAGGTCGGTGCGTTGCTCGACGCGGGTGGCCTCGACGTTGTAGGCCACGCGCCGCACCGGCGTGAAGCTCGCGTCGAGCTGCAGACGGCCGATCGAACGCGTGGCCTCCTCTTCGCTGGCACGCGCCTCGGCCGGCACGTAGCCGCGGCCACGCTCGACCTTGATCTGCATGCGCAGCGCGCCACCGGCGTTCAGGTGCGCGATCACGTGATCGGGATTGCGGATCTCGACCTCGTGATCGAGCTGGATGTCGCCCGCCGTCACCACGCCCGGGCCCTTCTTGTTCAGGGTCAGCGTGGTGTGCTCGCGGCCGTGCATCACGACCGCCAGGCCCTTGAGGTTCAGCAGGATGTCGATCACGTCCTCCTGGACGCCCTCGATCGTGCTGTACTCGTGCAGCACGCCCTCGATCTCGACCTCGGTGACCGCGCAGCCGGGCATCGAGGAGAGCAGGATGCGGCGCAGCGCGTTACCCAGGGTATGTCCGAAACCGCGCTCGAGCGGCTCCAGCGTCACCCGTGCACGCGTGGGCGCGACCTGCTGGACGTCGATCAGACGCGGAGTGAGAAATTCGCTGACGTTGGCTTGCATATGGTACCTGCAGACTGGTTCCCGGACACGGACCTTACTTCGAGTAGAGCTCCACGATCAGGTTCTCGTTGATTTCGGGAGAGAGATCGACGCGGTCGGGGACGCGCTTGAACGTGCCCTCGAGCTTGTTCGCATCGACTTCGATCCACTCGGCGGTGCCGCGCTGGGCGGCCAGCGTCATCGCCGACTGGATCCGCAGCTGCGCCTTGGAGCGCTCGCGCACCGAGATCACGTCGCCGGCCTTGACCTGGTACGACGGGATGTTCAGCTTGCGGCCATTGACCAGGATCGCGCTGTGCGCGACCAGCTGGCGTGCCTCGGCGCGCGTGGCGCCGAAGCCCATGCGGTAGACGACGTTGTCGAGCCGCGACTCGAGCAGGCGCAGCAGGTTCTCGCCGGTTGCCCCGCGCAGGCGTGCGGCCTGCTTGTAGTAGTTGCTGAACTGCTTCTCGAGCACACCGTAGGTACGGCGCACCTTCTGCTTCTCGCGCAACTGCACGCCGTAGTCCGACAGCCGGCCGCGACGCAGGCCGTGCTGGCCGGGTGCGGTTTCGGTCTTGCACTTCGTGTCGAGCGCGCGCACGCCGCTCTTCAGGAAGAGATCGGTGCCCTCACGACGCGAGAGCTTGCAGGTCGGTCCGAGATATCTCGCCATTCCAGTTACCCTGATCCGGTGTATTTACACGCGACGCTTCTTCGGCGGCCGGCACCCGTTGTGCGGGATCGGCGTCACGTCGGTGATGTTGGTGATCTTGTAGCCACAGGCGTTAAGCGCGCGCACTGCGGATTCGCGGCCGGGCCCCGGGCCCTTGACCTGCACGTCGAGGTTGCGCAGTCCGTACTCGAGCGCGATGTTGCCGGCCTTCTCGGCGGCCACCTGTGCGGCGAAGGGCGTGCTCTTGCGCGAGCCACGGAAACCGGCGCCGCCGGAGGTCGCCCAGCTGAGCGTATTGCCCTGGCGGTCGGTGATCGTGACGATGGTGTTGTTGAAGGACGCGTGGATGTGTGCCACGCCGTCGGCCACCTGGCGGCGGACCTTCTTCTTGACGACCTTCGCTTGCGACGGCTTTGCCATGTGTGGTTCCTGTGATTCCCCGTTCGGACCGTGCGTCGGGCCCGGATGATGCTGTTACTTGCGGATCTGGCGCCGCGGGCCCTTGCGGGTGCGCGCGTTGGTCTTGGTGCGCTGGCCACGGACCGGCAGACCCTTGCGGTGACGCAGGCCGCGGTAGCAACCGAGGTCCATCAGCCGCTTGATGCTCATGTTCACCTCGCGGCGCAGGTCACCCTCGACCGAGTGACGCGCCACGGCGCCACGCAGCGCCTCGACCTGCTCTTCGGACAGCGACGAGATCTTCGCGTGCTGGGCCACGCCGGTGCTCGCGCAGATCTTCTGCGCGGTGCTGCGCCCGATCCCGAAGATGTAGGTCAGCGCGACGACCGCGTGCTTGTGGTCGGGTATGTTGACTCCAGCGATACGAGCCATTCAGATCACTCCGTTGGTTTCCGGCCCAGCCGGCGCGCGAAAAAGCGCGGCAGTTTATCCCCGGCAGGGTGCCAAATCAATCGCGACGCCACGCGCCGCGTACTATTCCCGCTCAGCCCTGGCGCTGCTTGTGGCGCGGCTCGACCTTGCAGATCACGCGCACGGTGCCCTTGCGGCGCACGATCTTGCAGTTGCGGCACACCTTCTTCACCGATGCCTGTACTTTCATTTCCGGTCTCCTTCGCGGGCTTCTCTCAACGACGCCCGTAGCTCTTCAGGTTCGCCTTCTTCAGCAGCGACTCGTACTGGTGCGACATCAGGTGCGACTGGACCTGTGCCATGAAATCCATCACCACGACCACCACGATCAGCAACGAGGTGCCGCCGAGGTAGAACGGCACGTTCCACAGCACCACCAGCGCCTGCGGCAGCAGGCAGACGGCGGCGATGTACGCGGCGCCGAACATCGTCAGCCGGGTGAGCACGCCGTCGATGAAGCTCGCGGTCTGCTCGCCGGGCCGGATCCCGGGCACGTAGGCGCCCGACTTCTTCAGGTTGTCCGCCACTTCCTTCGGGTTGAACACCAGCGCCGTGTAGAAGAAGCAGAAGAACACGATCAGCGCCGTGAACAGCACGATGTTCAGCGGCTGTCCGGGGCCGATCATGAACGCCAGGTTCTGCAGCCACTCCATGCTCTGCGCGGACTGCCCGAACCACTGCGCGATCGACGCCGGGAACAGCAGGATGCTGCTCGCGAAGATCGCCGGGATCACGCCCGCCATGTTCACCTTCAGCGGCAGGTGGCTCGCCTGCCCCTGCACCACGCGCCGCCCGACCTGGCGCTTCGCATAGTTCACCGTGATCCGCCGCTGACCGCGCTCGATGCGCACGATCAGGAAAGTCACGCCGATCGCGATCGCCAGGATCACGAGCATCACCAGCACGTTGAGTTCACCCTGGCGCGCCTGCTCCAGCGTCTGGCCGAGGGCCGCCGGCAACCCGGCCACGATGCCGGCGAAGATCAGCATCGAGATGCCGTTGCCGATCCCGCGCTCGGTGATCTGCTCGCCGAGCCACATCATGAACATCGCGCCCGCGATCAGCGACACGATCGCGACGAACACCACGCTGAAACCGCCCGCGTAGAACAACCCCTGCGCCGCCATGCCCACCGACATCCCGCTCGCCTGCACCGCCGCCAGCGCGAGCGTGCCGTAGCGCGTGTACTGCGTGATCTTGCGCCGTCCGGCCTCGCCTTCCTTCTTCAGCTGCTCGAGCTGCGGCATCACCGAGGACATCAGCTGCACGATGATCGACGCCGAGATGTACGGCATCACGCCGAGCGCCATCACGCTCATGCGCTCGAGCGCGCCGCCCGAGAACATGTTGAACAGTCCGACGATGGTCCCCTGGTTCTGGTTGAACAGCGAGGCCAGCTGGTTCGGGTCGATCCCGGGCACCGGGATGTGCGTCCCGATCCGGTAGACGATCAGCCCGAGGAACAGGAAGCGCAACCGCGCCCAGAGCTCCCCGAGGCCCGCCTGGTTGACCGAACCGACCGGCAGCTTCGCCATTCAGTCCTCGACCTTGCCGCCGGCGGCCTCGATCGCCGCGCGTGCGCCGCGCGTCACCGCGATCCCCTTCAGGCTCAGCGCCTTGTCGACCGCACCGGAGGCGAACACGCGCACGCGCTCGATGTTGCGCGCGATCACGTTGGCCGCCTTCAGCGTGTCCAGGTCGACTACCCCAGCCTCTACCTTGTTCAGCTCGGAGGTGCGCAGCTGTGCGGTCACGCGCGCGATTCGCGAGGTGAAGCCGTACTTCGGCAGACGTTGCTGCAGCGGCATCTGACCGCCTTCGAAACCCGGCCGCACGTTGCCGCTCTTGCGCGCCCGCTGACCCTTGTGGCCGCGGCCGGCCGTCTTGCCGAGTCCGCTGCCGATACCGCGGCCGACGCGCTTGGGCGCGTGGCGGTGGCCCGGGGCGGCGGTGATCGTGTTCAGACGCATCGTGTCGTCGCTCATGTCATGTACCTTCGATCTTCAACAGGTAGGCGACCCTGTCGATCATGCCGCGAACCGCGGGCGTGTCCTCGACCTCGACCGCGTGCCCGATGCGACGCAGCCCGAGTCCCCTGACGCAGGCCTGGTGGCTCGCGAGCCGCCCGGCGGTGCTGCGCACCAGCGTCACCTTCACTGTCCTGCCCTGATTCGTCATCACCTGTATCTCCCGTCTCAACCGACGATGTCGGCCACGGTCTTGCCGCGCTTGGCCGCCACTTCCTCCGGCGAACGCACCGAATTCAGCGCCGCGATCGTCGCGCGTACCACGTTGACCGGGTTCGTCGAGCCGTAGCACTTCGCCAGCACGTTCTGCACGCCGGCGATCTCGAGCACCGCGCGCATCGCGCCGCCGGCGATGACGCCGGTACCTTCGCTGGCCGGCTGCATGTACACCTTGGAGGCGCCATGCGCCGCGCGCACCGGGTACTGGATCGTGCCGCGGTTCAGCTCGACCTGGATCATGTTGCGGCGCGCCGCGTCCATGGCCTTCTGGATCGCAGCCGGAACCTCGCGCGCCTTGCCGCGTCCGAAGCCGACCTTGCCCTTGCCGTCGCCGACGACCGTGAGCGCGGTGAACGCGAAGATGCGTCCGCCCTTCACCACCTTCGCGACGCGGTTGACCTGGACGAGCTTCTCCTGGAAGCCCTCGTTAGCACCTGAATCCTGCTGCTCGAACGCCATAGTCGTACCCTAGAATTCCAATCCACCTGCGCGCGCACCGTCGGCCAGAGCCTTGATACGCCCGTGATACCGGAAACCGCTGCGGTCGAAACCGACCCGCGTGACTCCCGCCGCCAGCGCCCGCTCCGCGATCAGCCGCCCGACATTGGCCGCGGCGTCCGCGTTGCCGGTCGCGCCGGCCCGCAGGTCCTTCTCGAGCGTGGACGCGCTCGCCAGCACCTGGTCGCCCGCGGGCGAGATGATCTGCGCGTAGATGTGCCGCGGCGTGCGGTGAACGCAGAGCCGGTACACTCCCAGTTCGCGCATCTTGGCGCGGCTGCGCCGCGCGCGGCGCACTCTTGCTGCCTGCTTGTCGCTCATGTCTATTGGCCCTACTTCTTCTTCGCTTCCTTGCGAATCACGTTTTCATTCGAGTAACGCACGCCCTTGCCCTTGTAGGGCTCCGGCGGACGGAACGCACGGATCTCCGCCGCCACGCGTCCGAGCAGCTGCTTGTCCGCGCTCTTCAGCACGATCTCGGTCTGCGTCGGCGTCTCGGCCGTCACGCCCTTCGGCAACGCGTACTCGACCGGGTGCGAGAAACCGAGCGTAAGGCCCAGCGTCTCGCCCTTCGCGGCGGCGCGATAACCGACGCCGATCAGCTGCAGGCGGCGCTCGAAGCCGTTGCTCACGCCGGCAACCATGTTGCCCACCAGCACGCGCGTGGTGCCGGCCAGCGCGTCGGCGGATGCCTCCGCGTTGCGCGGCGCGAAGGTGAGCAGGTTGTCCTGCTGCTCGACACGCACCGAATCGTGCACGGTCATCTCGAGGGAGCCCTTGCTCCCCTTGACCACCACCGTGTTCCCGCTCAGCGTCACTTCGACACCTTTCGGCAGGACCACGGGATTCTTGGCAACTCTGGACATGGTTCTTACCCGTCGGTCAGTTCGTCACATCAGAACACGGTGCAAAGGATTTCGCCGCCGATGCCGGCCGCGCGTGCCGCACGGTCGCTCATCACGCCCTTGCTGGTCGACACGATCGCGATACCCAGGCCACCGCGCACCCTCGGCAGTTCGCCCTTGCCCGCATAACGGCGCAGGCCCGAGCGGCTGACACGGTCGATCTCCGCGATCACCGGCCGGCCCTCGTGGTACTTGAGCGTCACCTCGAGCACGGGCTTGCCGTCCTCGGCCGCGACCTTGTAGCCGGCCACGTAACCCTCGTCGCGCAGCACGCGCGCGATGGCGATCTTCTGCGTCGACGACGGCATCTTCACCGTGGCCTTCGCCCGTGCCTGGGCGTTGCGGATGCGGGTCAGCATGTCCGCGATTGGGTCCTGCATGCTCATATCGATTGCACCTCGCGTCGCACTACCAGCTCGACTTGACCAGCCCGGGGATGTCCCCGCGCATGGCCGCCTCGCGCAGCTTGTTGCGGCCGAGCCCGAAACGGCGGTACACGCCGTTCGGACGGCCGGTGATCTCGCAGCGGGTGCGCAGCCGGACCGGGTTCGCGTTGCGCGGCAGCTTCTGCAGCGCCACGATCGCCTCCCAGCGGTCCTCGTCGCCGGTCTTCGGGTCGCGGATGCGTTCCTTCAGCTCCGCACGCTTCTTCGCGTACTTCGCTACCATGCGCTGGCGCTTCTTTTCCCGCTCGATCATTGAAGTCTTGGCCATCTGGACTCAGCCCCTGAAAGGAAAGTTGAAAGCCCGCAGCAGCGCGCGCGCTTCGTCGTCGGTGCGCGCGGTCGTCGAGATCGCGATGTCCATGCCGCGCAGTGCGTCGATCTTGTCGTAGTCGATCTCCGGGAAGATGATCTGCTCGGAAACGCCCATCGAGAAGTTGCCGCGGCCATCGAAGCTCTTCGCGCTGATGCCGCGGAAGTCCCGGATGCGCGGGATCGCGATGTCGATCAGGCGCTCGAGGAATTCGTACATGCGCTCGCTGCGCAGCGTGACCTTGCAGCCCACCGGCCAGCCTTCGCGGATCTTGAACCCGGCGATCGAGGTCTTGGCCTTGGTCGCGACCGGCTTCTGACCGGAGATCGCCGCCATGTCGTTCATCGCGTTGTCGAGGATCTTCTTGTCGCCCACCGCCTCGCCCACGCCCATGTTCAGCGTGATCTTGGTGATGCGCGGAACCTCCATCACGCTCTTGCAGCCGAGTTCGCTCATCAGCTTCGGAACGATCTCGTTCTTGTAGAGCTCTCTGAATCTCGCCATGTCTGTCACCCGTCGATGAGTTCGCCCGAGGAGCGGAACACCCGCACCTTGGTATTGTCCGCGAGCACCTTGTAGCCCACGCGGTCGGCCTTGCCCGTCGCGGGGTTGGCCAGCGCCACGTTGGACACGTGCACCGACGCCTCTTTCTCGACGATGCCGCCCGCGGTGCCGAGCTGCGGATTGGCGCGCGTGTGCCGCTTGACCATGTTCACGCCCGATACGACCACGCGGTCGTTGTCGAGCACGCGCACGATGCGGCCGCGCTTGCCCTTGTCCTTGCCCGTGATGACGATCACCTCGTCATTGCGCCTGATCTTTGCCATAGTCCTGGTCTCTTGTCTCTTGACTCTCTGCCCGCGCCCCTGCCTCAGAGGACCTCGGGTGCCAGCGAGATGATCCGCATGAACTTCTCGGTGCGCAGCTCGCGCGTCACCGGCCCGAAGATGCGCGTGCCGATCGGCGCCAGCTGGTTGTTCAGCAGCACCGCGGCGTTGTCGTCGAAGCGGATGATCGATCCGTCCGGACGGCGCACGCCCTTGCGCGTGCGCACCACCACGGCGTTCATCACCTGGCCCTTCTTGACCCGGCCGCGCGGGATCGCGTCCTTCACGCTGACCTTGATCACGTCGCCCACGCGCGCGTAGCGGCGGTGCGAGCCGCCGAGCACCTTGATGCACATCACACGGCGCGCGCCGCTGTTGTCCGCCACTTCGAGGTACGATTCCGTCTGAATCATGTTCTACTCCAGTTCGCCTGTGCCGCCGTCACCGCCGAGCGTCGTCTCACGCGTCGACACGAACCGGGCGCTCGTCGATGCGCACCAGCGTCCACGTCTTCGAGCGCGACAGCGGGCGCGTCTCGCGCACCGTGACCACGTCACCGATCCGGCACTCGTTGTTCTCGTCGTGCGCGTGCACCTTCGACGAGCGCGTGATGTACTTGCCGTACACCGGGTGCTTCACGCGGCGCTCGACGAGCACCGTGATCGTCTTGTTCATCTTGTCGCTGACTACACGACCCGTCAGCGTGCGTACGCTGTTGCTCGGCTCACCGCTCATGGTCACTTACCTGCCTTTTCCCGGAGAATGGTCTTCACGCGCGCGATGTCGCGGCGCTGGGCCTTCAGCAGATGCGTCTGGCCGAGCTGGCCCGTCGCCTTCTGCATGCGCAGCTTGAAGCGCGCCTCGAGCAGGCGGAGCAGTTCCTTGTCCAGGTCGTCGACCGACTTCCCGCGCAGTTCGCTTGCGTTCATCACATCACCGTTCTCTTCACGAATACCGTCGAAATCGGCAGCTTCGCTGCCGCCAGCGCCAGCGCCTCGCGCGCGAGTTCCTCGCTGACGCCCTCGATCTCGTAGAGCACCTTGCCGGGCTGCACCTCGGCCACCCAGTACTCCACACTGCCCTTGCCCGATCCCATCCGCACTTCCAGCGGCTTCTTCGAGATCGGCTTGTCCGGGAACACGCGGATCCAGATCTTGCCGCCACGCTTGATGTGACGGGTCAGCGCGCGACGGGCCGCCTCGATCTGGCGCGCCGTCAGGCGTCCGCGATCGGTGGTCTTCAGCGCGAATTCGCCGAAACTCACCTTGCTGCCGCGCTGGGCGAGGCCGCGGTTGCGCCCCTTGAACTGTTTACGAAACTTGGTCCGCTTCGGCTGTAACATCGCTGTCTACTCTCGCAAATGTGTCGTGCGGCCTCACCTGGCCGCCGCCTGCGCCTCGGCCGGCCGGCCGATGATCTCGCCCTTGAACACCCACACCTTGACGCCGATCACGCCGTAGGTGGTCCGTGCCTCGTGCGTCGCGTAATCGATGTCCGCGCGCAGCGTGTGCAGCGGAACCCGTCCCTCGCGATACCACTCGGTGCGGGCGATCTCGGCGCCGCCCAGGCGGCCGCTCACCTGCACCTTCACGCCCTCGGCGCCGGCGCGCATCGCGCTCTGCACCACGCGCTTCATCGCGCGACGGAACATGATGCGCCGCTCCAGCTGCTGGGCCACGCCCTGCGCCAGGAGCTTGGCGTCGAGGTCGGGCTTGCGCACCTCCTCGATGTTGATCTGCACCGGCACGCCCATGCGCTGGCTGAGGTCCTTGCGCAGACGGTCGACGTCCTCGCCCTTCTTGCCGATCACGATGCCCGGACGCGCCGTGTGCACCACTATGCGCGCGGTCTGCGCCAGCCGCTCGATGACCACGCGGCTGACCGAGGCGTTGGCGAGGCGCTTCTCGATGTACGAGCGCGCGCGCAGGTCCGTGATCAGGTTCTTCGCGTAGTTCTTGCTGTCCGCGTACCACACCGAGTTGTGCTTGCGGACGATCCCGAGCCGGATCCCGGTCGGGTTGACTTTCTGACCCATCGTGACTCCCGTTGTGCCTCAGCGATCGGCAACTTTGACCGTAATGTGACAGCTGCGCTTCATGATGCGGTCGGCGCGACCCTTGGCGCGCGGCATGATCCGCTTCAGCGTGGCGCCCTCGTCCACGTACACCGAGCTCACCTTCAGCTCGTCCACGTCCGCTCCCTCGTTGTGCTCCGCGTTGGCGATCGCCGAGTTGAGCACCTTGCGCACCAGCGCGGCCGCCTTCTTGGTGCTGAACGCCAGCGTGTTCAGCGCCTCGTCGACCGGCTTGCCGCGGATCTGGTCGGCCACCAGGCGGGCCTTCTGGGCGGAAATGCGCGCGCCCCGGAGTTTTGCCATGACTTCCATCTTCAGGAACCTCGTCCGTACGCTTACTTCTTCGCCTTCTTGTCCGCCGCGTGCCCCTTGAAGGTACGCGTGGCGGCGAATTCACCCAGCTTGTGCCCGACCATCTCCTCCGAGACATGCACCGGCACGTGCTGGCGGCCGTTGTGCACGGCGATCGTCAGCCCGACCATGTCGGGAGAAACCATCGAACGGCGCGACCAGGTCTTGATCGGCCGCTTGTCGCCCTTGGCGGCTGCGACCTCGACTTTCTTCGCGAGGTGCAGGTCGATGAACGGTCCTTTCTTCAGCGAACGTGGCACAGTCTGAGTCCTCTTGATCCGTTTGGCGCGGAACCGCTGCCCTTATTTCTTGCCGCGGACGCGTACGATCATGCGATCGGTGCGCTTGTTGGACCGCGTCTTGTAACCCTTGGTCGGCGTGCCCCACGGGCTGACCGGGTGGCGACCGCCGCTGGTGCGGCCCTCGCCGCCACCGTGCGGGTGGTCGACCGGGTTCATCACCACGCCGCGCACCGTCGGGCGCACACCGCGCCAGCGCTTCGCGCCGGCCTTGCCGAGCGAGCGCAGGTTGTTCTCGGCGTTCGACACCTCGCCGAGCGTGGCGCGGCAGTCGGACAGCACCTTGCGCATCTCGCCGGAGCGCAGGCGCAGCGTCGCGTACTGGCCCTCGCGCGCGACCAGCTGCACGCCGGCACCGGCGCTGCGCGCGAGCTGCGCGCCCTTGCCGGGCTTCATCTCGATGCAGTGCACGACCGAACCCAGCGGAATGTTGCGCAGCGGCAGCGTGTTGCCTTCCTTGATCGGGGCGTTCTCGCCCGAGACGACCTCGTCACCGGCCTTCATGTTGCGCGAGGCGATCACGTAGCGGCGCTCGCCGTCACGGTAGAGCAGCAGCGCGATGTGCGCGGTGCGGTTCGGGTCGTACTCGAGGCGCTCGACACGCGCCGGGATGCCGTCCTTCGCCCGCTTGAAATCCACCAGCCGGTAGTGCTGGCGATGCCCGCCGCCCTGGTGGCGCACGGTGATGCGCCCGGCGCTGTTGCGCCCGCCGTTCTTGCCCTGCTTCTCGAGCAGCGCGCGGTGCGGAGCGCCCTTGTGCAGGCTCGGTTCGACGACCTGCACGACGAAACGCCTGCCCGGCGAAGTCGGCTTCTTCTTTACGACTGCCATCTTCCCAGCTCCCGATTATTCAGCGACCGTGAAGTCGATTTCCTGACCGGTCTCGAGCCTGACGTAGGCCTTCTTCCAGTCGGAGCGCTTCGCGACGCCGTTACGATTCAGCTTGACCTTGCCCTTGACGTTCAGCACCCGCACGTCCAGCACCTTGACCTTGAACAGCCGCTCGACGGCGGTGCGGATCTCGGGCTTGGTGGCGTCGCGCGCGACGCGGAATGCGTACTGGCTGGAGCTGGCCGCCGCGGTCGCGGTCTTCTCCGAGACGTGCGGTCCGAGTAGGACGCTGAACACTCTCTCCTGATTCATCCCAGCATCTCCTCGAACTTGCGCAGCGCCGGCACGGTCACGATCACCTTCTCGTACGCCACCAGGCTGACCGGATCGACCCCGGCCACGTCACGGACCTCGACGCGCGGAATGTTGCGCGCCGCCAGGTACAGGTTGCGATCGACTTCCTCGGCGACGATCAGCGCCTCGTCGAGCTGGTAGCCCGCGAGTTGCTGCGTCAACAGTTTGGTCTTCGGCTCGGCCACGTCGAAGGACTCGACCACGACCAGGCGCTCCTGGCGGGCCAGCTCGGACAGGATCGAGCGCATCGCCGCGCGGTACATCTTGCGGTTCAGCTTCTGCGAGTGGTCCTGCGGGACCGCCGCGAAGGTGGTGCCGCCGCTGCGCCAGATCGGGCTGCGGATCGAACCGGCGCGGGCGCGGCCGGAACCCTTCTGCTTCCACGGCTTGCGGCCGCCGCCGCTCACTTCCGAGCGCGTCTTCTGCTTGCGCGAACCCTGGCGGCCGGCCGCGAGGAAGGCCACGACCGCCTGGTGCACCAGGTCCTCGTTGAATTCCCGGGCGAAAGTCGCGTCGGACACCTGCACGGTACCCGCGGACGCGTTGCCAGGAGCGGTGATACTCAATTCCATGCGCATATACCCCCAGGGATCCTCAGGCTTTCTCGGCCGGACGCACGATGACGTCGGCCCCCGGCGCGCCCGGGACGGCCCCTTTGATGAGCAGCAGGTTGCGTTCGGCGTCCACGCGCACGACCTCGAGCGTCTGCACGGTGACGTTCCGGTCGCCCATGTGGCCAGCCATTTTCTTGCCCTTGAACACCCGGCCCGGCGACTGGTTCTGGCCGATCGAACCCGGGGCGCGGTGCGAACGCGAGTTGCCGTGCGTGGCGTCCTGCATGCGGAAGTTCCAGCGCTTGATCACGCCCTGGAAACCCTTGCCGCGCGAACGACCGGCGACGTCGACCTTCTGGCCCGCCTCGAAGGTGGCCACGGTGAGTTCCTCGCCCACCGCCGGCGACTCGGCGCCGTCCTCGAGGCGGAACTCCCACAGTCCGCGACCGGCGGCGACGCCGGCCTTGGCGAAGTGCCCGGCCTCGGGCTTCGTGATGCGGGAATTGCGACGCTCGCCGACCGTCACCTGCACGGCGCTGTAGCCGTCGCGGTCGGGGGTCTTCACCTGGGTGACGCGGTTCGGCGTCGCCTCGATCACCGTCACCGGGATCGAGGTCCCGTCGGCGGTGAAAACGCGGGTCATACCGGTCTTGCGACCGACAATGCCAATAGTCATCTTGTCATCCTCGTGTACGGGGCTGAACCCTCTATGGCCGCACGCGAGCGTGCGTTACACATGCCCGGCGCGGCCGGGCGGTCCCGGCGGCTCAGCCGAGACTGATCTGCACCTCGACTCCGGCAGCCAGATCCAGCTTCATCAGCGCATCGACCGTTTTCTCGGTCGGCTCCACGATATCCAGCACGCGCTTGTGCGTGCGGATCTCGTACTGGTCACGCGCATCCTTGTTCGCGTGCGGCGAGATCAGGATCGTGTAGCGCTCCTTGCGGGTCGGCAGCGGGATCGGACCGCGCACCTGCGCGCCGGTACGCTTCGCCGTGTCGACGATCTCCTGGGCCGAGACGTCGATCAGGCGGTGGTCAAAAGCCTTGAGTCGAATTCTGATCCGCTGGTTTTGCATCTGGCCACTGGGCTCCGGTTCGAAACTGCATCCGCCGCGCTTTCGGGGCGGCCGAAAAAGAAGCGGAATTCTATTTTTGCCCCCCCCGTCATGTCAACCAGACTCGGGGGGGCTCCTCATGAATTCCAACTATTCACACCTCACTCGATGATCTTCGCCACCACGCCGGCGCCCACCGTGCGCCCGCCCTCGCGGATCGCGAAGCGCAGGCCTTCCTCCATCGCGATCGGCACGATCAGCGTCACCACCATCTGCAGGTTGTCCCCCGGCATCACCATCTCCACGCCTTCCGGCAGCTCGCACGCCCCCGTCACGTCCGTCGTGCGGAAATAGAACTGCGGCCGGTAGCCCTTGAAGAACGGCGTGTGTCGTCCGCCCTCCTCCTTCGTCAGCACGTACACCTCGGCCGTGAACTTCGTGTGCGGCTTGATCGAGCCCGGCTTCGCCAGCACCTGGCCACGCTCCACCTCGTCACGCTTCGTGCCGCGCAGCAGCACGCCCACGTTCTCCCCCGCCCGGCCTTCGTCCAGCAGCTTGCGGAACATCTCCACACCCGTGCAGGTCGTCTTCACCGTCGCCTTCATCCCGACGATCTCGACTTCCTCGCCGACCTTCACCACCCCGCGCTCCACCCGGCCCGTCACCACCGTGCCGCGGCCCGAAATCGAGAACACGTCCTCGATCGGCATCAGGAACGGCTGGTCGATCGCACGCTGCGGCTCCGGAATGTACGAATCCAGCGTCTCCACCAGCTTGCGCACCGCGCTCGTGCCCATCCCGTTGTCGTCCTTGCCTTCCAGCGCCATCAGCGCCGAGCCCGTCACGATCGGCGTGTCGTCGCCCGGGAAGTCGTACTTCGACAGCAACTCGCGCACTTCCATCTCAACCAGCTCGAGCAGCTCCGCATCGTCCACCATGTCCGCCTTGTTCAGGAACACCACGATGTACGGAACACCCACCTGGCGGCTCAGCAGGATGTGCTCGCGCGTCTGCGGCATCGGGCCGTCCGCCGCCGAACACACCAGAATCGCACCGTCCATCTGCGCCGCGCCCGTGATCATGTTCTTCACGTAGTCCGCGTGCCCGGGGCAGTCCACGTGCGCGTAGTGCCGCGTCGGGCTCTCGTACTCCACGTGCGAGGTCGCGATCGTGATCCCGCGCTCGCGCTCCTCCGGCGCGTTGTCGATCTGGTCGAACGCGCGCATCTCCCCGCCCCACGTCTCCGCGCACACCCGCGTCAACGCCGCCGTCAGCGTCGTCTTCCCGTGGTCCACGTGTCCGATCGTCCCCACGTTCACGTGCGGCTTCTTACGCTCGAATTTTTCCTTGGCCATGGCTCGTTACCTCAGACAGTGCTTGCAAAAGAATCAGGACTTGTTCCTGGCGATGATCTCTTCGGCGATGTTGTTCGGCGTCTCGGCGTACTTCTTGAACTCCATCGTGTACGTCGCGCGCCCCTGCGTCGCGGAGCGCAGGTCGGTCGCGTAGCCGAACATCTCCGACAGCGGCACCTCGGCCGTAACGACGCGCCCCGAAGTGCTGTCGTCCATGCCCTGGATCAGGCCGCGGCGGCGGTTCAGGTCGCCGATGACGTCGCCCATGTACTCTTCCGGCGTCACCACCTCGACCGCCATGATCGGTTCGAGCAGCACCGGATCGGCCTTCTTCGCGCCGTCCTTCACCGCCATCGAGCCGGCGATCTTGAACGCCATCTCGTTCGAGTCGACCTCGTGGAACGAGCCGTCGAAGATCGTGACCTTCATCGCGAGCAGCGGATAGCCGGCGATCACGCCGTTCTGCAGCTGTTCGCGCACGCCCTTGTCGACCGCCGGGATGTATTCCTTGGGAACCGTGCCGCCGACGACCTCGTTGTGGAACTCGTACTCCGCATCGGCCGGCAGCGGCTCGAGGCGCAGCCACACATGGCCGTACTGGCCGCGGCCACCGGACTGGCGCACGAACTTGCCTTCGACCTCGACGCTCTTGCGGATCGTCTCGCGGTAGGCAACCTGCGGCTTGCCGACGTTGGCCTCGACGTTGAACTCGCGCTTCATGCGGTCGACGATGATGTCGAGGTGCAGTTCGCCCATGCCGGAAATGATGGTCTGCCCCGACTCCTCGTCGGTGTGCACGCGGAACGACGGGTCTTCCTGCGCCAGCTTGCCGAGCGCCACGCCCATCTTTTCCTGGTCGGCCTTGGTCTTCGGTTCGACCGCGACCGAGATCACCGGCTCGGGGAACTCCATGCGCTCCAGACGGACCTTGTGGTCGATCGAGCACAGCGTGTCACCGGTGGTGACGTCCTTCAGGCCCACTGCGGCGGCGATGTCGCCGGCCAGCACTTCCTTGATCTCGGTGCGCTGGTTCGCGTGCATCTGCACCATCCGGCCCACGCGCTCCTTGCGGTCCTTCACGGCGTTGTACACGCCGGTGCCGCTCTCGAGCGTTCCCGAGTAGACGCGGAAAAAGGTCAGCGTGCCGACGAAGGGGTCGGTCGCGATCTTGAACGCCAGCGCGGCGAACGGCGCGCTGTCGTCGGCCTCGCAGTTCACGACGGTGCCGTCCTCGAGCTCGCCCTGGATCGCCTTCACCTCGGTCGGCGCCGGCAGGTACTCGATGACCGCATCGAGCATCGCCTGCACGCCCTTGTTCTTGAACGCGGAACCGCCGAGCACCGGCACGATCTCGCTCTTCAGCGTGCGCGTGCGCAGGCCCCACTTGATCTCTTCCTCGGTGAGCGCTTCGCCCTCGAGGTACTTCTCCATCAGCTCGTCGGACGCCTCGGCGGCCGCCGCGACCAGGTTGTCGCGCAGCTCGTCGCAGGTCGCCTGCAGCTCGGCCGGGATCGGGCCGTACACGAACGTGGTACCCTGATCCTCCTCGTTCCAGAGGATCGACTTCATCTTCACGAGGTCGATCACGCCGGCGAACTTGTCCTCGGCGCCGACCATCATCTGGATCGGCACCGCGGTCGCGCCGAGGCGCTCCTTCACCTGCTTCACGACACGCAGGAAGTCGGCGCCGTTGCGGTCCATCTTGTTCACGAAGATGACGCGCGGCACTTCGTACTTGTTCGCCTGGCGCCACACGGTCTCGGTCTGCGGTTGCACACCGGCGCAACCGCACAGCACCACCACGGCGCCGTCGAGCACGCGAAGCGAACGCTCGACCTCGATGGTGAAGTCGACGTGCCCGGGAGTGTCGATCACGTTCAGGCGGTGTTCGTCGAACTGCCGGTCCATGCCCGACCAGAAACAGGTGGTGGCGGCCGAGGTGATGGTGATGCCGCGCTCCTGCTCCTGCGCCATCCAGTCCATGGTCGCGGCGCCGTCGTGCACCTCGCCAAGCTTGTGCGATACACCGGTGTAGAACAGCACGCGCTCGGACGTGGTGGTCTTGCCGGCGTCGATGTGAGCCACGATGCCGATATTGCGATAACGCTTGATGGGGGTCTTGCGAGCCACGTCCGTTCCTCGATGTACTGTTGCCGCCGACCTGCGTCAGAAGCGGTAGTGAGAAAATGCCTTGTTGGCCTCGGCCATGCGATGCACGTCCTCGCGCTTCTTCACGGCAGCGCCCCGGCCCTGGCAGGCATCGATCAGCTCGCCCGCCAGACGCTGCGGCATCGACTTCTCGCCACGCTTGCGCGAGTAGTCGACCAGCCAGCGCATCGCCAGCGCCTGCTGGCGCGAGGCACGCACCTCGACCGGCACCTGGTAGGTGGCGCCGCCGACCCGGCGGGACTTCACCTCGACCATCGGGGCGACGTTGGCGAGCGCCTCCTCGAACACGCCGACCGGATCGCGCTTCATGCGCTCCTCGATCAGGTCGAGCGCGCCGTAGACGATGCGCTCGGCCAGCGACTTCTTGCCGCCGACCATCACGTGGTTCATGAACTTGGCAAGGGTGACATTGCCGAATTTCGGATCCGGCAGGATCTCCCGCTTCGCGGCTACGCGTCTTCTGGGCATTGCATACCTCTACGGTGTTTCAGGTTACCCGGGACGGCCTGCGGCAATCGCCTTGCCGTGGGCCCGGCCTTACTGGTGCTGGAAAAAAGCGGGGGCGGAAGGTGCCGCCCCCGCATACGACTCACGATTTCGGGCGCTTCGCTCCGTATTTCGAACGACGCTGGCGACGCTTGGTCACGCCCGCGGTGTCGAGGGTGCCGCGCACGGTGTGGTAACGCACACCCGGCAGGTCCTTGACCCGGCCGCCGCGGATCAACACCACACTGTGCTCCTGCAGGTTGTGGCCCTCGCCGCCGATGTACGACGTCACCTCGAAGCCGCTGGTCAGGCGTACGCGGCACACCTTGCGCAGCGCCGAGTTCGGCTTCTTCGGCGTCGTCGTGTAGACGCGCGTGCAGACGCCGCGACGCTGGGGGCAGCCCTTCAGCGCCGGCACCGTGCTCTTCTCGACCTTGCGCTGGCGCGGCTTGCGGACCAGCTGATTGATCGTCGTCATCGATTGCTCCGATTTGCGGCCCCGTGCACGGCACGCGCGGGGTCCGAAAGTATGGTTTGCGGCGGCTCCGGGCCGTCGCGTTGTCCGTTCCGGCCACGTCGTTTGCCGTGGCCACCCGTTTTTGCGGAGGCGGAATTCTAGGGATGCCTCCGGGTAGCGTCAATACGGCGGGCGGAGCAACGCTCCGCCGCCCCCAAAATTACCGTCAGGAACCCTCGCCGCCGAAGGCCTCGGTGAGCGCTGCCTCGATCTCGCTCGCGGTCGCCATCGTCTCGCCCATCGCTTCCTTCGCGCGCCGGCGACGGCGCTCGCTGTGGTAGGTGAAGCCGGTACCCGCCGGGATCAGCCTGCCGACCACCACGTTCTCCTTCAGACCGCGCAGGAAGTCGCGCTTGCCGGTCACCGCCGCCTCGGTCAGCACGCGGGTCGTCTCCTGGAACGAGGCCGCGGAGATGAACGACTCGGTCGCCAGCGAGGCCTTGGTGATGCCGAGCAGCACACGCTCGAAGCTCGCCGGCATCCGGTCGTCCTTCTCGAGCGTCTCGTTCTCCTCGAGCATGCGGTTGTATTCCGCCTGCTCGCCCTTGATGAACGAGGACTCGCCCGCCGCGGTGATCTCGACCTTGCGCAGCATCTGGCGCACGATCACCTCGATGTGCTTGTCGTTGATGCGCACGCCCTGCAGGCGGTAGACGTCCTGGATCTCGCTGACGATGTACTTCGCCAGCGCCTCGACGCCCTTCAGGCGCAGGATGTCGTGCGGTGCGGGCGGTCCTTCGGACACCACCTCGCCCTTCTCGACGGTCTCGCCCTCGAACACGGTCAATGCCCGCCACTTCGGGATCAGCGTCTCGTAGTGGGCGCTGCCGTCCGGCAGCGTCTGGCCGTCGGTCGGGGTGATCACCAGGCGGCGCTTGCCCTTGGTTTCCTTGCCGAAGCTGACCGTACCGGAAATCTCGGCGAGAATCGCCGGTTCCTTCGGACGACGCGCCTCGAACAGGTCCGCGACCCGCGGCAGACCGCCGGTGATGTCGCGCGTGCCGCCGCGTTCCTGCGGAATCCGCGCGATCACGTCGCCCACGTCCACCGTCGCGCCGTCTTCCAGGCTGACCAGCGCGCTCGCCGGCAGGAAGTAGTGCGCCGGGATCTGGGTGCCGGGCAGCAACAGTTCCTTGCCCTTGGCGTCGACCAGTGCCACCGCGGGACGCACGTCCTTGCCGGCTGCCGGACGCTCCGAGGGATCGAGCACCGAGATGCTCGACAACCCGGTCAGTTCGTCGGTCTGGCGGTTGACGCTGATGCCTTCCTCCATGCCCTCGAAACGGATGCGGCCGGCCACCTCGGTGATGATCGGGTGCGTGTGCGGATCCCAGGTGGCCACGGTCTGGCGCGACTTGACCGCATCGCCGTCCTTGACCGTCAGCACGGCGCCGTAGGGCAGGCGGTAACGCTCGCGCTCGCGGCCGTCGCCGTCGAGCACCGACAGTTCGCCGGAACGCGACACCGCGACCAGCTTGCCCGTCTTCTGTTCGACCCAGCGCAGGTTGTGCAGGCGCACCGTGCCGTCGTTCTTGACCTGGATGTTGTCGGCCTCGGTCGCGCGCGAGGCGGCGCCGCCGATGTGGAAGGTACGCATCGTGAGCTGCGTGCCCGGCTCGCCGATCGACTGCGCGGCGACCACCCCGATCGCCTCGCCGATGTTCACGCGGTGCCCGCGCGCCAGGTCGCGGCCGTAGCACTTGCTGCAGATGCCGTAGCGGGTCTCGCAGGTGATCGGCGAACGCACCGTGATCTCGTCGACGCCGAGCTTCTCGAGGTGTTCGACCATGCCCTCGTCGAGCATGGTGCCGGCCTGCACCGCGATCTCGTCGCTACCCGGGCGCAGCACGTCGCGCGCGACCACGCGCCCGAGCACGCGGTCACCCAGCGCCTCGATCACGTCGCCGCCCTCGATCACCGGCGTCATCAGCAATCCCTCGCCGGTGCCGCAGTCCTGCTCGGTGATGACCAGGTCCTGGGCCACGTCGACGAGGCGGCGGGTCAGGTAACCGGAGTTCGCGGTCTTCAGCGCGGTGTCGGCCAGGCCCTTGCGCGCACCGTGCGTCGAGATGAAGTACTGCAGTACGTTCAGCCCCTCGCGGAAATTGGCGGTGATCGGCGTCTCGATGATCGAGCCGTCCGGCTTGGCCATCAGGCCGCGCATCCCCGCCAGCTGGCGGATCTGCGCCGGTGAACCCCGCGCGCCCGAGTCCGCGTACATGAACACCGAGTTGAACGAGCCCTGCTGGTGCTCCTTGCCGGTGCTGTCGCGCACCGTTTCCTTGCTGATGCCTTCCATCATCGCCTTGGCGACGAGGTCGTTGGCGCGCGACCAGATATCGATCACCTTGTTGTACTTCTCGCCCTGCGTCACCAGACCCGAGGCGTACTGCGACTCGATCTCCGCGACCTCGCCCTCGGCCTGCGCGATCAGCTTCGCCTTGGCCTCGGGGATCACGAAATCGTTGACGCCGATCGATGCCCCCGAGCGCGTCGAGTACTCGAAGCCGGTGTACATCAGCTGGTCGGCGAAGATCACGGTCTTCTTCAGGCCGACGCTGCGGTAGCAGGTGTTGATCAGGCGCGAGATGCTCTTCTTGGTCATCGGCATGTTGACCAGGTCGAAGGACAGCCCGTCGGGAACGATCTCGAACAGCATCACGCGGCCGACCGTCGTCTCCACGCGGCGCACGTTCTCGCGCAGTTCGCCGGCGCCGTCGGGCAGGCGCTCGCGGATGCGCACGCGGATGCGCGTGTGCAGGTCGATCTGCCCGGCGCCCCAGGCGCGGCGCACCTCGTCGACGTCGGCGAAGGCGCGCTGGCCCCGGTCGGCCTCGACGCGCTCGCCCCGCGCGCCGATGCGCTCGCGGGTCATGTAGTACAGGCCGAGCACCACGTCCTGCGACGGCACGATGATCGGGTCACCGTTGGCTGGCGAGAGGATGTTGTTGGTCGACATCATCAGCGCGCGCGCCTCGAGCTGCGCTTCCAGCGTCAGCGGCACGTGCACGGCCATCTGGTCGCCGTCGAAGTCGGCGTTGTAGGCCGCGCAGACCAGCGGATGCAACTGGATCGCCTTGCCCTCGATCAGCACCGGCTCGAAGGCCTGGATGCCGAGACGGTGCAGGGTCGGGGCGCGGTTCAGCAGCACCGGATGCTCGCGGATCACCTCGGCGAGGATGTCCCACACCTCCGGCGGCTCGCGCTCGACCATCTTCTTCGCGGCCTTGATCGTGGTCGCGAGGCCGCGCGTCTCCAGCTTGCCGAAGATGAACGGCTTGAACAGCTCGAGCGCCATCTTCTTCGGCAGACCGCACTGGTGCAGCTTCAGCGTGGGGCCGACCACGATCACCGAACGGCCCGAGTAGTCGACGCGCTTGCCGAGCAGGTTCTGGCGGAAGCGTCCCTGCTTGCCCTTGATCATGTCGGCCAGCGACTTCAGCGGGCGCTTGTTGGTGCCGGTGATGGCACGGCCGCGGCGGCCGTTGTCGAGCAGCGCGTCGACCGCTTCCTGCAGCATGCGCTTCTCGTTGCGCACGATGATGTCCGGCGCGCTGAGGTCGAGCAGCCGCTTCAGGCGGTTGTTGCGGTTGATCACGCGGCGGTAGAGATCGTTCAGGTCCGAGGTCGCGAAGCGCCCGCCGTCGAGGGGCACCAGCGGACGCAGGTCCGGCGGCAGCACCGGCAGCGCGTTGAGCACCATCCACTGCGGCTTGTTGCCGGACTGGTGGAAGGCCTCGAGCAGCTTCAGGCGCTTCGACAGCTTCTTGATCTTGGTCTCGGAGGTCGTCTGCGGCAGCTCCTCGCGCAGGCGCGCGATCTCCTCCTCGAGCCCGATGTCGGCGATGTACTGCTGGATCGCCTCGGCGCCCATCTTCGCGGTGAACTCGTCGCCGTGCTCCTCGAGCGCCTGGTAGTACTGCTCGTCGCTCAGCAGCTGGCCGCGCTCGAGCGTGGTCATGCCGGCGTCGATCACCAGGTAGGACTCGAAGTACAGCACGCGCTCGATGTCGCGCAGCGTCATGTCGAGCAGCAGGCCGATGCGCGAGGGCAGCGACTTCAGGAACCAGATGTGCGCCACCGGGCTCGCGAGCTCGATGTGTCCCATGCGCTCGCGGCGCACCTTGGCCAGCGCCACCTCGACGCCGCATTTCTCGCACACCACGCCGCGGTGCTTCAGGCGCTTGTACTTGCCGCACAGGCACTCGTAGTCCTTCACCGGCCCGAAGATCTTCGCGCAGAACAGTCCGTCGCGCTCGGGCTTGAAGGTGCGGTAGTTGATCGTCTCGGGCTTCTTCACCTCGCCGAACGACCACGAACGGATCATCTCGGGCGACGCGAGCCCGATGCGGATCGCATCGAACTCTTCCGTCACGCTCTGGTTCTTCATCAGGTTGAGCAGGTCTTTCAAGGCCGTTCCTCCGCGTATTGCTTGCCGGCTTCGCCGTGGATCAGTCGGTATCGAGCTCGATGTCGATGCCGAGCGAACGGATTTCCTTCACGAGCACGTTGAAGGATTCCGGCATCCCGGGCTCCATGCGATGGTCGCCGTCGACGATGTTCTTGTACATGCGCGTGCGGCCGTTCACGTCGTCGGACTTGACGGTGAGCATTTCCTGCAGCGTGTACGCGGCACCGTAGGCTTCCAGCGCCCACACCTCCATTTCCCCGAAGCGCTGTCCGCCGAACTGCGCCTTGCCGCCGAGCGGCTGCTGCGTGACCAGCGAGTACGAGCCGGTGGAGCGCGCGTGCATCTTGTCGTCGACCAGGTGGTTGAGCTTCAGCACGTACATGTAGCCGACCGTCACCGGGCGCTCGAAGCGCTCGCCGGTACGCCCGTCGTACAGATGCATCTGGCCGGTGTCGGGCAGTCCGGCCAGGCGCAGCAGCGCCTTGATCTCGTCCTCGGAGGCGCCGTCGAACACCTGCGTGGCCATCGGCACGCCGCGGCGCAGGTTGTCCGCCAGTTCGAGCAGCTCGCGGTCGCCCAGCGACTTCAGATCGACCGGCTGGCCGCCCGTGGAGTTGTAGACCTCCTCGAGGAACTTGCGCAGTTCCGCCACCTTGCGCTGCTCGCGCAGCATGGTGTCGATGCGCCGGCCCAGGCCGTGCGCGGCGAGACCGAGGTGCGTCTCGAGGATCTGGCCCACGTTCATCCGCGACGGCACGCCGAGCGGGTTCAGCACGATGTCGACCGGCTCGCCGTGCTCGTCGTGCGGCATGTCCTCCTCGGGCATGATCACCGAGATCACGCCCTTGTTGCCGTGCCGGCCCGCCATCTTGTCGCCCGGCTGCACGCGGCGCTTGACGGCGAGGTAGACCTTCACGATCTTCAGCACACCGGGCGCGAGGTCGTCGCCGCTCTGCAGCTTGCGGCGCTTCTCCTCGAAGCGCTTCTCCATTTCCTCGCGGCGCTCCGCGAGATCGCTCTCGGCGCCCTCGAGCTGCGCGTTCAGCTCCGCGCTCGCCATGCGCAGCTTGAACCACTGCTCGCGGTCCATGCCGTCGAGCTGCTCGAGCGTGAGCACGGTGTCCTTCTTCAGGCCGGCGCCGCCCGCCACCTTCGCCCCCGCGAGCTGGTTGCGCAAACGCGCGAAGGTCGCGTTCTCGACGATGCGGAACTCGTCACGCAGGTCCTTGCGGTACTGTTCGAGCTGGGCTTTCTCGATCTCGAGGGCGCGCTGGTCGCGGGCGAGCCCCTCACGCGTGAACACCTGCACGTCGATCACCGTGCCCTTGGTGCCGGACGGCACGCGCAGCGAGGTGTCCTTCACGTCGGAGGCCTTCTCGCCGAAGATCGCGCGCAGCAGCTTCTCTTCCGGCGTGAGCTGGGTCTCGCCCTTCGGCGTGACCTTGCCGACCAGGATGTCGCCGGCGTTCACCTCCGCGCCGATGTAGACGATGCCCGACTCGTCGAGGTTCGCCAGCGCGCCCTCGCCGACGTTCGGGATGTCGGCCGTGATCTCCTCCGGCCCGAGCTTGGTGTCGCGCGCGACACAGCTCAGTTCCTGGATGTGGATGGTGGTGAAGCGGTCCTCGCGCACCACGCGCTCCGAGATCAGGATCGAGTCCTCGAAGTTGTAACCGTTCCACGGCATGAACGCGATGCGCATGTTCTGCCCCAGCGCGAGCTCGCCGAGGTCCACCGAGGGGCCGTCGGCGAGGATGTCGCCGGCCGCCACGACGTCGCCCTGGCGCACGACCGGACGCTGGTTGATGCAGGTGTTCTGGTTCGAGCGCGTGTACTTGGTCAGGTTGTAGATGTCGACCCCGGCCTGGCCGCTGCCGATCTCCTCCTCCTTGACGCGCACCACGATGCGACCCGCGTCGACGCTCTCGATCTCGCCGCCGCGGCGTGCAACCACGCAGACGCCGGAGTCGCGCGCGACCAGGCGCTCCATGCCGGTGCCGACCAGCGGCTTCTCGGTGCGCAGCGTCGGCACCGCCTGGCGCTGCATGTTCGATCCCATCAGCGCGCGGTTCGCGTCGTCGTGCTCGAGGAACGGGATCAGCGAGGCGGCGACCGAGACCACCTGCTTCGGCGAGACGTCCATGTAGTCCACGCGCTCGCGCGGCATCACGGTGAACTCGTTCTGGTGGCGCACGGTGACCAGCTCGTCGACGAGCATGTGGTTGCGGTCGACGGCGGAGGAGGCCTGCGCGATCACGTGATCGGCCTCGGTGATCGCCGACAGGTACTCGATCTCGTCGGTCACCCGGCCGTCTACGACCTTGCGGTACGGCGACTCGAGGAAACCGTAGCGGTTGGTGCGCGCGAAGGTGGCGAGCGAGTTGATCAGGCCGATGTTCGGACCTTCCGGCGTCTCGATCGGGCAGACGCGCCCGTAGTGCGTCGGGTGCACGTCGCGCACCTCGAAGCCGGCGCGCTCGCGCGTGAGGCCGCCCGGTCCGAGCGCCGAGACGCGCCGCTTGTGCGTGACCTCGGACAGCGGGTTGTTCTGGTCCATGAACTGCGACAGCTGGCTGGAACCGAAGAACTCCTTCACCGCGGCCGCCACCGGCTTGGCGTTGATCAGGTCCTGCGGCATCAGCTGTTCGGATTCGGCGAGGTTCAGCCGCTCCTTGACCGCGCGCTCCACGCGCACCAGCCCCACGCGGAACTGGTTCTCGGCCATCTCGCCGACCGAGCGCACGCGGCGGTTGCCGAGGTGATCGATGTCGTCGACCACGCCCTTGCCGTTGCGGATCGCGATCAGCATCTTCAGGACGTCGACGATGTCCTCGCGGCTCAGCACGCCGGTGCCGCGCACCTCCTCGCGCCCGAGGCGGCGGTTGAACTTCATGCGCCCGACTTCGGACAGGTCGTAGCGTTCGAGCGAGAAGAACAGGTTGTTGAACAGGTTCTCGGCCGCCTCGCGTGTCGGCGGCTCGCCGGGGCGCATCATGCGGTAGATCTCGACCAGCGCCTCGAGCGGCGTGCGCGTCGGGTCGGAGCGCAGCGTCTCGGAGACGAACGGGCCGCAGTCGAGCTCGTTGGTGTAGATGGTCTCGATGCGCTGGATGCCCTTGGCGAGCAGCTTGCCGAGCATGTCGGCGGTCAGCTCGGTGTTGCAGTCGAGCAGCACCTCGCCGGTCGCGGTGTCGACGATGTCGCAGGCGAGCGAGCGTCCGACGATGTACTCCGGCGGCACCTGCAGGTGCTCGAGCTTCGCCTTCTCGATCTGGCGGATGTGGCGCGCGGTGATCCGGCGCCCGCGCTCGACGATCACCGAGCCCTTCTCGTCACGGATGTCGAACGCCGCGATCTCGCCGCGCAGACGCTCGGCGACCAGCGCCAGCACCCAGTTGCCGTCCGCGTCGACCGTGAACACGTTGGTGTCGTAGAACATGCGCAGCATGTCCTGCGCGCCGTAGCCGAGCGCGCGCAGCAGGATCGTCGCCGGCAGCTTGCGGCGGCGGTCGATGCGCACGTACACCAGGTCCTTCGGGTCGAACTCGAAATCGAGCCAGGAACCGCGGTAGGGGATGATCCGCGCCGAGTACAGCAGCTTGCCCGAGGAATGGGTCTTGCCCTTGTCGTGATCGAAGAACACGCCGGGCGAACGGTGCAGCTGCGAGACCACGACGCGCTCGGTGCCGTTGATCACGAACGTGCCGTTGTCCGTCATCAACGGGATTTCTCCCATGTAGACTTCCTGCTCCTTGATGTCCTTGATCGAGCGCGTCGAGGACTCGCGGTCGTAGATGATCAGGCGCACGCGCACGCGCAGCGGCACCGCGTAGGTCGCGCCGCGCAGCTGGCACTCGGCGACGTCGAACACCGGCGCGCCGAGCATGTAGTCGACGTACTCGAGCGCGGCGTTGCCCGAATAGCTGACGATGGGGAACACCGAGCGGAAGGCGCCGTGCAGGCCGGTTTCCTCGCGCTGCGCGGACGGCACGTCCTCCTGCGTGAACTGCCGGTACGAGTCCCGCTGGATCGCCAGCAGGAACGGCAGCTCCATACCGCTCGGGAGCTTGAGCTTGCCGAAGTCCTTGCGGATGCGTTTTCTCTCGGTATATGAGTAGGCCATGCGTGTTCCTCAGCGATGTGCTGCGAGTCGTCCGGATCCGTAAACCGTCTCTCGAAAGGCGCCATGGCCTTTCGGGAAGCGGCGTACCACGGCAAAAAAGCCGGGGGGCAAGCCCCCCGGCCCGGCGTTGCCGCCAGCCTTGCGCGAACGCGTGCCGTGCGGCATCGCGATCACTTGATCTCGACGGTAGCGCCTGCTTCCTCGAGCTTGGCCTTGGCCGCTTCCGCGTCCGCCTTGCTGACCGCTTCCTTCACCGTCGACGGTGCGCCGTCGACCATGTCCTTCGCTTCCTTCAGGCCGAGGCCGGTCAGTTCGCGAACGACCTTGATCACGTTGACCTTCTTCTCGCCGGCGGCCTTCAGGACCACGTCGAACTCGGTCTTCTCTTCCTCGGCAGGTGCAGCGGCGGCCGCTGCGGCCGGCGCTGCCGCAACCGCGGCGGCGGCGGTCACGCCGAACTTGTCTTCCATTGCCTTGATCAGTTCGACCACGTCCATCACGGTCATTTCGGCGATGGCGTTAAGGATGTCGTCCCGGGACAGTGCCATGACTTGTCACTCCTCGTTGATTGCTTGGATTGAAATTGCCAGATACCCAACCGCTCAGGCGGCTTCCTTCTGATCGCGCACGGCAGCGATGGTCCGGACGAGCTTGCCCGGGACCTCGTTGAGCGTGCGTGCGAGCTTGGCAACCGGTGCCTGGATGACACTCATCAGCATCGAGATTGCCTGGTCGCGGGTCGGCAGCGACGCCAGTACGTCGATCTGCTCGGCCCCCATCAGTCGGCCGCTCACCGCCAGAGCCTTGACCTCGAACGCCTCCACCTGCTTCGCGAAATCCTTGAAGATCCGCGCGGCAGCGCCCGGGTCCTCGATCGAGAACGCGAGCAGCGAAGGACCCACCAGCGCCGGGCCGATGCACTCGAAATCGGTGCCTTCGACCGCGCGCTTCGCCAGCGTGTTGCGGACCACCCGCACCACCACGTTGGCCTCGCGCGCCTGCTTGCGCAGCCTGGTGAGATTCGTGACGCTGACGCCACGGGCGTCTGCGATCACGACGGACAGGGCTTTGGTGGCGGTCTCTCTGACTTCAGCGACGATCGCCTTCTTGTCTTCGAGTCCTAGTGCCACTGGAGTTACTCCTGTGTTGAACCGGCCCTGGGGCCGGCTGTTTACCTCACCGCCGCGTGTCTGGGGCCGCGCGGCGGCATCTGCTGCGGTGAAGCACTCCAATCGTCACCAATCGGGTATTCACCATCTGCGTAGGCCAGCGCCTCCCGGCGCGGATTAACCCCCTCGCGGGGGGCCTACGGTCTTTGATGGTCCTGGCCAGACGAGCTGTCCACAGACCCCAAAGTCGTTGCTCAGGCCTCGAGACTCGACTGATCGATCACGAGACCCGGTCCCATCGTCGTCGACAGGGTGATCTTCTTCAGGTACGTGCCCTTCGAGGTCGCCGGCTTGGCCTTGCGCAGGTCCGCCAGCAGTGCCTCGAGGTTTTCCTTGACCGCGCGCGTCTCGAACCCGAGCTTGCCGATCGCGCCGTGCACGAGGCCGTTCTTGTCGGTGCGGTAACGTACCTGGCCGCTCTTGGCGTTGCGCACCGCGGTGGCCACGTCCGGCGTCACGGTGCCGGTCTTCGGGTTCGGCATCAGGCCGCGCGGACCGAGAATCTGGCCGAGCTGGCCGACCACGCGCATCGCGTCCGGCGAGGCGATCACGACGTCGAAGTCGAGATTGCCGCCCTTGACCTGCTCGGCGAGCTCGTCCATGCCGACCACGTCGGCACCGGCGGCCTTCGCCGCCTCGGCGTTGGCGCCCTGCGTGAACACCGCCACGCGCACCGTCTTGCCGGTGCCGTGCGGCAGCGTCGTCGCGCCGCGCACCTGCTGGTCGGACTTGCGTGCATCGACGCCGAGGTTGATCGCCACGTCGATCGATTCGGCGAACTTCGCGCGCGGCAGGCTGCCGAGCAGCGCTACCGCCTCGTCGATCGGGTACGCCTTGCCGGGAACCAGTTGCTCACGGATCGCCCGCTGCTTCTTCGTCATCCTCGCCATCTCACAGCCCCTCCACTTCGATGCCCGCGCTGCGCGCGCTGCCGGCGATCGTGCGTACCGCCGCGTCCATGTCCGCCGCCGTCAGGTCGGGCATCTTGGTGCGCGCGATCTCCTCGACCTGCTCGCGCGTGACCTTGCCGACCTTCTTGGTGTTCGGCGTGTTGCTGCCCGAGGCGATGCCGGCCGCCTTCTTCAACAGCACGGTCGCCGGCGGCGTCTTGGTGACGAAGGTGAAACTGCGGTCCGAATAGACCGTGATGACGACCGGGATCGGCATCCCGAGTTCCAGGCCCTGCGTGGCCGCGTTGAAGGCCTTGCAGAACTCCATGATGTTCACGCCGCGCTGGCCCAGCGCCGGACCGACGGGCGGACTCGGGTTGGCCTGGCCGGCCTTGACCTGCAGCTTGATGTAAGCGTCGACTTTCTTGGCCATGATCTACTCCACAGTGGGTGATTGACGCCTCGGAACGACTGCCACCTGCCGTTCGTCACCGGCTCCCCGCGCGCCGCCCGCCGGGCGGCGACGCCTCAGGCTCGCCTCAGGCCTTCTCGACCTGGGCGAAATCGAGCTCGACCGGAGTCGAACGCCCGAAGATCAGTACCGCCACCTTCAGGCGGTTCTTGTCGTAGTCGACCTGCTCCACGACCCCGTTGAAGTCGTTGAACGGGCCGTCGACCACACGCACCATCTCGCCCGGCTCGAAGATCGTCTTCGGCCGCGGCTTGTCCGCGCCTTCCTCGACTCGGCGCAGGATCGCGCGCGCCTCGGCCTCGGTGATCGGCGAGGGCCGGTCGGCCTTGCCGCCGATGAAGCCCATCACGCGCGGGGTTTCCTTGACGAGGTGCCAGGTGTCCTCGTCGAGCTCCATTTCCACCAGCACGTAGCCGGGGAAGAACTTGCGCTCGCTCTTGCGCTTCTGTCCGCCGCGCATCTCGACGACTTCCTCGGTGGGTACCAGGATGTCGCCGAACTTCTCCTGCATCCCGAAGCGCTGCACGCGCTCCTTCAGTGCCGCGGCGACCTTCTTCTCGAAACCGGAGAAGGCGTGCACCACATACCAGCGTTTCGCCATCGTCCACCCCTACCCAATCAGCTTCGAAGCGAGCCAGCCGAGGAACGTGTCGAGCCCCCAGAGGATCAGCGCCATCACCACGACCACCGCGACCACGATCAGCGTCGTCTGCGTCGTCTCCTGCCGGGTGGGCCAGACCACCTTGCGGATCTCGCCGCGCGCGGACTTCGCGAGCTCGAGGAACGCCGCGCCCTGCGAGGTCAGGAACGCGACCGCCACGCCGGCCGCCGCGAGCAGCGCCAGCACCGGCCAGCGCAGCAGCGCCGAGCGTTCGGCGAACTCACGCGCGAAGCCGATGCCGTTGGCGACACCGCTGCCGCCGGCCAGCACGACCAGCGCCCCCAGGATCAGCGCGACCACGGCCCACTTGAGCCAGTCGAGCCGGCCGTTCTTCTCGTGGACATTTGCTTTCATCGGAGAACTTCCGTGCGACCCGCCATCGAGGAGCCCGGGCGGCGGCCGGACCGCACGCCCGGACGCCGGGGAAAGTGGCACGCCAGGAGGGAATCGAACCCCCAACCTGCGGTTTTGGAGACCGCCGCTCTGCCAATTGAGCTACTGGCGTAAACCGTTGCCCTCACTCGATGATCTTCGCCACCACGCCGGCGCCCACCGTGCGCCCGCCCTCGCGGATCGCGAAGCGCAGGCCTTCCTCCATCGCGATCGGCACGATCAGCGTCACCACCATCTGCAGGTTGTCCCCCGGCATCACCATCTCCACGCCTTCCGGCAGCTCGCACGCCCCCGTCACGTCCGTCGTGCGGAAATAGAACTGCGGCCGGTAGCCCTTGAAGAACGGCGTGTGTCGTCCGCCCTCCTCCTTCGTCAGCACGTACACCTCGGCCGTGAACTTCGTGTGCGGCTTGATCGAGCCCGGCTTCGCCAGCACCTGGCCACGCTCCACCTCGTCACGCTTCGTGCCGCGCAGCAGCACGCCCACGTTCTCCCCCGCCCGGCCTTCGTCCAGCAGCTTGCGGAACATCTCCACACCCGTGCAGGTCGTCTTCACCGTCGCCTTCATCCCGACGATCTCGACTTCCTCGCCGACCTTCACCACCCCGCGCTCCACCCGGCCCGTCACCACCGTGCCGCGGCCCGAAATCGAGAACACGTCCTCGATCGGCATCAGGAACGGCTGGTCGATCGCACGCTGCGGCTCCGGAATGTACGAATCCAGCGTCTCCACCAGCTTGCGCACCGCGCTCGTGCCCATCCCGTTGTCGTCCTTGCCTTCCAGCGCCATCAGCGCCGAGCCCGTCACGATCGGCGTGTCGTCGCCCGGGAAGTCGTACTTCGACAGCAACTCGCGCACTTCCATCTCAACCAGCTCGAGCAGCTCCGCATCGTCCACCATGTCCGCCTTGTTCAGGAACACCACGATGTACGGAACACCCACCTGGCGGCTCAGCAGGATGTGCTCGCGCGTCTGCGGCATCGGGCCGTCCGCCGCCGAACACACCAGAATCGCACCGTCCATCTGCGCCGCGCCCGTGATCATGTTCTTCACGTAGTCCGCGTGCCCGGGGCAGTCCACGTGCGCGTAGTGCCGCGTCGGGCTCTCGTACTCCACGTGCGAGGTCGCGATCGTGATCCCGCGCTCGCGCTCCTCCGGCGCGTTGTCGATCTGGTCGAACGCGCGCATCTCCCCGCCCCACGTCTCCGCGCACACCCGCGTCAACGCCGCCGTCAGCGTCGTCTTCCCGTGGTCCACGTGTCCGATCGTCCCCACGTTCACGTGCGGCTTCTTACGCTCGAATTTTTCCTTGGCCATTGCGCGCGTCTCCAGTGCCAGTAGATGAAAACAATCCAACGAATGACAACGGGCCCTCCGCGCCATCCGGCACGGGAGCCGCTAACCAACGAATTCTGGAGCTCATAACCGGATTTGAACCGGTGACCTCTTCCTTACCAAGGAAGTGCTCTACCGACTGAGCTATATGAGCCCGCCCAAAAACCCTCGTGCCCTCCACGGCCCGCCTCACGCCGCGGACCGAACACCTTGCCCGGCGGCACGCACTGTCCGCTGGAGCGGGTAGCGGGAATCGAACCCGCACCATCAGCTTGGAAGGCTGAGGTTCTACCGTTGAACTATACCCGCCTTCCGGACTCCGCCCCGGCCCGCCCGCTGGCGCGGATCGATGCCGGGATGCGGCCTGCCGAATGGTGGAGGGGGCTGGATTCGAACCAGCGAAGCTTGCGCGTCAGATTTACAGTCTGATCCCTTTGACCGCTCGGGAACCCCTCCTCGAAGAGCCGGGCATTTTCTTCGCGCCGAACAGCGCTGTCAACCGGCACGACGCCTGACGGCGCCCCGGTCCGTAATTTGTCATGCACTCGGCCGCCCAGCCCCGGGAATGGGCTGGAGCTGGCGAGAGGAATCGAACCCCCAACCGGCTGATTACAAATCAGCTGCTCTGCCAATTGAGCTACGCCAGCGTGTTCGCATGTCCCGCGCGCGGGAGCGAGCGGCCCCGGTGCGGGCGCCGCAGTTTAGTCGGGCACCACGGGCTCCGCAACGACGGGGCACGCGAGCTCCTCGATGCCCGCGTCGGCCCCCAGCGCGGCCTCGAGTCCCTGCGGGTCGGCGGCCAGCGCGCCCTCGACGACGACGCCCGGGCGCTCGCGCACCGCCTCGTGCACCGCTACCGGATAGCCGATGCCAGCGAAACGGGCGGCGTGCCGGGCGGCGCTCCCGGCATCACGGAACACGCCGAGCGAGACTGCGTTGCGCAGCACCGGTTCGTCACGGATCACGAAGCTCTCGATACCGCTGGCCGCCAGCCGGGCGACCACCGCGCGCGCCTCGTCCTCGCCGGAGCGCGGCGGCACGTGCACCCAGAAACTGCTGCCCGCGGGCACCGGCACGGCGAGGACCTCGGCCACCGGCAGCCATGCCCGCACGCGCTCCAGCGCCGCGCGCGCCCGCGCCTCGTCGGGTAACGGGCCCAGGCGCA
>JAJVIG010000012.1 GCA_022072145.1 Pseudomonadales bacterium
CGCCGCAACGCGCTCGCCGACTGCCTGCGCGCGCTGCTGGCCTCGCAGCTGCCGGCGCCGCGCCAGACCGCCGCGCGCGACACCGGACCGGGCCGCGAGAGCTTCGGCGGCGTTCGCGTGCTGGTGGTCGAGGACAACCGCGCCAACCAGGAAGTCGCCATCGGGATGCTCGAACGCCTCGGCTGCGAGGTCGTGGTCGCGGCCGACGGTACCGAGGCGCTCGAGGCGATCGCCCTCGCGCGCTTCGAGCTGGTGCTGATGGACTGCCACATGCCGCGCATGGACGGCTTCGAGGCGACGCGCCGGATCCGCGCCGCGCAGGCGCCGTACAGCGATGTCACGATCGTCGCCATGACCGCCAACGTGCAGAAGAGCGCGATGGAGCAGTGCCACGCGGCCGGCATGAACGATTACCTTTCCAAGCCGGTGAAGCTCGCGGTGCTGCGCGACATGCTGAACCGCTGGATCGAACCCGAGGAAGGCGCCACCGAACAGGCGCTCCCGGCGGCTGCGCGCCAGGGAGTCGGCAACTTCGTGATCGACAAGTCGTATCTCGCGCAGCTGCGCGAACAGATCGGCGACGCCGCCGACCGCATGATCGTGGCCTTCCTCGAGGACCTGCCCGGCTACCTCGAGCAGTTGCACCGGGCGTTGCAGGCGCAGGACCCGGGCGAACTCGCGCGGCTCGCGCACACGATCAAGGGGGCGGCCGCCAACGCGGGCGCCGGACGCCTCGCTCAGAAGGCGCAGCAGCTCGAGCGCGAGGCAGGCGGCGGCACCCGCGCCGCCTGCGACGACCTGGTATCGGGCCTGGTCTACGAGTCGAACCTGGTGCGCCACGTGCTCGGCGGCGGCGACGCGCGCGACGGCACCGGCGCGCCGACGCCGGTGGAGCGCCGGCGGCAGTCCGAGCGCCATTACCGCATCCTGGTCGTCGACGACGACCGCGGCTCGCGCTTCGCGCTGCGCGAGACGCTGGTCGGCGAGGGCTACGAGGTGCTCGAGGCGACCAACGGCCAGCAGGCCGTGCAGCTCTGCAGGCAGCACCTGCCGGACCTGGTGATCCTGGACGCCGTGATGCCGGTCATGGACGGTTTCCAGTCCTGCGAGGTGATCCGCGCGATCCCCGAATGCGCGACCATCCCGATCCTGATCGTGACCGCGCTGCACGACGACGCCTCGGTCGACAAGGCCTTCGTGGCCGGCGCCACCGACTACATCAGCAAGCCGATCAACTACGCGGTACTGCGCCGGCGCATCGACCACATGCTGCAGGTCTACAGCGCCGAGAAGCGCGTGCACCAGCTCGCCTACGTGGACTCGCTGACCGGGCGTCCGAACCGCACCCGCTTCAACGAGCACATGGAGGCGCTGCTCGCCGATACCGCGCGCAACGACAAGCAGTTCGCGCTGTTGTTCCTGGACCTCGACAACTTCAAGCTGGTCAACGACACGCTGGGCCACGAGGCCGGCGACCTGCTGCTGAAATACGTGGCGGAACGCCTCAGCGGCTGCGTGCGCAAGGGCGACCTCGTCGCGCGCTTCGGCGGCGACGAGTTCTGCATCGTGCTCGACGGCGTGCGCACGTACGAGATGGTGCGCGCGATCGCCGAGAAAATCCACGAGCACCTCAAGCGGCCGTTCGTGTTCCTCGGCCGCGAGATGCTGCTCAGCATCAGCATCGGCATCGCGGTGTACCCGGAGCACGGCCGCGACGCCGTCGCGCTGCTGAAGGCCGCCGACATGGCGATGTACAACGCGAAGAAGGCACATCGCGGCTACGGCTTCTACGAGCCGCACCTCGAGTCGGACAACCTCGACCGGCTCGAGCTCGAGAACGACCTGCGCAATGCCATCGCACGCGACGAGTTGCTGCTGTACTACCAGCCGCAGGAAGACCTCGCCAGCGGGCGCATCACCGGACTCGAGGCGCTGATCCGCTGGCAGCACCCCAAGCGCGGACTGGTAAGCCCGGCCGGTTTCATCCACCTGGCCGAGGAGACCGGGATCATCGAGGACATCGGCCACTGGGTGCTGTGCACGATCTGCGCGCAGATCAACGACTGGACCGAGCGCGGATTCGAGGCGCCGCGGGTCGCGATCAACCTCTCCGCCCGCCAGCTCGCGAACCCGACCATGGTCACCACCTTCTCCGAGATCATCGCCGACAGCCGCGTGCCGCGCGACCGCCTCGAGTTCGAGATCACCGAGAGCACGATCATGGAGCGGCCCGACGAGATGATCGAGATGCTGCGCGAACTGAAGGGGCTGGGAACACGGCTGGCGATCGACGACTTCGGCACCGGCTACTCGTCGCTGAGCTACCTGAAGCGCTTCCCGCTCGATTACATCAAGATCGACCGCGCCTTCGTGTCCGACGTGATGGAGAACCGCATCGACGCCGACATCGTGCGCACGATCATTGCTCTCGCGCAGGCGCTCGAGGTCAAGGTGATCGCCGAGGGCGTCGAGACGCCGCAGCAGCGGCAGTTCCTGAAGGACCACAACTGCCACTACGCCCAGGGCTACCTGCTCAGCAAGCCGGTGCCCGCGGCCGAGATCGAGCGCAGTTTCCTGCTGCGCCGCGACAGCGCGAACCTGCTGCCGTTCCCCAGGAGTTCCTGAACCCCCGGCGGACCTGCACGATGCCCCGAACAGTGTCCGGGCACAGCCCGGACCTACACGATCCGCGCAGGTTCGGCCTGTGGCCGAACATGCCCGCGTAGGTTCGGCCTGTGGCCGAACAACCCCTGTCCGGGCACAGCCCGGACCTACACGAACAATGTCCGGGCACAGCCCGGACCCACACGAACAATGTCCGGGCACAGCCCGGACCTGCACGAACAATGTCCGGGCACAGCCCGGACCTACTGGACGATACGGATCCACTCGCCGGGGCGGGGCTCGCCGTGCGGATAGGCACCGTTCAGCAGGCGCAGCTGCTCCTCCGCGTAGGCGCCCACCGGGCTTGCCGCCGCGAGCTGCGCAAAGCTGACACCCTGCTCCGCGCGTACCCAGCGCAGCTGCAAGGCGAGCACGGCGTCGCGATCGGCCGGCCGCAGCGCGCGAAAGCTGCCGATCGCCGAGACGAACAGCACATCGTGCACCGGGGCCAACGCCGCGTTCGTCGATCGTCCCTCGAAAACGTAGGCGTACGGCCCGTGATAGACCACGCCTACGCGGCGCGATGTGCCGCCGGCAGGGTCCGCATAACGCGCCGTGAACGCCTTCACGTCGTCGTGAGCGATCTCGCGCGCGTCGCTGCCGCCGCGCAGCCCGAGCATCCCGGCGGCGAACTCGGCCGGGCTCATCTCGGGCAGCGAGCGACGCACCGTCATCTGCAGCCGCGCCTCGCCGACGGGGTCCTCGGCGAGCACGGTGGTGGCGCGGTTGACCACCTGCCAGCCGGTCGGGAAGGCGACCGTGAAACCCATCTTGCCGTTGTAGTAGCGACCGTCGACCACCGCCGCGGCGCCGCGCCGCTCGCCGAACTTCATGCCGTCGGTGACGCGGCGGAACTCGTCGACGTCGATCGCCGGTGCCGCACCCGGCGGCAGCTTCGCCGCCGCGGCCACGACCTCCTGCAGACGCTGGTCGTTGCGCGGGTGGGTCGAGAACACGCCGTGGTACACCGAGGGCTGGCGCCCTTCGGCGCGCGCACGCACGCGAGCGAAGCTCTCCTGCTCCTTCAGCGCACCGAGCACCTCGACCATCGCCAGCGGATCGTAGCCGCTGCGCTGCATGAATTTCGCCCCCTCGCGGTCGGCCTCGAGCTCCATGTCGCGGCCGTAGCCGCGCACCATCGCCGTCCCGGCGGTGGCCGCCGCGTCCTGCGCCACGCTGCCTACCGCGCCGCTGCCGGTGCCGATCGCCGCCAGCACGCCGAGCGCCAGCGACGCCACCGAGCTCGTCTTCGACATCACGTCCTGGCGCGAGGCGTGGCGTTCGGTGATATGCGCGATCTCGTGCGCGAGCACGGCGGCGAGTTCGGCCTCGGACTGCAGGTGCAGCAACAGCCCGCGATTGAGGTAGACGAATCCGCCCGGGGTCGCGAAGGCGTTGATGTCCGGGCTGTCGAGCACGGTGAACGTGTACTCGAGGCCGGGGCGATCGCTGTCGCGCGCGAGCCGGCTGCCGATGCGGGTGACGTAGGCGCCCAGCGCCGCGTGCTCGTAGACGGGGATCTTCGCGAGGATCTCGCTGTGCATCTCGCGCCCGATCGCGATCTCCTTCTTCTCCGACATCGCCCAGCCGCCGGCCGGAACCACCGTCATCAGCAGGACCAGCAGCAGCGCACGCGCGTTCATGGCGCTGCGAACAGCTGGCGAAGCTGCGCGCTGATGCCCTCGCAGGCAGCGGCGCGCACGCGCGCGATGATCGGCACCGGAACGATCAGCGCCGGCATGTAGGAGGTTCCCTCTGCCTCGGCGCTGATGGTCGCGATCGACTGCGTCTGCTGCAGGTCCCATACGCTGGCCTCGTACTTCGACTCGTCGTCCCAGGTGCCGAAGCCGATGCAGCCGGCGCCGCCCGGTCCCACCGCGCAGGACACCGAGCCCGCCTTGTCGACCGTCTCGGTGCGGCCGTCGACCCACACGATGTAGCGCAACCCGGATTCCTGCATGCGCGCAGCAAAGGCCGGCATGCGCATCAGCGCCGCGTAGCGCTTCAGGCTCATCGGCGCCGTGCGCGGCTCGAACCACGGGTAGAAACGGTTCATGAACTCGAGTTCGGGAAGCACGGTCGCCCCGGTGGCCTCGATGCCGCGCCCCACGCAGCGCACGAAGGCGGGTTCGGTCTCGTAGTCGCTGCTGTGGCGGCGCCCGAGCACCACCACGCGTTCACCGTCGCCGATGGCGACCGCGGCGATGCGACTCTCGTCGATCGTCGTGGTCGTGCAGCCGGCAACCAGCAGCAGGCCCGCCAGCGTGGCGGCTCGCAACCGCGCCTGTGGAACTCTCATCGGACCGTCCTCCCGCCCGGTCCATCATAAAACCGCTCCGGCGCGACTGGCCAGCCGCGCCCGCACCTCAGAGCAGCTTCTCGATCGCGGCGCGCAGTTCGGCGTCGTCGGGCGCGGTCATGCTCGAGAAGGTCGCGGCGACCTTGCCGTCACGATCGACCAGATACTTGTGGAAGTTCCAGCGCGGGGCCTTGCTCTGGCGCGCCAGCTCGGCGAACAGCGGATGCGCCTCGTCGCCGCGTACGTGGATCTTCGCGTACATGTCGAAACTGACGCCGTAGTTCACGTAGCAGACCTTGGCGGCCTCGGTCTCGTCGTCGGCTTCCTGGCGGAAGTCGTCGCTCGAGAACCCGAGCACCCGCAGCCCGCGCGGTCCGTACTCGCGGTGCAGCGCCTCGAGGCCCTTGAACTGCCCGGTGAAGCCGCAGTGGCTCGCGGTGTTGACGATCAGCAGCGGATGCCCCGCGTAACGCTGGCACAGGTCCACGTTCTCCTGCTTGCCGAGCGGGCGCATCTGGTGCTCGAGCACGTCCGCGCACTCCGCCCGCGCCAGCAGCGGCAGCGCCAGCAGCACCCATACCGCCAACCATCGTTTCATCGCCCTGCCCTCCGCCCGGAAATCATACCGTTGGATACGGTCGGACATGCGCCGCGGATCATCCGCCGCGACCCGCAACGCCCCTGCACGCAGGCACCCCGGGGCGATGCTCAGCCCGGTGCTTCCGACCAGTCGATCAGCGCGAGTTGCCAGGTGAGCAGGATCAGCACGCCGAAGGCGATGCGATACCAGGCGAACACCGCGTACGAGTGCCCCGCCACGAAGCCCAGCAAGGCGCGCACCGCGATCATCGCGAACACGAACGAGGTGAGGAAACCGGCCGCGAACACCGGCAGGTCCGCGGCCAGGAACTGCTCGCGGTAACGGTAGCCGGAGTACACCGCCGCGCCGACCATGGTCGGCATGGCAAGGAAGAACGAGAACTCGGCGGCCGCGCGCCGCGACAGCCCGAACAGCAGGCCGCCGATGATGGTCGCCCCCGAGCGCGAGGTTCCCGGCACCAGCGCCAGGCACTGCGCGCAGCCGATCTTCAGCGCGTGCTTCCAGTCCATCGCGTCGATGTCGTCGACGTCCACGCGATGCACGCGCCGCTCGGCCCACAGGATCGCCACCCCGCCGGCCACCAGCGCCACGGCGACCATCGGCGGATTGAACAGGCGCTCCGTGATCCAGTCGGAAAACAGCACGCCGAGCGCCGCGGCCGGCAGGAACGCGAGCAGCAGATTGGCGGTGAAACGCTGCGCGCTGGCCGAGCGCGGCAGATCGCGCACCACACCTGCGATCCGCGCGCGGTACTCCCAGATCACGGCGAGGATCGCGCCGAGCTGGATGATGATGTTGAACGCCGCGGCGCGCTCGCCCGCGAAACCGATCAGGTCGGCGACGATGATCTGGTGACCGGTGCTGGACACCGGGATGAACTCGGTCAGCCCCTCGACGACGCCGAGCAGCAGCGCCTGCACGATAGCCCCCACGTCCATGTCGGGGGCGGTCAGCGCAGGTAAGCCTGTCCGCCGTCGAGCGGCAGCGTGTGGCCCGTGATGTAGCGGGCGTCGGGGCCGCACAGGAACACGACCGCACGCCCGATATCGACCTCGCAGTCACCGACCCGTCCGAGCGGCACGGTGCGGAACAGCGCCTCGGCCTCGTGCGGCGCGGCGGCGATCCAGCCGTCCATCGCCGGCGACATGGCCAGCGGCAGGATGCAGTTGACGCGGATCCCGTCCGGTCCCCATTCGACCGCGGCCGAGCGCGTCAGCGCGCGGATCGCTTCCTTGGCGGCGGTGTAGGCGCCGTAGCCGACTGCGTCCCAGCGCATCGCCGACGAGGACCCGAGGTTCACCACGCAGCCGCCGTCGCGCAGGTACGGATGGCAGGCGCGCATGAAGCGCAGCGTCGCCAGCGGCCCCGAGTCCATGCCGGCCTGGTAATGCTCCTCGGAGAAATCGAGGATCCGGCCGAGCGTGACCACCTGCGCGTTGTTGACCAGGATGTCGACGGTGCCGAAGGCGTCGACGGCTGCCTGCACGCAGCGCATGATGTCCTCGGCGATCATCACGTCGCAGACCACCGCCAGCGCGCTGCCGCCGCGCTGCGTGATCTCGGTGCAGGTCTGCAGCAGCTTGCCCTCGGTGCGCCCCGCGACCACCACGTGCGCGCCCTCGCCGGCCAGCGCCAGCGCGATACCGCGCCCCACGCCCTGTCCGGCCCCGGTGACCAGCGCGACCTTGCCGTCCAGAATTCCCATGCCTTTTTCTCCCGTGTCACATGTGCGCGGCCAACGCCGCGCGCGCTCGTGCCGGCTAGGCGGCGAGCTCGTCGATCTGCCGGTTCAAGGTCCAGTAATCGTAGAGGATCCCGAGCAGGAACAGCCCGCCGGTGAACAGGTAGAGCAGCCCGGTCAGCCACTTGCCCATGTAGAACCGGTGCACGCCGAAAATGCCCAGGAAGGTCAGCAGGATCCAGCACACGTTGTAGTCGACCGGCGCGGAGCGGTAACGGCGCTCGGCGTCGCGGTCCATGCCCGGGATCAGGAACAGGTCGACGATCCAGCCGATGAAGAGCAGCCCCAGCGTACAGAACCAGACAGTGCCGCTCACCGGCCGCCCGTAATAGAAACGGTGTGCGCCCATGAATCCGAAGATCCACAGCAGGTACCCCATCAGCACCGAGTGCGTCTGGCCGCCCTGTTTGGTCGCTTCCATTGCCGTAGCTCCATTTGCACCGACGCCGTAGTGTAACCGTTCCCCGTGACAATGCATCGTACGCCCGGCTGAATTGGATACACTTGCCCGATGACGATCCGCAACCTCGACAAACTGCTGGCTCCCGCATCGGTGGCGGTGATCGGCGCCAGCGAGCGCGCCGGCAGCATCGGCAACGTGCTGACGCGCAACCTGCTCGCGGGCGGATTCCGCGGCCCGGTGTGGGGCGTGAACCCGCGCTGCGGCGGGCGCGTGCTCGGCATCCCGTGCTTCGCCTCGGTCGCCGAGCTACCGGCGGCGCCGGACCTGGCGGTGATCGTGACGCCGGCGGCGAGCGCGCCCGAACTGGTCGCCGCGCTCGGTGCGCGCGGCACGCGCGCGGCGATCGTGATCAGCGCCACCCGCGAGGACGCCGGCGGCGCCGCCATCAAGACTGCCATTCTCGAGGCGGCGCGACCGTACACGCTGCGCGTGGTCGGTCCGAACTGCCTCGGCATGATGGTGCCGGGCATCGGGCTGAACACGAGCTTCTCGCACCTCGCGCCGCTGCCGGGGCGCCTCGCCTTCGTCACCCAGTCGGGCGCCATCGTGACCTCGATGATCGACTGGGCCCACCCGCGCGGGATCGGCTTCTCGCACGTGCTGTCGCTCGGCGACATGAGCGACGTCGACATCGGCGACATGCTCGACTATCTAGCCAACGACCCCGGCACCGACGCGGTGCTGCTGTACCTGGAATCGGTCAGCGGCGCACGCAAGTTCGTCTCGGCGGCGCGCGCGGCGGCGCGCACGAAACCGGTGATCGTGGTCAAGGGCGGACGTTTCGCGGCCGGAGCGCGCGCCGCCGCCACCCACACCGGCGCGCTGATGGGCCGCGACGAGGTCTACGACGCGGTGTTCCGGCGCACCGGCATGGTGCGCGTCTACACCCTGCAGGAACTGTTCAACGCCGCCGAGACGCTGGGACGGTTGCGCCGCCTGCACGGCGAGCGGCTGGCGATCCTCACCAACGGCGGCGGGCTGGCGGTGCTCGCGGCCGACGCGCTGGCCGCGCTCGACGGCACGCTGACGGCGCTCGACGAGACGACGATCCGTGCGCTCGACGCGCTGCTGCCCGACAACTGGTCGCGCGCGAACCCGGTCGACGTGATCGGCGACGCCGACCCGCAACGCCTCGCGCGCGCGGCGGCGATCGTCGCCGCCGACCGCAATGTCGATGCCCTGCTGGTGGTGCACTGCCCGACTGCAGTCTGCCCGGGTGAGGATGCCGCGCGCGCACTGATCGACGCGCTCGCCGGACGCCGCACGCCGGAACTGCTGACGAGTTGGGTCGGTGGCGCGACGGCGCTGGCGGCGCGCGACGTGTTCGCCGCGGCCGGCATCCCGACCTACCCGACCCCGGAGCAGGCGATTCGCGGTTTCATGCACGCGGTCGCGCACGCACGTGGCCAGCGCATCCTGATGGAGACGCCGGAGCTCGCCCCCGAGACCCGCCAGCCCGAGATCCGCGTGGTCGCCGAGTTGCTGGCCGAGGCCCGCCGCGCCGGCCGCGAATGGCTGGACGCCGAGGCCACCCGCCGCGTGCTGCAGGCCTACGGCTTCGAGACCATCCAGGCGTTCAACGTGGACACTGCGGAGGAAGCCGCCACCGCCGCGTCGCGCATAGGGGCGCCGGTGGCGCTGAAGATCCGCTCGCCGGACATACCGCACAAGACGGACTTCGGTGGCGTGGTACTCGACCTCGCGGACCCCGGTGCCACGCGGGCCGCGGCCGAGGCGATGCGCACCAGCATCGCGGCGCGGCTGCCGCAGGCGCGCATCGAGGGCTTCTGCGTCGAGCGCATGGTGCATCGACCCGGGGCCTACGAACTGCTGCTCGGCATGAGTCCGGACCCGCAGTTCGGCCCGGTGCTGGTGTTCGGCCAGGGCGGCACGGCGACCGAGACGATCGCCGACACCGCGCTCGCGCTGCCGCCGCTGAACATGCATCTGGCACGCGCGCTGATCGCGCGCACGCACATCGCACGGCTGCTGGGGGGCGCACGCGGCAAGCCGGCGGCGAACCTGGACGCGATCGCGCTGGCACTGGTCAGGCTGTCGGAACTGGTGTGCGATTTCCCGCAGATCGCCGAACTCGACATCAATCCGCTGCTCGCCGACGCGCACGACGTGGTGGTGCTCGATGCGCGCATCCGCCTCGACGACGACGTCACCGCCAGCGGGCCCGAGCGGCTCGCGATCAAGCCGTACCCGCGCGAACTCGAGGAAGACGTTCCGCTCGCCGACGGGCGCGTGTTGTGGCTGCGCCCGGTGCTGCCGGAGGACGAACCCTCGCTGCGCCGCGCGTTCGCGGACCTCACGCCCGAGGAGATCTACCTGCGTTTCTTCGCCCCGATCAAGGCGATGTCGCACGCGATGGCCACGCGCTTCACGCAGATAGACTACGACCGCCAGATGGTGCTGCTGCTGACCGGGCACGGCGCGCCGGGCACCTCCGAGTTCTACGGCTCGGTGAACATCGTCTGCGACCCTGATCTGCAACGCGCGGAGTACGCGATCCTGGTGCGCCACGACATGACCGGGATGGGACTGGGCGGGCTGCTGATGCGGCGCATCATCGCGTACGCGAAACGCCGCGGCATCGGCGAGATTTTCGGCGAGGTGCTGGCGCAGAACCACAACATGCTGAACCTGTGCACGCAACTCGGTTTCCGCATCGAGGCCACCGCGGGCGACCCCGGCGTGGTGACGGTGCGCCTGGACCTGCGCGGCGCCGGCGCGGGCTGAGCGCGCTCAGTGCTTGCGCCAGCCGGCGGCGAAAGCGCGGATCAGCGCGGTGCTGTACTTCGCGTCGGCGATGAACACGTCGGCGTCCACCGAGGCGAGCACGCGACCGTCGGTCTCGACGACGAAGAAGTGCGGAAACATCTCGAACTCGGGGAAACGGGCCAGGAAGGCGTCGTTGGTGTTGTCCTCGCCGTAATAGACCCGCAACACCTCGAACCCGCCGTGCAGGATGCGCGCGGCCTCGGGATCGGCGCCGAGGTGGCGATCGAGCAGGAAGCACCATACGCACCAGTCGCCGCCGACCACGACCAGCACGCGCTTGCCACTCGCGGCGGCCGCCGCGACGGCGCGCTGCAGGTCTTGCGCGGGATCGCGTGCGGCATCGAAGGAGAGCGCGTAGTCCGCGCGCCCCTGCACCGCGGACGCAACCGGCGCGTCCGGCGCCTGCTGCGCCAGGGCCGGCAACGCCAGCGCGCCGAACAGCGAGGCGAGGCAGACCACGAGAGCGCGCCGGCAGATTGCACAGACCCTGGACACGACGATTCCCTTACAATCCACGAACGACCGACGATCGACCCCCACCTGCGGAGACCCCCATGGCACTGAGCCTCGAAGACAGCCACGCGATCGCACAACTGCTGCACCGCTACTGCCACAACGCCGACTACAAGACGCCCGAGGCGATGCGCGCTATCTTCACCGCCGACGCGGTGTTCGAGATCGGAGCGATGAACGTGCGCTGCGAGGGTCTGGACGCGATCCTGGCGTTCTTCACGAATACGCGCGGCGCGCTGCCGCCGTCGCAGCATGTTATCAACAACCTCGTGATCGAGGGAGACGGCGATGCGGCGCAATCCTGCAGCTATCTCCAACTGGTCAGCACCATCGAGGGCGCGCCGCGCATCACCATGACCGGGCGCTACATGGACACGCTGCGGCGCACGGCGGACGGCTGGCGGCTGGCGCAACGCATGGTGACGAACTGAGCGGGCGGGCCTGCCTCGCGCCGGCACTCCCGGCGCGGCACGGCCGACGATCAGCCGGCGCCACCGGCGTCGCGGCAGTCGAGCACCTCGTCGAGCAGCGTGGTCGCGAAGCAGCCGGCCGGCAGGCTGAACGCGAGCGCGAGCGCCCCGCCGTCCAGCCAGTCCCAGCCGAAATCGCGCGGCATCACGCGCAACGCCCGTCGTTCCTGGCGCAGGCCCGCGTCGACCAGTCCGCGCACGAAGTCCGGAAAGCGCCCCGCCACCTCCCGCTCGAGCGCGCCGACCGCGCCGGTGGCCGGCGGGTCGCCGGCGCCCCACAGCGGGCCGGCCGGATGCAGTTCACCGGCGCCGACCCGTGCCGCGAGCGAGGCGTCGATATCCGCGGCCACGAAGTAGCTGCCGCGGCCGTCGGGCATCAGCGTGTCGCCGGCGCGCGCCGCGCACCAGGAGCCGTCCGCGATGCGCTCGGCGAGTACGGCGTTGAAGATCGCCGCGCGTGCCGCCGACAGCAGCAGGCCGCGCAGCTTGCGGTCGCGCACCTGCTGCCGGCCGGCGAACCAGTCGGCGGCCAGCGCGAGGTTGCCGCCGTCGCGTCCGAAGCGCTGCGCGCCGAAATGGTTCGGCGCCCCGTGCGCGCCCAGCTCCGCGAGTCGCGCCTCGAGCAGCGCGCGATCGCCTTCGAAGTCCCGCACCACGATCCGGAAGCGGTTCGCGCGCAGCCCGCCGACCGCGAGCTTGCGGCGGCGCCGGCGCGACTCTAGCACCTGCACCGACGGCGGCAGTGCCTCGAATCCCGGATCGGGACGCCCCGGCAGGTGCAGACTGAACCACTGGGTGGTCACGGCATGGCGGTCCTTGCGGCCCGCGTAGCCCACGTCGCGCGCGCGGATGCCGGCCGCGCGTGCCAGCAGCGCCGCGACATGGTCGGTGTTCTCGCCGCATTTGCGTACGCGCAGCCACAGGTGTTCGCCGCCGGTCTCCGCGTCCATCTCGATATGCTCGTCGACCACGAAGTCGGCGGCACTGGCGCGGATCGTGCCGCTGCCCGCCCGCGCACCGGCGCGCGGACGCACGGTGGCGGTGCTGCTCATCGCCGCGTCCTCAGCGTCAGCGAAGATCCGATGGCAGCGAGATAGTCGTTTTCCGCGCGCAGGTCCTCCTCGACCAGCGGGTGCTTGCGCAACCACACGGCCGGCAGTTCGATGTCCCAGCCCTTGCGCACCGGCGACAGGCGGATCGAGGGCAGGCGCTGGTCGACCCGCATGCGGTTGAACAGGCAGGCCAGCCGCAGCACCAGCACCAGCGCCCAGTCGGCCTCGAAGCGGTAGCTGGCGACCTCGGGGGCACGCAGCTTGCGGCGGTGGTTCAGCACCAGGAAGCTCAGCATTTTCTGCTCGCTGCGCGAGAAGCCGGGCATGTCGGCGTGCTCGAGCAGGTAGGCCCCGTGCTTGTGGTAGCCGCTGTGGGAGATCGTGAGCCCGAGTTCGTGCAACTGCGCGGCGGCGAGCAGCGCCTGCAGCGCGTAGTTGCGCTCGGTGCGCAGGCGCGCGGATACCTGCGGCAGCAGCGACCTCGCCAGGCGCTCGACGCGCGCAGCCTGGCGGCGGTCGATCGCGAACTGCTTGCCCAGGTAGTCGATGGTCTGGCGCCGCGTGTCCTCGTGCTCGCCCTGGTCCGCCAGCTCGTACAGCACGCCTTCCTTGAGTGCGTAATCCGAGACGTGCATCCGCTGGATCCCGAGCTCGATGAAGGCCGCATGCAGGATCGCCAGCCCGCCCGGAAAGACCGGTGCGCGCTCGCTGCTCAATCCCAGCGACTCCAGCACATCGGCCCTGCGGCTCGCCAGCAGCCGCTCGACCACCGCATCGAGCGCCTCGCGCGTGATCAGGTGGTCGCACGGCGTGATGCGGTCGATCACGGCCTCGACGTAACGGATGGTGCCCGAGGTGCCCACCGCCTCGTCCCAGCGCGCGGCGCCGTAGCCGTCGGCGAGGTGCTGGATCTCGGCCCGCGCCAGCGTCAGCGCGCGCTCGTAGCGCGCGCGACTGATGCGGCGCTCGGGAAAAAACCGCTCGCTCATCGAGACGCAGCCGATGAACAGGCTCTCCACGCGCTTGGCCTTGCGCCGGCCGACGATGAATTCCGTGGAGCCGCCGCCGATGTCCACCACCAGCCGTCGAACGGCGTTGCTCGCGTGCCCCTTCACGACGCCGAGGAAGATCAGCCGCCCCTCCTCCTGGCCGCTGATCACGTCGATCGGCACCCCGATGATCTTCTCCGCACGCTCGAGAAACACGTCGGCGTTGCGCGCAGCGCGCAGCGTGTTGGTGCCCACCACGCGCAGGTTCCCGCGCGCGATGCCGCGCAGCTGCTGCGAGAACACCGCCAGGCTGTCGAGGGCGCGCTGCATCACTTTCTCGTCGAGCAGTCCGTCCTCGCCCAGATCCTGCGCGAGCCGCACCATGTCCTTGCGCCGGTCGAGCGTGACGATGCGCCCCGCCTCGAGCCGCCCCACCAGCAGGTGGAAGCTGTTCGATCCCAGGTCCAGCACGGCGCAGACGGGACCGGTCGGCTGGTTCATGTGAGGAATTTCCGTGGCATTGCGCTGGCGGCTGTAATAAAACTGCCATCAGGAGCGGTTAGACATACGATCTTGTGCGTCGACGCGCGAGGCGGCCAAGTTTAATCGCTGCCGGTGCTTTTTCAATTGCCGGCCCTGATCCACGGACTCCCGATGCCTTCCAGACGCAAGACAGTTCCGATCCATCCGAAGGAGCTCAGCTGGCTGTCCTTCAACGCGCGTGTGCTGCAGGAAGCCGAGGACCCGGAGAATCCGCTGATCGAGCGCGTGCGCTTCATGGGCATCTTCTCGAGCAACCTCGACGAGTTCTACCGCGTGCGCTACGCGGACGTGCGCCGGCTCGCCGCGTTCGCCAAGGGCCGCGAGAAGGCACGCTGGGAACAGCTGCTGGACGACATCCGCGACGCGGTCGGCGACCTGCAGCTGCGCTTCGACCGCGTCTATCGCACCTGCCTGGCGGAGCTGCGCGCCAACAACATCTACCTGATCGACGAGCGCCAGCTCGACGAGCCGCAGCGCGAGTTCGTGCGCCGCTACTTCTTCAGCCGCGTGATGCCGGCGCTGACGCCCATCATCCTGGCCGAGAGCGCGCCGATACCGCAGCTCGAGGACGGCTCGATCTACTTCGCGGTGCGCATGCAGCTCGCGAACCAGAACAGCCGCTACGCGATCGTGAACGTCCCGTCGGACCGGATGTCGCGCTTCGTCGCGCTGCCGTCGCCGGCGGCGCACCCCGGCCGGCAGGTCCTGATGGTGCTGGACAACATCATCCGCGCCTGCCTGCCCCACGTGTTCAAGGGCGTGTTCCCGATCGCGCAGGCCGATGCGTTCCAGTTCAAGCTGACCCGCGATGCCGAGCTGGAGCTCGGCGAGGGCATCACGCAGAGCCTGGTCGATGCGCTGGCCAGCGGCCTGAAGAAGCGCAAGCTCGGCGACCCGGTGCGCCTGGTCTACGACCGGCGCATGCCGAACGACATGCTCGACACGCTGGTGCGCCGCCTGCGGCTCGGCAGCTACGACAACGTGCTGCCCGGCGCGCGCTACCACAACTCGAAGGACTTCATGGACTTCCCGAACCTCGGGCCGCGTGCGCTGGAGAACCGTCAGCTGAATCCGCTCAAGTCACCACGGATCGAGTCGCAGCGCAACATCTTCGCCGCGATCGCCGCCGGCGACATCCTGCTGAACTACCCTTACCACTCGTTCCGCTACACCGAGCAGTTGCTGAGCGCGGCGGCCATCGACCCCGGCGTGCGTTCGATCCAGGTCACGCTGTACCGCATCGCGGCCGACTCGCACATCGCGAACTCGCTGATCTGCGCCGCGCTGAACGGCAAGGACGTGCTGGCGATCGTCGAGCTGCGTGCGCGCTTCGACGAGGCCGCGAACATCGACTGGGCCAAACGGCTCACCGAGGCCGGCGTGCACGTGATCTTCGGCATCCCCGGACTCAAGGTGCACTCGAAGCTGATCCTGATCAATCGCCAGGAAGGCGGCCAGCTGCGCCGCTACGCGCACGTCGGCACCGGCAACTTCAACGAGAGGACGGCGCGCGTCTACACGGACCTGGCGCTGTTCACCGCCGACCCCGAGCTCACCGAGGACGTGCACAACGTCTTCGACTTCATCCGCCACACGTACCGGCGCCACAAGTTCCGCCACCTCGCGGTCTCGCCGCTGGGCAACCGCTCGACGCTGCTGCGCCTGATCCACACCGAGGTGATCAACGCCCGCGCCGGACGCGCGGCGAGGATCTTCATCAAGTGCAACAACCTCGTCGACGAGGAGATCATCGAGCGCCTCTACGAGGCTTCGCAGGCCGGCGTGAAGATCCGCGCGATCGTGCGCGGCATGTGTGCGCTGGTGGCGGGGGTCGAGGGTATCAGCGACAACATCGAGGCGATCAGCATCGTCGACCGCTTCCTCGAGCACAGCCGGGTCTACGTGTTCCACAACGGCGGCGAGCCGCGCTACTTCATCTCGTCGGCCGACCTGATGACCCGCAACCTCGACCACCGCGTCGAGGTGACGGTGCCGATCTACGACCCCGAAGCGCAGCGGCTGCTGCAACGCCTGCTCGACACCCAGTGGGCCGACAACGTCAAGGCGCGCATCCTGCACGGCGACCAGGACAACGGCTACCGGGACCGCGGCCACCGGCGTCGCGTGCGCTCGCAGGAGGCGCTGCACCGCCTGTACCTCGAAGACCAGCAGCGCGAACTCGCCGAACTGCCGGCGCCCGCCGACACGAACGGCTAGGGTTCAGCCGCCGCGCTCGCCGGCAAACGCCTCGGCGACGACCACGACGCGGAAATGCATTTCCGAGCCGGGCGCCACGCTGTGCCGGCCGCTTTCGTTCAGCACCTCGAGGCGCTCCGTAGCGAACGCGCTCTCGAGGCGGTCCTGGATCGACTGCCGGTGCGCATCGGAAGGGCTTCTCCCCGGAGTGCCGCCTTATTCACTGGTCGGCCGTGGAACAGGGCCGGATAATGCCGCCCTCCCCCGTCGAGCGAAACGCCGGAGCCTGCCATGCGCCGCCCCGAACTCCTGTCCCCGGCCGGTACCTTCAAGTCCATGCAGTACGCGTTCGCGTACGGCGCCGATGCCGTCTACGCGGGCCAGCCGCGCTACAGCCTGCGCGTGCGCAACAACGACTTCAACCGCATCGACCGGCTCGCCGAGGCAGTGGCGTACGCGCACGCGCACGGCCGGCAGTTCTTCGTGGCCAGCAACGTCTCGCCGCACAACGACAAGCTGCGCAGCTACCTCGCGGACATGGAGGCGGTGATCGCGATGCGCCCCGACGCGCTGATCATGGCCGATCCGGGACTGATCATGCTGGTGCGCGAACGCTGGCCGGAGATGCCGGTGCACCTGTCGGTGCAGGCCAACGCGATCAACTGGGCAAGCGTCAAGTTCTGGAAAAACATGGGCCTGACGCGCGTGATCCTCTCGCGCGAACTGGCACTGGAGGAAGTCGCCGAGATCCGCGAACGCTGCCCGGACATCGAGATCGAGGTGTTCGTGCACGGCGCGCTGTGCATCGCGTATTCGGGACGCTGCCTGCTGTCGGGCTACATCACGCACCGCGACCCGAACCAGGGCGCATGCACCAACACCTGCCGCTGGAAGTACCAGGCGCACGAGGCCGTCGAGACCGCCTCCGGCGACGTGGTCGCGCTGCACGAGCCGGCGGCGGGCACCGCGGCCGGCGACCGCATCTTCCTGCTGCAGGAGGAAGGCCGTCCCGGCGAGTACATGCCCGCCTACGAGGACGAGCACGGCACCTACATCATGAACTCGCGCGACCTGCGCGCGATCCAGCACGTGCAGCGGCTGATCGAGATCGGCGTGGACTGCCTGAAGATCGAGGGGCGCACCAAGTCGCACTACTACGTGGCGCGCACCGCGCAGGCCTACCGGCGCGCCATCGACGACGCGCTGGCCGGCCGCGCCTTCGACATGCGCCTGATGGACGAACTCGAGAAGCTCGCGAGCCGCGGCTATACCGAGGGCTTCTACCGCCGCCATCCGCCGGGCGAGTACCAGAACTACGAGCAGGGCGTATCGCGCGGGGACTACCAGCAGTTCGTCGGCGAGGTGCTGGCGGTCGATGCGTCCGCCGGTCTGCTGACGGTATCGGTCAACAACCGCTTCGCGGTCGGCGACCGCCTGGAGCTGATGACACCGCAGGGCAACTGCGATTTCACGCTCGGTGAACTGTGGAGCGAAGACGGCGAGCGGCGCGAGGTGGCGCCGGGTTCGGGGCACGTGGTGCGCCTGCCACTGCCGGAAGCCGCCGCGGCGCTGCGCGACCCGGACTACGCGCTGCTGGCACGTTATCTGTAGGTCCGGGCTGTGCCCAGCCATCTGTTCGGCCACAGGCCGAACCTACGCGGACCTTCGCCCGTAGGTCCGGGCTGTGCCCGGACATCTGTTCGGCCGCAGGCCGAACCTACGCGGACCTTCGCCCGTAGGTCCGGGCTGTGCCCGGACACCTGTTCGGCCGCAGGCCGAACCTACACGGACCCACGGCGCGCACCGGCCGGCGCGTGCCTGTCAGTACATCAGGGCGAACAGCTTGCGCTGGTACTCGGCCGCCAGCGGGTCGCCCTTGCCGAGCGCGCGCACGATGTCGAGCAGCGTGCGGCGCGCCTCGCCGTCGCGGAACTCGCGGTTGCGGCGCAGGATCTCCATCAGGATCTCCAGCGCCTCGCGCGCGCGGCCGGACTGGCTGTACTGCACCGCGAGCTGGTAGCCGATGTCCATGTCGTCCGGATTGCGCTCGCGCGCCTGCAGGAGCGACTGGATCTCGGGCGTATCGGCAGCCTGACGCTTGAGCTGCAGTTCGGCGATCAGCCGCTCGTAGTCCGTGTCCTGGTCGACCATCGGGATCGAATCGAGCACGAGTTGCGCGTCGTCGAGCCGGTTCGCCTCGATCAGCACGTCCGCGTAGACCTTGGCGATGTCGGCCCGTTGCCCCGATTCCTCGTAGGCCGAGCGGGCGAGCGGCAGGGCACCGGCGACGTCGCCCGCCGCCAGCATCTCCAGCGCCCGGCCGATCGCGTCGTCCCAGGGCTTGGGCAGGTGCCTCTCCAGCATCTCGCGCACCGCCGACTCGGGCTGCGCGCCGACGAAACCGTCCACCGGCTGGCCGTCCTTCATCAGGATCACGGTCGGCAGGCTGCGCACCCCGAACTGCTGCGCGATCGGCTGCAGCTGGTCGCAATCGACCTTGGCGAGCATCACCTGGCCGCCGTGCTCGCGCACCAGCTTGTCGAGGATCGGCAGCAGCATCTTGCACGGGCTGCACCAGTCCGCCCAGAAATCGATCAGCACGGCCCGCTTGTGCGACTCCTCGATCAGCATGCGTTGCGCGTTCTCGCGCGTGATCTCGACCACCAGTTCGGTCATTGCAGACTCCAGGACAGGATAGGTTCATGACCAGCGAACACCGCGGATAACGGCTCCGCGCACGCGGCAGGCACCCGGGGAACGGAGATGAGGCGCGGACCCGGGGCGCCGGCGCTGCGGCGGCCCCTCACTCGTCGGCGGACTCGTCTTCGCGCGCACGGCCACGCGAGGCAGTGGACTTCTGCACGAAGTGGTGGCTCTCGACGTAGTCGCGCTCCAGCCACCAGGTGGCCTGCGCACCGGTACCGGCCTTGCGCCGCTCGCCCGCCTTGCGCCGGTTGTCGTCGATCGGCTTGCTGCCGCCGCGACGGTCCTGCCCGGTGCGCTTGTCGCCGAAAATCGCTTCGGCATCGGCACCGGGCTTGCGACCGCTTCCTGGCGTCTTGCCGTCGGGACTCTTCCTTGCCATAACCGCCACGGAAATGCTGTTGAAGCCACATTATAAGCCGGCGCCGCGGTTTGACCAGCCGGGCCGGCCGGACGGCTGCCGGGGAAGGCCGACGCGCCCCGGACGCCGTCCCGCGCCCCTCAGCGGAACGGCTCGCCCCGCTCGGCCTTCTCGATCAGCAGCCGCGGCGGCTCGAAGTCGGCGCCATAACGCCCGGCGAGTTCGCGCGCACGCGCGAGGAAGCGCTGCAGCCCCCAGGCGTTGATGCACTGGAACACGCCACCGGTCTGCGCCGGGAAACCGATGCCCATGATCGAACCGATGTTGCCGTCGGCCGCGCTGGTGATCACCCCTTCCTGCATCGCACGCACCGCCTCGATGCACTGCGCGAAGACCAGCCGGTCCTTGAGGTCCTCGAACGGCAGCGTGCGGAAGCCGTTCGGCGCGAAATGCTGTCCCAGGCCCGGCCAGATGCGCTTCTTGCCGCCCTGCGGGTACTCGTAATAGCCGGCGCCGAAGCGCTTGCCCTTGCGGCCGAAGTCCTCGACCATGCGCCGCACCAGTTCCCCGGCCGGCTGCTCCTGCCAGGTCTCGCCACGCGCCTCGACGTCGGCCTTCATCTGCAGTCCGTTGCGGTAGGCCGTTTCCTGGCTGACCTCGTCGATCGCCGCCAGCGGCCCCACCGGCGAGCCGTTGGCGCGCGCGGCCGCCTCGATCAGCACCGGGTCGATGCCTTCCAGCACCATCTGTGCGCCCTGCGAGACGGTCTTGCCGATCACGCGGGTGGTGAAGAAGCCGGGCGCGTCGTTGACCACGATCGGCGTCTTGCCGAGCTGCTGCGCCAGGTCGAAGGCCGCAGCGAGTGCCGCGTCGCCGGTCTGTTCGCCGCAGATGATCTCGACCAGCGGCATCTTGTCGGCCGGCGAGAAGAAGTGCATGCCGATGAAGTTCGCCGGTCGCACCGAGGCCTCGGCGAGTTCGGTGATCGGCAGCGCCGAGGTGTTCGATGCGAGCAGCGCCTCGTGTCCGAGCACCGCCTCGACCTCGCGCGTCACGGCGGCCTTGATGTCGCGGCGCTCGAACACCGCCTCGATCACCGCGTCGCAGCCCGCGAGATCGGGGTAGCTGTCGGTGGTGCGGATGAGGCCGAGCAGCGCCTCGCGCTCGGCGTCGGACATGCGCTTGTTCTTCGCGCAGGCCTGGCGCGCGTAGTCCTTGCCGCGCTCCGCGGCGGCCAGGTCGACGTCCTTGAGGATCGCCACGATGCCCTTGCGCGCTGCCGCATAGGCGATGCCCGCCCCCATCTGGCCGGCACCGAGGATGCCGAGCGTCTTCACCTTGCGGCGCGCGATGCCGGCCGGACGGCTGGCGCCCTTGGTGATCGCGTTCATCTGCACGAAGAACGCCGTCATCATGTTGCGCGCGGTCTGGTCGAGCAGGAGACTGAGGAAGTAGCGCGCCTCGATCTTCTGCGCGGTGTCGAAATCGACCCGCGCGCAATCGGCCACGGCCGCGAAGATCGCCTTCTGCGCCGGCATCAGGCCCCTGGTCTGGTTCATCACGTTGACCGGGCCCAGCATCATCAGCCCCTGGTTCGCCTTGTGCTCTGGTCCGCCGCCGGGAATCCGGTAACCCTCGGTGTCCCACGGCTGCTTCGCGCCCGGATTCGCGAGCAGCCAGGCGTGCGCGCGCTCGCGCATCGCGGCCTCGTCGGCGACGATCTCGTGCAGCAAACCCTTCTCGACCGCCTTCTCGCTCTTGATCCGCGCGCCCTGGCTGATCAGCGTGATCGCCTCCTGCAGCCCGATGAGGCGTGTGGTGCGCACCACGCCGCCGGCGCCCGGCATCAGGCCGATCTGCGCTTCCGGCAGACCGACGTCCACCCCCGGCAGTGCGATGCGGAAGTGGCAGGCCAGCGCGATCTCGAAGCCGCCGCCGAGCGCGGCGCCGTTGATGCCCACCGCGACCGGCACGCCGAGCGTCTCGAGCGTGCGCAACGGCGCCTTCGCCGCCAGGATGCCCTCGAACAGTTCCTGTTTGCGCCCGGGCGGCGGATTCAGGTCCGACTCGAGCATTTCCTTGATGTCGCCGCCGGCGAAGAACTGCCCCGGCTTGCCCGAGCGCAGGTACACGCCGGTGACGCCCCCGGCGGCGACCATTCCCTGCAGTTCGGCCACCGCGGCCTTCATCGCGGCGTCGTACTCCATCCCCATCGTGTTGACGCTGGAACCCGGCTGATCGAAGACCATTTCGACGATGCCGTTGCCGGCGCTGTTCAGAGTGATGTATCCCATGCCCGCTGCTCTCCGCTGTGAAACGCTGCCCGACGCCGCCGGATCAGACGCGTTCGATGATCGTTGCGATGCCGATGCCGCCGCCCGCGCACAGCGTGCACAGCCCGCGCCGCAACCCGCGCCGCTCGAGTTCGTCGAGCAGCGTGCCGAGGATCATCGCGCCGGTGGCCCCGATCGGATGACCCATCGCGATCGCGCCGCCGTTGACGTTGATGCGATCGTCGGGAATGCCGAGCAGCGCCTGGTAGCGCAGCACCACGGCCGCGAAGGCCTCGTTCAGTTCGAACAGGTCGATGTCGTCGAGTTTCAGTCCCGCCCTGGCGAGCGCCTTGCGCGTGGCCGGCGCCGGCCCCTCGAGCATGATCGTCGGCTCGGTGCCCACCAGTGCCGTCGCGACGATACGTGCGCGCGGCTTCAGCCCGAGTTCGCGGCCGATGCGCTCGTTGCCGATCAGCACCAGTCCGGCGCCGTCGACGATCCCCGAGGAATTGCCGGGCGTGTGCACGTGCTCCACCACCTCGATCTGCGGATAGCGGAACTTCAGCAGCTCGTCCTGGCCCCACTCGCCGAACTGGGCAAACGAGGGCTTCAGGCGCGCCAGGTCCTCCGGCGTGGTCGCGGGACGGATCAGTTCGTCGTGGTCGAGGATGGTGACTCCGTTCATGTCGCGCACCGGCAACAGCGAACGGAAGCGTCCCTCGGCGCGCGCCGCCGCCGCGCGCTGCTGCGACATCAGCGCGTAGCGGTCCACGTCCTCGCGCGTGATGCCGTTCAGCGTCGCGACGAGGTCGGCGCCCACGCCCTGGGAGACGAACAGGGTGCGCATCGCGACCCAGGGATCGCCCTGCGCGCCGCCGCTGGCGCCGATGCCGAGGCGCGACATCGACTCGACGCCTCCCGCGGCGACCAGGTCCTCGGTGCCGGCCATCACTTTCGCGGCCGCCATGTTCACCGCGTCCAGACCGCCCGCACAGTAACGGTGGATCTGCACACCGGCGGTCGCCTCGCCCCAGCTCGAGTAGGTCACCGCGGTGCGCGCGATGTCCTGGCCCTGCTCGCCGACCGGCTCGCCGCAGGCAATGATCAGGTCCTCGACGCGCGAGGTGTCGAGCGCATTGCGCTCCTTCATTGCCTCCATGAGGTCGACCAGCAGGTCGATCGGCTTGACCTCGTAGAGCGCGCCACCCGCCTTGCCCCTGCCGCGAGGGGTACGGATCGCGTCGAAAATCAGTGCGTCGTGCGCCATGTCGGACTCCGCCGGTGATGATGGTGCGCCGCGCGCCCGCGGCGGCTGGGCCGGCGGCACGGGACGCCCGGATTACGGGCCGCAGAGCATACCCGAGCCGCGCACGCCCTCAATGGCATATCGATTCAAGTTGGGCTAACAGTTGCAATCACCGCGCCGCGGTTCAGCGCGGTTCCTGGGCCCGGTACTCGCCGGGCGTCATGCCGGTCCATTTCTTGAACGAGCGGTAGAACGCGCTCGGGTCGGTAAAGCCCATCAGGATCGCGACGTCGTTGATCGACAGCTCGGGCCGGTTCAGGTAGTCGATCGAGGCCTCGCGACGGCAGTTGTCCTTCAGTTCCTGGAACGTGGTTCCCTCGCGCTTGAGGCGCCGGCGCAGCGTGGGCGCCGACATGTGCAGCAGATCGGTGATGCGCTCGAAGCTCGGGAAGCCACGGCTGAAGTCGTGCCCGATCAGCGCCCGCACCTGGTCGACCAGGCTCTGGCGGCCCGGGTCGGCGGGCATGATGAGCAACTGGTACGGCGCCGTGCGCAGGAAGTCGCGCAGCGAGTCCTCGTTGTGCACCAGCGGATAGGCCAGGTATTCGGCCGGGAAATCGAACGACGGCGTGGTGGCGTCGAATACCGGTTCGCGGTTGAACAGCTGCACGTAACGCTCGAGCCGCGGCGGCGCGCTGCCGGTGAGGTCCACGCGTTCGAGCGGCAACGGGTGGCCGATCAGCCAGCCGCAGAAGCGATGCCACATCGACAGTCCGCAGGCCGCCGCGGCGGCCGACATCGGCGGCGGCGGATCGTCGCCGGCACGCGGCTCCGGCGCGACGACCACGCCGAGCCGCGCGGAGTCGCCCTGCAGCGTGAGCCGCAGCGCCAGCCTCCCGTCGTAGAACACCTCGTGGAATTCGATCATGCGACGTATCGCTCGCCCCAGGTCGGCGCAACCGGGCAGCGTGTAGCACATCATGCGGAACGCACCGGGCTTCATGCCCATTTCGCGGCGCAGACCGAAACTCTCGTCCTGCAGCGCGGTCATCACGTACTGATACAGACGGCTGTAGGCGAGCGTCGGGATCTCGCTGCGGTAGCCCGGCGCGGCGGCGTCGCAGACGTCGAAGCCGATGCCGGCGGCGCGCATCGAGTGCGCCGGATCGATGCCGCGCTCGCCCAGAATGCGCGCCAGCGAGGCGGCGAACTGGGTCGGGACGAGCTCGGCAGCGGATTCCTGAGGATTCATCGTGCGGGCAGCGGCAGCCGGATGGACGTCGTGGACGGGCGCACATTATGCCAAAGCGGCGGGCCCGCCGGCCACGCGCTGCGCGGGGCTGGCATATACTTCGGAGCGACCCGCCGCCACGGCGGCCACACGGAGCGAGCCCGCCCGCCCATGGAACAATCGCGCTTCGACATCGTGTTCCGCGGCGAGACGGCGCCGGGCGTCGCGCGCGAGGCCGTCGCCCGCAACCTGGTGCAGGTGTTCCGCACGACACCGGAGACCGTCGCACGCCTGCTCGACGGCGGCACGCACACGCTCAAACGCGGCCTGGATGCCGACACGGCGCAGAAGTACCGCGCTGTTCTCGAGCGCGCCGGGGCGATCGCGGTGCTGGTTCCCGTTGCACCGGAGCCGGTGACGGAACCCGCGGTCCCGGCAGAGCTGACACTGGCGCCGGCCGGCGCCGACGTGCTGGCCGCACACGAGCGCCGCCGCAGCACCGCCACCGCGCCCGACACCGCGCATATCGAACTGGCCCCGGCGGGTGCCGATCTGGACCCTGGCACGCGCGCTGCGCCACCGCCTCCACCCGACACCAGCCGGATCAGCCTGGCGGAGCCGGGTGAGCGGCTCGCGCCGCCGGCGCCGCCGCCTCCCGCGGCCCCCGACACCTCGCACCTCACGGTGGCGCCACCGAACACCCCGCTCGGTGCTGCGGCACGCCCGGCGCCGCCGGTCCCGCTGCCCGATATCAGCGGGCTGGAGCTGCTGCCGCCGACGTGAGTTCGCCGCGCGCGGGCTGGCGCGGCAGGCGCATCACCACGCGCAAGCCGGGCGCGTTGTCGCCGAGCTCGATGCTCCCCCCGTGCAGGTTGCCGACCGCGCGCACCAGGCTCAGCCCCAGGCCGTTGCCCGGATAGCCGCTGCGGCTCGCCTCGACGCGATAGAAACGCTCGAACACGCGCTCGCGCTCGGCCGGCGGGATGCCCGGGCCGTCGTCGGCGAACTCGAGTTCCACCGTCTCCGGCGCGCAGCGCATCGTCACCTCGATGTGCCCATCGCGCGGCGCGTACTTGATCGCGTTGTCGAGCAGGTTCGCGCAGGCCTGGAACAGCAGGTCGCGATCGAACACGCCCGGGCACGCCGGCGGCAGGTCGATGCACACGGTCTGGTGCTTCTCGGCCGCCAGCGGCTCGTAGAATTCGCACACGTCGCGCACGATCAGCGCGATGTCGGTGGGCGCGAAACCCGAGCGGGCGCCGCCGGCCTCGATCTGCGCGATGCGCAACAGCGCGTTGAACGTCGCCAGCAGATCGTCGGACTCCTGCAGCATCCCGGCCACCGCCTCGCCGCGCGCCTCGCGGTCGTCGAACTCGAGGCGCGCGATGCGGTTGCGCAGGCGCGTGAGCGGGGTGCGCAGATCGTGCGCGATGTTGTCGGACAACTGTTGCAGATTCGCCATCAACTGCCCGATACGGTCGAGCATATGGTTGAAATTGACGATCAGGCGCCGGAAATCGTCGTCGCGGTTGTCCTCGAGCACCGGGATGCGCTGGCTGAGGTCGCCGGCGAGGATCGTCGCGATGCTGTCGTTTACTTCACTGATCAGGCGCTTGAGGCGCATCGACAGCAGCGCGGCGCCGATCGCGCCGACGATGATCGTCGCCAGCATCGCCTGCAGCAGCACGGTCAGCGCGAGACGCAGGAACTCGCTGATGTCCTTGTAGTGGCGCGCGACCAGCAGCCGCGAGCCGTCGTCGAAATGCCTGCCGGAACCGATGAAATCGATCGCGGCCGGCGCTCCGGTGACCTCCTCGAGCGCGTGCTCGAGTCCGACCCACTCCTTGCCCTCGCCGATGCGTTCCGGCCAGCGGGACAGGTTTCCTGCGACCTTGCCGCCTTCGGCATCGACCAGCAGGTAGAACAGCCGCGGCACGCCCGCCGCCTGCACGCGCTCGCCGATCGCAGCGGCGGTCGCGGACCGGCCGCCTTCTGCCTGGACGCGCGCGAGCGCCTCCTGCTCGGCGCCGATCAGCGCATTGAGATCGCGGAAGTAGCCGAACGTGACCCAGCCGTAGCCGATCGCCAGCACGACGAACACCGCCAGGCTGACCCCGGTGAGGTACAGCACGGCATAGCGGAAGGTCTCAGCGTGCAGGATCCGGCTCGGGTTCATCGAGCATGTATCCGGCGCCACGTACGGTCTTCAGCAGCGGACGGTCGAATTCCTTGTCGAGCTTCTGCCGCAGCCGGCTGATATGGACGTCGATCACGTTGGTCTGCGGATCGAAATGGTAGTCCCATACGTTCTCGAGCAGCATGGTGCGCGTGACCACCTGCCCCGCGTGCTTCATCAGGTACTCGAGCAGGCGGAACTCGCGCGGCTGCAGGTTGAGCGCGCGTCCGGCGCGCACCACCTTGTGCGACAGCAGATCCATCTCGAGATCGGCCACGCGCAGCCGCGTGACCGCCGACGAGGCGTCCTTGCGCCGCAGCAGCACCTCGATGCGCGCGAGCAGCTCGGCGAACGCGAACGGCTTCACGAGGTAGTCGTCCCCGCCGGCCTTCAGCCCCTTGACGCGATCGTCGACCTCGCCGAGCGCGCTGAGGATCAGCGCCGGCGTATGGTTGTCGGCGCCGCGCAGCGTGCGGATGATCGACAGCCCGTCCATGCCGGGCAGCATGCGGTCGACGACCAGCGCGTCGTAGTCCTCGGTGCTCGCGCGCAGCAGCCCCTGCTTGCCGTCGCAGGCCTGGTCGACCGTGAACCCGCTCTCGCGCAGGCCGCGCACGATGTACTCCTGCACGCTGGCGTCGTCCTCGATCACCAGAATCCGCATCTCGTTTGCTCCCTGGACACACCGCTGCGCCGCCTGCACTCCCATCCCCGCGATCCTCGCCCCGGTTTCCGATGGCGGGAATTCTGCCGTGCGGGGACTAAACGGCGTTTTGCGCCGCGCTTACCTTTTGGTAACGTGCGCCGGTTCCCGCCCGCCACCCACGTGGCGGGTAGATACCTGACGCCGGCGCGATACTACCATGAGCACTGATCCTTCCGACCCGCCCGGGGTGAGCACGCCGGGCCTCGCGCGGCGCCTCGCCGCGATGCTCTACGACAGCTTCCTGCTGTTCGCGGTCGGCTGGAGCGTGACCGCGCTGGCGGTGTTCGTGCGCGCCGTGACCGTGGGCGCCGGCACGATCCAGGCGAGCGGTCACGCGGCCGTCTCCGGGCCGCTGCTGCAAGTAGCGCTCGCCGCGGCGATCGTGCTGTTCTTCGGCTGGTTCTGGACCCGCTCGGGCCAGACGCTGGGTATGCAGGCGTGGCGGCTGCGCGTGCAGCAAGCCTCGGGAGAACCGGTCACGTGGCGCCAGGCGCTGGTACGCCTCGGTTGCGCCTGCGTATCGCTGCTCGCGCTGGGCGCCGGCTACTGGTGGGCGCTGATCGACCGCGACGGCTGCACCTGGCACGACCGCTGTTCCGGAACGCGCGTGGTGCTGCTCCCCAAACAGCGCTGAACCATCCCCCCGGTTATAATCCGCCGCCGACCCCGGGGGCACGGAAACGCAGGAGTTGCCATGGAGATCACGACCCGACACGTCAAGGATGCGGCTGCCGAGCGTTGCGCCTGCCTGGTGCTGCCGGTGGCCGACAGCGGCAAGCCCGGCGCGCTCACCGCAGCCATCGACCGCGCCAGCGGCGGCGCGCTGACGCGGCGGATGCGCAGCGAGCATTTCAAGGGAGCAGTCGGCAAGAGCCTGCTGCTGCACGAACCGCAGGGCCTCGCCGCAGCGCGCGTGCTGCTGCTCGGCTGCGGCGACCCGCGCAAGCTCGACACCACGGCGCTGCGCAAGGCACTGCAGCACGCACTCGGCGCGCTGCAGGCCAGCGGCGCCACCGATGCCAGCTTCCTGCTCGACGACCTCGCCACCGCCGGGCACGGCCACGAACAGCTGGCGTTGCAGCTGGCGCTGCTGGCCGGAGCCAGCAGCTACCGCTACACGCACACGCTCTCGCGGCCCGAACCCGCCCCGCGCCTCGGCAAGGTGGTGTTCGCCAGCACGCAGAAACCCTCGGCGCGCACCGTCCGCGCGGCGGCCGAAGGCCAGGCGATCGCCGCCGGCGCCAATCTGGCGCGCGAGCTCGGCAACCTGCCGGCAAACATCTGCACGCCCGGCCACCTCGCGGCACAGGCCCGGGCTCTCGCCGGACGGCACCCGCAGCTGCACTGTCGCGTGCTCGACGAGAAGAAAATGAAGGAGCTCCGCATGGGTGCGCTGCTGTCGGTGACCGCGGGAACCCGCGAGCCGGCCAAGCTGATCGTGCTCGAGTACCGGGGCGGCGCACGCCGCGAGCGCCCGCACGTGCTGGTCGGCAAGGGCATCACCTTCGATTCCGGCGGCATCAGCCTGAAGCCGGGCGCCGCGATGGACGAGATGAAGTTCGACATGTGCGGCGCCGCCAGCGTGCTCGGCACGCTCGAGGCGATCGCGCGGCTGCAACCCCGGCTCAACGTGGTCGGCATCGTGGCGGCCTGCGAGAACCTGCCGAGCGGCACCGCCACGCGCCCCGGCGACGTGGTGAAGAGCATGGCCGGAACGACGATCGAGATCCTCAACACCGATGCCGAAGGCCGCCTGATCCTCTGCGACGCACTGCACTACGCGCAGCGCTTCCAGCCGGCGTCGCTGATCGACATCGCGACGCTCACCGGCGCCTGCGTGGTCGCGCTCGGCAAGCACGCCAGCGGGTTGTTCGCCAACGACGAGGAACTGGCCGCGCAGCTGCTGGCGGCCGGCGAGGCCACGCACGACCGCGCCTGGCGCATGCCGCTGTGGGAGGACTACCAGGAGCAGCTGAAGAGCAACTTCGCCGACGTGGCGAACGTCGGCGGCCCGGCCGCCGGCAGCGTGACCGCGGCGTGCTTCCTCGCCCGCTTCACCCGCGAACAGCGCTGGGCGCATCTGGACATCGCGGGCACCGCCTGGGAACAGGGCGCCGCGAAGGGTGCCACCGGGCGCCCGGTGGCGCTGCTCGCGCGCTACCTGCTCGAGCGTGCCGGATCCGCGAAGAAGCCACCCGCGGGCGCGCGCGGGTGACCCGGGTCGATTTCTACCTGCTGCCGGTCGCCGAACCGCACGGCAAGCTCAGCTTCGCGTGCCGGCTGGCCGAAAAGGCGTTCCGCGACGGCCGCCAGGTGCACGTGCACGCCAGCGACGCCGGCGAGGCCGCCGCGATCGACGCGCTGCTGTGGTCGTTCCGCGACACCGCCTTCGTGCCGCACCGGCGTATCGATGCCTCCGGCACCGAGCCGGCGCCGGTGCTGATCGGCTGGGGCGAGGAACTCTCAGGCCATCACGACGTGCTGATCAACCTGACGCAGGAGGTGCCGCCGCTGTTCGGGCGCTTCGACCGCGTGGCCGAGATCGTGCTCGACGACCCCACGCTGCGCGCGGCGAGCCGCGAACGGTGGCGCTTCTACAAGGAGCGCGGCTATCCGCTGGCGCACCACGACCTGCAGCATCTGCGAGGGGGCGCACCCGATGACGTCTGACGCGGGCGCCACCCGGCGCGAACTGATCGAGGAACTGGACTCGCTGAGCGCCACGCTGGAGCGCGCGTGGCACGAAGTCGCTCCCGGCGAGGATCCGCGCATCCCGGTGCTGATCGACGTGGTGGAGACCGGCGTGGCGACGCCCGCGGACGTGCCGGCCGCGCTGCCCGACGACGCACCGCCCGCCGCCGCGCAGCCACCAGCCACGCAACCAGCCGCATCCGACGCCGTGACAGCACTGGTCGACGATCTGGTGGCCGAATGGCTCCCGGTGCTGGCGGCCGAGCTGCGCGCCCGGCTGCTCGAGCGTGCGCTCGCAGGGCGCGGCGGCACAGCGCAACCCGGCCGCGCGCAACGCTGACATCCTTCAATTTCCGCCCGCCCGCAGGCGTCCGCGAACCACGAACCGAGACCATGGAAAAGACCTACAGCCCGGAGCAGATCGAAAGCCGCTGGTACGAGGAATGGGAGCGCCGCGGCTATTTCCGCCCCGGCGGCACCGGCACGCCGTACTGCATCGTGATTCCGCCGCCGAACGTCACCGGCAGCCTGCACATGGGACACGCGTTCCAGCAGACGATCATGGATGCGCTGATCCGCTACCACCGCATGCGTGGCCACAACACGCTGTGGCAGGGCGGGACCGACCACGCCGGCATCGCGACGCAGATGGTCGTCGAGCGCCTGCTGGCCGCCGAGGGCACCGACCGCGTGACGCTGGGGCGCCAGGAGTTCACGCGCCGCGTCTGGGAATGGAAGGAACACTCCGGCGGCACGATCACTCGGCAGCAGCGCCGGCTCGGCAACTCGGTGGACTGGACGCGCGAACGCTTCACGATGGACCCGGATCTTTCGGAGGCGGTGCGCGAGGTGTTCGTGCGCCTGTACGAGGAGGGCCTGATCTACCGCGGCAAGCGTCTCGTGAACTGGGACCCCAAGCTGCACACGGCGATCTCCGACCTCGAGGTGGTGCAGGAGGAGGAAGACGGCCACCTGTGGCACCTGCGCTACCCGCTGGCCGACGGCAGCGGCGAACTGGTGGTCGCAACCACGCGCCCGGAAACCATGCTCGGCGACGTCGCGGTCGCAGTGCACCCGCACGACGAACGCTACCGCCACCTGGTAGGACGCAGCGTGCTGCTGCCGCTCGCGGAGCGCGCCATACCGGTGATCGCCGACGACTACGTCGATCCGGCCTTCGGCACCGGCTGCGTGAAGATAACGCCGGCGCACGACTTCAACGACTACGAGGTCGGGCGGCGCCACGATCTGGAACCGATCAACCTGTTCACCATCGACGCGGTGCTTAACGACAACGCGCCGCCGCCGTACCGCGGCCTCGAGCGCTTCGCCGCACGCGCGCGCATCATTGCGGACCTGGAGGCGCGCGGGCTGCTCGCGAAGACCGAAAAGCACCGCCTCAAGGTGCCGCGCGGAGACCGCAGCGGCGTGGTGATCGAGCCCTACCTGACCGACCAGTGGTTCGTCGCGACGCGTTCGCTGGCGGAGCCCGCGCTGCGCGCGGTCGAGGACGGGCGCATCGAGTTCGTGCCGAAACAGTGGGAGAACACCTACTTCGCGTGGATGCGCGACATCCAGGACTGGTGCATCTCGCGCCAGCTGTGGTGGGGGCACCAGATCCCGGCCTGGTACGACGCCGCCGGCAACGTCTACGTCGGCCGCAGCGAAGCCGAGGTGCGCGCGTGCCACGCGCTCGGCGAACTGCCGCTCACGCAGGACGCCGACGTGCTCGATACCTGGTTCTCCTCGGCACTGTGGACCTTCTCCACGCTGGGCTGGCCGCACGACACCGCCGAGCTGCGCAGCTTCCACCCGACCGACGTGCTGGTCACCGGCTTCGACATCATCTTCTTCTGGGTCGCGCGGATGGTCATGATGACCCTGAAGTTCATCGGCGAGGTGCCGTTCCGCAAGGTCTACGTGACCGGGCTGATCCGCGACGAGCATGGCCAGAAAATGTCCAAGTCGAAGGGCAACGTGATCGACCCGCTCGACCTGATCGACGGCATCGGCGTCGAGGAACTGGTGGCCAAGCGCACCGCCGGCATGATGCAGCCGCAGCTCGCGCAGAAGATCGCCGCGGCCACCCGCCGCGAGTATCCGCAGGGAATCCGCGCCCACGGCACCGACGCGCTGCGCTTCACGCTGTGCGCACTCGCCTCGACCGGGCGCGACATCAAGTTCGACATGGGGCGGCTCGAGGGTTACCGCAACTTCTGCAACAAGCTGTGGAACGCGGCGCGCTTCGTGCTGATGCACACCGGGGGCAAGGACTGCGCGCACGCCGGGGACAGCGCGGTCGCGCCCTCGCTGCCCGACCGCTGGATCGTCTCGCGACTGCAGCAGACGATCGCCGACGTGGAGCGCGCGCTGGCGGGCTTCCGTTTCGACCTCGCCGTGCAGGCGATCTACGAGTTCACGTGGAACGACTACTGCGACTGGTACCTCGAACTCGTCAAGCCGGTGCTCGGCGCCGGCGGCGATGCTGGCGGCGCGCGCGTGGCGCGACGCACCCTGCTCGAGGTGCTGGAGACGGTGCTGCGCCTCGCGCACCCCTTCGTGCCGTTCATCACCGAGGAGATCTGGCAGCGTGTGGCGCCGCTCGCGGGGCGCGCCGGCGCGACCTTGATGCTCGCCCCCTACCCCGTCGCCGACGCCACGCGCATCGACGAGGCGGCGAACGCCGACATCGTCTGGCTGCAGCAGGTGATCGTGGCGGTGCGCAACATCCGCGGCGAACTGGGCATCCCGCCCGGCAAGCCACTCGACCTGCTGGCACGCAACGGCACTCCCGAGGACCACCGCCGCCTCGGGGAACATCGCGCGCTGCTGCATGCGCTGGCCCGGCTCGCGAGCAGCGAGACCATCGACGACGCCGAAGCGCCGCCCGCAGCCACCCAGATCGTAGGCCAGCTCGAGTTGCTGGTGCCGCTGGCCGGACTGATCGACATCGCCGCCGAACGCGAGCGCCTCGGGCGCGAATCCGCGAAGCTGGGCCAGGAAGTCGAGCGGCTCGCGGTGCGCCTGGGCAACGAGGGCTTCACGGCGAAGGCGCCGCCTGCGGTGGTCGAGCGCGAACGGGCACGGCTCGCCGAGATCACGGCCGCCCGCGATACGCTGCTCGCGCAGCTCGCGGCGCTGGGCAGCGAGGAGTAACAGTAACGGCCACCACTGCACAACGCGCGCGGGAATCTTGCTAGAATCGCGTCGTCAGGGGGGGTCCATGCACGCGGCGCGCACCAGCGGTCGCCACAGCGAGCCGCGCGCAGGCGCGCGGTCGGGCTTTCTGCGTCATCGTCATCCACGGAAATCGCAATGACTCATCCAACTGCCGCCGAGCATCCGGTCTACAACTACAAGGTGGTCCGGCAATTCACGATCATGACCGTGGTGTGGGGGATCGTCGGCATGCTGGTCGGCGTGGTGATCGCCGCCCAGCTCGCCTTCCCCGCACTGAACTTCGACTCGCAGTGGCTGCACTTCGGCCGCCTGCGTCCGCTGCACACCAACGCGGTGATCTTCGCCTTCGGCGGTTCGGCGCTGTTCGCCACCTCCTTCTACGTGGTGCAGCGCACCTGCCAGGCGCGCCTGATCTCCGACCGTCTGGCGAGTTTCGTGTTCTGGGGCTGGCAGCTGGTGATCGTGCTGGCGGCGATCACGCTGCCGCTGGGGTACACGTCCTCGAAGGAATACGCGGAACTCGAATGGCCGATCGATGTACTGATCACGGTCGTGTGGGTCGCCTACGCGATCGTCTACTTCGGCACCATCGCGCGCCGCAAGACCTCGCACATCTACGTCGCGAACTGGTTCTTCGGCGCCTATATCATCACCATCGCGGTGCTGCACGTGATCAACAGCCTCGCGATCCCGGTCAGCCTGACCAAGTCGTATTCGATCTACCCGGGCACCATCGACGCCATGGTGCAGTGGTGGTATGGCCACAACGCGGTCGGCTTCTTCCTGACCGCCGGTTTCCTCGGGATCATGTACTACTTCGTGCCGAAGCAGGCCGAGCGGCCGGTCTACTCGTACCGGCTCTCGATCGTGCACTTCTGGGCGTTGATCGCGATCTACATGTGGGCCGGCCCGCACCACCTGCACTACACCGCGCTGCCCGACTGGGCGCAGAGCCTCGGCATGGTGATGTCGCTGATCCTGCTCGCACCGAGCTGGGGCGGCATGATCAACGGCCTGATGACGCTGTCGGGCGCCTGGCACAAGCTGCGCACCGACCCGACGCTGCGCTTCCTGATCGTATCGCTGTCGTTCTACGCGATGTCGACCTTCGAAGGCCCGATGATGTCGATCAAGACCGTCAACGCGCTCTCGCACTACACCGACTGGACCATCGGACACGTGCATTCCGGCGCACTCGGCTGGGTGGCGATGGTCACGATCGGCGCCATCTACCACCTGATCCCGCCGCTGTGGGGCCGCAAGGAGATGCACAGCGTGGCACTGATCAACACGCACTTCTGGCTGGCGACGATCGGCACCGTGCTCTACATCGCCTCGCTGTGGGTCAACGGCATCATGCAGGGCCTCATGTGGCGCGCCTACAACGACGACGGCACGCTCACCTACAGCTTCGCCGAGTCCGTCGCGGCCAGCTATCCGGGCTACATCGTGCGCCTGATCGGCGGCGCCATGTTCTTCCTCGGGATGGTGGTGATGGCATGGAACACCTGGAAGACGGTTTCCCCCGGCGCCGCTCCGGCCGCCGAACCCCGTGTCCAGCCCGCCTGAGGAGAGCGCACCATGCAGCACGAGAAGATCGAGAAGAACATCGGCCTGATGATCGTGCTGATCGTCGTGGCGATCAGCTTCGGCGGACTGGTCGAGATCGTTCCGCTGTTCTTCCAGAAGGAAACCACCCAACCGGTGGCCGGGCTGAAGCCGCTGACGGCGCTGCAGCTCGAGGGCCGTGACATCTACATCCGCGAAGGCTGCAACGTCTGCCACTCGCAGATGATCCGGCCGCTGCGCGCCGAGACCGAGCGCTACGGCCATTATTCGGTGGCCGGCGAGTTCGTCTACGACCACCCGTTCCTGTGGGGATCGAAGCGCACCGGCCCCGACCTCGCGCGCGTCGGCGGGCGCTACAGCGACGACTGGCACCGTGCGCACCTGCTGAATCCGCGCGACGTGGTCCCCGAATCGAACATGCCCGGCTTCCCGTGGCTGTTCGAGAACGACATCGACAGCCGCCACACCGCCGCCAAGCTGCGTGCGCTGCGCCGCATCGGCGTGCCGTACACCGACGAGGACATCGCCGGCGCCGAGGCGGCGGTCGCGGGGAAGAAGGAAATCGACGCGGTGCTGGCGTACCTGCAGCAACTCGGCACGCTGATCAAGAGCACTCGCTGAGGCGCCCCGGCATGGACAAGGGTGACCTGCTCGGCATTGCCACGCTGCTCGCGATGGCAGCGTTCATCGGGGTGTGCGTCTGGGCATGGAGCGACAAGCGCAAACAGCGGTTCGACGAGGCGGCGCAACTGCCGTTCGCCGACGAACCGGAACGGACCAGCAAAGGTGGAAGCGATGACTAGTTTCTGGAGCGGCTACATCATCGTCCTGACGACGATCACGATCATCGGCACGGTGCTGCTGCTGTTCGGCAACCGCAACCGTCCCGCGGACTCGCAGGCCAAGACCGGGCACGTCTACGACGGCATCGAGGAATACGACAACCCGCTGCCGGCGTGGTGGCTGTACCTGTTCGTCGCGACGATCGTGTTCGCTATCGGCTACCTGGTCGCGTATCCCGGCTTCGGCAGCTTCAAGGGCGTGCTCGGCTGGTCCGGCGTGGGCCAGTGGGAGAACGAGGTCGCGGATGCCAAACGCAGGTACGAGCCGGTGTTCGCCGCCTGGCGCGACCAGCCGATCGCCGGGATCGCGGCCGACCCCAAGGCGGTGCGCATGGGCCAGCGCATCTTCGCCAACGAGTGCTCGCAATGCCACGGCGCCGACGCGCGCGGCGCGCAGGGTTTCCCCAACCTCACCGACCAGGACTGGATCTGGGGCGGGGACGCGGACACGATCCACACCACGATCGTCAACGGTCGCGTCGCGGCCATGCCGCCGTGGGGCGATGCGCTCGGCGAGGAAGGCGTGCGCAACGTCGCGCGCTACGTGCAGAGCCTGTCGGATCCGCAGGCCGCTGGCGCCCAGGCCGCGGCCGGCGCCGCGCAGTACGCGATGTTCTGCGTCGCCTGCCACGGCCCCGAGGGCAAGGGCAACCCGATGCTGGGCGCACCTAACCTCAGCGATACCGTATGGCTCTACGGCGGCGACCTCGCGACCATCGAACAGACGCTGCGTGCGGGCCGCAACGGCCAGATGCCGGCCTTCGGCCAGACGCTGGACGCCGACAAGATCCGCCTGGTCGCGGCGTACGTCTACAGCCTGTCGCAATGAGCGAGGAGCGCATACCGGTCGTCGACCTCGCGCCGGCCGAGGTCGGCGAGGTAGACCTGTACCAGAAGCGCGAACGCATCTATACGCGCAAGGTCGAGGGCTTCTTCCAGCGGCTGCGCCTCTACACCGGCTGGCCGCTGCTGATCATGTATTTCGGCGGCCCCTGGCTGCAATGGGAAGGGCGCCAGGCGATCTGGTTCGACCTGCCGGCGCGCAAGTTCCATATCTTCGGCATCACCTTCTGGCCGCAGGACGCCCCGCTGCTCGCGTGGTTGCTGGTGATCGCCGCCTTCGCGCTGTTCACCGTCACCGTGTTGGCGGGCCGTGTGTGGTGCGGCTACACCTGCCCGCAGACGGTATGGACCAGCATCTTCATGTGGGCCGAGCAACTCAGCGAAGGCACGCGCAACCAGCGCATCCGCCTCGACCAGGCGCCGTGGAGCCTCGACAAGGCGCGCCGCAAGCTGCAGAAGCACGCGATGTGGTTCGGCTTCTCGCTGTTCACCGGCATCGCCTTCGTCGGCTATTTCACGCCGGTGCGCGATCTCGTGATCGAGCTGCCACTCGCCGAGGCGAACACCTGGTCCTACCTGTGGGTGATGTTCTTCACCCTGGCCACCTACATCAACGCCGGCTGGCTGCGCGAACAGGTGTGCATGTACATGTGTCCGTACGCGCGCTTCCAGGCCGTGATGTTCGACCGCGACACGCTGATCGTCTCCTACGACGCGGAGCGCGGCGAACCGCGCGGCTCGCGCCGGCGCGAGGCCGATCCGCGTGCGGCGGGCCTCGGCGACTGCATCGACTGCGAGCTCTGCGTGCAGGTCTGCCCCACCGGCATCGACATCCGCAACGGACTGCAGCTCGAGTGCATCACCTGCGCACTGTGCATCGACGCCTGCGATTCGGTGATGGACCGCATGAACTATCCGCGCGGGCTGATCCGCTACACCACCGAGAACGCGCTCGAGGGTCGCCCGACCCACGTGCTGCGCCCGCGCCTGATCGGCTATTCGCTGGCGCTGCTCGCGATGGCGGGCGTGTTCCTGACCGTGCTGCTGACCCGCGTCCCGGTCGGGCTCGACGCGATCCGCGAGCGCGGCCAGCTGTTCCGGCAAGTCGGCAGCGGCATGATCGAGAACGTCTACACGCTGAAGATCCGCAACATGAGCGAGGACGCGCAGAGCTACCGGATCGGCGTCGACGGGCTGGACGATGCGGTGATCGAGGGTCGCACCGAGGTGTCGCTGGCCTCCGGCGAAGTGCTGGCGGTGCCGGTGGCGGTGCGCGCGCCGCGTGAGCGCCTGGGCGACAACCGTTCGGTGCCGATCGTGTTCACGGTCACGGCCACCGTCGACGCGGCGACCAGCGCGAGCGCCGACAGCCGTTTCCTCGGTCCCGGACCGGTGCGATGAGCGCGGGGCCCCCGTGGTACCGCCAGGGTTGGCCCTGGCTGCTGATCCTGCTGCCCGCCTCGACCGTGATCGCCTCGATGGTGACGATCTGGCTGGCGTTCACCAACGACGATGCGCTGGTGCACGACGACTATTACCGCGAGGGACTCGCGATCAACCGCCGCCTCGACCGCGAGGCGCGCGCGCGTGAACTCGGCATGGCGGCCGAACTACGCTACGACGCTCCGGCGCGGGTGGTGGAACTGCGGCTGCGCGGACTGCCCGATGCCCCCAGCGAACTGACGCTCGCGATCGAGCATCCCACCGACGCCACGCGCGACCAGTTGGTTGTCCTGCTCGGCGCGGGCAACGGCGTGTTCCGCGGCACGGTGCACCAGGCGCTGGACGGCAAGCGGTACCTGCTGATCGAGCACGTTCCCGCGGACGGTCGGGGCTGGCGCCTGCGCGGCACGCTGGAGGCGGCGACGGGAGACCTCGGGATCGCGCAACTGGACGCCGGCTGAGAGCCTGTGGAAATGCCGACGGCGTGCTTCCACTGCGGGCTGCCGGTACCGCCGGACGGCCGCTGGCGGGTCGAGATCGACGGCGAGGCCCGCCCTATGTGCTGCGCCGGCTGCGCCGCGGTGGCGAACCTGATCGCCGGCAGCGGGCTCGCCGGCTACTACCGCCACCGTGACGCCAGCGCCGCCGGCCCGGCCGACCCCGGTGCCGGGGCGCGCGAGTACACGGTATTCGACGACCCTGCCGCGCAAACGGGTTTCGTGGTCGACCAGGCAGACGGTGTGCGCCGGGTCGAACTGGCGATCGGCGGCGTCACCTGCGCCGCCTGCACCTGGCTGATCGAACACCACCTGCAGCGCCTGCCTGGCGTGCTCGAGGTCGGCGTCAACCTCGCCGAGCAGCGCGCCAGCGTGCGCATGAAGGCCGACGAATTGCCGCTCAGCGAACTGATGGCGCGTATCCGCGAACTCGGCTACACACCGCACCCGTTCCTCGGCTCCACACGCCACGACGACGCGCGGGCCGAGAACCGCACCGCGCTCAAACGCATGGGGCTGGCCGGCATCGTGCAGATGCAGATCGGGATGTTCGCGATCGCACTGTACGCGGGTGACTTCAGCGGCATCGAAACCGACTACCGCGACTACCTGCGCTGGATCAGCCTCGTACTGTGCGTGCCGGTGGTCGGCTATTCGGCGCAACCGTTCTTCACCGGCGCCTGGCGCGGGCTGCGCCACTTCGCGCCCGGCATGGACGTGCCGATCGCGCTCGCGATCGCGCTGGCCTTCCTCGCCAGCGTCTGGTTCACGGTCCGGGGCGGCGGCGCGGTGTACTACGACTCGGTGGCGATGTTCACCTTCTTCGTATTGCTGGGGCGCTACCTCGAGATGCGCGCGCGCCACCGCGCCGGACTCGCCGGCGGCAACCTGCTGTCGCTGGTGCCGGCCGCGGCCACCCGCCTCGGACCCGACGGCGAACACGAGGCAGTGCCGGTGGCCCGCCTCGCACGCGGCGACCGGGTACTGGTACGCCCCGGCGAAACGCTGCCGGCCGACGGCACCATCGAGGAGGGTGCGTCCAGCATCGACGAATCCAGCCTCAGCGGCGAGGCGCTGCCGGTACCCAAGCGTACCGGGGACCGCGTCAGCGCCGGGACGCTCAACACCGACGGCGCGCTGACGGTGCGCGTCGAGGCCACCGGTCTCGATTCGCGCCTCGGCACGGTGCTCGCGCTGGTCGACCGTGCGCAACGCGAGAAACCGCGCAGCGTGGAACTGGCCGACCGCTCGGCGCGCTGGTTCGTGGTCGCGGTGCTCGTGCTGGCCACGCTGACCGGCCTCTGGTGGCTGAACCACGACGCCACGCGCGCGCTGGCGATCGTGCTGTCGGTGCTGGTCGTGAGCTGCCCGTGCGCGCTGTCGCTGGCCACCCCGGCTGCGGTCACCACCGCGGTGGCGGCATTGCGCGCGCGCGGCTTCCTGGTCACGCGCGGCCACGCACTGGGAGCCCTGGCCGCGGCCGATACGATCGTGTTCGACAAGACCGGCACGCTGACCACCGGCGAGGTGAGACTCGCGGAGCTGCGCTGCGAGGCCGGCGCCGACCGCGAGCGCTGCCTGCGTATCGCCGCCGGGCTCGAGGCGCTGTCGGCGCACCCGATCGCGCGGGCTTTCGCCGGGTTGCCACGCACCGCGGTCACGGAGTTCCGTGCCTTCGCGGGCGGCGGCCTCGAGGGTGTGGTCGGGGGCGAGCGCTACCGGATCGGGCACGCGGCGTTCGCACTCGGCGCGCCGGCACCGACGCACCACGCGGAGCACTGGATCGTGCTGGCGCACGCTGACCATGCACTGGCCTGGTTCCGGCTCGCCGACACGCTGCGCCCGGAGGCACCGGAGGTGACCGGACGGTTGCGGCGCGAGGGCATCGACTGCCTGCTGCTCAGCGGCGACTCCGCGACCGAGGTCGAACGCGTCGCCGGCCTGCTCGGCATCACGCGCTGGCACGCGCGGCAGACACCGGAACAGAAACTGGAGTGCGTGCGTGCGCTCGAATCCTCGGGGCGGCGCGTGGTGATGATCGGCGATGGCGTCAACGACGTCGCGGTGCTGGCCGGCGCGGGGGTTTCGATCGCCATGGCAAACGCAGCCGACGTGGCGCGCGCCAGCGCCGACTGCATGTTGCTCGCCGGTGACCTGCACCGGGTGCCGGAGGCGCTGGCCAAGGCACGCGAGGCGAGCGGGGTGATTCGCCAGAACGTCACTTGGGCGATCGTCTACAACGTGGCCGCAGTGCCGTTCGCCGCCGCCGGTCTGGTGCCGCCATGGCTGGCCGCGATCGGTATGACCGCGAGCTCGCTGGTCGTGATTGCCAACGCACTGCGACTGCGCAACGATGCCTCCCGTCCCCCGCGCGCGGAACGGTCCCAGCCAGATGGATAGCATTTACGTCCTGATCCCGGTCACGCTGCTGTTGCTCGGCATCGCGGTGGCCGCGTACCTGTGGTCGGTCAACAGCGGCCAGTTCGACGACCTCGACAAGGCCGCGCGCAGCATTCTGTTCGAGGACGAGAACGAGGACGAGGACCGCAGCTCACGCGGCGGGGCGCGGCGCACCGATGCGGTGCCGACCAAGCCGCGCGACAGCGACTGAATCGATGCCCCCCGTTCCGGACATCGCCACCGCCTTCACGCTCGGCCTGCTGGGCGGCACGCACTGCCTCGGCATGTGCGGCGGCATAGGCGCCGCGCTCGCATTCGCGCTCGGCCCCGGGGTCTCGACACCGCGCCGCTACCTGCTGCTCGGGGGTTACAACACCGGACGTATCTTCGGCTACGCGCTGCTCGGCGCCGCGTTCGCGGGCGCTGCCGGAGGGCTTGCCGGCCACGCCGGCATGGGCGGGCTCCGCGTGCTGGCGGGGTTGCTGCTGGTGGCGATGGGCTGCGCGCTGGGCGGCTGGTTCAATGCGCTGGCGCCGCTCGAGCGCGCCGGTCACGCCGTGTGGTCACGCGTGCAGGGCCGGGCCGCACGTCTGCTGCCGGTGGACCGCCTGCCGAAGGCGCTGCTCGCTGGCCTGTTCTGGGGCTGGCTGCCGTGCGGCCTGGTCTACAGCACACTGGCCTGGGCGAGTGCCTCGGGGAGCGCTGTGCGCGGCGCGCTGTTGATGGCAGCCTTCGGTGCCGGCACCCTGCCGGCGGTGCTGGCGAGCGGCGTGTTCGGCAACGCGCTGCGGCGGCAACTGCAGCGCCGCGGCTTGCGCAGGCTCGCGGGTGCAGCGGTGATCGCCTTCGGTGCCTGGACCCTTGCCGTGGTGCTGTTGCCGGCGCCCGGCGGTCATGCCCACCATCACGGGTGATCCGCAGGAAGCCGCCACGCGACTCCCAGCGTATACAGCCAGGGATCGAGGTCCACGTTGGCCTCGGCGCGCCCGATCGCGGTTTGCAGCGCGGCTTCGGTGCCGATCGCCAGATGGCTCAGTCCCGCGTGCAGCGCCCAGCGCTCGCCGATCTCCCAGTCGAAACCCGCACGCAGCGCCAGACCGGTCGCCGCACGCAGCCGCAGATCGGAGGCTCCCAGCGTGGCACGCGCACCGGCGTCGATGTCGAGCCCGAAGAAGCGCACGTGCCCCGCACCGATGCCGAGGAACGGCTGCCACGCCCCCTGCCCGGCGAGCGGGAACCAGAGCGCGACCAGCGTCGGCGCGAGCGGGCGGACCGAGCCGAGTTCCAGCGTCTGCGGCGTGATGCCCGTCGCGCCGAGCCGATGCCGCGTGGGATTGGCTGCAAGCAGTTCGATGCCCACGGAGTCCGTAACCATCCAGGAGACCGCGAGCATCGGCTGGGTATCGTCGTCGAAGTGCAGCGCGCTGCCGGGCACGCGGCCGGCGGCGCCGAGCGTGATCGCGCCGCCGCTCTCGTGGGGCTCGATGCGCACCGCGCCGGCACGCAGCACCCAATCGCCGGCCTGCCAGGCATGCGCCATCCCGGACGCACCGCACAGCGCCCAGACCAGCACACGCCATGCCAGGTCCATACGCCCTCCTGCCCGCCGCGGCCCCTGCCGGGGAACCGCACGCCGTGAATATTCACATCGCTCGGGTGCGGGTTGACGTGTGTCAACGCACCCCTGCCGCAGAAGCGTAGACTACCGACATTCGGAAAGAGACGTACCGACCGGACCCAGATCATGGACATGCAGAGCAGCACGCACGGTATCGACGAGCGTATCCGCTGGGATCCGGCGCTGATTCGCAAGTACGACGTCGCCGGTCCGCGCTACACCTCCTACCCCACCGCCGTGCAGTTCGCCGACGGCTTCGGCTCGCGCGAATACGAACGCTACCTGCTCGAACGTCCGCCGGTCATCGGACCCCTGTCGCTGTACGTGCACATCCCGTACTGCCGCAACATCTGCTACTACTGCGCCTGCAACAAGATCATCACGCGTGATCCCGAGGTGGCCGAGCGCTACATCGTCGCGGTCGAAAAGGAAGTCACGCTGCTCGCTCGCCACTTCGACCAGCGCCGGCGCGTGACGCAACTTCACTGGGGCGGCGGCACGCCCACCTACCTCAGTCCGGCCGAACTCACGCAGCTGATGCACGTGCTGGCCAAACACTTCTCGCTGATCGACTCGCCCGAGCGCGAGTATTCGATCGAGCTCGATCCGCGCTCGGTGGACACCGGCACGATCGCATTGCTGAAAGGGCTGGGCTTCAACCGTGTCAGCATGGGCATTCAGGACTTCGACCCCGCGGTGCAGCGCGCCGTCAACCGCATCCAGCCCTTCGACATGGTCGAGAGCCTCGTCGCATCCGTGCGTGAGCACCGCTTCAAGTCGCTCAGCTTCGACCTGATCTACGGGCTTCCGCTGCAGAGCCCGGCCTCGATGGAGCAGACGCTGGCCAAGGTGCTGGCACTGTCACCGGACCGTATCTCCTGCTACAGCTACGCGCACCTGCCCGACATCTTCAGCAGCCAGCGCAGCATCGACCGCATGCAGCTGCCGACAGCCGACGACAAGCTCGAGGTGCTGCACACGATCATCGACACGCTCACCGACGCGGGTTACGTCTACATCGGCATGGACCACTTCGTGAAGCCCGAGGACGAACTGGCGCGCGCGCTGCCGAACGGCACGCTGCAGCGCAACTTCCAGGGCTACTCGACGCAGCTCGCACCGGAACTGCTCGGTATCGGGGTGTCCTCGATCAGCAGCACCGCCGATCTGTACTGCCAGAACGTGAAGAACGTCGACGAGTACTACGCGCTGCTCGCACAGGACAAGCTGCCGGTACAGAGGGGGCTGCGGTTGACCCCCGAGGATATCCTGCGCCGCGACGTGATCATGCAGCTGATCTGTCGCATGGGCCTCGACATCGAGGAGACCGGCGCGCGTCACGGGGTGGATTTCGCTCGTCACTTCGCGCGCGAGATGGAGATCCTCGCCGGCATGGAGCGCGAAGGGTTGCTCGCCAGCGAAGGCAACCGCATCCGCGTGACGCCCAGCGGGCGACCGCTGGTCCGCAACATCTGCATGGTGTTCGACGCCTACCTCGATCCGTCGCGGCAACGCTTCTCGCGCACGATCTGAGCTGCTCTTCGGCCGCCCGGGAGCCCGTGCGCGGCATCCGTGGCGGTTGTTCACAGGCACCGGGACTCTATTTATACTCGACCCCAGCGCAACGGCAGTACCGGCAGCGGTGGGGTGGGGAGTGAGCGAAGCGGCGAACACACGGAACCCGGACGGAACGGAGACGCGTTGCCCCCACGATTACCAGATCAATTGCGCCAACTGCCGCCTGAACGGCATCTGCCTGCCGCTGGCGCTCGACGTCCACGAGGTGGACCAGCTCGACGAGATCATCCAGCGCAGCCGCCCGCTGCAGAAGGGCGAACACCTGTATCGCCAGGACCAGCCCTTCACCTCGGTGTTCGCGGTGCGCTCGGGCAGCGTCAAGGCCTACGCGATCACCGACAGCGGCCAGGAACAGGTCACCGGTTTCTATTTTCCCGGCGAGATCGTCGGCATGGACGGAATCGCGAAGAACAAGTACGCCAGCTCGGCGCGTGCGATGGAGACCGCGGCGGTCTGCGAGATCCCGTTCGACAAGCTCGGTGAACTGAGCCAGCGCCTGCCCAGCCTGCAGCGGCACTTCTTCCAGCTGATGAGCCAGGAGATCGCCGAGGACCAGCAGTTGCTGACGCTGCTGAGCAAGAACACCGCCGACCAGCGCGTCGCGGCGCTGATGCTCAGCATCTCGGCGCGCAACAAGCGCCGCAAGCTCTCCGCGGCGAACTTCCGCCTGCCGATGTCGCGCACCGACATCGGCAACTATCTCGGACTGACGGTGGAGACGGTCAGCCGCGTGCTCAGCCGCTTCCAGAAGCTCGGCGTGCTGGCCGTGGACAACAAGGAAATCACGATCACCGACGCGGAACAGCTGCGCTCGGTGGCCGACGGTGCCGCCGGCATCGACGGCGGCTGAACCCGACCACGTTTCCCGCCCGGGGCCGGCGCAAACCCGTTCAGGCGCGCAGCGCCGCCTCGACGTCGAATCCGCTCTCGCGCAGCCGCGCCAGCTTGTAACGCAGCGTACGGGGACTGATGCCGAGCCGCTCCGCGGCATCGTTGCGGCTGCCGCGGGTGTCGCGCAGCATTCCCACGATCAGCCGGAACTCGCTCTGGCGCAGTTCGTCGCGCAGGTCGTCGCCCGCGCCGCCCGGTTCCGCAGCTTCGGCAGCCGCGACTGCCGGCGGGTGCGACGCCGGCTCCGAACGGAACGGCGCCAAGGATTCGGCCCCCGGCGCCGGCTCGAGGCGCAGGTGCGCCGCGCCGATCGCCGCACCGTCCTGCAGGATCAGCGCACGCTGCATCGCATTGTCGAGCTCGCGCACATTGCCGGGCCAGGGATGCGCGAGCAGTGCAGCGCGCGCGTCGGCGGCGAACTCCACCGGCACGTGCCGCATCTTCGCCGCGTGCGCGCGCACCAGACGCCCGGCGAGCGGCAGGATGTCCTCCACCCGCTCGCGCAACGGCCGGCAGTGCAACGGGAACACCCCGAGCCGGTAATACAGGTCCTCGCGGAAGCGCCCGGCCGCCATCTCGGCGCGCAGGTCGCGGTTGGTGGTCGCGATCACGCGCACGTCGACCGCTTGCGGGCGGCGGCCGCCGAGGCGTTCCACCTCGCGCTCCTGCAGCACGCGCAGCAGCTTCGCCTGCAGCGCTGCGTCCATCTCGGAGATCTCGTCGAGCAGCAGCGTGCCGCCGTCGGCCTGCTCGAACTTGCCGGGCATCGCCGCGTGTGCGCCGGTGAAGGCTCCCTTCTCGTGGCCGAACAGCATCGCCTCGAGCATGTTCTCGGGGATCGCCGCGCAGTTCACCGCCACGAACGGCGATGCGGCGCGGGCGGACCGGCGGTGGATGTAGCGCGCGAGCACTTCCTTGCCGGTGCCGCTCTCGCCGCACAGCAGGACGGTGGAATCGGTGGCCGCGACCCGGCGCGCCAGCGCGAGCAGCTCCACCGACGCCGGCGCCACCGCGACCGGGTCCTCGCCCCGGCTCGCAGCCTGCGGCCCCAGCCGCGCGATCACCTCGATCAGCTGCGCCGGTTCGAACGGCTTCACCAGGTAATCCGAGGCGCCGTCGCGCATCGCGCGCACCGAGCGCTCGATGCTGCCGAAGGCCGTGATCAGCACCACCGGCACCTGCGGGTGCGAGCGGCGCGCGTGGCGCAACAGTTCGTGGCCGTCCATTCCCGGCATGTTCACGTCGGAGACCAGCACATCGGGCGCCGCGTGCGCGAGCCGCGCCAGCGCCTCGGCGCCGGCGGCGGCCGCCTCGACCTCGCAGCCGGCCACGTCCAGCGTGTCGGCCAGCGCCTCGCGCAGCTCGTGGTCGTCCTCCACGATCAGCACGCGCATGCCGCGTACCGGCGACTCACGCATCGACCACCCCGGCGTCGCTGCCGGCCGCGGCCGCCAGCGGCAGCAACACGCTGGCGCGGGTGCCCTCGCCCGGCGCGGAGGCGATCCTGAATTCGCCCCCGTGAGCGCGCGCGACCGCGCGCACCACGGCGAGCCCCAGACCGGTGCCCTGGGCTTTGGTCGTGAAGAAATCCTCGCCGGCGAGCGCAGCCATCCCGGCGCTCATGCCGGGGCCGTCATCGCGCACCGCGATGCTGAGCCGCCCGTCCTCCAACGCAGCCTCGACGTCGATCCGCCCGCCCGCCCCGCCTGCCTCGAGCGCGTTCGTGACCAGGTTCATCAGCGCTCCGCCCAGCACCTCGCGGTTGCAGCGCAGGCGCAGGCCCGGGTCGCAGCCCAGTGCCACCGCGCAGCGGACACCGGCCGACGTCGCCGGTGCCTCCAGCGCGGCGCCCAGATCGTCGAGGATCTCGCGCACACTGCAGAGCTCGTCGAGCACGAGGTCACCGCGCACGTAGATCAGCATGTCGCGCACCTGCCGCTCCAGATGCGCCAGCCGTGACAGCACCTTGGTCGAGAAGCGCCGCGTCTGTTCGGGCGTCAGTTCGGCGTCGCGCAGGTTCGAGGCGTAGAGCATCGCGGCGGCCAGCGGCGTGCGCAACTGGTGCGCCAGCGCCGCCATCATGCGCCCCATGGCGGTGAGGCGCCGGTGCCGGCTCAGGCGGTCCTGCAACTCGCGCGTCTCGGTGAGGTCGGTGAGCAATACCAGCTGCCCCATCCCGCGCTCCAGCGAGCGCGTCGCCACACTGACCCGCCGTCCGCTGCGCAGCGAGATCTCGTGACCGTCGTCGCTGCGCGGCGCGAAACAGCGCCTGATCACATCGATCCAGCGCTCGCCGGGCAGCGTGGCGCCGAGCATCTCGCGGGCGGCCGGGTTGCAGTCGCAGACCACGCCGCCCGGATCCAGCACGACCACCCCACCGGGGAGCAGATCGAGCAGGCTCTGCAGCCGCTCCGAGACGCGTTCCTTCTGCTCGAGCTCGCGCAGCCGCGCGCGATCGACCTGCTCGAGTTCCGACGACAGCTGCTCGACCCTGCGCTCCAGCAGCCGGTAGGAGTCGCTGAGCTCGGTGGAGACCTGGTTGAACAGCGCGAAGGCAGCCTGGATATCGGCGCTGGCGCGGATCTCGCCGGCGAGCGGCAGCGCACGCGCCTGGGCGGCGGCGCTCACCGGCCACGCCCCGCCGTAGCACGGCAATCGGCGCCGGCCGTGGACGTACGGAGATCGGCTACGTACATCGGAGTCCCCCCAGCGGAAAGTTGACGCTCGGGCGACTCCTAGCAATTCATGTGCCTGTTCGACGATTGCACGGACGTGTTCGCGTAGATCCGGGCTGTGCCCGGACAGGGTTTGTTCGGCCACAGGCCGAACCTACGCGCATCGTGTAGGTCCGGGCTGTGCCCGGACAGGGTTTGTTCGGCCACAGGCCGAACCTACGTGTCGGGGCCGGCGCGGTTCAGCAGATCGTACTTGCGCATCTTCTCAACCAGCGTGGTGCGGCGCAGGCGCAGGCGCTCGGCGGCCCGCGCCACCACCCCTGCGCAGTCGTCGAGCGCCTGCTCGATCAGGCCCTTTTCGAGGTCCTGGATGAATTCCTTCAGGTCCAGCCCGTTGATCGGCAGCAAGCCCAGCGACTCTGCGCGCGCAGCCTCCGGCGCTGCCGCGCCCCCGGCCGGCTCGGCACTGTCCTCCAGCGCCAGTTCCTCGGTCTCGTCGAGATGGCGGAATTTCTGCGGCAGGTCGCGCGGCCCGATCACCGCCCCCGGATGCATGATCGCCATCCGCTCGACGAGGTTCGCGAGTTCGCGCACGTTGCCGGCCCACGGATGACGTTCGAGCGAGACCATCGCCGCGGGGCTGAAGCGCACGCCCTCGCGTTGCTCGCGCGCGAGGCGGCGGTTGATCTCCTCGATCAGCAACGGCAGGTCACCGTCGCGCGCGCGCAGCGGCGGCATCTCGATCGGGAACACGTTGATCCGGTAATAGAGGTCCTCGCGGAACGTCCCGGCGGCGATCATGTCGTCGAGGTTCTTGTGGGTGGCGCAGACGATCCGCACGTCCGCCTCGATCGGCTGCGAGCCACCGACCCGCTCGAAATTGCGCTCCTGCAGTACGCGCAGCAGCTTCACCTGCATCGCCAGCGGCATGTCGCCGATCTCGTCGAGGAACAGCGTGCCGCCGCGCGCGAGTTCGAAGCGTCCGGCGCGGCTGCTGATCGCGCCCGTGAACGCACCCTTCTCGTGACCGAACAGCTCGCTCTCGAGCAGTTCCGCGGGAATCGCGCCGCAATTGATCGGAACGAAGGGGCCGGCCCGCCGGGGACTCGCCGCGTGCAGGCTGCGCGCCACCACTTCCTTGCCGGTACCCGACTCGCCGAGCACCAGCACGGTCGCATCGGTGTCGGCGACCCGGGTCATCATGTGGCGCACGGCGCGCAGGCCCTGACTCACTCCCACCAGTTCGCGGAACACCCGCGGCTCGCCGTCGCCGCGCAGCTGTTCGGCCTCGCGCCGCAGGCGCGCACGGTGCAGCGCCTCGAGATACTCGCCGTGCGTGAACGGCCACGGCAGCACCGAACACACCAGCGCATGCCCGGGGGTGCGGTTGCCTTCGCCGGCACACGCATCGGGGGCGACCGCCGTCAGTACCACCACCGGGCGGGGCCGCAGCTCCGCCAGCGCGTCCAGCGTGGCGGCCAAGGTGGCTGCCGCCGTATCACCCGCCAGCAGCACCACGTCGGGCAGCGGCAGCAGGATCTCCGGCAGCGTCGCACACGCGTGGTGCCGTTCGCCGAGGAAATCGAGGATGGCGGCGGTCGTCGCCCGCCGTGTCCCGTCGTGGTCGAGGATCAGGATATGGCTCGGCTTCGACATGCATCCGCTGGCCGCATTGCAGGCGCCGGATGGCGCCAACCGCAGCGGATTATAGATGCTGTCGGCGACTTCGTGACGGAATCCTGCGCCGGGATCAGCCGGTTTCTGTCAAGAAGATGGCGAGGCGCTGACGGTCTCCGCGCGAATCCCTTCCCAGCCGCCGCGGATCGTGCCCAACAGACCGCTCACCTCGTCCAAAGGAGCCACGCCGTCCCCGCGGTGCACGTCCAGCAAGCGGCGCGTCATGTAGTCGTAAAGGCGGTCGAGGTTGTCGGCCACTTCCCCTCCCCGGTCACGATCCAGGCACCCCTGCAGGCCACCGATGATGCCCAGCGCCTTGCCCAGCGCCTCGCCTGCCGCAGCCGGGTTGCCGCTCTGCAGCGCGCCGCGCGCCTGCGCGAGGCGGTCGATGGCGCCATCGAGCAGCAACTGGATCAACTGGTGCGGATCCGCGTCGACCACCCCGGTATGGGCGTTGATACTGCGGTACTGGGCAAGCGCGCTGCGACTGTAGACATCCTGCTGAGCCATCGGGGCCGAACTCCGTGGACGATCCGTTCCCGGCGCCCCGCACCCGCGGGGCGAACCGTGCGGCGCACTTTAACCCCGATCGATGCAGACGTCCTCCCTCCCGGTGCAGGCCACACAAAAATATTCCTAAAGTTCCCCCCGCGGGCGCCGATACCGGAATCAGACGCCGCCGGTTGCGGCGGTCGATGCCGAACGGACCCGCAATCACGCTCGCCCAGTCAAATCCGAACGGGCAGCCAAAGGAGACGCACCATGCCGCAGATCATCAACTCGAACATCTCGTCGCTGAACGTGCAGCGCAACCTCGACGCCAGCGGCAAGTCGCTCGCCACCTCGCTGGCGCGGCTCTCCTCGGGCCTGCGCATCAACAGCGCGAAGGACGATGCGGCAGGGCTGGCGATCAGCAACCGCTTCACCGCGCAGATCCGCGGCCTGAACCAGGCGGTGCGCAACGCCAACGACGGCATCTCGCTGTCGCAGACGGCGGAAGGCGCGCTGCAGGAGACCGGCGAACTGCTGCAGCGTATCCGCGAACTCTCGATCCAGTCCGCCAACGGCAGCCAGTCCGGCACCGAGCGCGCCGCGCTGCAGGCCGAGGTCTCGCAGCTGCAGCAGGAGATCAACCGCATCGCCGAGAGCAGCACCTTCGGCGGCCGGGTGCTGCTCGACGGCACCTTCGGCACCGAGTCCTTCCAGGTAGGCTCGAGCGCCAACGAGACGATCGCGATCAGCCTGTCCAACGCGCGCGCGACGAACATCGGCGCGAACACGGTGGCCGCCAACGGCACCATGACCGCCGCGGTCGCCGCCGCCGCGACCGCTCCGGCCAACACCGTCGCGGCGCAGACCCTGACGCTGTCGGGCAGCCTCGGCAGCTCGACCGCCTCGATCGGTGCCGGCGCCACCGGCGACGCGATCGCCACCGCGGTCAACGCCGTGACGGCCAATACCGGCGTCAGCGTCACCGCACGCACCACGGCCACGCTGTCGGCGTTCACGGCCGGTACCGCGACGTTCACCATCGGCACCCGCTCCGGCACCACCGCCTCGGGCACCAACTACAGTGCGAACATCAGCGTGCAGATCACCGACGCGTCCAACCTGAAGGACGTGGCCGACGCGATCAATGCCTCCTCGGCCGCCAGCGGGGTGCGGGCCACCTCGAACGGGGCGACGATCTCGCTGGTCAACGAGGAAGGCCGCAACATCTACATCGAGAACTACCTCAATGCCGGCACGACGGCGACGCTGACCGGCGCCTCCGGCGCGGGTGTGGCGATCGGTGCTGCCGTCGGAACCGACTCGAGCACGGTCGGCGCGACGCTCAGCTTCAGCAGCTACAAGGGTTTCGCGGTCACGGCCAGCGTCGCGACCGGCATCTTCACCGCCACGACCGCGAACTCGAGCTCGCTGAGCAGCGTGGCCAGCCTGAACATCGGCACACAGCAGGGCGCGCAGAACGCGCTCGCGGTCGTCGATGCTGCGCTGCAGTTCGTCGACAGCGAACGCGGCCAGCTCGGTGCGATACAGAACCGTCTGCTGAGCACGATCTCCAACCTGTCGAACGTGGTCGAGAACGTGACCGCCGCGCGCAGCCGGATCGTGGACGCCGATTTCGCGGCCGAAACCGCGAACCTCACGCGCGCCTCGATCCTGCAGCAGGCCGGGATCTCGGTGCTGGCGCAGGCCAACGCGCTGCCGCAACAGACGCTGGCACTGCTGCAATAAGGGGCGCGGTCCCCGGCACGGCTTCGCGCCGCTGCCGGGGACCGTACACTGAGACATCGATCAGGGCCGGACGATGGACACCGTGCGCTTCGCCACCGGTACACCGCGCTCCGCAACGGGCACCACGTCCGTCGCGGTGCGCGAGCGTCCCGTCGTCCCGGCGCGCAGTGCCGAGGTCACGACCGCCAGCATGGCTGCAGCCGGCGTGGATGCCACCGTCGAGCGACGCAGCCAGCCCGCGACGGAAGCAGTGGCCGCCGAGCGCCCCCCGGCCCTCGATCTGCGCGCCCTGCTGGACGAGATCGGGCGCCACATCGACCCCGAACGCCGCTCGCTGTCGTTCGAGGTCCACGAGGAACTCGGGCGCGCGATCGTCTCCGTCTACGACGCCGAGACCGAGGAGCTGGTGCGCCAGATCCCCGCCGATGAAATGATCCGTATCGCCGCCGTGATGCGCGAGATCGCCGAACAGGGCGAGCCGCGCGCCGCTTCGGGCCTGTTGCTGGACGCCCGCGCCTGAGGTGTAATGCCACGGGGCCGTGACTTCGCACGCGCCACCGCTGGCGAGCGACTGGAGGACCCGCACCAATGGCCACGATCGGATCGCTGGGAGCCGGTTCGGGTCTCGACCTGGAATCGCTGCTGCAGAAGCTGATCACCGCCGAAGGCACGCCGCGGCTGAGCGCGCTCACACGGCGCGAGGCCGCAATCCAGGCCGACATCTCCGCCTTCGGCTCGTTGAAGAGCGCGCTCGACCAGTTCCGCGCCGGCGTCCGTGCACTGTCCGCCGCCGACGCGCTCCAGCAGCGCACTGTCGCCACCGGCAACAGCGCCTACTTCAGCGCCAGCGCGGGTGCCGCCGCGGCGGCCGGAACCCACTCGATCCAGGTGCTGGGCACGGCACGCGCCCAGCGGCTGATCAGCACCGCGAGCTTCGCCGATGCCGGTGCCACCGTCGGCGAGGGGACGCTCACGATCACGCTCGGCGACGCTTCGTTCGAAGTCACGACCAGCGCCACCACCACGCTCGCCGAACTGAAGACGCTGATCAACGAGGCAACCGGCGATTCCGGGCTCGCCGCGACGCTGATGGTCGTCGCCGTCGATCCGCTCGATGCCTCGGCCGGTACCGTGACGCGTTTGATGCTGTCCTCGGAGAAGACCGGCAGCGCGAACACGATCGGGGTCGCCGTCGACGATGCCGATGCCACCGACACCGACGACCAGGGACTGTCACGGTTCTATTTCTCCGCTTCCGACCCGCTCAACAGCCAGCTCGACGAGCAGCAGGCGGCAGCGGATGCGCGCATCGTCGTCAACGGTTTCACCGCCTGGAGCGCCACCAACACCTTCGCCGACGTGCTGGAAGGCGTCGCGATCACGGCGCTGAAGGATCCGGAGGATCCGCTCGCCCCGGCGGTGGAGACGCTCACCGTCGCGCTCGACCGCGCCGGCGTCGCCGCGCGCGTTAAGTCCTTCGTGAACGGCTACAACGAGGTCGTCAAGGCGATCCGCAGCGTCTCTTCGTACGACACGGCCACCAGGACCGCCGGAGCGCTGAACGGTGACGCCACCGTGCGCGGCATCGGCTCGCGGCTGCGCGCGATCATCGGCTCGCAGGCGCCGGATGCCGGCGGCATCGGCTCGCTCGCACAACTCGGCATCAGCACGCAGCGCGACGGCACGCTGGCGGTCGACGCAGCGAAACTCGACGCGGCGCTCGCCGGCGGTTTCGGCGACGTTGCCGCGCTGTTCCAGGGCGAGGACGGCATCGCCGTGCGGCTGGAGCAGACGCTCGACGGCTACCTGGACAGCGACGGGCTGCTCGCCAGCCGCACCCAGGGGCTGGACCGGCAACTGGCCCAGATCGGCACCGAACGGGAAAACCTCAACACACGGCTCGAGAAGATCGAGGCCCAGTACCGCACGCGCTTCGCCGCCCTCGATGCGCTGGTCGCGCAGCTGCAGAGCACCGGCTCCTACCTCGACGCCCAGCTCGCCAACACGTCCAGCATCATCAGCGGCCGCAGCCGATGAACGAGCCGGCGCCACCGGTCGCCGACACAGCGGCCGTCCGTGCCGCCCTGCCGGAGTCGTTGCGGGAAGACTGGTTGCGGATCGAGGCGCTGGCGCAAAGGATCCGCGCCGCGCTCGCCGAAGACGAGCTCGAGGCGGCGCGCGAGCTGGCGCGCGAGCACGCCGGCCGCATCACGAGTCTCGTCGATGGTTTCGCAACGAACGCCCTGGCGCAGGAACTGCGCGCGCAGGCGCTGAAGCTGCTGCTCGCCGCCAACGACGAACTGCAGCACGCTGCGCAGGATCGGCTGCTTGCCACGGCGCTCGATGCCTCGACCGCGCGCGAGCGTCGCCGTGGCATCGACGCCTACCACGCGCAGCAGGAGCCGACCTGAACCTGGAGCGACCCCTTCGGTTCAGCGCAGGAACGAGAACAGCGACAACCCCGCGACCTTCGCCAGACTCTGCTGCGCCGCCTGCAGGACCAGCGTATGGAACGCCAGGCGGCTGGCGGCTTCCTCGAGATCCAGATCGACCAGGTCGGACGCCAGCTCGTCGTTCGCCAGATCGATCGCGCGCTGCTCGGTGCGCAGATCGTCGAGCCGCGCCAGCCGCGTGCCGGCGTCGGCGCGCCGCCCGCTCAGCGACTGCAGCGCGCTGTCGAGTCCGGCCAATGCCGTGGCGACGACCTGGGCGCGCTCGCTGGCGCCCTGCGGCGTATCGGGTGCGGCCGCCAGCCCCTGGGCGAGTCGCTGGACCGTCAGCGCGATCGGCTCGGTTGCGCGCGCCTCGAGAATGAATTCGTCACCGGGCACCGGGTTGCCGGTGATCGTGACCTCGACACCCAGAATGGTCACCGTCAGCGGCTCTCCCGGAGTGTAGGCGGTGCGCGGACGCTCGCGCGTGATGGCACCGCTCGCCTGGTCCACGCTGCTGACGATGTAGGTGCCGGGCGGATTGGAGAAGCGCACCACGATATCGTCGGGATACACGCCGGCATAGGCGGCCGGATCGACCACGCGGCCCGCCGACACCGCCCCGCTGCCGCGGTTGGTGGCATCCGCGCGGGTGACGAAGGTCGGCGCCGCGGCCGGCACGTCGACGAACAGCGCGCGCCCGGAATCGCGCGACCGCAGTGCAACCCCGTCGCCGACGTCGACGCGCCGCGCCTCGTCGTCGCCCCGATACACGAGTTGCCCGTTCGATGCGACGACGAACGGAGCCTGGTCGGCAGCGCTGCCGGCGAACAGGTAATCGCCGCTGGCGCTGCGCGCGTTGAACAGCGCGAGCAGATCCTCGCCGGCACCGTTCAGCGCGGAGACGATGGTCGCGCGCTCGCTGGCGGTGAGTGTGGCGTTGTTCGCCTGCAGGGCCAGATCCTTGACCCTGAGCAGCACGTTGCCGACCGACTCGAGCACCAGGTCCTGCTGGCGCAGATCGTTCTCGGCAAGGTCCGCGTTGCGCAGGTACTGCGCGCTGCGTGCCTTTTCCTGCCGGATCCCGAGCGCGATCGCGGCGCCGGCCGGGTCGTCGGCGGGCGAGAGGATGCGGGTCGAGGCAGAGATCTGTTCCTGTGCGCGCGCGACCTCGGCCTGCGCGCGCGCCATGTTGCGCACGCCGGTAGCGAAGATATGCGAGGTCGCGATACGCATATGCGGTTTCCGTTCAGCCGATCGCGTCGAACAGCGCGTCGAGCACGGTGCGCGCCACCGCGATCACCTGTGCCGATGCATTGTAGGCCTGTTCGAAGCGGATCAGGTTGGCCGCTTCCTCGTCCAGGTTGACTCCCGACAGCTGCTCGCGCCGGTCCTGCGTCTGCTCGAGCACCGTCAACCCCGATTCGGCGTCGACGCGCGCCGAGCGCGTGGTGCTGCCCACGCCCGAGACCAGCAGGTTGTACGCCTGCTGGTAGCCGATGCGCCCGCCTGCCACTGTATCGGCCGACTGCAGCGCCGACATCAGCCTCGCGTTGCGGTTGTCGGCCACCGCGCCGGCGTTGTAATCGATGCGGAAGCTGTCACCGGCAGCCGGGCTGCCGGCCAGCGTGACCTGCAAGCCGTACCAGGCAGGGGCGGACGCGTCGCCACCGAACAGCGTGTTGCTCGCCCCCGGCGTGAACTCGAGCCCGGAGTGCAACACCGCCAAGGTGTCCGCATCGAGGATGTCGTAACGCGTGGCGCTGCGGAAGCGCACCAGCAGCGGCGGCGACAGCACACCGGGCGTCGCGAATGCCGCGGTCGTCGTATCGAGGGTGCGTACCTCGCCGAGGGTGCCGGTACCGATGTTGCCGGCGCTGGCACTGGCGCGCACCGCGCCGGCCAGCGCGAGATCCTCGGGGCGCGTCATCACGGTCCGCATCGACTGCGCGCCACGCCTCGTGGGCTGGATCAGGAAGCGGTCGCCATCGACGAAGTTGCCCGGCGGCAATTCGCTGAGGTTCAGGTCGAGCGTGAAACCGTCGACGCTTACCAGCGTATCGGCCAGGCTGCTGCCGCTGGCGGCGAGTGTCCCGTCCTGCAGGCGCAGCAACCGCCAGGAGCCGCCGGCGCCGATATCGAGCCGGTAATCGCTGGTCGTCAGCTGCGCCGGCTCCGTGATGAACACACGCACGCCGCCGGTGGAGGCCGGATCGTTGTCGGCCGCCGGACGCGCGCGCAGCGCCGCCGCCAGCCGCTCGTCGGGATCGCTGAACACAGCGCCGCCGAGATCGCCTTCCAGGTCGACGCCGAGCGCGTTCTGCGCATTCACGTCCGCGCTGAAGGCGAGCGCGATGCGCCCCAGCGAATTGAATGCGGGGTCGAGCATCTGCTCGCGAAAGGCCAGCAGTCCGCCCACCTCGCCGCCGGTCGTGGATTGCGAGACGATCGCCGTGGCGCCGCCGATGCGCAGTGCAAGCTGGCGCCGTGACGGGTCGAGCGGATCCTCGATCGCCACCGCGGCGTTGGCGCTGGATCCGGTCACCAGCGCCTGCCCCTTGCCGAGGTAGAGATTCAATGCGCTGCCGTCGGCCACGACCTGCACGTCGACGAGCGCGGACAGCTGCAGCACCAGCCGGTCGCGCTCGTCGAGCAGATCGTTGGGCTGCTGGCCGGTCGTGCCCTGGCTGCCCAGGCGCATGCCGATTTCCGCGTTGAGCCGCGCCACCCCCCCGGCCAGCGTGTCGATCTCATCGGCGATCGCCTCGATGCGCGTGTTCAGCGCTGCGTCGATCCCGGCCAGGCGCGCATACAGCGCGTTGAACCGTTCGGTCAGCGCCGAGGCTGAATCGAGCACCAGTCCGCGCAGCGCCAACGACTGCGGATCGCTGGCAGCGTCACCGAGTGCAGCGAAGAAATCGTCGATACGGTCCGATATCCCGATCGAGGGGTCGGCGAACAGCGAGTCGAGTTGCTCACCGTAGGAGGCGAAGATACGCGCGCGCTGGTAGACCGAGGTGTCGGTACGCAGCTGCCCGGTCACGAAGCGGTCCACCAGGCGCGACACCGCCTCGACCTCAACCCCGTTGCCGAATACCAGCCCGTTGAGCTCGCGCCCCGGCAGCGTCGCGAACTCGGCGCGCTGGCGGCTGAACCCCTCGACCGAGGCATTGGCGATGTTGTGCCCGGTGGTATTCAGCGCACCCTGGTACGCGAGCAGGCCGGAGGTGGCGATGCGCAGCAGGTCGGCCATGGATCAGTCCGCCTCCGCGATCGCAGCGTCGTCCATCAGTTCCAGCACCTTGTGCGCGTAGTCCGGATCGGTGGCATAGCCCGCCCGTGCCAGCGAGCGGACGAAGCGCGTCGCGTCGGGGGCGTTCGCGAGCGCGGCCGCATAGCGCGGCTGCGAGCGCAGCAGCTCGACGTAATCGGCGAAACTCTCGGCGTAGGATCCGTAGGCCCGAAAGCGCGCGCGTTGCGGCTGCGGCAGCCCGTGCACGTACTCCAGCGCCGTGACGCCCACCGACGGCCCCTGCCAGTAGCTGCCCGCCTTGATGTTGAACAGGTTGTTGCTGCTGCGCCCGGCGTGGTCGGCGAGTATCGACTGGCCCCAGCCGGTCTCGAGCGCGGACTGCGCGATCAGTACGCGATGATCGACGCCGAGCGCGCGGGCGGCGCGCCTGGCGTCGGGCAGCAACGCGCTCACGAAGCTCTCTTTGCCGCCGAACAAACCCTCGGCGATACGCCTCTGCGCGCGCCGTGCGACCGGCTCGAGCAGGCGCATCGCGTTGCCGAGCACCACCGGCAGCCCCGTCTTCGGCGCCGCCGGCGCCTTCTCGATGCGCCGCGCCGCGAGTTGTGCCTCGTCCGAGGCGGCGACGCCGGTGGTCGCGCCGGTCGCCGGCGAGACTCCGAACTGGCGTTGCAACTGACGCGCCAGCAGGTCGCCGAGCCCGATGCCGCGCCCGGCGGTCAGCGACACCGCCAACTGGCGGTCCAGCAGTTCCTGGCGAAACTGCATCTCGCCGGTGTTGAGCGGGTTGTCGTCGGCAAACACCCCGTTGGCCGCGCGCATGCCCGAGAGCATCTGCGAGACAAAGAAGGACTCGAACTGGCGCGCCGCCGCCTGCAGCGCCGCCGCACGATCGGTGCGTCCGAGCGCGCTGATGGACTGCAGACCGGAAACATCGGTCCAGGCCGCCGGATTCGCCACCGCTGCGCCCATCGTCCCGGACTCCCGCACCGGCTCAGATCACGATCAGCTCGGCGCGCAGCGCGCCGGCCTGCTTCAACGCCTCGAGAATCGCCATCAGGTCGCCCGGCGCCGCGCCCACGCTGTTGACCGCCTCGACCAGTTCGTCGATGGTGCGCACCGCGCCGAACTTCCACATCGGATTGCCCTCCTGCTGAACCTCGACCGTGGACTGCGGCACCACGACCGTCTCACCGCGCCCGCCGAACGGCCCCGGCTGGCTGACCGCGGGACTTTCGGACACCACCACCGTCATGCTGCCATGCGTGATCGCGACCGGCTCGACGGTCACGTGGTTGCCGACCACGATGGTGCCGGTGCGCGAGTTGATCACCACCCGCGCGGGCGCCTCGCCGGGATCGACCTCGAGGTTCTCGAGCAGCGAGGCGAAGGATACCCGCTGCGAGGGATCGCCGGGCGAGCGTACCTGCACCGAGGCGGCGTCGAGCGCACTGGCGACCTGCGGCCCCAGCGTCTCGTTGATCTTCTGCGCGACGCGGCGCGCGGTGGTGAAATCCGGGCGGATGAGGTTGAACACCAGGTCGCCACCCTGGGTGAACGAGGTCTCGACCGCACGCTCGATCGAGGCGCCGCCGGCGATGCGTCCCACGCTCGGCACGTTGACCGAGATCCGCGAGCCGTCCTGCCCCTCGGCGCCGAAGCCGCCGACCACCAGATCGCCCTGCGCGAGTGCATAGACCTCGCCGTCGATTCCCTTCAGCGGCGTCAGCAGCAGCGTGCCGCCGCGCAGGCTCTTCGCGTTGGCAAGCGAGGACACCGTGACGTCGATCGTCTGCCCGGGCTTCACGAACGGCGGCAGCTGCGCGTGCACCGCGACCGCGGCCACGTTCTTCAGCTGCAGCCGCACCCCTTCGGGCAGCGCGATCCCGAACTGGCGCAGCATGCTCATGAACGACTGCGAGGTGAACGGCGCCTGGGTGGTCTGGTCGCCGGTGCCGTCCAGCCCGACCACCAGACCGTAGCCGATCAGGTGGTTCGCGCGCACGCCGGCCAGCGTCGCGATGTCCTTGATGCGCTCGGCGCGCGCTGCCGGCGCCAGCGCGAGCAGCAGCGCAAGCAGCGCGCACGCGCCGAGCGTGCGCGCCAAGACGAACCTTGCGCCGACGTTCATAGCGGGAACCATCCACTGTTGAAGAAGCGTGACAGCCAGCCCATGCGATTCGCGGCCGCGAGCTCGCCGGTGCCGCTGTAGCCGATGCGCGCGTCGGCGAGCCGCGTGGAGGCGACCGAGTTGTCCGGCCCCAGGTCCTCCTGGCGCACCAGCCCCGTGAGGCGTACGTATTCGCTGCCGCGGTTCAGTTGCAGCCACTTCTCGCCGCGCACGCGCAGCAGCCCGTTCGGCAACACCTCGATGACGCTGACCGCGATGCTGCCGTTCAGGCTGTTGCTCTGCGAGCTTTCGGCCTCCCCGTTGAAATCGCGTTCGCCGCCCAGAGCAGTGCCGAGCGTGAGTCCACCGAGTTTCGCTTCCTTGCCGAGCACCGTTCCCTCGTCGATCGCGACCTCGGCGCTCTTCTGGATCTGCGTGTCGGCATCCTTGCGGGCCGCGGTGCGCTCGACCAGCCGCACCGTGATGATGTCGCCGACCTGTGTCGCGCGCCGGTCCGAGAACAACGAGGTCCCGAAGCGCGCCCGGCGGATCGCTCCGGCCGCATGGAAGTCCGCGGCCGGCTCGCTGGCCACGACCGGAGCGTAGGCGGGGTCGTTCGGCATCTCGCGCAGGGGTGTGCTCGCGCAGCCTGCCAGCAGCAGCGCCAGCGCGGCGCACATCGCGTGCAACAGGCGGGTTGGCGAAGTCATCCGGGCCGCCCTCACAGGTTCTGCGAGATGTACTGCAGCATCTGGTCGCTGGTCGAGATGACCTTGGCGTTCATCTCGTAGGCGCGCTGCGTGGTGATCATGTTGACCAGTTCCTCGACTACGTCGACGTTCGAGTTCTCGAGGTTGCCCTGTTCGATGGTGCCCAGCCCGTCGAGCCCGGGCGTGCCGTTGGTGGGACTGCCGGAGGCCGTGGTCTCGAGGTACAGGTTGCCGCCGATCGCCTCCAGCCCGGCCGGGTTGATGAAGTCGGTCAGGGTGAGCGAACCGATCTGCTGCGCCTCCGGATCCCCGGCGAGCACCACCGACACCACGCCATCCTTGCCGATCGTGATCGAGCGTGTGGCCTCGGGAATGGTGATCGCCGGCTGGATCACCAGCCCGTCGGCATTCACCAGTTCACCGTCGCGGCTCAGGTGGAACTGCCCGTTGCGCGTGTAGGCGGTGGTGCCGTCGGGCAGCAGCACCTCGAGGAAGCCGCGTCCGTTGATCGCCACGTCGAGCGAATTGCCGGTCACCTGCAGGCTGCCCTCGGTGAATTCCTTCTGCGTGCCGACGATGCGCACGCCGGTACCGATCTGCAGCCCCGACGGCAACTGGTTGTTCTCCGAGGACTGCGCACCGGGCTGGCGGCGGATCTGGTACAGCAGGTCCTCGAAGGTCACGCGGTCGCGCTTGAAACCGACCGTGGAGACGTTTGCGAGGTTGTGCGACACGGTCGCGAGCTGCGTGTCCTGCGCGCTCAGACCGGTCTTGCTCACCCACAGTGCGTTCATCATGATCCTGTCCTCCGAACTCCCGCTCCCCGATCAGGAAATCTGCAGCAGACGTGCCGCTGCCTCGCTGTTCTCGTCGACGGTGCGCATCAGCTTCACCTGCACCTCGTACTGGCGCGCGAGTCCGAGCATCTCGGTCATCGCCTCGACCGCATTGACGTTGCTGCCTTCGAGGAATCCCGAAGCGACGCGCACCGTCGCATCGGCAGGTGCCACCGCTCCCGCGTGCAGGCGGACCAGCCCGTCCTCGCCCTTGTAGAGCTCCGGCGCCGGCGGGTTCACCAACCGGATGCGGTCCACCTGCGCCAACGCCTCCGACCCCTGCCCCAGCGCGCGCACGGTGAGCGTGCCGTCGGTGCCGATCTCTACCTTGGCCGCCGGCGGCACCGCGATCGGCCCGCTGTTGCCGAGCACCGGCAGCCCGCTGGCGGTGACCAGTTGACCGAGTGCGGTGATGTGCAGGTTGCCGTCGCGCGTGTAGGCCTCGGAACCGTCGGGCGCCTGCACCGCGATCCAGCCCGGGCCACGCAGAGCGATGTCGAGGTCGCGTCCGGTCTCGCGCAGCGTGCCGACCGTGAAATCGGTCGCCGGCCGCTCGGTGAGCGCGTGCGCGCGGGTCGGCAGCCCGTCGCCGAACCAGATCCCCATGCTGCGCGCCGCAACGTAGTCGCGGCGGAAGCCGTCGGTCGCCACGTTCGCGAGGTTGTTGGCATGCACGGCCTGCGCGAAGGTGTTGTGCTTCGCGCCGGTCATGCCGGTGTAGAGCGCGCGGTCCATGGCCTTGCGTACGCCCTATCAGCTGCGGATGTTGATCACGGTCTGCGTGATCGCGTTGTTGGTCTCGATGGTCTTCGCGTTGGCCTGGAAGTTGCGCTGCGCAATGATCAGGCTGACCAGTTCCTCGGAGATGTCGACGTTCGAATCCTCGAGCGCTCCGGCCTGCAGGCTGCCGAACACGCCCGCGGTGGCGAGACCGCGCGTGGGCTGTCCCGACTCGAACGATTCGGCCCACTGGGTGTTGCCGATCGGCGTCAGGCCCTGCGGGTTCTGGAAGTCGGCCAGGATGATTTGCCCGAGGATCTGCGACTGCCCGTTGGTGTAGCGCGCGAACAGCACGCCGTTCTCGGAAATGTCGGTGCCGACCAGCTGGCCCGGCGCGAAGCCGTCCTGGTTCACGGACTCGACGTTGAAATCGTCGCCGAACTGCGTCGAACCGCTGATGTCGAGCACGAAGTCCGAGGTATCGTCGTCGACCACACCGTTGTAGGTCGGCGTGGCGGCGCCCCCGAGCGGTCCCAGCGGTTCGGCGTTCGAACCGAAATTGCTCTGGATCTGCCGGGCCGGGACCCAGTCGTCGATCACGAAGCGGTTGGTGCCGGCGTCGAGGCGTCCGTTCTCGTCGAAGCGCACCAGGAAGGCGCTGTTGTCCCCGTTGGGATCCAGTGGTGACGCCGTGGTGTTGGCCGGGTTGCCGCCGTTGACCAGCGCGCCGTCGATCGCCAGCCACATGAACCAGTCGTTGTTGACCCCGGTCTCGATGGCGGGATCGGGCTCGTCCTTGCGGAAGTACATCGTCGCGATGTGCGGAATGCCTTCCGAGTCGTAGATGGTGACCGAGGACGCGAAGTTGAACGTGTTCTGGTCGGTCGGATCGAAGGTCGGGTACAGCGCGCCGTCCGGCGCCGCCGCGGCCGCGTCGAGGTTGAAGCCCACGCGCGTGCGCGAGGTCTTGTTCGGCTGCAGGTTGAACGCCTCGATGCGCAGGTCGACCTCGTTGCCGAGGTCGACCTGGCCGACCGCGTTCGCCGCGTAGCCGACCAGCCGGCCGCCGGTGTTGCTCACCACGTACCCGTCCTTGTCGACGCCGAAAACGCCGGCGCGCGTGTAGGTACGCTCACCACCATTGTTGAGGATGAAAAAGCCGCGACCGTTGATCGCCACGTCGAGGTCGCGCTCGGTCAACGAGATGTTGCCCTGCGTGAACTGCTGCGCGACCTGCTGCAGCAGCACCCCGCTGCCGACCGCGCCGCTGCCGGTCAGGCTCGCCGCGTAGACGTCGCCGAATTCGGCGCGCGACTGCTTGAACCCGATGGTGCCGGCGTTGGCTATGTTGTTGCCGGTCACGTTGAGGTCCGAGGTCGCCGCCCGCAGACCGCTCAATCCGGTATTGAATGACATCGCGTTGTTCCTCGTGCGTGAATGGTGGCGCGACCCGTGTCGCGATTCTCAGAGAATTTCCCTGACCGCGCTGATCTTCAGCGGGCCGATGCCGTCTACGTTCAGCGTCATCTCGCCGCCGGCGCCGATGGTCACGCTGTTGACGTTCGCGCCCAGCGCCGTGGCGAGCGCGACCGTTTCGCCCTCGCGCAGCCCGAGCGCCTCGAAGCGGTAGATCCCGGCCGCCAGCGAGGCGCCGTCGGCGTCGCGGCCGTCCCAGGCGAACGTGATATCGCCGGCCTCCTGGGCGCCGAGCAGTTCCTGGCGCACCAGCACGCCGGCCTGGTTGTAGATGTTCAGCAGCGTGTCCTCGACCGGCTTGTCGACGGTCACGGTGCCCATGATCTGCCCGCCGCTGGCGAGCCGTGCCCGCGAGGCGTCGACCAGCACCGTGTGCCCGACCAGCGCCGAGGCCTGGATCGCCTGGCTGGACTGCAGGCTGCCGTTCATCGACACGAAGTTCGAATTCAGGTCCTCGATTCCCTGCAGCGTGCTGAACTGCGCCAGCTGCGCGACGAAGGCCGTGTTGTCCTGCGGCGCCAGCGGGTCCTGGTTCTCGAGCTGCGTGATCAGGAGCGTCAGGAAGTCCGCCTGGCCGAGCGCCTTGTTCTCTTCCGGCGCGGGCTCCTTGCGGAACGACAGGGCTTCGTAGGCGCCGGAGCTGACCTTGAAGCCGTTGATCTCGTTCATGCCATCCTCTCCTGCCTGTCCTCAGCGGCTCACTGCCCGAGCGCCAGCACGCGTTGCGCCAGCGTCTTCGCCGCATCGACGAGTTGCACGTTGATCTGGAACGAACGCGACGCGGAGATCATGTCGGCCATCTCCTCGACCACATTCACGTTCGGGTAGTACACATAGCCTTGCTGGTCGGCGAGCGGGTGATGCGGCTCGTAACGCGGCTGCAGCGGTGCGTCGCTCTCGACGATGCCGAGCACCTGCACGCCGGCCTGCGCCTCGTCCGCCAGTCCCCCCGTCAGTTCCCGGTACAGCGGAGCGAACACCGGATGGCGTGCTCGGTAGGTCTGGCCGGTGCTGGAACTCGCGGTCTGCGCGTTCGCGAGGTTGCTGGCCACCGTGTTCAGGCGGATGCTCTGCGCGCTCATCGCCGAGCCCGCCACATCGAAGATCGCGTTGATCGACATCGCTATTCGCCCTTCAGTGCCTTCGTGATGCCACGGAACTTGCCCTGCAGGAAGCTCAGGCTGGCCTGGAAATCGAGCGCGTTGCGCGCGAACTGCGCCATCTCGATCTCCGCATCGACGGTGTTGCCGTCCAGCGTCGGTTGCGTTGGCTGGCGATACAGGAGCTGCCCCTCACCCGCCGGCCCGCCCGCGCCGATATGGCGCTCGCGCGTGGTCCGCAGTCCGCCGCCCTGTCCGGTGGCCGCTTCGAGCAACGCCCGGAAGTCGAGGTCGCGTGCCTTGTAGTCGGGGGTATCCGCGTTGGCCAGGTTGCCTGCCAACACCCCGGCGCGCCGCTCGCGCAGCAGCAGCGCGTTCTCGTGCACTCCCAGCGCGCTGTCGAAGCCGATCGCCATGCCTGCCTCCGTTGCTGTCCCGGATGCACGTCTGCAATGCGCATACCATCGCGCGCAACTCCTTGTTTAAAAACCGATTCTCTAATCGCATGGGACGATCGACGGGGTCCGGCGGCAAGCCGTTTCCGCTGCTGCGCCAGCCGTGCCCGGCGTGAGCGGCAAGCTGCTGCCGCCGGTGTGCCGCGCAGCGCACCCGTCACCCGCGAAGAGTGATAGGCGCGGTATTTGCTTGGAATTCCGGCATGCACCATCGCGCCATCAACCCGTCGCTGCGACACCGCCTGCTGCGCACCGCCGCGGCGCTGGCACTCGTTCTCTGCGCGCTGTCCACGGTCGCCGGCCAGGGCGCGACCTCGGACGGCGCCGGACGAGTCGATGGCGCGCAGATCACCCGGCTGGTCGAAAGCGCGCTGCTCGCGCAACTGCGCCGCCAGCCGGCGGCGGCCGGCGCCAGTCGCGTGGAACTCGGCGTCGGTGCGCTCGACTCACGGCTCGCGTTCGCGCCATGCGCCGAGCCGATCGCGGTGGCCGCTGACCTGCGCCGCATGCAGGCACGCGTGAACGCACGCGTCAGCTGCGCGGCCCCGTCGCCGTGGGCGATCCAGGTGCCGGTCGAACTGCGGGTGTTCCGGCCCGTGCTGGTCGCGACCCGCGAGCTGCAGCGCGGTGACACCGTGGGCGAACAGGACATCGAGCAGCGCGAGCACAACGTGCTGGCGGCGGGCGCCGCCCCGCTGACCCGTCCCGCCGATGCACTGGGCCGGCAGGCGAGGCGAACCATCCCGGCCGGCAGTGCGCTGCTCGCCTCGCTGCTGGAGCAGCCGGTGCTGGTGCGTCGCGGTGACCGCGTCAGCGTCGACAGCGCGCCGGGGGCGATCTCGGTGCGCATCAGCGGCGAGGCCATGGGTACGGCGCGACGCGGGGAACGGGTGCGCGTGCGCAACCTGCAGTCGGGGCGGATCATCGATGCGGTGGTGACCGGCAGCGGCACGGCGCAGGCGATGTGAGCAAACGGCCGGTGCGGTCGCCGGCGGCAGCGCTAAAGGTTTAGAATCGTGGGCCGATACAGTGCATGACGGCCCACACGGGAGTGGGCAATTCAGGCGAAACGGCTGAAGCACATGGTTTCCGACATCAAGGGTCTCGATCAGCGCCAGCTCCCCGGCGCCCGTACGGGCGAGACGGGTGGCGTGCGCGCCGGGACGCGCGGCGACGGCGCCGCCAGGACCGGGGCCGGCACGAACGACGACACCGTCGAATTGAGCGGTGTGGCCGAACTCGTGCGCAGCGCCGCGCGCCGCATGGCGAGCGGCGCACCGGTCGACGAGGCACGGGTGCGGGAACTCAGGCAAGCCATCGCCGACGGGAGCTACACGCTGGATCCCGCCCGGATAGCCCGCAAGCTGATCGACGCCGACACGCAGTTCTGAAACGGACTGCCGGCGCAACCGAGGGCGATCTTCCATGCTGGCGGCCACCGATGCCGGCGCCGTGCGCGCCATCCTCGACACCGATATCGACACCGTGCACGGACTGCGCGCGCTGCTGCTCGATGAGCGTGCGGCGCTCGCGGGACGCGAACCGGCGGTGCTGGACCAGGTCGTGCAGCGCAAGCTGGAATGCCTGCAGCGGATGCAGCGCAACGACCAGGCGCGCCAGCGACTGCTGGCGCGGCACCGGGGCGCGGACTGGACGACGCTGCTGCGCGCGCTCGACCCGGCGCTCGGCGACTCGTGGCAGGCGTTGCGCCCGCTGCTCGAGGAGGTCGCGGAACTCGGCCGCACCAATGAACGCATCGCGGCCCGCATGCAGCGCAGTTCCGCGCGCCTGCTCGCGCTGCTGCGCGGCCAGACGGCCAGCGGCGGCGTTTACGACCGCCGCGGCCAGACGCACCCCTGCGCCGATACACGCGCCGTGACGCGCGCCTGACTGGCCGGCCCGGGCGGAGCTGCCGGGCGGGCGACGGGGGCCGTGCATCCCCAGCGCGCGCTGGCCGAGCGCGAACCGAGCATCTAGAATGGCGCCCCTGCCGCAGCCCGCGCGGCCCCATAGTTCAATGGACAGAACGGGGTCCTCCTAAGACTCAGATGCAGGTTCGATTCCTGCTGGGGCCACCATCTCAACCTGTCACTGGACGCCAGGATGTTCGGAAAGCGCCTGAATTCGGGCGTCTGACCGATGTCCGTCCCACCAAGACGCCCCAAGACGCCCCCTTGAAATGCCAACATATCCGTTGGCACACTCGTTGGCAGGTCGCCTTCACCCTGCACCCCTTCCCCGACGATCCCGACCAGCGCCCCGGACGCGACGCACTGGCTTCCGCTGCTCGCGTTCGGCCAGCAAGCAAAAACGCTGCTGCGCCACGCGCAGAGCGATATGCCCGGCGTGTCCGGCCGGCAAGTCGAAGCCCAAACCCCGCGACGATTACCGGGAGCTGTCCCGGCCGGCTGACCGCAACGACCCGCTGACGTTCTGAGTCGGCACCGCTACGTACTCCGCGCGGAGGGGGGGTAGGCGAAAGTCTGGGGCGGTTTTGACGAACCGCCCAAAGTCGCCCTTCAGTTCGGGGCCGGATCGGGATGCGTGCTTGACGGTTGTTCGGAGCTCGTCGGCAATGGCGACGAATTGTTCCGGGCTCGCAGCCTCGTCATCACCGCCCGCCACTCGTCGTCCCACGACGATGGGCGCGGAGAGAGGACGCCCATCGATATCAACCGTGATTCGGCCGCTTTCATCGCTTCCAACTGCTTCTGGGTAGTCGTCATGAAATGACCTTTACGCCTTCTCCGGTGGGTCGAATACGCTTGCCGTTTTTCGCGCCAAATACGCCGCGCTCGACCAATGCATTATACCATCAACCGCCCGCGCCCTCCCCGGTAACGGCAATGAAGCCGACATCGGCGCACGCCGCGCCAGACCAACAGGCGACGGCATAAGCATCTGCCCCGCCAGCCAGCCGTTTTTTTGCGGCGCCAGAATGGAACCGGGGGGGGGGTATGGCGCCCTATCTGTTGGCACATTTTCAGAAACGGTAAAAACCGTTTCTGCATCAATACGCTGTTGTTCCTGCTGGGCCACCATTTCAGCCGTGCAGCAAGGGCGCCCCCGCCCGCTCAGGCCTCGCGCGCAACCGCCTGGCTGCGAGCCTTGCCGCTCCCCCGCGTGGACAACTGGGTACTGCGCGGCCAGACCAGGCCGGCATGGGAGCCCGGCAGGTCGAGGCGCCGGTAGAAGCTCCCGTTCAACTGCGTGCGCTTGACCAGGTAGTCGCGGAACCGCCGGAACAGCTCCCGATCGACCACCACGCCCGGCGCGTCGGTCCAGAACTGCTTCAGGCTGCCCGTGTAGCTCAGTCCGGGCATGTCGTAGATCGCCGAGCCGCAGACTTTCAGCGGCGTGTTGTGGAACAGTGCCGACATGCCGACTGTGCTGTTCACTACCACGCAACCGCGCGCGTGGCGCAACAGGGTCGGCAGGTGCTGGTCGTGGATGTAGTGCAAGCGCCCGCCCAGCGCATAGCTGCGCTCCAGGCGGCGGATCAGGTCGCGGTAGTCGTGGTAGCCGCGATCCATCGGGTGATGCTTGATAACCAGATGCGTGTCGGGCGGCGCGCTGACCGCGAACGAGCGCACCACGTAATGGATGAACTTCGTCACCGTGTCGAATCCCGAGTGGGTGCGTATCTGCGCGTCGTTGTGCACCTGCAGCGGCACCAGGAAAAAGCGGCCCGACAGCTCTCCGGTCAATCTTTGTTCGATCCCGCGCTCACGCCACGCGAACCAGGCCTTGCGCCAGAAACCGCGCAACCACGGCCAGCCTTCGAGCAAGCTGAGCCGCCGATGGTGACGGTAACGCCGGAACCACGGCCAGAGCAGCGCGCTCGCCACATAATAGAGCACCGCCCACAGCGCGGCGCTGGCGAACGCGCCGTCGACCCGCCGTACCGGCGGCGGTTCCTCGACCTCGCGGTTGAGGTAAAACAACGGCGAGCGAGGCAACTGCGAATGCCCGTTGACGCCGAAGCGCTCGAGCGTGACGAAGTGCGGGCGGATATAGCCCTCCTCGAACACGCCGACCTCGAGGCCGCGGAAGCTGGCGATCTGGCGCGCGACGCGATGGATCGGCCGGCAATCGCCGAACATCATCAGCACCTCGATCTTGCGCTCGGTGATCACGCGATCGAGAAACTCGGGCCAGTCCTGCGGACTGCCTCGGTAGTTGATTGCGTCGAACGGGTAGAACAGCAGGTCCCCGCCGTTGAAGTTGATCTTGCAGACCTGCGCGCCGATCCAGCACAGATCCTGCGCCAGACGGCGGAAGAACGGCCCCACCGGGGACTGCAGCAACAGCACGCGCTTGCCGCGCAGGGCGTCTAGCCCGCTTGCGATCATGGTGCCTCCTGGTACCCCGGTCCGTCGCCAACCCGCTCGCGCCGCAAGGCAGCACATCGTCCATCGGGAAATGGCCGGATTCTACCCGCAACCCGCGTGCACGGGGCAAGCCCGTGTCGATGGTCATACATCACAACCCCAGCCACCATGCGCGCAGCCGCAGGACCGTGCGCAGCGGCCGCGACACGGAACCGCGCGTGCCGTCACGCCACGCGACCAGTTCGTCGAGCGCCCGCTCTGCGGTCGTGAAGCGGCCACTGCGGCGACTGACGTAGGTCGGGTACAGGAGCAGCACGCCGGCCACCAGTTCGTCCAGTTCCAGCCTGCGTGCACGGCGTGCGATCGGCAACCGATCCTTCGTCAGGCCCCAGCCCGCGTAGAACGGCTGACCGTGGCAGACCACGGGCCGTTCACGCAGCAATGCCTCGAACCCGGTCAGCGAACTCAGCACGTGTACTTCGTCGACTGCGTCGAAGAGTTCCTCGATTGCGCAGTCGGTCACTATCCGGTCGCACAGGCGCGCGAACTCCGGCGCCGGCGCGCCACCACGACGCAGGCCCGCCACCACGTCCGGATGCGGCTTGTAGACGAGGTACGCATCGGGTCGCTCCGCACGCACCGCGCGCAGCAGCTCCAGGTTGCTGCGGATGCCGGGCGCACCCAGCACGATCGCGGCGTCGGTCTCGACCTGTCCCGGCACCAGGACCACCTGCGTAGCGCCGGCGGGACGCTGCCAGCGCCCGCCGCCGAGGTTGTACTTGCTGAGCCGCCCGGCGACGATCCGCTGGCGCAGCACAGCCGCGCGTGCGAGCAGTGCGGCATCGAACTCCTGCTGCTGCAGCAGCACTTCCAGATCGCTGGGGCACGATGCGTCGTAGTAGATGCCGCGTCGATCCATCACCCACGACAAGGGCGCGACCAGGTCGGCGCCGAGTCCGACCGAACGCAGGAAACCGTCCTCGAGTCGCACCACCTCGCGAGCGGCACCGGGCGCTGGCGCCCCCCCCCACACCAGCAGCGGCGTCCCTGACGGCGCCGCCTCGGCGCGGCGCACGAAGTGCACTCGCGAACCCTGCACGAAACGACGCACCAGCGGGCGCTTCCACGGCGAAAAGCCGGTCGCGTACGCCTGCGGCGCGAAGCGTGCGCGCTGGCGCCGCTGCAGCCCCAGGTGGGCGAGTACCGTCTCCGCTTCGCAGGCCTCGCCACTCTCGGGATCACGGTATCGCGGGTAGGCGATCAGCGCCGCATGCACCAGTTGCTCGAGCGTGACCGGCCGGCGCCACGCGGGCGCGGGCAGTTCGTCACGGCTCAGGCCACGCCCAGCGTAGAACGGCATTCCGAAGGTGCGCACCGGCACGCCGTGCAGCAACGCCTCGAAGCCGAGCTGCGAGGTGACCACATAGACCGCGGCGGCGCGCGCCAGCAGCGTCGCCGGATGCACGTCGCGCGCCAGCACGCGCACGCGCGGATCGCACGCGGCCTGCGCGGTGTCGATCCAGCCGCGCGCCTTGCCCGCGAACACGTCCGGATGGGTCTTCACCAGCACGGTGCACGCGGGATTCTCGTCGAGCGCGGCCCGCAGCATGCGCGCGAAGCTCGCCTGGTCCGCAAGGCCACCGGCCACCGAGGCATCCCCCCGCGTCTGGTCGGCCACGAGCACGAAGCGCGGCGGCAGTTCACCGGCATCGGTGTCACGCTGGTAGTTGTACTTCGACACGCGCTGTTCGCGCCAGGCTGCCGCGAGCGCCGCCGCACGCCGGATGCGCGCCTCATCCAGTTCCTCGCCGAGCAGGCGATCGAGTCGCGAGGGCTGCCGCGCGTCGTAGTAGATTCCCTCGTCGTCCAGCACCACCGACAGCGGCGGGTCGTCGCGACCGAGTCCGACCGAGCGCAGGAAACCGTCCTCGAGGCCGACGAACGGCAGCCCGTGGCGGCGCGCGAACGCGCGCGAGCGCCGCGTGGAACGCCGCCGGCCCCAGCCGAGTACCGCCTGCGCGCGCCGCGGGGCGAACGGCCCGCTGCAGAACTCGAGCTCGGCGCCCAGCAGGCCGCGCAAACCGGGAATACGGTGGATTCCCGGCGAGAGCACCGCGTAGCAACCGAATCGAGGCGTCACGAGGGCATGGTGCGATTGGAACGTCCGCCCGTGCCCGATCCGCGCGCGGCCGGCGCGGGACGCTGGCTCACAAGGCAGGGAAAGCGCCGCGTTCCTCGCTGCAACGGCGCAGTGCACGCGCGTGCAGCGCGCGGCAGGCCGGAGGATCGCGCAACGCCTGAAGGATCGCCTGCACCCAGTCCCGGCGGCGGTTCGCAACCAGCCAGCCGGTGTCCCGGTGCCGCACGTGCCACGCGTACGGTACGGCATCGGAATATATCCCGGCCGCGCCCAAGCGCGTGATGTCGAACAGCTTCACGTGCGCGCGCGCCCGGTTGAACGGGGTATCGAGACATGGAGCGAGGCCGAGCTGGTGACGGACCGTCGAAGAATACGCGAGATACTCCGGCCACGTCATCGGCGCGCGCACCGTCACGCCAGGAATGCCCCGATACAGCCGGTGCACGCGCCAGTCACCGAAGATTTCGAAGCGCGCCTCGGGGTACACCGCCTGCACCTCGCGCACCACCGGCACCAGCCATTCGATCTCGCGCCGGTGTGCGCGCGTGCCGTGGTAGCAGTAGCTGGGCGGTGCACCGCGATCGACGCCGTCGTCGCTACGCGGTACCGGCGCGGGCAGGTAGCACGGTTCGCAGAGCTCGGGCAGCGCCGCCGCGTGGCGGCGTGCGAGTTCGGGCGTGGACACCCACACCGCGTCGCAGAGCGCGGCGAGCAGCGTGTGCATTCGCGCGTGCCGCCACCACGTACGCAGGCGGTAGCCGGCCGGCAGCTCGGTCGCCTGCAGCACCGCCGGGATGTCGTCGTCGAGCAGGTAGATCACGCGTCCGCAGCGCGCGCGCTCGGCGAGCAGCCAGCGCAGCCACGCGGGCGGCGCGTGGCGCACGATGAACACCGCGGCGGCCTGCGCCGGAAAGCCGTCTCCGGCCGCGCTGCGGCGCGTGTCGAGCACCTGCACCGCGCGCTGCGGGCAATGCCCGGCAAGATTCGCCGTCAGGTAGAAATCGGTGGTCGGGATCGGCCCCGGGGACAACACCACCAGCGGTCCCGCGCCGAGTCCGGGCGGGAGCCGGCCTGCGCGCGGCACGAACAGGGTCGCACTAGCCGGGCGCACCATCATTGCCTGCTTCCTGCGCCACGGCGCCGGCGGGAGCGAACCAGCGGCGCCACCACGGGCGGTTGCGCTCGCGCGCCAGCGCGTGCTCGAGTTCCCGGCAGCGCGCATCGAGCCGATGCACTGCCTCGAGTGCGACTGCCGCGAGTTGGTCCACGTCCTGCGGCACCGGAGGCCGTGACTGCCACGGCAGCAGACGGCGTGGCGCGAAATGCGCCGCGTCCCACCACGCCGCATCGGCGCGCATGCGCTCGCGCTGCTCGGGATCGAGCTGCGCGAGCAGTTCGAGATTGCTCTCGTGACAACTGGCGATCACGCGTTCGACCACTTCCTGCGGCATCACCCACGGCGTGCGCGAACGCGGCAGCTCGAGGTGTCGCGCGATCGCGAACTCGATGTCGGAGTCGTGCGCACCGGGACGCAGTCGACGGTGCCGCTGGAACACCCGCAGCACCACGCCGGGCAGGCTGCGGTTGGCGACCACCTCGCCCGGCGACGCGACCCCGACCGTCGCGCAGAAATCCTCGACGATACCCGGCGGCAACAACCGCACATGGACGTCGCGCACGCCCGGCACGCACCGCCAGCCCTCGACCACCCGACTCCACTGCATGCGCTCATGCTGGCGCTCGACCCAGCGTGGCAGTTCCAGACCCGTCCAGGCACCCCACTGCCACCAGGCCGCGTTGCACCACTCGACCTGCGGGCGTACGTAGATCAGCACCGTGCAGTCCAGTTCCAGCCGTTCGAGAAAACGGCCGGTCGTGAATTCCGCGTATTCCTGCGCCCAGCCCTCGTTCGAGAGCACCAGCCGCGCGCCGTCGCCGGCAGTGCGGGCCAGTTCGCGGCGCAGCAGCGCGATGCGCGCGCAACCCATCGCATCGAGGTCGTGGGCGCGCGCCGAGATCGCATACCCGCATGGAACGCGGCGTGCGATGCCGCCGATCTCCTCGCCGGTCACCAGCGCTCCGTCCTTGGGCAGCACCACGTAACGCGCCGCAGGCATGCCGGAGTCGGCCGGAGTGAGTTCGGGCTGCAGCGACAGCACGGTCTGCAGTGCACTGCTGCCGCACTTGGACATGCCTACGTGTAACACCGCGAGAGGTGCGGACCGCGCAGCGCCCGCCGTGCCGGCAGTTGCCGGAACATTCATCGACGTTTCTCCAACCAGTTCAGCAGGCGCGGCAGCAGCGTCGGATCGTCGGGCACGCCGACCGCATCCCACGGCTCGCCAAGGCGTGGTTCGGGCTCGCGGAACAGGCGCCCGTTGGCGCATTGCAGAAACTCGCGCGCGATCCATTCGTAGTCGGCGCGGTTTTCCTCGATCAGTTCGCGGCGCAGCGCCGGCGACAACATCCGGCTACCCACCGCCGGTAGCGCCGTGGCGACCAGCCGCCCGCGCAGCCGGCGCCGCGTCGACTCATCGAGACCGGCGCGCTGCACCACCTCGAGCAACCCGAGCGTGCCGGCATCGAGTGCAGTATTCACACGCTCGGCATCGCCGGATCGCTCTGCAAGCTCCGGCGCTCCTATGGCGCGCAGGAAATCGGCGACCACACCGTCCGGGTTCTGCTCTTTTTCGTACGGTCGCACGATGATGTTCGGCGCGCCGAACACCTTGGCCCAACGCTCGAGCAGCGGGCCGTAGCGCCGCTGCCCCGGATGCCGCTGCCGCGACCACGCGATGTAGGCTTCGGGCCCCACACCCCACGGCGGGCGGCTCACGGTCTTCAACGCCTGGCCATACGCCGAGGCCCACCAGTGATCGTGGCGTCGCAGGTACACGACGATCCGGCAATCGAACGCCGCGAAGAACTCGCGCACCGGCAGCGGGTCGAGAGGGCGCACGAAGTGCTCCGAGCTGACGACGACGCGCCCCCCCGGTCGGCGGCGGCACTCGGTTTCGAACCGCAGGCGCAGCCGTTCGCGCCGCCGTTCATCGGCCCCCGCATCGGGACCACCGGCATGCAGCCCGATCCGCTGGCGCACCAGCCCGGACCAGTCCTGCAGGCGTGCGAACGGCCCCGCCGGCGCTTCCTGCCAGTCGGCATCCGCGCGACTGGCCGCACCGAATCCGAGGGCACGGCTCAACACGTAGTGTGCGTTCTCATGGCGCCCGGCGCGCGGGTACAACAGCCCATGCTCGGCCAGCAGCCGCGGGCGGGCGCACAGGAAACGCTGGATCGCGCTGGTGCCGGTCTTGTTGATGCCGATGTGCAGATAAAGCCGGGGCCGCGCCGTCGCGCTCACGGTGGGTGCGCCGCAGACCCGCGTGCGACGCCGGCTTCAGGCCTTGGCCGGCGCGGGCTTCGCGCGCCGGAAGATCACCCGGCGCTGGGTGCCGCCGCTCCTGGCGTCGGGAGCGTTACGGACGATGAAACGCCCCAGACCCGGAACCCGGGTCTCACCTTCCTCGGTGGCGTCGACCTGCGAACCGATCTGGCGCAGCACCGCAGCGACCAGGCGGCGCACGCGCGCCTCCGGCAGTTGGCGGAACAGTTCCGGGTTGGCCGCGGTCAGTGCGGCGACGAAGTCAGCCTGGTTCATGTGCATTCTCCTGTGGGTCACTGGTGGAAATGCTCCCGGGGCGGCGTGTTCACGACGCGCTGCATCAGGAGACCGCTCGCGCACGCTCAGCCGAGCAGCCGTGCGAGCTGTTTGCGAAGCGTCTGCAGTTCAGGAAGTATACTGCCCGAGATCCATGCCGTATCACTGAGTCTGTCCTGGCGCGCGAACCAGCGGTTTGCAGCCGCCAGCGTTTCCGCCAGCGAGCGCGCAGCCAGTTCGTCGCGCAGCAGCAGCGTGCGCTGGCCGTGCGCGATCCACGCCTCGGCCTCGAGGCGCTCGTCGGCCGTGATCAGCGCCAGCAGGGCCGCGGGCACGACCTGACTGGTGGCCGGCATGCTGCCCACCACCTGCGCACGCGGCTTCTTGCGCTCGGCGTCATAGGTGGTGCGAACGAACTGCACCACGTGCTTGCGGATCCGGAAGTGCACGGGCGAGTCGTGCCTCAAGCCAAAGATGACGGCACTATACTGCCCGAATATCAGACAGACAAGCGATTGATAGCAGCCGCCGTCCAGCCGCGATCAGAACGTGTAGCCGAAGTGTTCAGTGTCCTCGCGGAAGCGTTCGGCGACGATTGCGGCGGTACGCTCGTCGTAACGCTCCCGATACGGCCCCCGTTCGCCCCCGATGGAACTCTTCACGTGCGGCAGGCTCGCCGCCCGCCCGATGCGCCGGCACACCTCGGCGAAATCCGCCTCCAGGTTCTCGAATCGGCAGATGTAATCGACCAGCACCCGCCCCTGCGCATCGACGATCCAGCGCCACTGCGGCATGAACATGCGCGGCTGGTCGTAGTAGCGCGGATCGCGCAGCCCGTAGGCCAGCTCCACCCAGCGTGCGAACGACATCCCCGCGTCGCGCAGCCCGGACTGGTTGGTCTGCACGCGGTAGCGGAAATGCGACAGCACCTTGTCCCAGGGGTTGCGGACCACGGTAAAGGTGAAGCGCCGCTGCCATTCGGCTCGCCCCAGCTGACGCAGTTTCTCCTGCGCGGTGAGGTGCTCGAGTTCGAGTCCGAGGGCAGCCTCGATGCTGCTGCCGCCGGTCTTGTTGATGTGGATGAACGCGAAATCGCGCGGCAACGCGGTAGCGCCGGCATGTTCACCGCCCCCCGGCGCTGCCGTATCCGCCCCCGATGGCGCACCCGCTGCGCGCGGGCGTGCCGCGGCGATCACGAAGCGTCGCCTCGCCGCCGGCGGTGCGCTCTGCTTCCAGGCAACAAGGAAGTCCCGCACCCGCTCCCTCAGCCTGGCCGCGCCGGCGTGGCGTGCCCGCAGGTCGGCGCCCGACTGCGCGTCCTGCGCCGCGATCGCGTGCAGCGCGACCGCGATTTCCGCCGGGACGCCGGATCCGTCGCCCACCCGGCGCCAGACCTCCAGCGGATCCGCCGCGAAGCTCTCGTAGTCGAGCAGATCGAAGCGCGCCGCACTGCTCTCGAGCGTCTGCAATGCCTGGTGCGCGCCGAGCAGCGAGCCGACCAGCTGATCGGTCGACCAGTTGAACTTCGCTATGAACGAGGCGGCCCACGCACGCAACTCGCGACGAATGAACAGGTACCGGGCCGTCGGGAACGCAGCCAGGAAGTCGCCGATCGCAGCGTTTGTTCCGGAACGGAACTTCACGCAGATTCCGCGCGTGCCATCACCGGCGAAATGCGTCAGCGCGGCCATCGCCGCCCCAATGATCTCTGGGCTGCGCGGATCGTGGCGCTGCGCGGTGGCCAGCGCCGAAAACACGTCGGGCTCGGAAAAGCTTGTGATTCCGCAGGCCGCGCACAGCCGGCTGAACAGCGTGCTGCCGCAGCGACCGATCGAGAACACCAGCAACGGGGGCTGCTGCGCCGGCGGCGCGCCGGCCTGCCCGAGCCGCTCGGCGAGCAGTGCGCGCGGCACACGCAACACCTCGGTGGCGTGGGTGAACTGCGCCTGGTAAAGGAAGGGTTCGTCGAGCGCGCTGCGCGGTGTGTCGACGAACAGGTATGCGTCGGTGGCGTAGTCGAAGCAATACGGCGTGTAGCGGGCGAAGTCGAGCGCCTCCGGCGCGAGGCGCTCGCCCTCGCCCAGCGTGAAGTCGCCCGGCGCCGCCAGCGCGAGCGTCTGCTTGGCACGCGCAAGCACGGCATGACGCGTGACCGCAACAGCCCCCTGTGCGACCGCTGGAGCTGGCGATACGATCCGAGCGGGGGCCGCGCGTTGGGCACAGGGCAGCGTGTCGAACCAGCCGCCCACCGCCGCCAGCAGTTGCGTGCGCACGGCCGTGCGATGCTTCGCGTCGCCGGCGGCCAGCGCCGCGTCGAGCACCTGCCTGAGCGGTGCGCTGCGCCCGAGCGCGCTGCGCGCGTACTTGTCGAACGCTGCGGGGAAATCCGCCGCCAGCACCGCAGGATGCAGCACGCGGTCCGGCGGCACCACGTCGCGCGCGTCCGGCCACAACCACGGGTGCAGCACCGAGAAATGCGAAAACACTTCGTGCCGCGTCACGCTCGCGATGTCCAAGCAGCGCAGACCGAGCTTGACTGCGGCGGTGGCCACGAACGATTCGTCGTTTGGCCATTCCGCCACTCCGGCGCCACGCGCCGCCAGTGACTGCGACAAGGCGTGGCGCTCGCGGTACAGCGCATCGATCGCCTTGCCCGAGGCACGCGAGAGCGGAAACGCGCAACCATGTACCTCCGGCGCGACCTGCAGCGCCGCCGCGTGCCACATCCACGCCCCGTTGCGCTTGCCGAACAGGCAGAGCGCGAGGTCGGCGTCGTCGTGCTCGAAACAGCGGAAGAAATCCTTCGGATCGCGGTGCGTGAACCGCACGTCCGGCTCGATCAGCCAGTAGTGCCGGGCGCGCACGGCGCGGCGCAGGAAATAGTACGCGTAGTCGCCGCACAGCCAGCCGATGCGCGGCGCCTCGCAGAACAACCCCGCCTCCCGCAGCGCGGCGCGATCGAACCCGGTCCGGCGCACACCCGCCGGCGTCTCGACCGGTGCGTTCGTCTCGTCGAAGACGAAGAAGACATCCTCGACGCGAAAGCAGCGGCTCAGCAGCTCGTGCAGCTCGCGCTCGGCCTCGCCGTAGCGATGCGCACGTATCCCGACGCAGACGCGCCGGGGCGCCTCGGCCCCGCGCTTCGCCTCAGGCATCGCCGCGTTCGCTCGCGTACAGCCCGAGCAGTTCGGCGACGATCGTCGCGTGCGGGCGCGGAACCGGCAGTCGTGTACAGACCTCGGCGTAGGCCTGCGGATCGGTGATCAGCCGCTGCATCAGCGTCGCCAGCGAGCGCGCATCGCGGGCCCGGTAATGGAAGCCGCCGACGCCCGGTTCGACCTTCTCGGCCATGCCCCCGATGTCCGGGCACAGCACCGGCCGCCCCAGCGCGTGCGCCTCCTGGATCACCAGCGGCGAGTTTTCCCACCACACCGAGCCCATCACGACCCAGTCGATATCCTGCATCAGTCGCGGCAACTCCCCGGGCTCGTACGGGCCGTGATAGTGAAGCGCCTGTGGATCGGCGGCGAGCAGCTCCGCGATGCGCTGGCGGTACGGTTCCGGCTGGTTCGCGAGCGCCGAACCGAACACATCCAGCGAGGCCTGCCGGCGCAGCGCGCGCGGCAGCGAGACAAAGGCCTCGAGCACCAGATCCACCCCCTTGAACGGGTTGATCTGGCCGAAGTACGCGAAGCGCCCGCGCGGCTCGCCGCTCGCGAGCTCGCGCGGCGGCAGCCGTGGCAGTTCGCGCACGCCGTTCTCGAGCACGTGGATGCGCTCCGCGGGCAGTCCCCACGCCGCGTAGCGTTCGGCCAGGAAACGGCTCGGGGCGACGAAGGCATCGACCAGTGCGAAATGCGCCTTCAGGTAGCGCTCGCGCAGGAACACGTCCTCCGGCGAGACATCGGGAAAACACTGCGCGCAGGCGAGCGGACTGTAGCGCTGGCACAGCCGGCCGTCGGTCTTGACCATCTGGCCCGCGTTGCGGCAGATCGCGAGGTACTCGTGCAGCGTCAGCACGATGCGCGCGCGCGGGCAGGCGCGTCGCACGGCGCGGATCATCTCGACGCCGAGGAACAGGTAGTGGTGGAAGTGCACCACGTCCGGATCGATTGCGCGCAACAGCGCGGCGAAGTCGCTGCCGTCGCCGAGTGCCACCGTCGCGCTGAGCTGCTCGATGCCGGCATCGCCCGCGACCAGGAACTCGCGCTCACCGATCGCGCTCACCGCGGTACCCAGGTGCAGCATCGAATGCGGGGCGCGTGCGATGAACCACGCCTGGTGTTCCGGCTGCGCCTCGATGGCACACCACAAGTCCCGGGCGGCGATCTCGGCGCCGCCCTTGGAGAACTCGGGATGACCGTGGGCGATCACCGCTACGCGCATGGCCGGACCTCCGTGCGCGGATCGGCGATGACCCCGGCCTCGATGCGCCGGCGGTAACGCCATGCGTTGAACAGCGTGAGCAACTGGCGCTGCCAGGCGCTGCTGCCGGCGTTCTGCGACTGGCGCTCGAGGTGCCAGAGCCGCGTCCGTGGCACCAGCCACAGCCGACGCCCGCGCTTGCGCAGCGCGAGACAGAGATCGCTGTCCTCGAAATCACCCACGACATAGCCCTCGTCGAGACCGCCGATCTGCAGGTAATCCTCGCGGCGCAGCATCACGCAGGCAGCGGTCAGCAACGGCTGCTCGGCGGGTTCGTCCGCTCCCGCCCACGGCATGCCCTTGCCCGGATGCGCGTTCATCAGGAAGCCGGGCAGGAACGGATCCTCGCGCGGCACCATGCCCGCGTGCTGCACCGATCCGTCGGCGAACTGCAGCAGCGGCGCGACCATTCCCGCCGCGGGCAAGCGGTGCAGCGCCTCGTCGAGGCACGCCAGCCAGCCGTGCTGCTGCGGCAGCACGTCGGAGTTGAGCAACACCAGCGCCGGCGCGCGCGCGAGCACCGCGGCAATGTTGTTCGCACCGGCGAAACCGCGGTTGCACCCGTACCACACGACCCGGAACGCCAACCCCAGCAGCGCGTGGAAATTCGCCGCCATGTCGAGCACCGGCTGCAGCAACGCCGGATCGTCGACCACGTAGATCAGGTCGGTGCGCCCGAAATCCGGGTCGTCGGCGAACTGCACGAGTTGGTGGCGCATGAAGTCCCCCCGCCCGTAGAGCGGCACGATCACCGAGAATCGGGGATCGTCGACCGGCGTGCCGAAGGCTCGCACCTGCACCGCCGGCGGCTGCGTGCGGCAACTCGTGTGGAAGGACTGCAGCGCCGGACCCACGCTGTCGAACAGCGCCGCGAAGCGATGGCGCAGCCGGTCCGGCGCGGGGATCTCCGCGAGCACCTGCTTGATCAGCGCGACCCCGTGCGGCTGGGCGGCATCGGTGGGCAGGCGCAGGCACTCCTCGCGTCCGTCGGCGAACACGAACCGCAACGCGCGCAACTCGCCCACCCGGGTCGGCAGCGGTGCATGCAGCAGGAAACCCGTCTCGGGCGGAAGTTCGGGAAGGGTCGCCGCGAACTCGTCGATCACGTCCTGGCGCGGCAGCCGGAAGGCGGAGGCTGCGAGGTCGGCGGTGCGAGCGTCGGCGCCTTCGGCGTACAGCGCGACCACGCGGTTCCCCGTTTCGAAGTGCCAGCCGAACACCAGCAGGCCTGCGCTACCGAGCACGAAGACGCGATCGATGCTCGCGAACGTGGTCTGCGGGTCACGCAGCAGCGCGGGCATCGCCGCGATCCGGGCGCCGAACTCGGTGCTCGCCAGTTCGGCGACGATCGTGTCGATGTCGCCGGCACCGATCCCCTCGGCCACCAGCTCCCTCAGTGCCGGTGCCGCGTGCGGCCAGCAGCCCTCGAGCACGCGCCGCAGCGAGGTCGGCGCCGCCGCCGGCTGCGTCGGCAACGGCATTTCCGCCACACCGCCATCGCGGCAGCGCAGCGCCAGCCCGGCCGCATCCAGCGCCGGCGGCAGGTACAGCACGAAACCGTGCTCGTCGCCGACCGCTTCGCGCAACGGATCCAGCGCATCGCGCACATCCGGGCGGTGCGTGCGCAGCAGCCGGACGCCGTCGTTGCGGTCGAGCAGTGGTATCAGCTCCAGTTCGGTGGCTGGCGCCGCGGCGCCGGCTGTGCCTGCGGTCTCGGTGACGGTGACGTCGGCGACGACGGCGTCCATGCAGAGTAGTTGCCCGCGCGGATCGAACACCCAACCCACGACCAGCCGCCCGCCGTGATGGCCCAGCGCCAGCAGGCTCTCGACGTGCGCACGCACACCGGCTCCCGGCTCCTCGCTCAGCGGCAGCGCCGCGCGCGGCATGCGCCGGGGCGCCGCCTGTGGTTCCCGATCCGTCGCCATCAGCGGAATCCCATCGCCTGCATCGTGCTGCACCCGGCCCTGAACTCGAGGAAGCGCGCGTTGACCGCGCGCGGATCGTCCTGCAACGCGAGCGGCATCAGGTTGCCGTCTCGCCCCAGTTCGCGCAACCGGCGTGCGATCGCGCCGATGTCGAACGCGAACACCGGGTAGCCGCCCGCGAGCGCGATCGAGAGCGTGTAGCTGTACGTCTCGGGCCACACCGACGGCAGCCACACCACGTGCGGGCCCAGTGCTCCCAGTCGCTGGCCGGCCTCGGACTCCAGGTAACGGCCGCTGACGCCCACCCCCGCGTGCAGCAACGGCATATCGTTCATGCTGTAGCCGAGCAGCGAGAACGCGAGCGGCAGACGACGCTGCGCAGCGTCACGCGCGCAGGCGAGCAGCACCTCGTAACCCTTGATCCTGCCGATGGCGCCGATCACCGCCACGCGCAGCGGTTCGTCGGCGCGTCCGAACGGGCCGACCACGCGCGGGGGCGCGACGTCGACCGTCTCGTGCGGTTCGACCGCGAACGCCACACCCGGGAAATACCTGCCCAGCCGCCCGGCGACGTCGGCGTCGGGCACCCATACGGCGTCGGCCGAGCGCACCAGGCTTTCACGCCCGGCCCGCCATGCGACGATGTCGCGGGCCCCGAAATCGTTGCCGGCGGCGGCCAGGCAGGCGTTGCAGCCGTCCACCCCCGGCTCGCGGCAATAGCGCCCGCCCGCATCGACCAGATTGATCCGCGGACAGATCAGTTCGTAGTCGTGCACGTCGACTTCCAGCCGCACGCCTGCGGCGCGTGCGAGCTCGACCAGCCGCGCGGGGGCGTCGGCGGGGAAATCGACGGTGCCGTGGTCGTGGATCACTTCGACGCGCAATTCACCGAGCACGGCGGCCAGCGCACCGGTATCGCCGAGCGCGAAGTCGTCGAGGTTCGGCAATTGCATTCCGGCCGGCGCCGCCAGACGCACGCGCCCCGGGGTGCCTTCGGCGGGCCGCAGATAGAAAACGCCGAAGCCTTCGCTGCGCAGGCGCACAGTTTCCTCCAGCACGTGGCGCTCGGCCCCGCCGCCGCGGCTGTGGCAGACGATCAGCGCGCTACGCTCACCGGCCAGCGCGGCCATGCGCGCGCGGTCGAGCGCTCGCCGCGCCGCGCGCAACGGATCCTCGGCGATGAAGCGCCGCACGCTGCGCTGGTACTCGGGATGCCGCACGTCCATGACGCGCATCGCCTCGGCGACGCGCCGCGCGCGCTCGCCCTGGAACGACACGCTGCCCAGGTGCTGCACGAAGACGTCGGTGGCGATCACGTTGCGCCAGCCGGCCGCGAGCGCCCGCTGGCACAGGTCGTTCTCCTCGCCGTAGCCACGCCCGAACGCCTCTTCGTCGAACAGCCCCGTCACGGCCAGGCAGTCACGCCGCAGGTACATGCAGAAACCCACCCCGGTCGGCGCCTCGACCTCGACGCCGGCGTTCACCCCGGCCGCGAGGCGGTCGAGCACGTCGTAGCCGATCTCGAGCGGATACGGATTGTCATGCAGGGTGTGCGGGTAGCTGGCGATGGTGGCGTTGTTCGACAGCGGCGTGACGGTGCCCGTGCGCGGATGACGCAGCGCGCACGCGCGCAGGCGGTCGAGCCAGTCGCCGAACACCTCGGTGTCGGCGTTGAGCAACACCACGTCCCGCTCCGGATGCAGTTGCATGCCGCGGTTCGCCGAGCGCACGAAACCCCGGTTGGCGTCGTTGCGCAGCAGCGTGAACAGCCCGCGCTGCGCGTGACGCGCGAGCGCGGCGCCCAGTTCGGCGTCGGGACTCGCGTCGTCGATCACCACCAGCTCGAAACGCGTGGCCACCGGCGCGAGCAGCACGCTGCGCAGACAGCGCAGCGTTTCGTTGCAGCCGGCGTAGACCGGCACCACGATGTCGACGCAGGGGCCGTCCCCGGGACGCATCAACGGGATGTCGCTCCAGTCCTGCGGCGGCGCCGGACGCGGCACCGGCAACGGCGCCGGCCCCTCGGCGGGCTGGCCGGGCGTGGCGAGCACGGCGCGCCCCTCGAGGCGGCCGAACTCGAGGTAATGCAGCAGCGGGTCGACACCGGCGAGCGCCACGTCCGGGTTGCTGCGCAGGTAGAAGTCCGCGTCGAACTGCCGGCACGGCGAACGTCCGGCCGCGCCGCCCTCGCGCACGTAGTGGCGCAGCGGCTCCTCCCCCGAGCGCGCGACGTCACGGTTCTGGCGCAGGTAGAAATCGACGTCGAACCAGGCGCTCGGCGAGACTCGCCGGAAACGTCCCGCGTGCACGTAGTGCAACAGCGCGTTGACGCGCCGCGCAGGACGGCCGGCGTGTGCGCGATAGAACTGCGGATCGAACAAGGGCATCGGCTGACGGCCCTCGCGGTCGCCGTAGCAGACGTAATGCAGCAGCGCGTCGATGCCCGAGTGGGCCACGTCGGGGTTGCTGCGCAGGTACCAGCCGGCGTCGAACAGCCCGGTGGCGCGCACCAGCGCGCACAGGTGTCGCCGATGCAGGCGGCGCATTCCGGGGACACCCGCCAATCGCGTCTCGGCCGCCAGCAGCCAGACGCGCAGCCAGCCGGCGACGATACGCGCGTGCCTCGCGAACGCGCGCGCCATCACATGCTCACCACCACGCGCGCGCTGACCGCCACCTGGTAGAGGATCTGGGTCATGTCCTTCCAGATCTGGCGCGACTTCACGTCGATCTTCGGCAGGACCAGAATCTCGTCCCCCGGCACCACGGTGAGGGTCTTCTCGCGGCCGAACAGCGAGCCGCGGCCCTTGAGCTCGTCGAAACTTCCGTCGCGGTGCGCAATCACGATCCGCGCCACGTCGGCGTTCTGCGTGTAGCCGCCGGCGCGCTGCACGTAGTCCCCGAGCGCGAGCGACGCATCGTGCGCGATCGCGTTCGGGAACAGCACCTCGCCGCTCACCAGCACCAGTCCGTCGCGGGTCGGCACCCGCAGCACGTCGCCGTTCTCGAGCAGCAGCGAATCACGCTGCTCGGCGGTGGCGATCAGCACCTGGCCGAGCGGCATCACGTCGCGCGCGCGATCGACCCACGCCAGCAGCAGTTCGGCCTCCTCCTTGCGCAAGCGCGCCTCGTCGCTGGTTCCCGAACGCGCGGTCAGCGCCGCCGCCTCCAGGCTCTTCAGCGCGGTGTCCAGCATCTGCTTCTGGCGCAGCCGCACGCTGTCGCGGAACAGCTGCAAGCTGCCGGAATCGGAACGCTCGGAGAACTCGATCCGCGGCAGCAACTCGCCGAGGCGCGTGCCGTACGGCAACACGTACTCCTGCGCGCTCTGGTGTTCGCCCTCGACGCGCACGGTGATCGTGCCCGGCTTCTTGTCGGCCGTGAACACCAGCTCGTCGCCGCTGCTCAGCGAGATGCCGGCGGCCTCTGCGAGTGCGTAGTACTCGACGTTGCGGATGCTGCCGCTGTTGCGCACCACGCGCACGTGTGTGGCCTGCGCCTTCGGCTTCGCCAGCCGTGCCAGTTCCTCGACCGTGAACGCGCCTTCACGGAACTCGAAGCGCTTGGCGTTCTGCACGAGGCCGTCGACGAGCACCGTGGCGTGGCGCGGCGGCACGAAGATCACGTCGCCGTCGGCGAGCTGCACCAGCGGCATGCGGCCCTCGAGCAGGAAATCGTACAGATCGACCTCCGCGCGCACGGTCTCGCCGCGCTTGACCTGCACCGCGAGGAAGGTGCCACGCTCGGCATCGATGCCGCCCGCCTGGTCGAGGTAGTGCAGCAGGCTGTCCATGCTGGTGCCGTTGTAGAGGCCCGGCCGGTTCACGTTGCCGCCTACGAACACGCGCACCGGCTGCGCCGCCGCGAGCGTCGCGTAGCTGTACACGTTGGCGCGGAACACGCGCGCCACCGCGGACTCGACCACGCGCTGCAGATCCTCGTTGCGCACGCCGAGCACCTGGACGGGACCGACGTGCGGCAGGAACAGGTTGCCCTTCGGATCGACCTCGAGCAGCGCGTCGTAGTCGAAGCCGCCCCAGAAGCGCACCTGGATGCGGTCCCCGACCGCGACCGCGTAATCCGGGTTGAAGCGCGTCGCCCCGGCGCGCGCGAAGCTGCCGGTGAACAGTTGCGCGCCGAAGACGTTGCTGCGCAGGTTCACCGAGTAGTCGAACGGCGGTGCCTGCCCGGCGGCCGGCTCGACGGCTTCCGGCGCCACGGGCGGCGCTGCCGGCGGCGGCTCCTTGCGGGGAGCATCGGTCGCAGCCGGTGCCCCCAGCGTCACGCCCAGGCCGGTGAACGGACTCTCCTGCGCGTGCACCGGTGCCAACGACAGCATCAAGAGCAGCAAGACGATCAGACGTGGCATGTAATCAGTCCCTGTGATCGCGGATGATGACGGCAACGAGGTTCAGCACGCCGGCGACGACCAGGCTCACCAGCAGGAACACGATGCTGTTGTAGATCCGCCGTGGCTGCAGGGGATACTGCGGCTTGCTGGGCGACTGCAGCACCGAGACCTTCTTCAGCGTGCGGGTGGCCTCGATACGCCCCTTCTCGAGGGCGACCAGCGCCGTCCGGTAGACATCCTGCGCGAAGTTCGCCTGCATCTCGAGGCGCTGGAATTCCTCGACCGAACGGTTCAACGCATCGCCCTCGGGCGCCGCGATGCGGCGCTGCTCGCGCGCGATCTGCTGGCGCGTGGCCGCGATCTGCAGGTCGATCTCGACCACGCCGGGGCTGTCGGGCATCAGGTAGCCGAGCAGCGCGGAGCGTTGGGTCTGCAACTCGGTCAGCCGGGCCTCGAGCTTGCCGATGATTCCCTCCAGCGCCTGCGCCGCACCCTGCGGCGAAGCCAGGCCCTTCTCGTTCTGGTATGCGATGACCGCCTGGCGCGCCGCCATCGCGCGTTCGTTCATCTGCTCGACCTGCCGTTCGAGGAACTCGACCTGGCCACGTGCGAGTTCGTGCGCCATCGCGTTCATGTGCCGTTCGCCCTCGGCGACCAGCATGGCGACGATCGCGTGCGCGGTATCGGGGTCGTAGGCCTGGGCCTTGACCACCAGCACGCCGGTGTATTCGTCGAACTCGACCGTCACCCGCTTCAGCCAGTGCGCATGGAACTTCTCGAGCGGGGTCCCGGCCGACCACATCCGCGAGAGCGGATCACGCTTCCAGTCGCTGTAGTGCGCGCGCAGGTCGAGCTTCGCATCGACGGCGAGCAGCATGTCGATCGACAGCAGGTGGTCGCGCAGCAGCAACTGGTCCGACGTGATGCCGCCGACGTTGCCCAGCAGGCCGGTGAAATCCACCGTCTGGCCACCGCTCATGTCGGTGCGCTGGATGATCACGTGCGCCTCCGACACGTAGCGGTCGGAGGCGATCACCAGCCAGTACACCGCGGCGGCCAGCGACAGCACCAGCGCGGTGGAAAAGATGCGCCGCTGCAGGCGCGCCGGCGCGAACCACCCGCGTGCGCGCTGCGCCAGTCCGGCGGCTGCCCGCGGCAGCCGTGTGTTCTGCAAGTTCGTGCGCACGTTCATGCCTGCAAGCTTTCCTTGTATGCCGCGAGGGCGTCCTCGATGTCGTCGAACCACTGCGCGCGGCCTTCGTGCAGCAGGATGCCGGCCGTGCAGAACTGCTTGAGTGTCTCCTCGCCGTGCGACACCATGATCAGCCCGGCCCGGTCGATCAGGCGCCGGAACGCCTTCTGCGCCTTGTTGCGGAACGCCGCGTCACCGGCCGCCGTCACCTCGTCGGAAATATACACGTCGAAATCGAACGCGAGCGACAGCGCGAACTGCAGCCGCGACTTCATGCCGGCCGAGTAGGTCTTCACCGGCTCGTCGAACATCCGCCCGAGCGCCGCGAACTCGCGGATCTCCTCGATGCGATCGGCCATGTCGTTCTCGTGGCCGTGGATGCGGCACACGAACCTGGCGTTCTGGCGTCCGGTCAGGGTGTTCTGCAGCCCGCCGCCGCGCCCCATCGGCCACGACACCCGGCAAAGGCGCTCGATGTGGCCGCGGGTCGGCTGGTCGATGCCGCCGATCAGGTGCAGCAACGTCGACTTGCCGGCGCCGTTGCGCCCGATCAGCCCCACGTTGGTACGTGGCGGAATGACCAGATCGATTCCCTTCAGGACCCACGGACCGGGACCGTGGTCGGTCTGGTAGCGCTTGTACACGTCACGCACCACGATCATTGCATGACCATCCGGCGCGCGAGCGCCACCTGCAGCATCAGCCCCAGCAGCACCAGCACCATCGCCCATTCGTAGAGGTACCCGAGGTCGAGCCCGGGAATCTCGTGGTAATACGGCGCGAAACCGAGCCGCACGGCGTCCAGACCGTGGACCAGCGGGTTCAGCGCGAGCCAGTCCCGGTACGGCTGCGGGACCATGGCGATCGGGAACACCACCCCGGAGAGCATGTAGAGCGGGCGCATCAGCATCAGCAGCAAGCGCCCGCCTTCCGGTGACAGCTCGGCGACCACCGAGGAGCACAGCCCCAGCCCCAGCCCGAGCAGCCACATCCCCGCCAGCGCTCCGAGCACCAGCAGCGGATCGGCCGGCACCACGCGCAGCCCGAACAGCGCACCGCCGGCCAGCATCAGCATCGTCACCACGACCATCACCGCGCCCTCGAGCCCCGCCCGCACCAGCACCGTATCGACCGGCAGCACCTGGCGGTAGACGAACAGCGCCTGGTTCGAGCCGACCGCGTTCATCGCCTGCCGGCTCGCGCGCTGGAACATGAAATAGGCCAGCAAACCGACCATCAGCCACAAAGGCGTGGCGATGCCGCCGACGTGCCGCACCCGGATCACGGCGAAAATCACCATCAGGTAGGCGACGTGGAACACCGGTTCGAGCAGCAGCCAGAACCACGCGGCGCGGCGACCGAACAGCCGCGACAGCGCCTCGCGCAGCAGCAGGGCCTTCCATACGGCAAGCGTTATCGTCAGCGGACTGCGCGAAAGTGGCGCTGGCATGGGGAAATTCGGGTCTTCCGCAACGGAGGCGATCCTTCGCCGGATTGTCGAACCGGCCGGGCGACCGGAACGCGCACCGACACCCGGTCGCAGGAGCACTGGCGCGACATCATAACCGCTGCCGGTGCGCAGTGGAACGCAGGCGCGGCGTGCCTAGCCGCCGCCCTCGCCCTGCCCAAGACGGAAATACAGTTCGCGCAGCGCCGCCACCGCCTCGCGCCGCAGTACCCAGTTCGCCGACAGTCTCCGGTACGGCTGCGACTCGCTGTCCGGGGGCGACAACCGGCCGACGACCGACTGCCCGTACCTGCGTTCGAAACGCTCCTGCAGCGAGGCGACGATGCCGGAACCCAGCACCTCGGCATCGACGAGGTCGCGGGTCACGCAGCGGCGCAGCAGTTCCAGCGACTCGGCGTACCCGGCGGCGGCTGCAGGCGCGAAACCGCCGCCGAACAATCGCCCCGGTCGCCTGCCCGTGTCCGCGACGTACATCGCGTTCAGCGCACGGTGGATCTCGGTGTCGACGATCGGGCGCGAGGCGTTGACCTTCTCCGGCACGGTCCGGATCCGCTCGGCCGCCGAGGATGAGGCGACGCGCAGCACCGCGCGTGCCAGGTCGCCGCCGGCGACCTCGGAGGCGTAGTCGAGAATGCACACCTCGGCCGACAGCGTCTCGCGGTAGCGATCGAGCAGGCGGCAGGGATTGAGGATCTCGCTGCGCTGCGGCCGCGCGAAGTGGGCGAGGAAGTGGTCGCTCCAGGTGGTCGGGTCGCCGTGCTTGACGTTTTCCTGCCAGTTGGACAACAGCAGGCGCTCCGCGCCGCGGTGCACGTAGACCAGCGTCACCGGCCGGCCGCGCAGTTGCCCGGCCAGCGCCGCCACCTCCGCATCGCCGAGGCGGTCGAAGTTCTCCGATGACAGCAGCACGCAGTCGCGACCGGCTGACTCCTCGAGGATGCGCCCGAGCGAGGCCGAGACGCCGTGGCGCAGCAGTTCCGCCGGCACGCCGTGGTGTCCCCACTGCACGGTCACGCCGGTCTGCGGGTAGTGGACGCCGGCCTGCATCAGCATCCCGCGATTTTCGGCCAGTTGCTTCTGCACATAGCTGGTGCCGGTCTTGTGCGGTCCGATGTGCAGCACGAAACGGGTCATGCGCGCGGCGCTCACTCGGAACCGGGAACGGCCTGCGGGTAGCCGAACATCTCGAAATCGACGCGATAGCGTTCGATGATCTTCGCGATCACGCGCGCATCGGCGGTCACGTCGGCGGGGTCGCCGGCGGCGACGCTGCGGTTGGTGTGCGGCACGACGACGTCCGCGATCGCCTGGCGCGGGGCATCGACGATCTCGAGGATCCGGCGCAGGTCCTCGCCGATCGTCTCGAGCCGGCCAATGTAGACCGTCAGCGGACGGTTGCCCTGCGGGGAGCGCAGCCAGTAGGCCTGCGGCCGGAAGATCTGGTCCGGCCCGTGCCCCTGGTCCCAGATGTCGGACAGCACATATTCGTCGAAACTCGCGAACGCGCGCATGCGTTCGAAGAAATCGTTGTTCGGCCCCTCCCACTTGCGCAGGAAATGGAACGTCGACAGCGCACGCGTGAACGGGTTGCGCACGAAGCCAAAGGTGAAGTAGCGGCTCCAGGTGACGGCCCCGACGAGGTTGCGGATCTCCGTGGCCGTCGAGTGCTTGGCCAGCCCGAAGCGGTCGCGGTAGGCGCTCTGGATCTTCTCGCCGAAGACGGTCGCGCCGATCTCCTGGTCGCAGTAGTTGGTCAGCGCACTGAGCGCCGAGGTCACCGAGGTGCCGCCGGCCTTCGGCACGTGCACGAAGATGAAGCGGTAGGTGTTGTTGATGATCGTCATGCCGCGGGGATCTTGCGCAGCGCGTCCAGCAGCGATTTCACCGCCGCGAGTGGCAACTGCATTTCATGACTGTTGACCGGCTTGCCGTCGACGCCGAGCCGCATGAACTGCACTCTTGCCACCCCGTTGTGGATCGCGATCGCGCTGACCCCGTCGACGAGAAACGTGGGCTGATCAACCTGCATGGACGATTACCTCGCTTGTCCTGTGAGCCGGTTGCCGGGTGCCGCTCAGCGGCAGGCCAGCGTCCGGTTGTCGGTGGTGGTGAAGATCTCGGCTTCCTGCAGCGCCGACTGCATGTCGGCGATGCCGCGCTGCATCCCGTAGTGCTGCCCCGCGAAGCGGTGCGCGCGCTGCGACATCGCGTCCCACGCCGCGGCGTCGTCGTGCAGGCGGCGGATCGCCTCGACCCAGTCCGCCGGCGTGCGCGCGATCACCGCCTCGGCGCCGTCGCCGAGCGCGATGCCCTCGGCGGCCACCGGCGACAGCACGCAGGGCACGCCGTGCGCCAGCGCGCCGATCACCTTGCCCTTGATGCCGGCCCCGCTCTGCAGCGGCGCGATGAATACCCTGCAGGTCGAATAGACCTCGGCGACGTCGGCGACCCAGCCCTCGAGGAGCACGTCCTCATGCGCCGCACACAGTTCGCGCAGTTCCTTCGGCGCCTTGCTGCCGTAGAGTCGCAGGCGCACGCCCGGGACGGCCTCGCGCAGCGCCGGCATCACCTCGCGCAGGAACCACTCGACCGCCTCGAGGTTCGGCACGTGGTTGTAGCCGCCGAGGAACGCGACGTCGCGTCTCGCGGCGAACGGCTCCACCGTCTCGACCGCGTCGCACACCCACGGACACTTCGCGACGCGCGTCGAATCGAGGTTGTGCGACAGGATCACAGCCTTCTCGACATCGGTGTACGAGAGAACGAGGTCGACCTTGCGCATCGTCTCCAGTTCGGCGTCGCGGGTCTCGATCGATCGCGCGATGTCCTCGGGATTGCGACTGTTCAGTGCCGCCCTCAGTTCACGCAGGAAATGCAGGTCTGCGTTCATCAGCACGATACGCGCTCCGGGCGCGTGGCGGCGGATCTGCTCGATGCACTCGCGCGCCACGTAGTAGCGCGTGATGTAGACCAGGTCGAACTCGCGCCCGCGGCGCTCGATCAGCTCGTTGACGCTGGCGGCGAACGGCGCGTAGACGGTCTCGATTCCCATGCGCTGCAGGTCGTCGGTGTAGCGCCCCATGTAGGCCATGTTGTACGCGGCGAAGGTGCACTTGAAGCCCAGCGCCTGCAGCATGCGCATTTCCTGGATCGCGGCGTAGCTGCCGGCGTTCTGGTCGGGCATCGGCGTCTCGGCGTCGATGACCAGCGCGCGGAACTCCACGTTGCGGTCCTTGTGCAGCTCGACGTCCACGCCTTCCTTGCCGTTGTTGCGGCAGGCGCCGATCCAGCGGCTCTTGAACTTCGGCCGGTTGATCTCCTGGAAACGCTTCATGCCGGAGCTGACGCTGGTGCCGCTGCTGACGCCCTCGAAATGGATGATCTGCGCGGACGGCGCGTACACGGTCCGGTAACCGCGGTCGCGCACCTGGAAGGCGAGATCGGTGTCCTCGAAGTACGCCGGCACGTAGGTCTCGCTGAAACCGCCGATCTCGTTCCAGAGCGCGGTCGGCAGCATCACGCAGGCGCCCGAGAGGTAATCGGCCTGGCGTGCGTAACAGAAGCGCGGGTCGTGCGGATTGGCGCGGCGGCCGTAGTTCCACGGGTTGCCGCTGCTCCAGACGATGCCGCCGGCCTCCTGCAGCGTGCCGTCCGGATACAGCAGCTTCGCGCCGGCCATGCCGACGCCCTCGAAGTGTTCGAAGGTCCACAGCAGTTCGTCGATCCAGCCCGGCGTGACCTCCGTGTCGTTGTTCAGCATCACGATGTAGTCGCCCCGCGCGGCCGCGGCGCCACGGTTGCAGGCACGCACGAAGCCGACCGCCTCGTCGTTGCGCAGGTACTGCACACCCTGCACCAACTCGGGAATACGGGTGCTGTCGTCGCTCGATCCGTCGTCGACCAGGATGAGCTCGAACGAGGCCTCGTTGGGCGCCACCAGCAACGAGAGCAGGCAGTGGTAGGTGACCGGAAACTTGTTGTGCACCGGGATCACGATCGATACACGCGGCGCCGCCTCGGCGGGAAACACCAGCGGATCGAAGTCGCGGTCGTTGTCTGCGAAACCGCGGACCAGGCGCGCGTGCGCGCGCTCGAGTTGCGCGATGCGCGCGGCGAGCTCGGCAGGGTCGGCGACGCGCGCCGGCAGCGCCTGCAGCGAACGCGCCAGTGCCTCATAGCGGAACCCGGCCGCCATCGCCAGCGCGGGTTTCATGCCCTCGCGCGCGTGGCGCAGCAGCGCCTCCTCCGGCGTCAGGTGATACGGCATCACCAGCGCCGCCGTGCCGAGCGCGATCGGCTCGCCCGCCACGCGCACCAGGAAACCGTGCGGGCGACCGTCGAAGACGCTGGCCGGCAGCGGTACATGGAAGCGCACGCGACCGGCTTCGGCGCCGTCGTACCAGCCAGTGCCGATGGCCAGCGACTTGCCGTTCTCGAACACCTCCACCTTCGACACGTCGGCCGAGGTGTCGTCCAGGCCGACGTGGCCCGACAACGCCGTGCCGTCGAGCACTATCTCGCCGCGCGCTGCCCGCACGCCGTCGAAGTTCACCGGCGAGCCGACCAGCTGGTAGCCGCTGTGGAGTTCGCGCACCTCGATGCGCCGTGACCGGCCATCGAACAGTGCCTCCGGGACCGGAATGCTGAAACTGTGGCGCCCGTCGCCAATGCCGGCATCGAGCAGGTCCTTGCGGAAACGATCCGCCACCCCGTGCGCGACCTGAACGCCATCGGCGAGCACCTCGAACTCGAGCCTCGCCTGCGGATCGTCACGATCGTGCAGCCAGCCGGAGATCGCCTGCGGTCCGCACAGGTCGAGGATTCCCTTCATCCCGGTGGCGGGGGCGCCGGTCGCTTCGGCGGGCAGCGCAGCGGCCGCGGCACCAGGCGCAGATGCCGTAGCCGGTGCGAATGCGGTAACGGGCGCCGCAGCACCGAGGTTCATGATCATCGGTCCGGATTCGTTCATGGATTGCCTGCGTCTTCGCTTACCTGGCCACGAAGGGCCGCCAATGTGTATTTTTTGCTTCGTTGCGTCAACCGCGCCGCTCGCCCAGCCACGCCATGAAGCGCAGCGCGAAACGCTCCGGGAAGATACCCGTCAGGTCGATGCCCTCGCGCGCGCGCCCCGCGCTCGCGAAGTCGGCGAACTCGCCGTCCGGATCGTCCTCGGCGAGTCGTGCGTTCGACTCGGCATAGGCTTCGAGGATGGCGCGCCGCAGGGGCGCGGCGAACGCGAACGGCGTTCCGCCGAGACCGCCCTGCTGTGCCTCGACCGCCAGGCGCGCGAGCTGGGGCAGCCCCTCGGCATTGGCCACGCGTACGATCTCGAGCAACTCGGCTCCCAGGCTCTCGTTGGTGTTGTCCGTCTTCGGAGCCGCATGCACCGAGCCGGCGCCGATGGCCCGTGCGTAGACGTCGACCAGCGTGCCGCGCGCGCGGTGGAAATCGAAGTTGTGCAGCACGATGTGGGCCGCCGGAAACGCGGCCTGCCAATCGTCGCGCAGCGCGCACCAGTCATAGCCGCGACGATAACCCGGCGCGACGAACGGACGGCTGCTGCCCATTCCCTTGACGTCCTGGTTGTACCCTGATGCCATCAGGTCGTCCTGGCGCCGTACGAAGCACAGTACGCGCGCAACCGGCACGCCGAGTCCGGCAAAGAGTTCCGCGACACGTGCCGGTTCCGCCAGATAGAAGTACTCCGACGAAACGCACGCCGAACGCACTCCCGCGCCCTTCAGTCCGGCGAGCAGCGCCTCGCTGGCCGCCGCGAACGGCAGCGCACGGATGTTCGCCACGTCCTGCGACTGCAGCCGTTTCTCGTCGTCGATGCACTCCACCGCCAGCCGGTGCGCCTCCATCACCGCCGGCAGCACGAACACGCCGTCGGCGGCCAGCGCGCGACGATTCGCCCGCCCCCAGTTCTGCACCGCCGTGCTGCCGGTCTTCGGCAACCCGATGTGCAGCACCACGCCCGCGGGGCGATCCGGCGTGCGTGCCGCACTCACCACGACACTCCGGCGCGATGCACGGTGGCCCAGCCGTGGCCCGCGTGCGCCGCCAGCAGCGGCACGATACGCTCCAGCGCGTGCAGCAGCGTGCCGTCATAGGGCAGCGGCTCGGCCGGCAGGTCCTCGAGCCGCAGCCCGAGCGCCCACAGCGGCTCGAGCACCGCGCGCCGTGCCCAGAACATGCCGCCGAGCGGAAAGCGCAGATAGGCCGGTGCCTCGGTGCCCAGACCGAGGCGCGCCAGCAGTTCGCGCGCGTGTTCGCGATTGGCACCCCAGCCGACCAGGTGACGGTCCTCGGGGAACAGCAGTCCGAGGTGCGGATCGTTCACGAAGCAGTCCAGCACGAAAGGCAGCACCTCGCCGCGCCGCCCGACCAGCGTCTCGAGGATGAACTCGCGCCACGAGCCGCCGAAGCCTCCCCCCGCGTCACCGTGCTCGCTCTTCTTGCCGTGGAAATGCCCGATCAGGTCGTAGCCGCGCAGTGCCTCGACGAACTCGCCGCAGAGCAGCGGGCCGAAATTGCGCCCGCGGTTCGGAAAGACGCCGAAGCGTACCGAGCGGAAATCACCGAAATCGACCGCCACGTCCTGCGCCGCGTCCTCGTCGGTCAGCGAGACGAAGAAATCGAAGCGCTCCTGCCACGGCGCGAAGGCTTCCGCGAAGTGGCGCGCCAGTTCCGGATAATGCAGGTGCAGGTGCACCGCCGCGCGCAGACCGTCGCCCTCCGGCATGCCGACGTTTTCACGGTAGGCCCGGCAGTCGTGCGTGAAGCGCAGTGCCGCGTCGGCGGACCCGGCCAGGAACGGATCGAAGCCAGGGCGCGGCGCATGACGCAGCACGCCGCTCGCGGCCGCGGTGAGGTAGTCGCTCAGCAGCTCGGGCTCGCGCCCGCCGGCGAGACGACCGGAATGGAACAGCGGATCGAGGAAACGGTTGCCGTTCAGTTCGGTGATCCGCCGTTCGCGGGCCGCGCGTGCCGTGCGCGCCTCGAGCGCCTGGCGTTCGATGAACGCCGCATACTGCCCGAAATCGAGCTCCTCGCGCACGATCTCGGGACCGGGCCGGCACCCGGCGAGATGGGCCGGATCCAGACAGCGCAGCAGGCCCTCGGCGGCGTCGCCCGGGTCGAGGTAGGAGGCGATCCAGGCCGGTGCGCGATGGCGGCGCAGGAACTCCGCGCATCCGGTGGCAGCCTCGAAACAGACGACGGGAACACCGGCGGCCAGCGCATCGATCACGACGTTCGGAAACGGATCGAGCCGTGACGGGAGATAGAAGACGTCAGCCAGCCCGAACACGGTGTCCAGATCCGGCTGCGCGTCGAGCATGAACACATGGTCGGCAAGACCGGCACGCGCGATCGCATCGTGGATCCACACCGAGCAGTGAACGTCCGTATCGGGCTCGTAGCCTTCGCCTACCCACAGGAAACGGAAATCGTCACCGAAACGGCGCCGGAACTGGATCGCGGTCTGCACGAAGATGTCCACGCCCTTGCGCGGCTGCACATATCCGGCACCGACCACGATGCGCACGTCGGCGCCGGCCGGCACGCGCAGGCACGCGAGCAGTTCCTCCCGCGTGAGGCTCTCTTCGTCGGCGGCGCGCGGCAGCGCCGCCAGCCGCCCCTGGGGACGCACCACGCAGTTCAGCGGCTCGCCGGCCACCGCCCCGCGTTCGAACTCCTTGCGCAGCGAATCCAGCACCAGTTCGGCCGGGAACACGCAGCGGTCCGCCTGCATCGCGATCTGCGCCACCTTGCCCTTGGGATGCGAATACTCGGCGAATTCGTGTACCAGAGCCACGGTCGCGATGCGCCGGTGCGCCAGTGCGTCGATGAACGGGCTGGTCTCGACCGAATTGGTGATCGCGAAATCGATCGGCCGCGCCAGCAGCAGCTGCTTCAGCATCAGCCGGCACGCCGCGGCCGACGGTGGGTATTCGCCGTACAGGCAGGAGAAACGCCCGAAGGATTCGTCCAGCTCCCCCCGGACGCCGGTCAGGGTGATCACGTTGTAGCGCGCCGCCAGCGTACGCACCAGCGCCAGCCCGACCAACGGAGCACCGGTGCGCGATGCGGCGTGGTTCACGCAGATGCAGGTCGGCCGGTTGCGGTCGAATACACGTCCTCCGGCCGCGATCGCGGCATCGAAGTCGTACCACGCCAGCCGCCCCTCGCGCTCGCCGTGTTCGGCGAAGTGCCAGAACGGATGGTAGGAGTGCAACACGTTGGCGCCCGCCAGATCGGGGTTGCTCGCGAGGTAGTACTCGTGGTCGAAACGCGCGCAGGGCTGGAGTCCGCGCTCCACGCCGTGCAGGAAGTAGTGCTCCAGTGCATCGGCGGCCTCGGTGCCGGGTTCGAGTCCGGCATCCAGCGCGTAACGCTGGTGGTCGAACAGCGCACGTGCCGCCTGCGATGCGCACAGTCGCTCCAGCTTGCGCGCCGAGGCGATCCTCGCCTCGCGCAGGCCGTGCACCAGGTAGTGCGCGAAGGCGTTGCCGTGCGCATCGTCGTAGCGCCGGCGGTAGAAATCGCGGTCGAAGTCCACGTTCGGCTTCAGTTCGATCGACTCGCCCAGGAACAGGTAGTGACGGATCGCCTCGGTCTGCGTGAAGAACACCCGTCCGGCCTGCCGGGCGTAGAACGGCAGGTCGAACAAGCCACTGCCGGCGATGATCGCGAGGTCGCGCTCGAGCGCGGCGGTGTCGGTGTAACGGTGTTCGCCGCGCCCGTGCACGAGGTAGTGGACCAGCGCGTTCATGCCGGCCGCGGCGACGTCGGGATAGGTCGCATGGTAGAAGCCGACGTCGAAATCGGGACCCGGCGACACGCCGTCGGGTTCACCGCGCTCGAGGAAATGCGCGATCGCACCCTCGGCATCGAGATCCACTCCCGCCGCCTCGCAGTAGAAATCGCGGTCGAACAGGCCACTGCCGCGCAGCAGCGCAGGAAAATCGGGCGCCGCCGCCAGCTCGTCAGTGGTGCCACCCAGATCCGTCTCGATCCGCTCGTTCATCCCGTTGCCATCCTGATCAGGAAACAGTGACCTGGGCGCCCCACAGTCGCTCTATGCCCTCGCGCGGAGCGATCCGCGGGCACCACGCCAGGCGCTGCCCGATGCGCCGCACGTCGAGCCTGCTGCAATGCACGTCCCATGCGAAGCCCTCGCGGTACTCGACCGCGAATGCGCGGCCGGTGACCGCGCGCACCAGTGCGATGACCTCGTCGACCGTATGCGACTCGCCCGAGCCGAGATTGTAGAGTCCGGTCGCCCGCAATTCGATGACCCGGCCCACCGCCTCGCTCAGGTCGCCAGCAGCGAGGTAGTCCTTGCGCGCGCTTCCGTCACCCCATACCACCGCGGGGCGGCCCGTCTGCGCACTGTGGAGCAGGTGCGCGATCAGTCCCTGCGGCTTGTCGGGATCGAGCAGGTAGCCGTACGGATTCGCGACCCGCAGCACGGTCGAATCGAGCCCGCAGGCGAGCGTGAAATCGTCGATCAGCCGCTCGGCCGCGAGCTTGGCCCGCCCGTACCAGCCGATCGGCCGGCACGGGTCGTCCTCGCGGCTGCCGCGCCCGGCCGGCGCCTCGCCGTAGACCGTGCCGCCGGACGAGAAGAACACCAGCTGCGGTCGGCCTTCCTGCGGCAGCCCGGCCAGCGTGCGCAGCATCCCCGCGAGCCACGGCAGGTCGGTCTGCCATTCGCTGCCGGGAGAACGTTCGGCGAGCGCCGGCACGGTGCTCCACGCCAGGTGCAGCACCGCATCGAACGACGCGAGACAGGCGGCCGACGCCGCCTCGCGGCAATCGATGAACCGCGTGTCGGCGACACGGGAGCTCACGACGACGTGGTGTCCGCGTTGCGCGAGCGCGACCGCCAGGAGCCGGGAGAGACGACCGCGCCCACCGGTGATGAGCACGCGCTTGCAGTTACTGGAATCCAACGCGGTGACGCCCGACTCGGCCAGGGAGGCGCGATATTAACCCACCCGGGGACGCGCACCCAGACCCGGCCGGGACTCGCGGGCGCGGCGCCCGGCGACAGGCGGCGATTTTGGCGGCAATAGTTACAACCTCCCGCAGCGCCGGAGCCGACCCCGGTGGGTTTTTTTATAATGGTCCCATCGCGGTCACCGGGGGCGCATCGCGCCCGCGCCACATGAACGAAGCAGTGAAGGACGGCACCCTCGAGGTGCTCGACGGTAAACCGGTGATCTTCTACGAAGGGTACTGGATCCGCTACTACGCTCCTCCCGAGAACTCCCTGCCCGAGAAGAAGCGCCTCATCGACCAGATGACCAAGCGCGCCTTCCACCATACCGAGGACGGCATCAACACCCCGGGGCGCAAGCTCGAGCGCGCGCGCACCGCCTGGGAAACCGAGACCGACCCGGCGCGCAAGCGCGTCAACGCCGCGATGCTGGCCGGTGCGCTGTTCAACCGCGCGACCGACCTGTTCACCACGATCGTCGAGCTCGCCGAGATGGGGGTCGAGATCAGCGTCGACAACGAACTGATGAAGCAGTGCGGCGACTGCTTCAAGGAAGCGCTGGAGCTCGGCCGCTTCGTCAAGCACTACAGCGGCGAGGAAGGCATCGACGAGTTGTGGGGCGAGCCCTTCAAGGCGTTCACGCTGCCGATCGCAACCGTCTACGAGAGCCGCTACATGAAGATCGCGCGCACCATGCGCGACATCGACGGGCTGGCCGACCGGATGGAGCAGGTGTTCGCATCCCTGCCCGGTTTCAGCGGCTTCGGCGAACGGATCCGCGAACTCGCGGCCGCGGCCAAGCTCGAGGCGGAGACCATGAAGAGCGACCCGGTGATCTTCCGCGTCTGGCCGCGTTTCGTCGCCGCCTGCGAGGCCGTGATCGATTTCCGCCCCGGATTGCCCGCCGAGCCCACCGCCCGGCAGCTGCGCCACGCCGACGAGGCCGTGCGCATCATCTGCGAGGGCAAGCAGGTCATCGAATACCTGGCCGGTGCGCGCGTGCCGATGCCCAAGACCACGGCCGCCTACCACCGGCGCTGCGAGGAATTCCGCGAACGCGTGCTCGGTTAGCCTCGGCGCGGCGCCTTGCGTAGAATACGCGCCCCCGGTGCGCGCGAGACCCGTCATGAACCAGCCCAAAGTCGGATTCGTCAGCCTCGGCTGCCCCAAGGCTCTGGTCGATTCCGAGCGCATCCTGACGCAGCTGCGCCTCGACGGTTACGGCGTGGTGCCGACCTACGAGAACGCCGACATCGTGGTGATCAACACCTGCGGCTTCATCGACAGCGCGAAGCAGGAGTCGCTGGACGCGATCGGCGAGGCGATCCGCGAGAACGGCCGCGTGATCGTGACCGGCTGCATGGGCGCGATGGCCGGGGAGATCACGCGCGTGCACCCGCAGGTGCTGAGCGTCAGCGGACCGCAGGCCTACGAGGCGGTGGTGGGCGCGGTGCACCAGTACCTGCCGGCCCCGGCACGCGGGCACGATCCCTTCGTGGACCTGGTACCGCCGCAGGGCGTGAAGCTCACGCCGCGGCACTACGCGTATCTCAAGATCTCGGAAGGCTGCAACCACCGCTGCAGTTTCTGCATCATCCCGCAGCTGCGCGGCGACCTGGTCAGCCGTCCGGTCGGCGAGGTGATGGAGGAGGCCGAGCGCCTGGTGAAGGCCGGCGTGCGCGAGCTGCTGATCATCTCGCAGGACACCAGCGCCTACGGCGTGGACCTGAAGTACCGCACCGGCTTCTGGGCCGGCCGGCCGCTGAAGACGCGCATGCTCGAGCTGTGCCAGGCGCTCGGCGAACTCGGCGTCTGGGTGCGCCTGCACTACGTCTACCCGTACCCGCACGTCGACGACATCGTGCCCCTGATGGCCGAGGGCAAGCTGCTGCCGTACCTGGACATTCCGTTCCAGCACGCGAATCCGCGCATCCTGAAGGCGATGAAGCGCCCGGGAACCGCCGAGGGCATGCTCGATCGCATCGCGCACTGGCGCTCGATCTGCCCCGATCTCGCGCTGCGCAGCACCTTCATCGTGGGCTTTCCGGGCGAGACCGAGCAGGAGTTCGAGGAACTGCTCGACTTCCTCGACGAGGCGGAACTCGACCGCGTCGGCTGCTTCCGCTATTCGCCGGTCGATGGCGCAGCAGCCAATGCGCTGCCGGACCAGGTGCCCGAGGACGTCAAGGAAGAGCGCTGGCAGCGCCTGATGGAACTGCAGGCGGAAATCAGCGCCGACCGCCTGCAGGCGCGCATCGGCCGGGAGATCGACGTGATCGTGGACGCGGTCGACGGTGACGGGGCGCGCGCGCGCTCCAGCGCCGATGCGCCCGAGATCGACGGCGTGGTGCACATCGTGGACCCCGACGGACTGCGTCCCGGCGAGATCGTGCGCGTGCGCGTCGAGGGCGCCGACGACTACGATCTGTGGGCGGTGCCGGTGGCGCGATGAACCTGCTGCTGCTCGCGCCACGCGAGTTGCGCGAGCCGGACCTCGCCGCGGTGTCCTTTACGCGCTACCCGGCGCGCCCCGGCCTGTGGCCTCCCGTGCCCGGCCGGCGGCTGCGCGTGGGACTCGTCGACGGCTTGCTCGGCGAGGGCGTCGTCGAGGCGCTCGAGGACGCGCACGTGCTGGTCCGTTTCCGGCTCGACTCCCCGCCACCGCCACCGCTTCCGCTCGGCCTGGTGCTCGCGCTGCCGCGGCCGAAGATGCTGCGCCGCGTGCTGCGCGGCGCCGCCGAGCTCGGCATCAAGCGCATCTGGCTGGTCAACGCCGGGCGGGTCGACAAGAGCTACTGGCAGAGTCCGCTGCTGGCGCCGGAGGCGATCGCCGCGTGGCTCGGCGCCGGGCTGGAGCAGGCGGTGGACACCGTGCTGCCCGAGGTCGTGCTGCGCCCCCGCCTCAAACCGTTCGTCGAGGACGAACTGCCGGCGATCGCCGCCGGCACCGGCTGCGTGATCGCGCATCCCGCAGCCTCGGCGCCGCTGGTCGCGGCGGGCAACGCCCCGGTGACGCTGGCGATCGGTCCCGAGGGCGGCTTCAGCGACTTCGAGCTGGGCCTGTTTGCAGTGGCGGGCTTCACTGCCGCCTCGCTGGGGGCACGCGTGCTGCGCGTGGAAACGGCGCTGCCGGTGATCGTGGCGAACCTGTTTCCGGCCGCCCGCTGATTCAGTAGTGCAGCAGCGGGTGGCGCAGCGTGTCGTCGGCGAGCAGTTCGGCGCCACTGTAGGCGCGCTGCAAGTCCTCGGGCGTCAGCAGGCTGACCAGCAGCCGCGGTGAACCCACGTACGGTGTGGCGCCCACCGTATTCACCGTGTACAGCCAGATGCGGGTGGGGCCATCGGGCATCGCCAGGCGCAGCTTGAAGCTGTTCTGGAAGGCGATACCTGCCCCGCGGCGGGCCCAACCGTCGGGGATCGAGGGACATGCGAGCAACGCGGCGAATTCGGCAGCCGCGCGCGCATCACCGCTCAGCAGCACTTCCTGCTGCAGCGTGATCAGCAGCCGGCAGGCGACGTCCTCCCACTCGATCAGTCGCTCGCACAGGCCGCCCTGCGCGAAGAACATCCGGTAGCTGTTGATCGGAGGCTCGAGGAACGCGGGCGGCACCAGCTCGCGCAGCAACGCCAGCCAGCCACGATTCACCAGCTGCAGGTTGCCGTACTCGTCCTGCACGGTGGCCGCCCACGGATCGAGCGCCCGCATGTTCAGCTCGAGCGATTTGTGCAGCCAGCGCATCTCGGGGGCCTGCAGCTCCACGCCCGGCGGATCGGGCGTGAAGCCGGCCGCCACCAGCAGCGTGGCGATGTCCTGCGGCTCGAGCCGGAACACACCGGCCAGCGCCAGCACCATGTTGCGTCCGGGCTGCGAACGCCCGGTCTCGAGGAAACTCAGGTGGCGCGCCGACACACCGGTCTCCAGCGCGAGCTCTTCCTGGCTGAGGCCGAAGGTGCTGCGCCAGAAACGCAGCAGCCGCCCGAAGGGGCCGGGCTGGTGTGCTGGCGGAGGGGAAGTCTCGCTCACTGAACGCGTCCGTGGCTGCGCGCGGCATGGTAGCCGCGGCGGATCGGCAGGCACAAGCCTCCCCGTCGGGTTGAAACCCGACCTACGTCGTAGGTCGGCACTCATGCCGACGCAAGCCTGCCCGTCGGGTTGAAGGGGGTGTCGCAAGACCTCTCGCCGAGGGACGGTGCCAGCGCGCGGTGGCGATTTCACACCCGTGGGACGCCGTGAATACATCCCTGTAGGCTCGAACGCCGCATCCCTGCGGCGTACGCCCACCGGTGCGAAATCGCCACCGCACGCTTCGCGAGGTTTTGCGACACCCTCTGAAACCCGACCTGCGGCGTAGGTCGGCATTCATGCCGACGCAAACCGGATCGATGCGAAAGCGTGTACGATCCGGCCCCGGCAGCTTCGGGAGCACGCAATGGAAAACGGCAGCGGCGCACGGCGCGTCTACAGCGTATCGGAACTCAACCGCCACAGCCGCGAGCTGCTGGAGACGGCCTTCCCGTCGGTGTGGGTCGAAGGCGAGATCTCGAACTTCTCGGCGCCGAGTTCGGGCCACTGGTACTTCACGCTGAAGGACGAGCAGGGACAGCTGCGCTGCGCGATGTTCCGCAACCGCAACGCACGCACCCGGCTGCGCCCGCGCCACGGCGAGCGCCTGCTGGTGCGCGGCACGGTGAGCCTCTACACGGCGCGCGGCGAGTACCAGATGATCGTCGAGGAGATCGAGGCTGCCGGCGCCGGCGCGCTGCAGCGCGCACTCGAGGCGTTGCGCGAACGGCTGGCCGCCGAGGGCCTGTTCGCGCCCGCGCACAAGCGCGCGCTGCCGCGCTTTCCGCAGCATCTCGGCGTGGTCACCTCGGCGACCGGCGCCGCGCTGCACGACATCCTCACCGTGCTGCGCCGGCGCTATCCGTCGCTGGTGGTCAGCGTGTTCCCGGTCGCGGTGCAGGGTGAGGGGGCCGCGGCGCAGATCGCCGCGGCGATCGCGAGCGCGAACCGCTGGGCGGCCACGCTGGACCCGCCACTCGACGTGCTGATCGTCGGTCGCGGCGGCGGATCGCTGGAGGACCTGTGGGCATTCAACGAGGAAATCGTGGCGCGCGCGATCCACGCGAGCACGCTGCCGGTGATCAGTGCGGTGGGCCACGAGACCGACTTCACGATCGCCGACCTGGTGGCAGACGTGCGCGCGCCCACCCCCTCGGCCGCGGCCGAACTGCTGGCGCCGGACCGCACGCAGCTGCTGCGCGCGCTGGCCGCGACGCGCCAGCGCCTGCTGCAGCTCGCACGTCGCGAACTCGACGCGCGCACGCAGCGCCTGGACTGGCTCGCGCGGCGCCTGCGCCATCCGGGCGCCCGGCTGCGCGACCAGGCGCAACGTCTCGATGACCTGGAGCTGCGGCTGCGCGCGGCGATCACCCGTCGCCTGACGCACACCCAGGCCCGGCTCGCCCACGCGCAGGGCACGCTTGCCGCGCACTCGCCCGAGAGGCGCCTCGACGCGCGCCACCGCGAACTGGGGCAACTCGGCAAGCGCCTCGCGAGCTCGATGCGCCATCTGCTCGCGGCCCGCGAGGCACGCTTCGCGAATCTGGCGCACGTGCTCGGCTCGGTCAGTCCGCTCGCCACGCTCGCGCGCGGCTATGCGATCGTCAGCGACACCGCGGGCCATGTGCTGCGCGATGCGCACGAGGTCACGCCGGGGCAGCGCGTGCGTGCGCGCATCGCGCACGCCTCGCTCGAGTGCACGGTCGACGCCGTGCAGGAGTCCGTCTAGCCCCCCTCGGCACCACCGACCGCGCCGGCGCAGGCACGCTCCGCCACGGCGTCCGCGGTGAACCAGTAGCGGCGATGCGCGATGCGCCAGCATTGCGGCCGGGCCAGCGTGCCGTCCTGCTCGATGCGAAGCCGCACGGCGCCGTGGCGCGCGGTCTCGAGCACGCGGGCGCCCACGCCGTGGTAGCGCGCGACGACCTCCGGGTGCGGGTGTCCGAAGCGGTTGCGATGCCCCGCCGACACCAGCGCGATCGCCGGCGCCACCGCCGCGACCATCGGCGCGCCCGAGGAGCTGCGACTGCCGTGGTGCGGCACCAGCAGTACGTCGGCGCCCAGCAGCGCGGCTTCGCCCGCACGCAGCAGCGCCTCCGCGCGCTCCTCGATGTCGCCGGCGAGCAGCAGCACGCGCCCCGCCACCGCGATGCGCAGCACGCAGGAGCCGTCGTTGTCGCTCGCCGCGAAGCCCGGCGGAGGGTGCAGCAGCCGAAATTCGACCCCGTCCCAGGTCCACGTTTCACCGCGCAGGCAGGGACGCGCCGCCACCGCTCCCGGCAGTGCCGTGCCGATCACCTCGCGCACCGGCAGCGCCGCCAGCAATCCCGGCGCGCCGCCGGCATGGTCGGCGTCGGCGTGGCTCAGCACCAGGCGGTCGAGCTCCCGCACACCGTCGGCCCGCAGCGCGGTGGCGACGATCGCACGCCCGGCGTCGAAGCGTTCGCTGTAACGCGGACCGGCGTCGTAGACCAGAGCGTGCGTGGCGGTGCGCACGATCACCGCCGTGCCCTGCCCCACGTCGAGCAGCGTGACCTCCAGCGCCGGCCGCGCCTCGCGCACCGGCACCAGCAGAGGCAGCAGCAGCACCGCACCGGCCAGACGCCCAGGGAAGCCGCGCGGCAACAGCAGCCACACGGTCCCCAACACCGCACAGGCGAAACGCCAGGCATCGCGCCCGGGCGGCGGCAGCGACCACGCCGGAGCGAGCTGTGCCGCGTGGCGCAACAGGCCATCGAGCGCCCCGAGTCCGAGCAGCGCCACGCGCAGCGGCAACCAGGCCAGCGCGTCGCCGGCGGCAAGCAGCAGGCACCCCGCGAGCGCGCTCGGCACGATCAGCAGATCGGTGAGAGGAATCGCCAGTGCGTTCACGAACGGCGCGAGCGGCGCCTGTGACTGTCCGATCGCCGCCAGAGGACCGAGCAGCGCGATCGCCACCACGATCTGCGGCTGCCACAGCAACGCGAGCCGCGACGGTGCGGCGACCCGCCCCGCGTAGACCAGCAGCAGCGCGCCGACGGTGATGAAGCTGAGCCAGAAGCCGCTCTGCAGCGCGGCCAGCGGTTGCGCGACGAGCACCGCGAGCAGCGCGCTCGCCCACGCCAGCCACGGTTGCAGCGTGCGTTCGCGCAGCACGTACAGGAACGCGACCGTGACCATCAGCAGCGCGCGCTGCACCGACACCCCCATGCCCGCGAGGACCGCGTAGGCGAGCGTCGCCGGCAGCGCGGCCAGCACGCCCCAGCTGCGCACGGGCAGCCACAGGAGCGCGCGCGGGATCCGACGCACCACCGCACCCGTCGCACCGATCACCAGCAGCGCGACCAGCGTGATGTGCATCCCGCTGATCACCATCAGATGCGTGGTGCCGGTGCGCGCGAACAGCTCCCAGTCGGCCGGCGTGAACCGCGAGGCATCGCCGAGCGTGACCGCGAGCAACCGCCCGAGTTGCGGATCGTCGTCGAAGCGCTGCTCCAGCCGGGCACGCAGGCCATGGCGCCAGCGGTCGAAGGGCGCACCGCAACCGCTCGCGGCGAGCCTCGCGTGCCGGGCCTTGGCGACCGCGTGACCGGTGGCGTCGATACCCTGCCCGAGCAGCCACGCCTGGTAGTCGAATCCGCCCGGGTTCACGAAGCCGCGCGGCGCGCGCAGACGCAGCCGCATCGACCACGTCTCGCCGGGAACGAAGTCGCCGGGACCGTACCAGCTGAACTCGATACGGCGTCCCTGCCAGCGCGCCAGCGGGCCGCGCGCCTGCGGCAGCGGATCGAGGATGTACGCGCGCAGGCGCCATTGCTCGCCGCGCGCATCGCCGCGCCGCTGCGGTAGCCCCTCGATGCACAGGCGCACCGTCACATCGCTTGCTTCGAGTTCGGTCGGCAGCGCACGCGCCAGCGACTCGTGGCCGCGCAGGCACCCCCACAGCAGGCCGAGCACGAAACATCCGCCCAGGCGCAGCCAGCGCGCCGGCAGGCAGCACAAGGCGACGCCGACGGCGAGCAGCAGCATGAGGACCGGTACACCGGGCAGCGCGGGCAACCGACTTGCCACGACGATACCGGCCGCGCCGGCAAGCATCCCTGCGATCATGCGAGACTCTCCATTCCATCGAAGAGCCGGTCGGAAGACGACCGTGGCGGCAGACTATACCGCAGCGAAGCCTCACGCGGGTCGGGCTTCTGGCCCATCCTCTGTCTGCACGCCCGCGCGGCGCCCGGACACGGTCCGCGCAGGTTCGGCCTGTGACCGACCATGCCCGCGCAGGTTCGGCCTGCGGCCGGACATGTCCGCCTAGGTTCGGCCTGCGGCCGGACATGTCCGTGATAGGTTCGGCCTGCGGCCGAACGAATGTCCGGGCGCAGCCCGGACCTACATCCCATCCGGTCGGAAGATCGCACCGGGGAGCGTACGCCGTTCGCACCATCGAACGATGTGCGATGATGGGCACCGTGCCCGGTCGTGGACCGGGCCCCCCGGCCGGGGCCAACCCCGGCCGCCGCCAGCAAGAACCGTTGTCGAGCACCGATGCCGCGCCGCACCATCCGTCGCCTGTTGCCGAAGCCCCACGCGATCCGCGAGCACCGCGCGCTGCGCGCGGTCGCCGCGCGACTGCACGACCCGAACCTGTGGCACCTGAACCGCCACTCGGTGTCGGTGGCAGCGTTCATAGGCGTGTTCACCGCGCTGCTGCCGATCCCGCTGCAGATGCTGGTCGCGGCGCTCGCCTCGCTGTGGGCGCGCTGCAACATCACCATCGCGGTGGTGCTGGTCTGGATCACCAATCCGCTGACGATGCCGCCGATCTTCTACCTGACGTACCGGGTGGGAACCTGGTTGCTGGGGGTGCCGGCAAGTGTCCCGGAATTCGAGCTGAGCGCCACCTGGATCCGCGCCAGCCTGGGCGAGATCTGGCTGCCGTTGCTGGTCGGCAGCCTGGTGAGCGCGCTGGTCTGCGCCACGCTGGCGTGGGCGACGATGCGCGTGCTGTGGCGTCTCGGGGTACAGCTGAAGTGGCGGGCAAGGCTGCGTGCCCGTCGCGAGCCGCGCTCCCCGCACGGACCCGGCTGAGATCCCATGCCCCGCCGCACCCTGCGTCGATTCCTGCCGCACCCGCAGGATCTGCTCGCCCGACGCTCGCTACGCCCGCTTGCGAAGCTCCTTCACGATCCGAACCTGTTCCACCTGGGCCGCCGCCCGGTCGCGCTGGCGATCGCCGTGGGCGTGTTCGTCGGCCTGCAGCCCGTGCCGATGCACATGCTGATCGCGGCGGTCGCGGCGTTGCGCCTGCGCTGCAACCTCACGCTCGCGGTGCTGTCGGTGTGGGTGTCCAACCCGCTGACGCTGCCGCCGATCCTGTATTTCGAGTACCTGGCGGGCGCCAGGTTGCTCGGAATGCCGGCCCCCGCTGCAGTGACGCAGTTCGACACCGATGCCCTGCGCGCGGGGCTGTCAGCGATCTGGCAACCGCTGCTGCTCGGCAGTATCAGCAGCGGCCTCGTGCTGGGCGCGGCGTGCTGGGTGGCAACCCGCGTCGCGTGGCGCGTCGCGGTACAGATCAAATGGCGGGCACGCAGGCACCGCCGCGCTCACTCGTAGCGCAGCACCTCGGCGGGCTGCATGCGCGCGGCGCGCCACGACGGGTACAGCGTCGCGACGAAACTCATCGCCAGCGCCACCGCGCAGACCTGCGCCACGTCGAGCCAGGCGAGCGCCGAGGGCAGATAGCTCACCGGGTAGACCTCGGCCTTCAGGAACTGCACGCCGAGCACGCGCTCGAGCAGCGCCACCGCGTCGGTGACCCCCAGCGACAGCAGCACGCCGGCCACGCCACCGGCCGCCGCGCCGGCCAGGCCGATCAGCGTGCCCTGCACCACGAACACCGCCATGATCGCGCCCGGGCTCGCGCCGAGGGTGCGCAGGATCGCGATATCACCTTCCTTGTCCTTCACGATCAGGAACAGCGTGGACACCACGTTGAACACCGCCACCGCGATGATCAGGAACAGCAGGATGCCGACCATGTTGCGTGACAGCCGGATCGCCTCGTAGAGATTGCCGTGGGTGCGCGTCCAGTCGAGCGCGTGCACCTCGATGCCCAGCCCCTGCACGACCTCGCGCTGCACACGCGGCGCCGCGAACAGGTCGCGCACCTGGAAGCGCACGCCCTGCACGGCAGCGGGATCGCCACGCAGGCGCATCGCGGTGCGCAGACCGGTCAGCGCCAGCGTGTTGTCGACCTCGGTGCCGGTGCGATAGATGCCGGCCAGCCGCACGCGCGTCGCGCGCGGCAGCACCTGGCCCTGCGCGTTGGCGTCCGGCACCAGCAGCAGCAACCCGTCTCCTGCCCCGACGCCGAGCCGCCGCGCCAGCGACTCGCTGAGGATCAGCTGGTCCGCGTCGGCGTCCAGCGCCTCCAGCGAGCCCGCCTGCAGGTAGGAACCGATCGCGGAAATCCGCGCCTCGGCGGCCGGGTCCGCTCCGTGCAGCAGCACCGGCACCACGCGCCCGCGGTACATCAGCAGACCTTGCAGATCGACGTACGGGGCCGCCGCGAGCACCTCCGGATGCGCCTCGATCGCCGCGGCCAGCGCTTGCCAGTCGCCGACCGGCGTCAACGGCTGCAGCGAGACGTGCGGCACCAGCGACAGGATGCGTTCGCGCAGCTCGCGGTCGAAACCGTTCATGACCGAGAGGACCACGATCAGCAGCGCCACCCCGAGCACCAGCCCGAGCATCGAGACGCGGGAAATGAACGCGACCAGCGCGCCGCGGTGCGAACTGCCCGCGTAGCGCAGCCCCACCCGCAACGCGAAGCGCCAGGCGACCCGCACTCAGCAGCCCTCGTGCAGCGCGCCACGCGCCAGCGTGAGCACGCGGTCCATGCGCGCGGCGAGCTGCGGATCGTGGGTGACGATCACGAAGCTGGTGCCCAGGTCACGGTTCAGTTGGTCCATCAGCGCGTGGATTTCCGCGGCGGTGACCTGGTCGAGGTTGCCGGTCGGCTCGTCCATCAGCACGCACAGCGGGGCCGTGACCAGCGCGCGCGCGATCGCCACCCGCTGGCGTTCGCCGCCCGACAGTTCGCCCGGCTTGTGCTCGAGCCGCGCCGACAGCCCGACGCGCCCGAGCAGCTCGCGCGCGAGCGCCGCCGCGCGGGCCGGCGCATCGCCGCGGATCAGCAGCGGCATCGCGACGTTCTCCAGCGCGTCGAACTCGCCCAGCAGGTGATGGAACTGGTAGACGAATCCGAGGGCGCGGTTGCGCAGCGTGCCGCGCTCGCGCTCGCTCAGTGCGCTGATGGCGCGACCGTCGACGCGCACCTCGCCGGCGTCCGGCAGGTCGAGCCCGCCGAGCATGTTGAGCAGCGTGCTCTTCCCGGAACCCGACTGGCCCACGATCGCCACGCGCTCCCCACGCCGCACCAGCAACTCGACGCCATCGAGCACCCGCAGTTCGCGCGGGCCCTCACGATAGGACTTGCCGAGCCCGCGGCATTCGAGCACCGGCGGGCTGGCACCGGGATCATTCATAACGCAAGGCCTCCGCAGGTCCGATCCGCGCCGCGCGCCGCGCCGGATAGAGCGTGGCCAGCACGGCCAGGCACAGGCCGCACGCGACCACGAGCACGATGTCCCCCGCGCGCACCTCGGAGGGGATGTGGCTGATGAAATAGATCGTCGGATCGAACAGGCGGAAGCCGAACAGGCGCTCGATGGCCGCCGCCAGCGCGCCGATGTGCTGCGCGAGCGGGATGCCGCCCAGCAGTCCCGCCGTCAGCCCGACCACGCCGATCACGCAACCCTGCACGGTGAACACCGCCATGATCTGTCCCGGCGAGGCGCCCATCGTGCGCAGCACCGCGATCGCACCGCGCTTCTCGGCCACGACCATGGTCAGGATCGAGACGATGTTGAACGCCGCGACCGCGACGATCACCAGCAGCAACAGCGTGACCATGCGTTTCTCCATACGGATGGCGCTGAACAGGCTGCCCTGCGAGACGCTCCAGTCCTGCGCCTCGAGCCCCGGACCGAGGCGCGCGGCAACACGCTCGCGCACCGCGGGGGCACGGTCCGGGTCGGCCAGCGCGAGGCGGATGCCCTGCACGCCGCCGCCGGTGCGGTAGAGCCGCGCCGCGTCGTCCAGGTGGATCAGCGCGGTGGTGGCGTCGACCTGCGCGCCGGCGGCGAAGACACCCACCACCTCGAAGCGTCGCATGCGCGGATACGCGCCGGCCGGCGTGACATTGAGCTCGGGCAGCAGCACGGTGACCGTGTCGCCGGTGCGCACGCCGAGCGAGCGCGCCAGCAGGTTGCCGATCACGATCCCGAACCCCCCGCCATGCAGCGCGCCGAGTTCGCCCTCGACCATGTAGCGCCCGACCGGCGACACGGCGGCATCGTCCTCGGGCCTGATTCCGTTCAGCTCGACGCCACGCACCACGCCCGGCGTGCTGAGCATCGCCGTGCCCCCGATGAACGGCGCGGCACCGCTCACGTCGGGGTCGGCCTCCAGCGAACGGGCCAGCCCTTTCCAGTCGCGGAGCGGCTGCGCGGCGTGCACCATCACGTGCGGCACCAGCGACAGGATGCGCGCGCGCAGTTCGCGGTCGAAACCGTTCATCACCGACAGCACCACCACCAGCGCCATCACGCCGAGCGCGAAGCCGCACAGCGCCACCGCCGAGACCACGGAAATGAAGCGCGTGCGGCGTCGTGCGCGTACGTAGCGCAGTCCGATGAAAAGCGGGAGGGGGCGGAACATCGCGGCATTTAAGCACAAACGGCCATGCCGCACAGCGCGCTGACCGCGCCGGGTTGGTCGTGCGCGGGCGGGACGCTTATACTCGGCGCATGGCCACCATCGAGCAAGGCCCGAGTCCGCCCGCATGCGCCGCCCCACGACCAACCAGCGCAATTTCTACCGCGTCGATTGCCCGGTCCTGATGAGCCAGCGCACGGTCGGCGAACGGGTGCCGCGGGGTGTCACGGCGGACAGTCACTTCCCCGACAGTGAACACTTCGGGCTGCTGCGTGAACTGCGCCGGCTGGACCACGAATCCAGCCACCTGCTGCATGCGATTGGGGAGAAGGACCGCAATGTCGAGGCCTACTTCGGACACCTGAATCGCAAGGTCGATGTGCTGGCCCGCCACGTCGCATCGATGACGCCGGGGCTGGAGGACGACGGAGAACAGACGGTTTCGCTGAGCGAAGGGGGGATTTCGTTTCACCTGGACGAACCTCCGGCGCCCGGCACCGTGCTGGCGATCCGCCTGACGCTGCTGCCGAGCTGGATCGGGCTGGCGCTCTACGGCACGGTGGTGGCTGCCGCCGCGGGGGAGCGCAACGTGTCGGTGCGTTTCGAGCACCTGCAGGACGCGGACCGCCAGATCCTGGCGCGCCACGTGATGCAGGTGCAGATGTCGCGGCAACGCCGCAGCCGCGGCCACCCCGCGGACAACCTGGACCGGGAGTGATCGGCATGCGCAACAGGCTACGGATACTGGCTTTCGCATTCCTTGCGGCGGCCGCCGGCGCCACCCTCGCTGACGAACTGCGGATCCCGATCGGCAGCCAGGGACACGTCGATGCTTCCGGCCTGCCGGCACGCGGCATTTCGATGGAGCGCGTGCGCGCCGGCTGGGGCGAACCCGAAGTCGCCCTCGATCCGGTCGGCCAGCCGCCGATCACGCGCTGGGACTACCCCGACTTCTCCGTGTACTTCGAATACCGCCACGTGGTCCATGCGGTGGTGCGCCATCGCCGCGCGGACGCTCCCTCCACCTCGCCGATGGAACCCTGAGATGCTGCTGATCCTGCACCCCGACACCGACGAATCCAGCGAGGAGTACCGCAAGACCAGCGAGTTCCTGCGCGCGCTGCCGAACATCGAGATACGCACGCACGTGGTGCAGGGCCAGCAGCAGCGCCTGACCGAGATCTACCTGCTCGGCGACACGCACGCACTCGACCGCGACGAAATCGCGGCACTGCCCGCCGTGGAGCGCGTGGTGCGCATCTCGGAGGAGTACCGCATCCTCGGCCGCCACAAGGACGAGCGTCGCCTGGCCGGTTTCGAGTACAACGGCGTGACGTTCTCGCAGCACAACCTGAACGTGATGGCCGGGCTGTGCGCGGTGGACAATCCCGCCAACGTGGAGACCATGTTGCGCGCGCTGCGCGACGCCGGGCAGGTCTGCACGCGCATGGGCGCCTACAAGCCGCGCACCAACCCGTATTCCTTCCAGGGCCACGGCGCCGCGTGCCTGCCGTGGGTGTTCGAACTGGCGGGCAAGTACGGCATCCGGGTCATCGCGATGGAGGTCACGCACGAGAGCCAGATCGAGGAGATCGACACCGCGCTCGAAAAGCTCGGGCGCCCCACCGGCGTGATGCTGCAGATCGGCACGCGCAATACGCAGAACTTCGAGCTGCTGAAGGCAATCGGCCGCCAGAGCACCTATCCGGCGCTGCTCAAGCGCGGTTTCGGCATCTCGCTGAACGAGTCGCTGAACGCTGCGGAGTACCTCGCGACCGAGGGCAACACGCGGGTGGTGTTCTGCCTGCGCGGCATGAAGACCGATGCCGGCGCGCCGCACCGCAATATGGTCGACTTCGCGCACGTGCCGGTGCTGAAGCGGCTGACGCGCATGCCGGTATGCATCGATCCCTCGCACTCGGTGGGCTCGCGCGAGGCCGCGCCGGACCGCATCCTCGACCTGGTGCACGCCACCGCGCAGGGCGTGGTCGCGGGCGCGAACCTGGTGCTGGTCGATTTCCATCCGCAGCCCCGGCAGGCGCTGGTCGACGGCCCGCAGGCGCTGCTCCTCGACGAACTGCCGCGCTTCCTCGACGACGTGGCGCTGTGCCGCGAGACCTACCTGCAACGGCAGCGGCTCTGGGGCAACGCCGCGTGCTGATCTACGGCCACCGCGGCGCGCGTGGCGAGGCCCCCGAAAACACCCTCGCAGGTTTCCGGCGCGCGCTCGAGGCCGGGGTCACACGCGTCGAGCTGGACCTCAGGCTCGCGCGCGACGGCGAGCTGGTGGTGATCCACGACGAGAGCGTGGCGCGCACCACGGGCGCACGCGGCCTGGTCGAGCACCTCTCGGCGACGGAACTCGCACGCCTGGACGCGCGCCGCGCCGGCCCCGATTGCGCGGACCCGCAACCGGTGCCGACGATTGCGCGCGTGCTCGAGGAGTTTCCCGGACTGCAGCACCTGCAGCTCGAGGCGAAGCCGGTGGGCACGGCGCAGCGCGCACTGATGGCCGAGCGACTGGCCGCGCTGTTCCGCGACTTCGACCTCGGCGAGCGCGCCGTCGTGACCTCGTTCGACCGCGAGCTGCTGGCGGCGCTGCACGCGCTGGAGCCAGGGATCCCGCTGGGACTGGTGAGCGACCGCAGCCGGCCGGACCCGCTGCCGGTGGCAATGGCCCTGGGCGCACGACTCGTGGTGCTGCACTGGAAGCTGTGTTCCGAACAACGCGTGCGCGCGGCGCACGCGCTGGGTCTGCAGGTCTCGGCGTGGACGGTCAACGACGATGTTCGCGTGCGCCGGCTGCACCAACTCGGTGTCGACAGCCTGGTTACCGACTACCCGACCCGCGTCGCGGCGCTCGCGCGCTCGCTCACCGCTCCGGCCGCTCAGCGCTCCTCGCGCGAGGCGTCGTAGAACGCCGACGACGGCCCGGAACGCCCCCCCTCGTCCTTGCTGCTGTCGCATTTGGCGGTGTCGCCGCCGCACACCGGGCAGTCGGTGCCGGTCATCGCGCTCATGCCGCCGCAACTGCCCTTGATGGGCTTGCGCCCGGCGATCACGCCGATGGCCATCGCGAGCGCCATCAGCAGGAAAAACGCGGCCGTGAACAGGATCGTGCTCATCGTGATCCTCCGCTGTCGTCTTCCACGTAGGGCTCGAAGGCGCTGCTGTGCCGTGCCTCGAAACCCTCACCGGAACGCACCACGAGATAGACCGGCAACCCGAGGCGTTCGGCCAGCGCAAGCCCCCGTTCGGGACCGAGCACGTCGATCGCGGTGGCGAAGGCATCGGCGCTCATGCAATCGTCCGCAATGACCGTCACCGAGGCCAGACCGTGCGTGATCGGTCGTGCCGTGGCCGGGTCGATGGTATGCGAATAGCGCTTGCCGTCGACCTCGAAGTAGTTGCGGTAGTCACCCGATGTCGCCACCGACTTGCCGCTCACCGCGACCGCCGCGATTGCCGCGCCCCGCTGCAACACGGGCGCCTCGATTCCTATACGCCACGCGTGCCGCTCTGGATTACGACCCGCCGTGCGCACCTCGCCCCCCACCTCGACCAGGTAGTCGGTGATGCCCTGCCCCTGCAGCCACAGCGCCGCGCGATCCACCCCATAACCCTTCGCGATCGCCGACAGGTCGATCTCGCGCGGCGCGTACTTGATCAGCGCCGGCTCGTCGAAGCGCACCGCCAGTTCCTTCGAACCGATGCGCGCCGCGGCCGCGGCAAGCTCCTGCTCGCCCGGCACGCGTGCGGCCTCGCGCGAGCCGGCGCCGAATCCCCACAGATCGACCAGCGGGCCGACCGTGATGTCGAAGGCGCCGTCGCTCAGCGCGTGCACCTCGAGCGCCTTCGCCACCACTTCGACCGTCCCTGCGGACACCGCGAACCACGCGCCGGGCGCCGCGCGGTTGAAGCGCGACACGTCCGAATCGGCCCGGTAGGTCGACATCCGCCGGTCGACCTCGCCGAGCGCGGTGGCCACGCCGGCAGCGGTCGCCTCGCGGTCCAGCGCCGCCGGCGGTTCGACCACGGTCACGTTGAACGTGGTACCCATGACAGCCCCCTCGAAGCGCCAGACCTCGGGCTCGGGAGCACATGCAGCGAGCATAAAAACGAACGGGAGCAGCCAGGCTGCTCCCGTGCGGCGCGGGCGGTGGAGAGGACTCTCAGCCGCCGAAGTCGTCGAGCAGGATGTTGTCGCGTTCGACACCCAGATCCTCCAGCATCTTGATCACCGCCGCGGTCATCATCGGCGGACCGCACATGTAGTACTCGCAGTCCTCCGGCGCCGGATGGTTCTTCAGGTACTGATCGAACAGCACCTGGTGGATGAAGCCCCTGAGTCCGGTCCAGTTGTCCTCGGGCTGCGGGTCGGACAGCGCCACGTGCCAGCTGAAGTTCGGGTTGCTCGCCGCCAGTTCGTCGAAGTCCTCGACGTAGAACATCTCGCGCAGGCTGCGCGCGCCGTACCAGAACGACATCTTGCGATCACTGCGAAGGCGTTTCAGCTGGTCGAAGATGTGCGAGCGCATCGGCGCCATCCCCGCGCCGCCGCCGATGAACACCATCTCGGCGCGCGTGTCCTTGGCGAAGAACTCGCCGAACGGCCCGAACACGCGCATCTTGTCGCCCGGCTTCAGGTTGAATACGTACGACGACATCTTGCCGGGCGGGATGCCCTTGGAGCCCGGTGGCGGCGTCGCGATGCGGATGTTGAACTTCAGCAGGCCCCGCTCCTCGGGGTAGTTCGCCATCGAGTAGGCGCGGATCACCGTGTCCTCTACCGTCGAGGCGAGGTCGAAGAACCTGAAGCGTTCCCAGTCCCCGCGGTACTCGGGCGCGATGGCGAAATCGCGGTAGCTCACGGTGTGCGGCGGCGCCTCGAGCTGCACGTAGCCACCGGCGCGGAAATCCACGCTCTCGCCTTCGGGCAGCTTGAGCACCAGTTCCTTGATGAAGGTCGCGACGTTGTCGTTCGACACCACCTCGCAGTCCCACTGCTTGACGCCGAAGAACTCGGGCTCCACGTGGATCTTCATGTCCTGCTTCACCGCGACCTGGCAGGCCAGGCGCCAGTGATCGCGCAGCTGGCCGCGCGTGAGGTGTCCGGCCTCCACGGGCAGGAAGCTGCCGCCGCCATCGATGACCTGGCAACGGCACTGGCCGCAAGTGCCGCCGCCGCCGCAGGCCGAGGACAGGAAGATCCCCGAACCGGCGAGGGTCTGCAACAGCTTGCCGCCGGCCTCGACGGTCAGCGCGCGCGAGGCATCGTCGTTGATCTCGATCGTGACGTCGGCAGTGCTGACCAGCTTCGAGCGCGCCAGCAGGATCAGCACGGCCAGGGCCATCACGATGGCCGTGAACATGCCCACGCCCCAAAAAATCGTTCCCGTGTCTACCATCGTCGCTATTCCCGGTTTGCAGGCTTCAGAGCGAGATGCCGCCGAAGGACATGAATCCCAGCGACATCAGGCCCACCGTGATGAACGTGATGCCGAGCCCCTGCAGTCCCTCGGGCACGTCGCTGTACTTCAGCTTCTCGCGCACGCCCGCGAGCGCGGTGATCGCCAGCGCCCAGCCCAGTCCGGAGCCGAATCCGTAGACCACGCTCTCGCCGAACATGTAGTCGCGCTCGACCATGAACAGCGAGCCGCCCATGATCACGCAGTTGACGGTGATCAGCGGCAGGAACACGCCGAGCGCCTGGTACAGCGCAGGCATGTACTTGTCGAGGAACATCTCGAGGATCTGCACGATCGCGGCGATCACACCGATGTAGCTCAGGAAGCCGAGGAAACTCAGGTCCAGTTCCCCGAACCCGGCCCACGCCAGCGCCCCATCGCGCAGCAGGTAATGGAAGATCAGGTTGTTCGCCGGCACGGTGATCGCCTGCACGACCACCACCGCGACCCCGAGCTGGAACGCGGTCTCGACCTTCTTCGAGATCGCGATGAAGCTGCACATGCCGAGAAAGAACGCCAGCGCCATGTTCTCGACGAATACGGCGCGGACCAGCAGCGCCAGATAGTGTTCCATCACACGGCCTCCTGTACGCGGGTCTGCTCGGCGATGCGGAATTCGGGTTTCTCCACCTGGTGTTTCTTCCAGGTGCGCAGCAGCCAGATGAACATGCCGATGATGAAAAAGGCGCTCGGCGGCAACAGCAGCAGGCCGTTCGCCTGGTACCAGCCGCCGCTGTTGACCGTCTGCAGCACCGGGATGCCGAACAGCGAGCCGCTGCCGAACAGTTCACGCACCGTACCGACCGCCATCAGCATCGCGCTGTAGCCGAGTCCGTTGCCGATGCCGTCGACGAAGCTGGGGATCGGCGGGTTCTGCATCGCGAAGGCCTCGGCGCGGCCCATCACGATGCAGTTGGTGATGATCAGTCCCACGAACACCGACAGCTGTTTCGAGATCGAGTAGGCCACCGCCTGCAGGATCTGATCGACCACGATCACCAGCGAGGAGATCACGATCATCTGCACGATCATGCGGATGCTCGACGGCGTGTGGTTGCGCAGCAGCGAGATCAGCAGGTTGGAGAAGGCCGTCACCAGCGTCAGCGCGATCGACATCACGAAGGCGGTCTTAAGGCTGGACGTCACCGCGAGCGCCGAGCAGATCCCCAGGATCTGCACCGCGATCGGGTTGTTGCTGAAGATCGGCGTTACCAGAATTTCCTTGAGCTTGGACATCAGGCCTGCCCTCCACGAATCCTGCCCAGATAGGGTCCGAAACCACGCTCACCGAGCCAGAAGCGCAGCATTCCCTGCACGCCCTTGCTGGTCAGCGTGGCGCCCGAGAGTCCGTCGACCTTGTGCACGGCGTCGGGCGAGTCGGTGTTCACCGTGCCCTTGATCACCGAGATCGCGACCTCACCGTTCTCGTCGAAGACCTGCTTGCCGGGCCACAGCGCTTTCCATTTCGGGTTGTCGACCTCGCCGCCCAGCCCCGGGGTTTCCTTCTGGTCGTAGTACGCGAGCCCCACCACGGTGGTCGCGTCACCCTCCAGCACCAGGAAGCCGTACAGCGTGCTCCACAGGCCGTAACCGCGGATCGGCAGCACGATCTTCTTCAGCTGCCCCTCTTCCTCGAGCAGGTAGACCTGCGCGATCTTCTCGCGGCGCTTGATGCTCGCGATGTCCTGCTCGGCGGGCAGCGCGTCGGAGAGTTTCGCGTCCTTGGCAGCCTTGATCTGGTCGTAGCGCTGCGGGTCGAGTTCGGGCCGCCCACCCAGCGTCTGCTCGTCGAGGTACTCGCCGCTGTCGAGGTCCACCATGCGGACCTGGAAGCGCTGGAACTCGCGGTCGATCCCGGCGGCATCCTGCGCACCGGCCGGCAGCATGCCGGCGGCCGAGAGGATGTTCTTCTTGCGGTCGAGCTGCTTGTTCGCGCTCTGCACCGGCTTCAGCGACACCGCCGATCCGGCGACGATCACCGAACACACGATACAGAGCAGGAACGCGACCAGCAGGGTCTGGCCGGTGGTTTCCTTCTTAGCCGTTGACATGGCGCGCCAGCCTCCGCTTGATGTTCGCCCGCATCACGATGTTGTCGATCAGCGGTGCAAAGATGTTGGCGAACAGGATCGCGAGCATCATCCCTTCCGGATAGGCGGGATTCACCACGCGTATCAGCATCACCATCACGCCGATCAGGATTCCGAACGCGAGCTTGCCCGTATCCGTCATCGAGGCCGACACCGGGTCGGTGGCCATGAACACCGTGCCGAAGGCCCAGCCGCCGATCACGAAGTGCCAGTAGAACGGGATGCCGAACATCGGGTTGGTGTCCGAGCCCACCGCGTTGAACAGCAGGCCGAGCGCGATCGTGCCGAGGGTGACTCCGAGCATGATCCGCCACGAGGCGATACCGGTCCAAAGCAATATCGCGGCGCCGATCAGGATCGCCGCCGTCGAGACCTCGCCGATGCTGCCCGCCTTCTGGCCGATGAACGCCTGCAGCCAGCTCATCTGGGCGGTGATCGCCTCGAGGCCGCCGGAGGCTCCGAGCGCGAGCGCGGTCGCGCCGCTGAAACCATCGACTGCGCCCGAACTCGCACCGCTGTAGCCGTCCACCACCGACCAGTCGAACGCGGTCCACACCGTGTCGCCGGAGATCTGCGCCGGATACGCGAAGAACAGGAAGGCACGGCCGACCAGCGCCGGGTTCAGGAAGTTCTTGCCGGTGCCGCCGAACACTTCCTTGCCGATCACCACACCGAAGCTGATGCCGAGCGCGACCTGCCACAGCGGGATGGCGGGCGGCACGATCAGTGCGAACAGGATCGAGGTCACGAAGAAGCCTTCGTTGACCTCGTGCCCGCGCACCGAGGCGAACAGGATCTCCCACGCGATGCCGACCACGAAGGTCACGATGTAGATGGGCAGGAAATAACAGGCGCCGTGCCAGAAGCAATCCCAGATGCTGTTCGGGTCGTAGCCGGCCGCCAGCCCGATCAGCCAGCCGTGCCAGTCGGTCTTCTGCGCGACCCCCATGGCCTCCATCATCGTGTTGGCCTGGAAGCCGATGTTGTACATGCCGTAGAACATCGCCGGAAACACGGCCAGCCAGACGGTGATCATCACCCGCTTGAGGTCGATGCCGTCGCGCACGTGCGCGTGCGAGCGGGTCACGCTCGCGGGCGAGTAGAAAAAGGTGTCGATCGCCTCGTAGAGCGGATAGAACGCGTGGTAGCGCCCGCCTTTCTCGAAATGCGGCTCGACGGCGTCGAGCATTCGCCGCAGCGCTTTCATGTCAGGCCTCCGATTCGATGCGCGTCAGGTTGTCCCGCAGGATGGGACCGAATTCGTACTTGCCGGGACACACGTAGCTGCACAGCGCCAGATCCTCCTCGTCGAGTTCGAGCGCGCCGAGTTGCACCGCCGTCTCGACGTCGCCGACGACCAGCGACTTCAGCAGCGGCGTGGCCAGGATGTCGAGCGGCATCACCTTCTCGTAGGCGCCGATCGGCACGATCGCGCGCGGGCTGCCGTTGGTCGAGGTGTCCATCGCGAAGCGCTTGCCGCCAAACAGCCGCGACAGGTAGATGCCCATCACCGAATGGCGGTCGGCACCCGGCGACATCCAGCCCAGGAACCGCCGTTCACGCCCTTCGGGCAGCGCGGTGAGTTGCGTGTGGTAACGGCCGAGGAAGGCCAGCGCACCGTGCGCGCGACGGCCGCCGAGCACCGAGCCGCTGACGATGCGCTGTTCACCCGGCTGCAGTTCGCCGGCGCACAGCTCGTCGGTGCTCGCGCCGAGCACGGTACGCAGCAGCCGCGGTTTGCGCACCCCCGGACCACCCAGCGCGACGATGCGCTCGCTGTCCAGTTGTCCGGTGGTGAACAGGCGCCCGATCGCCGCCACGTCCTGGCAGCCGATCGTCCACACCGTCTTGTGCTCGTGGACCGGATCGAGGAAGTGGATGTGCGTCCCCGCGAGTCCGGCCGGATGCGGTCCGCCGAACTCCTCGTGCACCACGCGCGGGCCGTCCACGCGCGGATTGGCGGCGCCGGCACGGCCGACCACGTAGACCTTGCCGTCGGTCAGCGCGCCGAGCAGCTGCACGCCGTGGCGGAAATCGTCGAGCCTGTCTGCGAGCACCACCAGCGGATCGGCGGCCAACGGCTGGGTGTCGATGACGCCGACGAAGATCGCGTGCGGCACGCTGTCCGGCGCCGGCACCCTGCTGTACGGTCGGGTGCGCAGGGCGGTCCACAGCCCGCTGGCGGTGAGGTTGTCCCGCACCTGCGCCCGGTTCAGCGAACCCAGCGCGGACGCGTCGTAGCGCGCGAACTCGCGCGCTTCGTCACCATCGGCCTCGATCACCACCGACAACAGCACGCGCTTGGCGCCGCGGTTGATCGCCGTCACGCGGCCGGCCACCGGCGCCGTGAAGTGCACACCCTCGGTCGTGCGGTCCGAGAACAGCGTCTGCCCGCGCGCGACGCGGTCCCCTAGCTGCACCGCCATGGTCGGTTTCACGCCGTGGTAATCGGGGCCGAGCACGGCGACGGTGCGCACGCGCGGCCCGTCGTGCACGCGCTGTTCCGGTTGCCCGGTGATCGGCAAATCCAGTCCTCGACGAATCGATATCATGCTCTTCCCGCCAAGTCGTGATCAGGAAGCCGCCCCCGCGCGACGGCGGGGGCGGCGGAGGTCGGATCTCACTCGCTGCGCGGCCAGTTCCAGGCGACGTTCGCCATCTCCGGATAGACCGCGTAATGCACGCCCGCGACGTGCTCGAGCACGCGATAGACCTGGCAGGCGTAACCGAACTCGTTGTCGTACCACAGGTAGAGGATCGCGCTGTTGCCCTGCACGATCGTCGCCTGTGCATCGAGGATGCACGCCGCGCGCGACCCGACGAAGTCCGAGGACACGACCTCCGGCGAGGCCGTGTAGTCGATCTGGCGGTTCAGCGCCGAGTGCAGCGAGGCCCAGCGCATGAACTCGTTGACCTCCTCGACCGTGGCGGGGCGCGACAGCGTGAGGTGCAGGATCGCCATCGAGACGTCGGGCACCGGCACGCGGATCGCGTTGCCGGTCAACTTGCCGGCCATCGACGGCAACACCTTCGCGACCGCGCTCGCGGCGCCGGTCTCGGTGAGTACCATGTTCAGCGGAGCGCTGCGCCCGCGGCGGTTCTTCTTGTGGAAGTTGTCGATCAGGTTCTGGTCGTTCGTGTACGCGTGCACCGTCTCGACATGGCCCGACACGATGCCGAACTGCTCGTCCATCGCCTTCAGCGCCGGCACGATCGCGTTGGTCGTGCACGAGGCGGCGGTGATGATGCGGTCTTCGGGAGCGATCTGGTCGTGGTTGACGCCGTAGACGATGTTCTTGAGCGACCCCTTGCCCGGCGCGGTGAGGATCACCTGCGAGACGCCCTTGGCCTGCAGGTGGCGCGACAGTCCGGCCTCGTCACGCCACTTGCCGGTGTTGTCGATCACGATCGCGTTGTCGATGCCGTGCGCCGTGTAGTCGACGCTTTCCGGCGCGTCGGCGTAGATCAGCTTGATCTCGTTGCCGTTGGCGATGAACGCGTTGCGTTCCTCGTCGACGCGGATCGTGCCCTTGAAGGAACCATGGATCGAGTCCCGGCGCAGCAGCGCCGCGCGCTTGGTCAGGTCGTCGTCGCTGGAACGGCGCACCACCACCGCGCGCAGGCGCAGCACATCGCCGCCACCGGTCTTCTCGATCAGCAGTCGCGCCATCAGGCGCCCGATGCGCCCGAAGCCGTACAGCACCACGTCGCGCGGCGCGTCGAGCGGCTTCGCGGTACTGCCGATCAGCCCCTGCAGTTGCTGGCGGAGGAAGGCCTCGGCGGAAACACCCGCATCACGAGGCCCCGCCATGTAGGCGACCGTGAGACGGCCGATATCGACGTGGCCCGTGCCCAGTTCCAGGCGCCCGAGTGCCTCGACCAGCGGCCAGGTATCGAATTCGGAGAGTTCGTTCTGCTCCACCTGGCGCACGAAGCGGTGCACCTTCATGATCTCGAGCACGGACTGCGCGACCAGCGAGCGCCCGTAGATGAAAACCTTGAGGTTGCGCTCGCGGTAGAGCTTGCCGACGATGGGGATCATCGCCTCGGCGAGCGCCTCGCGCTGTTTCCAGTCCGTGAAATAGTCTGCGGGTTTGGGTCGCTTGCGCAGGGACATGCGGTGGCCTCGATTGCTGCAAAACCGGGGCTCTGGACCGATCCTGGCCTTCTATGCCCCTTCGACGGCGGCGTATTATGGGCAGTCACCGCGAGTGCCGCAACCGCGATGCCCGCATCTTTTCCGGTTTACTTGTCGCAGATCATCATGCTCGCATCCCTGTCCCTCCCTGCACTGCCGCGCGCCGGCGACCGCCTGCGCTGGGGCGGTCTGGTGCCCGGCGCCGACGCGCTGGCGATCGCCGCCGTCGCGCGCGCTCACCCCGCCACGCTGGTCGTGATCAGCGCGAGCAGCGCCGGCGCCGAGCGCATCGCCGACGACCTCGGTTTCTTCCTCGACGGACACCAGCGCTCCGTGCTGCGGCTGCCCGACTGGGAAACCCTGCCCTACGATCGCTTCTCCCCGCACCAGGACCTGGTCTCGGACCGGCTGCTGGCGCTGTCGCGGCTCGCGCGCGGCGAGCCGGTGCTGCTGATCGTACCGGTGGCCACGCTGATGCAGCGGATCGCACCGGTCGCGCACGTGAGCGCCGCCACGCTCGCGCTGGCGCCCGGGCAGCGCCTGCGCATCGCGACGCTGCGCGAGACGCTGCTCTGTGCCGGCTACCGCCTCGCGGACAACGTCTACGAGCACGGCGAGTTCGCGGTCCGCGGCTCGATCGTCGACCTGTTCCCGATGGGCCACGACACACCGGTGCGCATCGAGCTCTTCGACGACGAGATCGAGACGTTGCGCAGCTTCGATCCCGAAACGCAGCGCTCGCTCGCCCCGCTGGCGCGTCTCGCGCTGCTGCCAGGGCGGGAATATCCCTTCGATGCGGCCGCGATCGAGGGCTTCCGCCGCCGCTGGCACGCGCGCTTCGAGCACGACCACCGCGCCTGCCCCGATTACCGCGACGTGGCGCGCGGGATCGCGCCGGGGGGCATCGAGTATTTCCTGCCGCTGTTCTTCGACGCCTGCGCGACGCTGTTCGACTACCTGCCCCGCGACTGCCTGCTGTGCGTGGAGGACGGCGCGCGCGAGGAAATCGAGCGCGTCTGGCAACAGGTCGAGGAACGCCACCGCAGCCTGGCGGGCGACCTCACGCGGCCGCTGCTCGCGCCGGCCGAGATCTGCCTGCGCCCGGACGAGGTGCTCGGCGGCATGAAGCCGTTCGCGCGTATCGACTTCGGGCCTGCACCAGCGCCGCAGCGCGCCGGCGCGCACGACTTCGCCACCCGCGAACCGCCGCCGATCGACGAGCGGCGCGAGCGCGACGCGCCGGCGCGCATCGCCGCACTGGCCGCCGCGCCGGGCTATGGCCGCCGCCTTTTCTGCGCCGAGAGCGCCGGCCGGCGGGAAGTGCTGAACGAACTGCTGACGCGTGCCGGCATCAAGGCGCCCCTGGTGACGGGCTGGGACGAGTTCGCCGCCGGCGACATGCCGGTCGCCCTGACGATCGCGCCGCTCGCCGGCAGCTTCGGACTCGAGGCCCCGCCCTGGCTGTTGATCGCCGAGTCGGCGCTGTTCGGCAAGCGCGTGATGCAGCGGCGCCGGCGCACGCGCGCCGCCGATGGCTGGGACAGCGCGATCCGCGACCTGTCCGAACTCGCCGCCGGCGCGCCGGTGGTGCACCTCGATCACGGCGTCGGCCGCTACCTGGGGCTGCAGACGCTGGAGGTGGCGGGCGAGCACGGCGAGTTCCTGTGCATCGAGTACGCCGAGCAGGCGAAGCTGTTCGTCCCCGTGACCTCGCTCGGCCTGGTGAGCCGCTATACCGGCATCGACGGCGACGCGGTGCCGCTGCACCGCCTGGGCAGCGACCAGTGGGCGCGTGCGCGACGCAAGGCACAGGAGCAGATCCGCGACGTCGCCGCCGAACTGCTCGAGATCCATGCCCGGCGCGAAGCGCGGCCGGGCCACGCCTTCCCCCACCCGGGCGCCGCCTACGACGCCTTCGCGGCCGGCTTTCCGTTCGAGGAAACGCCCGACCAGCAGGCCGCGATCGACGCGGTGATCGGCGATATGTGCGCCCCGCGCGCGATGGACCGCCTGGTGTGCGGAGACGTCGGTTTCGGCAAGACCGAGGTCGCCATGCGCGCGGCCTTCGTCGCCGTGCACGCCGGCCGCCAGGTCGCGGTGCTGGTGCCGACCACGCTGCTCGCGCAGCAGCACTTCGAGACCTTCGGCGACCGCTTCGCCGACACCCCGGTGACCATCGAGTCGGTATCGCGCTTCCGCTCCGGGAAGGAGCAGAAGGACGTGCTGGAACGGGTGGCCGCCGGACGCGTCGATATCCTGATCGGCACCCACACACTGCTTGGGCCCGAAGTGCGCTACCGCGACCTGGGACTGGTCGTGATCGACGAGGAGCACCGTTTCGGGGTGCGCCAGAAGGACCGGCTGAAGGCGCTGCGCGCCAGCGTCGACATCCTCACGCTGACTGCCACGCCGATACCGCGCACGCTGAACATGGCGATGGCCGGACTGCGCGACCTCTCGATCATCGGCACCCCGCCGGCGCGCCGCCTGGCGGTCAAGACCTTCGTGCAGCGCCACGAGGACGCGCTGGTGCGCGATGCGCTGGAGCGCGAGTTGCGCCGCGGCGGCCAGGTGTTCCTGCTGCACAACGACGTGCAGACCATCGAGCGCCGCGCCGGCGACGTCGAACGGCTGGTCCCCCATGCCCGCGTGGGGATCGCCCACGGACAGATGCGCGAGCGCGACCTCGAGCGCGTGATGTCGGATTTCTACCACAAGCGCTTCGATGTGCTGTGCTGCACCACCATCATCGAGACCGGGATCGACATTCCGAGCGCCAACACCATCGTGATCGAGCGCGCCGACCGCTTCGGTCTGGCCCAGCTGCACCAGTTGCGCGGACGCGTGGGGCGCTCGCACCACCAGGCCTACGCGTTCCTGCTCACTCCCGATGCGCGCGCGATGACGCCGGATGCCGTCAAGCGCCTCGAGGCGATCGCCGCCACCGACTCGCTGGGCGCAGGCTTCCAGCTCGCAACGCACGACCTCGAGATCCGCGGCGCCGGCGAACTGCTGGGCGAGGAACAGAGCGGACAGATCCAGGCGATCGGCTACACGCTGTACATGGACCTGCTCACGCGCGCCGTCGCGGCGATGCGTGCCGGGCGCGACGTGGAACCCGAACTGGCGGCGCGCCCGGCGCTGGAGATCGATCTGCGGCTGCCGGCGCTGATCCCGGACGACTACCTGCCGGACGTGCACAATCGCCTGATCCTCTACAAGCGCGTCGGCTCGGCGGCAGCGGAGGAGGAACTGCAGCGCCTGGAGAACGAGATCATCGACCGCTTCGGGCCGCTGCCGCCGCCGACGCGCACGCTGCTGCGCATCGCGCGGCTGCGCGTGGCGGCCGAACCGCTCGGCATCGTGCGCATCGAGGCCACGGCCAGCGGCGGCCTGCTCGAATTCGGCGCGAACCCGCGGATCGACCCGTTGACGATCGTCGACCTGGTGCAGCACGATCCACGCCGCTACCGCCTCGATGGGGCCACGCGGCTGCGTTTCGTCGAGGCGACGACCGACGCCGAAGCACGGATCGGCGGCGTGGAGCGGCTGGTGACGCGACTCGGCGCTCCGGTCGCGGCGCGGCCAGCAGCTGCAGCTGCGGCGGCGAAGGCGGAGCGGCACCAAAGGAGATCGACCAGGTGATACTGCAACGCACCGTCGCGCTGCTCGCCGTGCTGCTGCTCGCCACGGCCACGCTGCCACTGCGCGCGCAGTCGCTCGTGGCGGATCCTGCCCCCGGCGCAGCGCCGCCGCCGGCCGGACCCGGGATGCCGGCTCCGGCGCCGTGGGTGCAGATCGAGGTGATCGTATTCCGCCATCTGGATACCAGCAGCGCGGGCAACGAACGCTGGCCGGAGAATCCGGTGCTGTCCTACCCCGAACCGCTGCGCCTGCTGGACGATCCTGCGGCCGCAGCGAGCGCGGCAGCGACGCCTGCGGCGTCGGATCCCGGGGCTTCCTCACCGACCGAGCCGGTTGCGTTCCGGTTGCTCGATGCCTCGCAACAGCTGCTGGTCGACGCGGCGGCGCGCATCGGCGGATCGCCGAACTACCGCCTGCTGCGCCATCTGGCGTGGCGCCAGCCCGCGCCTGCCGGATCCGTCACACACCTGCTGGTCACCGGCGGCGCGCAACACGGCGAGCACCACGAACTGGAAGGCAGCCTGACGATCGGCGGCAGCGACGCGGTCGAGGCGACGATCGCGTTGTGGCTGAACGAGTTCGCGCAAGCCCCGGCCGCGGACGGCACACCGCCGACGGGTGTGGTGCTGCCGGCGGTGCCGCTCACCAGCGCCCCGCACACAGCACCGGCTGACGCATCGCTCGCCTTCGCCCCATTGGAGCCCGCGATCACCATCGAACCCGCACGCGCCGCGCGCAGCGTGACGCTGAACGGCAGCCGCCGGCTGGCTCCGGGTGAACTGCACTACCTCGATCACCCGCTGTTCGGCGTGCTGCTCAGCGCGACCCCGTTCGATCCCGCGGCACAGGGCGCGGCGCCGGTCGAACCGGCGCCGGCGGCACCGGAATCAGCCGGCGGCGGCTAGCGCGGCCAGCCGTTCCAGCACAGCGAACGCCTGCGCCAGGCAACGCGCGGACTGCGCGCGTATGCCAGCCATCGTGATCGGCTCGGCGGAGCATCCCGCCGCGCGGTTCACCACCATCGCGAGCATCGCGTAGCGCAGCCCCAGCTCGCGCGCGAGCGCGGCTTCCGGCATCGCCGTCATCCCGACCAGATCGCAGCCGTCGCGCCGCAGGCGTTCGATCTCGGCCGCCGTTTCCAGTCGCGGCCCCTGCGTGCAGCCGTAAACGCCACGTGCATGCGCGACGACGCCGGCGCCGTCCGCTGCGACACGCAACGACTCCCGCATTCCGCCGTCGAAGGGTTCGGTGAACTCGATGTGGTCGAGCGGCAGCAGCGCGCCGTCGTGATAACTGCCCTCGCGCCCCCACGTATAGTCGATCAACTGGTCGGGAAGCCACAGCGTGCCGGGTGCCGCGGCACCGGCGATGCCGCCGACCGTGTTCAGCGCGACCACGTCGCTGGCGCCGAGATCGGCCAGCGCGCGCAGGTTCGCGCGGTAGTTGATGCGGTGCGGAGCGATCGCGTGCGGCTCACCGTGGCGCGCCAGATACAGCGCCGGTACGCCGTGCAGGCGGCCGATGTGCACCGGGGCCGACGGCTCGCCCCACGCCGTGGCGTGCATGCACGCATCGCTTGCGACGAAGTCCTGCGGCAAGGTCGCTGCACTGCCGCCGATCACCGCGATGCAGCGGACGCGTTGCATGGACTTGATCCTCCTGTCACCGGTGGTGCTGCCGCGGGCTGGACAGCATAGTCGAAAGTGGTATGTTGGGCAGGCCCGAAGACAACGAAGAGGGCCCGGTCATGAAAACGATCAGACCAGTCGTCGGCAACTGGTACCAGGACACCGAGCAGGGCAGCATCTTCGAGGTGGTCGCCTACGACGAGGACGAGCAGACCATCGAGATCCAGTACCTCGACGGCGAGATCGAGGAGTACGACCTCGACACCTGGACCGAGCTGACGATCACCGGCATCGCGCCGCCCGAGGACTGGCGCAGCGGCTTCGAACTCGCGCAGGAAGATGCCGAGGACCCCGACGAGCCGATCCATCCTGACGACTGGTCCGGCGCACTGAACCAGCTCGAGCCCGACGAGTTCGGCGTCGAGGACGACTGGGTCGAGTAAGAAGACGACCGCGTGCGCGCTTGCGTCGACCGGTATACTGTGCTTACATACAGTATGTCTGCACCGTGGAGAGCCGAGCGATGAGCCAGCTGACCGACCGCCAACGTCAGGTTCTGGAACTGATACGGCAGTACATCGACGACACCGGCTACCCGCCCACCCGCGCCGACATCGCCCGCGAACTCGGCTTCCGTTCGGCGAACGCGGCCGAGGAACACCTGCGTGCGCTGGCGCGCAAGGGCGCGATCGAGATGACTGCCGGCGCCTCGCGCGGGATCCGCCTGAGCGGCGAGAGCGGCATCCCGGTGGTGGGCCGCGTCGCGGCCGGCAGCCCGTTGCTGGCAGCCGAGCACATCGAGCGTCACCTGCAGATCCCGCCACGCACTTTCTCCCCGGCGGCGGACTACTTCCTGCGCGTGTCAGGCATGAGCATGCGCGATGCGGGGATCCTCGACGGCGACCTGCTGGCGGTGCACCGCACCGCCGAGGCGCGCGACGGGCAGATCGTCGTCGCGCGCATCGACGAGGAAGTCACCGTGAAGCGCCTGAAGCGCACCCGCGACCGCCACCGCGTGGAACTGCTGCCCGAGAACCCCGACTTCGACCCGATCCGCGTCGATCTGCGCGAACGCGAGTTCGCCCTCGAAGGCATCGGCGTCGGCATCCTGCGCACGTAGGTCCGGGCTGTGCCCGGACATTTGTTGGGCCGCAGGCCGAACCTACGGCGGCTCAGTGCAGGATCCTGCTGCTCTCGTCGCGGGGCCCCACGAACTCGAGTTCCGGCTCGTCACCGGACAGTTCCGCCGCCGCGCGCATGCCCGCCTCGACCATCGCCTTGGCGACGTGCAGGCGCCCCTCGGCAAGCCAGGCGGCAGATTCCTCGGAGAAGCGGATGCGCACCAGCGGTTCGCCTTCACTGCCCGGCTGCCTGAGCACGAACTCGCCCTGGGCGACCTCGACGAATTCCAGAACGGCTGTCAACGGCATTCCCCGTATCCGTGTCGTGGATTGCAGTCTACACCGCCCGCCATCACTCGTCCCGGCTGACGACCCACTTGCCGTCCCGATGATAGGCCCGCCAGCCGGTGGGCTTGCCATCGGCTTCGCTCATCACGTACTGGCGGCGCATCTTGCGGCTGTAACGCACCTGCACCGGATTGCCGGCATCGTCGCGCACCGGCGCCTCGAGCAGGTAGGCGTGCTTCGGGTCGATCTGCTCGCGCACCGACAGCAGTTCCTCGACCAGCGGCGCGCGCGTCTCGCGATTCTTCGGGAAACGGCTGGCGGCCAGGAACAGGCCGGATGCACCGTCACGCAGCACGTAGAAATCGTCGACTTTCGCGCAGCGCAGCTGCGGTAGCGGCACCGGCGGCATCTTGGGCGGCGCGGGCTGGCCGTTGCGCAGCAGCTTGCGCGTGTTGTTGCAGTCGCTCGCGGTGCAGCCGAAGTACTTGCCGAAGCGACCGGTCTTCAACTGCATGTCCGAGCCGCACTTGTCGCACGGAATCAGCGGTCCTTCGTAGCCCTTGAGCTTGAAGCGTCCGGTTTCGATCTCGTGGCCGGGGCAGTCCGGGTTGTTGCCGCAGACGTGCAGCTTGCGCTGCGCATCGACCAGGTAGCTGTCCATTGCGGTGCCACAGCGCGCACAGCGGTGGCGCGTGCGCAGCACCCGTGATTCGGCCTCCTCGTCCTCGTCCGCCTCGTCGTGCACGACCTCGTCACCGTGCACCAGGTTGATCGTCTCCTTGCAGCGCTCGGCCGGCGGAAGTGCGTAGCCCGAGCAACCCAGGAAAACGCCGGTGCTGCCGGTGCGGATCTGCATCGGCCGGCCGCATTTCGGACAGGTGATCGAGGTGCCGACCGGCTCGTTGCCACGCATGCCGCCGTCGCCCGCCTTCGCGGCATCGACGCGTGCGGAGAAATCGGCGTAGAAGTCGTCGAGGACCGTGAGCCAGTCCCGCTCGCCCGAGGCGATCTGGTCGAGGAACTCCTCCATGTTCGCGGTAAAGCCGTAGTCCATCAGGTTCGTGAACTTCTCGGCCAGGCGGTCGGTGACGATGTCGCCGAGTTTTTCCGCGTAGAAACGCCGGCTCTCAACGCGCGCGTAGCCGCGGTCCTGGATCGTGGAGATGATCGAGGCGTAGGTCGACGGCCGGCCGATCCCGCGTTTTTCCAGTTCGCGCACCAGCGTCGCCTCCGTGTAGCGCGGCGGCGCCTTGGTGAAGTGCTGGCTCGGCAGCAACCGCAGCAGCCGCAGTTCCTCGCCGACCTTCACGTCGGGCAGTTCCACGTCTTCGTCCTTGCGTGCAGCGAGCGGCAACACGCGCAGAAAACCGTCGAAGCGCAGGATCCGACCGCGCGCGCGCAGCTCGAAGTTCCCGGCCTGCACTTCCAGCGCGGTGCTCAGGAACTCCGCCGGCACCATCTGGCAGGCGACGAACTGGCGCCAAACCAACTCGTAAAGACGCACCGCGTCGCGCTCCATGCCGCTCAGCGCATTCGCGGCGAGCCGCACGTCGGAAGGACGGATCGCCTCGTGCGCCTCCTGCGCTCCCGACTTGCTCGAGTAGACGTTCGGCCGCTCGGGGAGATAGCGCTCGCCGTGCTCACCGGCGATGAACTCGCGGCACGCCGCGACCGCCTCGGCGCTGAGGTTGGTCGAATCGGTACGCATGTAGGTGATGAAGCCTGCCTCGTAGAGCCGCTGCGCCAGCGTCATCGTCTTTTTCACGCTGAAGCCGAGCCGGGTGCTCGCCGCCTGTTGCAGCGTCGAGGTGATGAACGGCGGCGCCGGCCGGCTGCGCGTCGGCTTGTCCTCGCGTGCCTTGACCACGTAGCGTGCCTGCCGCAGCGCGGCGATCGCGCGCTCGGCTTCGTCGCCGTTCACCGGCCGGAAGTTCTGCTCGCCCTCGCGGCGCACCTCCAGCCGCAGCGCCTCGCCGCCCGCGGTCGCCGTCTCCGCGTGCACCTCCCAGAATTCCTCGGGAACGAATGCGCGGATCTCGCGCTCGCGCTCCACCAGCAGCCGCACGGCCACCGACTGCACCCGTCCGGCCGACAACCCGCGCGCGACCTTTTCCCACAGCAGCGGCGACAGCATGTAGCCGACCACGCGGTCCAGGAAGCGACGCGCCTGCTGCGCATTGACGCGCGCCACATCGATCTGGCCGGGGTGCTCGAAGGCCTCGCGAATCGCCGAACGCGTGATCTCGTTGAACACCACGCGGCGGTACTTCTCCGGCTTGCCGCCGATCGCCTCGCGCAGATGCCACGCGATCGCCTCCCCCTCGCGATCGAGGTCGGTCGCGAGATAGATCGCATCGGCGCCGGCGGCGGCCTTGCGCAACTCGGCGACCACTTTTTCCTTGCCGGGCAGGATCTCGTAGTTCGCGCGCCAACCGTGCTCGGGGTCGACTCCCATGCGCTTGACCAGTTGCCCGCGCGCCTTGTCGGCGCGGTGCCTGGCCTTCTCCTTCTCCGACATCTTGCGCGTGGCCGCGGCGTTGCGCGCACGCTCGGCAGTGTCGGCGCCCTTGCCCGAACCACTGACCGGCAGGTCACGGATATGCCCTACGCTGGACTTCACGACGAAGTCACGGCCGAGATACTTGTTGATGGTCTTCGCCTTGGCCGGCGACTCCACGATGACCAGCGACTTGCCCATGATCGTGCCGAATTTCCAGAGAATAAAGAGAGGGGGGTAGCCAAACGAGGCGCCATATATACGGGCTGCCCCCCGCAGGGTCAAGCGCCGTGCCCAAGCGCGGCGCCACCTCAACGGCGCTCGGCGAGCGTGCTGCCGAGCGCTCGCAACGCCGTCGCGATGCGCGCCACGTCGGCTTCGCGGCCCTTCTCGTTCCAGCGCGCGACGAGGCCCTCGGCCGATGCGCGCAGCGTCACCACGCCGGCCGGCAGGTCCTGTGGCACCTGCCCGGGCATCGGCCCGGCAGCGGCGCCCGCCGGGGCCGCTCGCCACGCGCCGCCCTCCTCGCGTTCGAACGCAAGCCCCGACGCACGCTGCGCGGTGTGGTGGTCTTCGATGCTCCACGGCAGCACGTAGTCCGCGTAGCCGGCGCGGGTTCCAACCGCGTCGATGCGCACGCGCAACCCGTTCGCAGTCGCGCTGGCGCGCAGGCGCGCGAGCTGTGCCTGACGCGGCGAAGGGCGCATCGCGAGCATGGGGCCGAGCACGAACAACACGGCGACAACGAGTACCGACAGGAACACTTCCACACGCACGTACCCGCGCAGGGCCGCCGCCAATTGCGGCGCCGGCGAATTTTCGGCTATGGTAGTCGAACCGGTCCCGACCCGGCCAACACAGAGGACCAAGCAGCGATGGGCGCTTACCGACACCTTCTTCTGGGGCTGGATCTCAGCAACGAATCACAGCAGGTCGTGGCGCGCGCCGCCGCGATGCGTGACGCCTTCGGCTGCGAACTCAGCGTGGTGCACGTGATCGAGCCGCTCAGCTTCGCCTACGGCGGCGACATCCCGATGGACTTCTCCGGCATCCAGGAGGAAATCCACAAGCAGGCTCGTACGCATATGGCCCAGATCTGCGACCCGTTGAACATCCCGGAAACCAACCGGCACCTGGTCGTCGGACGCGCCGAGACCGAAATCCACCACGTCGGCGAGGAAATCGGCGCCGACCTGATCGTCGTCGGCAGCCACGGTCGCCACGGACTCGCGCTGCTGATGGGGTCGACCGCCAACGGCGTGCTGCACGGCGCCCGCTGCGATGTGCTCGCCGTACGGGTGAAGTCGCGCGAACGTTGAAACCGCGGAGCCGCCAGCGCGCGGCCGCAGCACGCGCGCCGCGGCTGTCCCCTTGGCTCCTCGCGGGTCTGATGGCGGTCTCGGCGGGCATCGCACGCGCCGATGACGCGGAGTTGCTGCGCCAGCGCCTCCTGTACCGCGAGACGCTTGCGGCATTGCGTTCCGGCGACCGGCAACCGTGGCTGAGGGCGCGTGACCGCCTGCGGGACTATCCTCTCTATCCCTACCTCGAGCTCGAGGACCTGCGCCGGCGCATCACCACCGCCCCTGACGCCGAAGTCGAGTCCTTCCTTCAACGCCACGACGGCGAACTGCCCGCGGCACGCCTGCGCGAGAACTGGCTCGCCACCCTGGAAGCACGCGGGCGCTGGGCCGAGTTCCTGCACCACTACGACGCCGAAGGCGCCAGCCCCGAGCGGCGCTGCCACCACGCCCTCGCGCTGCTGCGCACGGGCAAGGTCGTCGATGCGGACCGGGCCGCCGCCGCGCTGTGGTCCACCCCGCGTTCGCTGCCGACCGCCTGTGACCCGGTGTTCGCCGACTGGAGCACGCGCGGCAACCCGGAGCCGGAACTCGCCTGGCAACGATTCGCCGACGCGATGGACGCCGGCCAGACCGCGCTCGCACGCTATCTGTTGCGCTTCCTCGACGGCACCGCCCGGGCGGACGCGGAACTGTTCCTGGACTGCGCCACGAACCCCGCGCTCGCCCGCGAGCCGAAGCGATTCCGGCCCCATGACCCACGCCACGCGCGCATCCTCGATTTCGCACTCGCCCGCCTCGCCGCACGCGACGTGCGAGCGGCCCGTACGGCCTTCGAAGGTGCGCTGCGCGCCGCAACGGTAGACCCTGCATCGCTGCGTGGCGCCGCTGCCCGGATCGCGAGCGCGCTCGCCCAGACCTCCGCCGCCGAAGCACTGCACTGGATAATCGGACTGGATGCCGCCGCACGCAGCGAGCCGCTCGCCGAGGACGCAGTGCGCCACGCGCTGCGCGGCGGGGCCTGGGACCCCGTGCTGGCGACACTGGAGCAGTTGCCGGCGGCGCTGGCCGCCGAGGAACGCTGGCGGTACTGGTCGGTACGCGCGCGCAGCGCACGCGGCGATGCCGCACCGGAGGCCGCCTGGTCAACGCTCGCCGGGACGCGGAGCTGGTACGGCTTCCTGGCCGCCGACCATCTGGGCGCGCCGTACGCCATGCAGCACCTGCGGCAGGCGGCCGACGATACCCTTCTGGGCGCGGTAGGCAGCATCCCGGGAATCGTCCGCGCGCGCGAGTTCGCGCGTAGCGGCTCTCCGCTCGAATCGCGTCGTGAATGGTTGCACACGATACGCGGGCTCGATGCCACTCGCCAGGCGGCGGCCGCGCAACTGGCCGCGCAATGGGGCTGGCACCCACTCGCGATAACGACCCTCGCCACCGCCCAGGCGTGGGACGCACTCGAACTGCGCTTCCCGATCGTGCACCGCAGCCATTTCGACGCCGCGGCACAACGCGAGGGGATCGACCGGACCTGGCTGTACGCAATCGCGCGCCAGGAGAGTGCGCTCGACGCCGGAGTGCGCTCCCCCGCCGGGGCACTCGGACTGATGCAGGTGATGCCGGCGACGGCACAGCTCACGGCGCGCAAGGCGGGAATCCCTTACCGAGGAAGCAACGACCTGCTCGACCCGGCGCGCAACGTACGGATCGGCAGCTCCTACATGCGCATGATGCTGGAGCGCTTCGACCACAACCGGATCCTCGCCGCGGCCGCCTACAACGCCGGCCCGGGACGCATCGGGCAGTGGCTGGGGCGCCACGCGGGCGACGTGGAGCACGACCGCTTCGTCGAGACCATCCCGTTCCGCGAAACCCGCCAGTACGTGCAGAACGTGCTTAGCTTCGCGCTGATCTACGCGTACCTCGAGGACCGCGAAGCGCCGCTGGTGCACCCGCATGAGCGGCTGATCCGCAACCCCTACGCGGCCAATGCTGGCACCGCGGCGCGCGCGGACTACAATCAGGCCTCGCGCTCCAGAAGCCGCTGAAGAGAATCACGACTCATGCAGGCCCAGCCGATCCTGCTCGCCAGGCAGCCCATCTACGACGCTTCGCTGGAAGTGGTGGCCTTCGAACTGCTGTACCGTTCGACGTCTCCTGACATGGCCGTGGTCGAGGACGGCAACGAGGCCTCCTCGCGCGTTCTGCTGAGCGCCTTCGGCGGCGACAGCATCCTCGACGTCACCGACGGCAAGCCGGTGTTCATCAATTTCACCGGCCACCTGATCGTCAATCCGCCTCCGATCGATCCGCAGCACCTGGTCGTCGAGGTGCTCGAGGACGTCAGCGTGACCAGCGAACTGCTGGCGGGAGTGCGGCGTCTGCGCGATCGCGGCTACCGCATCGCGCTCGACGACTTCCAGCATCATCCCGGCCTCGCGCCACTGGTCGAACTGGCGGACATCGTGAAACTCGACGTGCTCGACCTCGGTGAGGTCAGGTTGCGCGCCGAGGTGCGCCAGCTGCGCAACTATCCGGTGCGGCTGCTGGCAGAAAAGATCGAGTCGTGGGAAATGTTCAACCACTGCGTGGACCTCGGGTTCAGCTACTTCCAGGGGTATTTCCTCGCCCGACCGCAGCTGCTCCACGGCAAGCGCATGGCGCCGGCACGCACGGCCGTGGTCGCGCTGATGGCCCGGATCGCGCAGCCCGACATCAGCGTGGCGGACCTCGCGGCCACGATCCAGACCGACCCCGTGCTCAGCTTCGGACTGATCAAGCTGGTCAACTCGCCGCTCTACCGGCGCGCGGTGCCGGTGGAGTCACTGCGCGACGCGATTTTCACGCTGGGCGTGGAGCGTGTGCGCGGGTGGTGCTACCTGCTGGTGCTGTCACGCCTCGACGGCAAGCCGAGCGAACTGACACGCATCGCGATGGCGCGCGCACGCTTCTGCGAACTGCTGGCGGCGCGGGCCGAAAAGTCCGCGGCCGGGCGTTGTTTCACTATGGGCATCCTGTCGACGCTGGATGCGTTCATGGACCAGACGCTCGACAGCGTCGTCGCGACGATGACTATCAGCGAGGAACTGCGCGCCGCGCTGCTCGAACGCCGCGGCCGCCTGGGCGTGATCCTCGCGACGGTGCTCGCCTTCGAGACCGCCGCCTGGACCGAGGTGCCGTGGCGCGAACTCGCGGGTCTGGGCGTGGACCAGCAGGCCGCCGAGGATGCCTACCTCGAGAGCCTGCGCTGGGTCAGCGAGACCCTGGGACACGAGGGCGGGAGGATGTTCGGCTGAGTCCGGCCAGCAGGTCGCGTACTGCCCCGGCGTCGAACGGCCAGCCGATCTCGGCAGCCTTCTCGCCGGCGACACGCAGCACCGGGATGCGCGTGCCGTAACGTTGCAGCAGCGCATCGCTGTCGGCGATGTCGACGCGCTCGAGGCCGACCCCCTGTGCGCGTGCGATGGGAGAGACCAATGCATCGGCCAGCTCGCAAAGATGACAGCCGACGGTATGGAAGAGCAGGAGCTCGGGCTCCGTTTTCTCAGAGGTCATAACCACGCTCGTTGTGCAGCACCACGTCCAGCCCTTCCGTTTCCTGCTCTGGCGTCACCCGCAGCCCCACCAGTCGGTCGGTGAGTCGCAGCAGGCCCCAGGTCAGCAGCGCGGTCCAGGCCGCGACTGCCACCACACCCAGCCCCTGCACCAGCAGCTGGGTGCCGATGCCGCGCCCCGCGGCCAGTCCCTGGCCGCTGAACGGACCGAGTCCGGCGCTGGCGAACACGCCGGCGGCCAGGGTGCCGAGCATACCGCCGACGCCGTGCACCGGAAACACGTCGAGCGAGTCGTCGATCTTCACCACGCGCTTGAGCCACAGCGTCGCGAAGAAACACAAGGCGCCCGCGCTGGTGCCGATCACCAGCGCTGCGGCCGGCCCGACGTAGCCCGAGGCGGGCGTGATCGTCCCCAGGCCCGCGACCATGCCGGTCACGGCGCCCAGCGCGCTCGGCTTGCCGAAACGCAGCCACTCGATGCACAGCCAGGTGAGTGCGCCGGCCGCCGCCGACAGGTGCGTGACCAGCATCGCCATGCCGGCATCGCCGTTGGCGGCCAGCGCGCTGCCCGCGTTGAAGCCGAACCACCCGACCCACAGCATCCCGGCACCGGTGACCGTCATCGTCATGTTGTGCGGCGGCATCGCGGTCACGCCGAAGCCGTTGCGATTACCGATCACCAGCGCCGATACCAGCGCCGCCACACCCGCGGTCACGTGCACCACGGTGCCGCCCGCGAAATCGAGCAGACCCAGTTGCTGCAGCCAGCCGCCGCCCCAGACCCAGTGCGCCACCGGTGCGTAGACCAGCAGCAACCAGCCGGCCGAGAAGACCATCACGGCCGAGAAGCGCGTGCGTTCGGCGAACGCACCGACGATCAGCGCCGGGGTGATGATCGCGAAGGTCATCTGGAACATCAGGAACACGGTTTCGGGCAGGCCGCCGCTGGCCGAGGCTTCGTCGACACCGGCCAGGAACGCGCGCCCGAAGCCGCCGAACCACGCGTTGGCGCTGCCGAACGCGATGCTGTAGCCGAACGCGTACCACAGCACCGAGGCCAGGCACGCGATCGAGAAGCACTGCATCAGTACCGTCAGCACGTTCTTGCTGCGCACCAGCCCGCCGTAGAACAGCGACAAGCCAGGCAGCGTCATGAACAGCACCAGCGCGGTGGAAGTCAGGATCCACGCCGTGTCGGCGCCGTCAGGCACGGTGTCCGCGCCTAATGCCGGCAGGGCCTGCATCGCCACCCCTGCCGCCACAACATGGTGCAATCGCAACCACTTCGACTGAACCCACATGGTTGTTCTCCCCTCACGGCGAAGCGTTTCGCCCCTTGCTGGTGCAACCGTCGCACGCGGCGCACGATCATGGTGCAGCATGCCGCACCAACACGGCCGCGCACCGCCTTGCAGGGCGGCTCAGCAAGATACGTACCGGTTTCGGGGGAAGCCCACGCGCAGCGGGCGATCAGTCGTCGAACACGACCGTCTCGGGCTTGCCGCCGGCGCCTGCCGAACGCAGCAGGTCGTCCGCGCTCAGCATGCCGGCGTTCCAGTTCGCCACGTAACGCAGCCCGTCGGCCACGCCGTGTTCACGCGCGTGCAGCAGCACCTCCTTGGTGCCGCGGATCGCCAGCGGCGAGCGCCGTGCGATCGTTCGCGCCAGCGCGAGCACGTCGGCCAGCAGGCCCTCGCGGTCGGCGTGCACCCGGTTGACGAGGCCGTAGCGGTGCGCCTCCTGCGCGTCCATGCGCCGCCCCGTGTAGGCGAGCTCGCGCATCGGCCCGTCGCCGATCAGCCGCGGGAGCCGCTGCAGCGTGCCGACGTCGGCCACCATGCCGAGCTCGATCTCCTTGATCGCGAAGTACGCGTCCTCGGTGCAATAGCGCATGTCGCAGGCACTGATCATGTCGACCCCGCCGCCGATGCAGGCCGCGTGCACGGCCGCGAGCACCGGTTTGCGGCAGCGCTCGATCGCCGTCAGGTCCGCCTGCAGGCGCTCGATCGTGTCGCGCCGGCGCTCGGCGCGCCGGCCGGGCTCGAGCGCCGGATCGTCCAGCGACGCGAACATCTCGAGGTCGATGCCGGCGCAGAAATGCCGGCCCCGGCCCGCGAGCACCACCGCGCGCACGCCGCGCTCGGCGTCGCACCAGCGCATGCAGTCGCCGATCTCGCGCCACATCGCGGCGTTCATCGAGTTCGCCTTGTCCGGGCGGTTCAGCTCGACCAGCGCGACCGCCTCGTCGAGGCTCACTGCCAGTGTCTCGTAGTGCGGCATCTGCATCTTCAGCCCCCCGTCGGCGGCCAGTCGAGGAAAAAGTCCGCCGGATCCGCCACCATCGGCTCGCGCGGCGCCACTTCCGGTGTTCCGAGATACAGAAAACCCGCGACGCGGTCGGTGGGCAGCAACCCCAGTTCCGCACGCAGCGCATCGAGGTACGTCACGTCCCCGGTGCGCCAGATACCGCCGAAGCCGAGCGCGTGCGCGGCCAGCAGCATGGCGTGGGCAGCGCAGGCGAGCGAGAGCTGCTGCTCGATCACGGGCACCTTCGGATGCTCGACCGTACGCGCCACCAGCACCAGCACCAGCGGGGCGCGCAGCGGCGCCGCCGCCAGCTTGTCCAGCGACTGCGCGTCCGCATCCGGCCGCGCGGCGAGCGTGGCGCGCACCATCGCCTCGCCGAGCCGCGCCCGCCCGTCGCCCTCGACGACCAGAAAGCGCCAGGGACGCAGGCGCGCGTGATCGGGCGCACGCAGCGCGGCACGGAAGATCCGTTCGCGCGCGCTGCCGCGCGGCGGCGGATCGCACAGCCGCGGACTCGAGGTTCGGGTGAGCAGGGTCTCCAGGGTATCCATCGCCGGTACGGGTTCCTCCACAAAACCCGCACACTGCGGCGAAGCGCCGGCGAATGCAAGGCGGGGTGCCCTGTCGGCATGAAGAGGCTGTCGCAAAAGCCCGCGAAGCGTGCGGCGGCGATTTCGCACCGGCAGGCGTACGCCGCAGGGATGCGGCGTTCGAGCCCAGGGATGTATTCACGGCGTCCCACGGGTGTGAAATCGCCGCCGCGCGCTGGCACCGTCCCACGGTGAGAGGTTTTGCGACACCCTCCGAATGCCGACCTACAGCATGTCGGGGTAGGGTGAACGCAGGTCGAGGTCGATCGCGAGCGCGTGGCCGGGAACGTGCAGGCGGTGCGCGTCCCACGCCAGATCCTCGCCGTGCAGCACGCCGTGATCGAAGCGATAGATCGGCGTGGCCTCGCCGCGGCTCGCGCGCTCGTCGTGGCCACGGCTGCACTCGCGCACGGACTCGTTCAGACGCTGCCACTGCAGCAAGCGCTCGCGCCCATGGCGCTTCTCGAGCATGCGCGCCGCCACGTGCGGAGCCAGCACGGTCGCGGTGGCGTTGTTGCCTCCGAAACCCTTGGCGTTGATCAGCGCGACGTCGAGCTCGCGCGGTGCGCGTGCCTCATGCCGGCGCAGGATGCGCAGGCGTTCGCATTGCACGTCACCGGCCGAGTGCTCGGCGGTCAGGATCCCCGGCAGCAGACCGTGCGCCCAGGTGCCCAGCGTCATCACCAGCTGGTCTCCGGCGGCCGCGCCGATCGAGTGGCCCAGATAGGCCTTCAGCGCACACACCGGCCAGTCGTGGATGCCGAACACACGCGCGGTTTCGTCCAGGATGTGCGATTCGGTGACGCGGTTCTGTGGCGTGCCGGTACCGTGCGCCTGCACGAAGGAGCGCTGGCGCAGCCCCTGCTCGCCGACGATCGCCCGCGCCATCGCCGCCGCGCGCGCCATGGTCAGGTAATTGCCGACGCCCGGCGAGGAAATCGACTTCTTGTAGCCGTCGGCGTTCACGAACACCTCGGCCACCGCCGCGTGGATCGTCGCTCCGAGCGCGAGCGCCAGCTCGTCGTCCATCAGCACCACGAACTGCGCCGATTCGGCGATCGTGAAGCCGCAGTTCTCCGCGAATGGCCGGCAGGCGCGCGTGTAATCCGGCGTGGCGTCGGGGGGCAGCCCGTCGAGCGAACGCAGGCCGTCGTCGGTGGCCAGCGCGCCCATCGCGGCGTAGCCCTCGATCACCTCGGGCGTGATCGGTGCCTCCGCGTTGCCGACGATCGCGACGCGCGCGCGCCCGCTGCGGATGTCGTCCACCGCGTGGCCGAGGTTATAGAGGAACGAGGCGCAGGCGCCCATGCTGGTGCCCGTGTTGCCCACGCTGCCAAGGATGTACGCGTTGATGAAATCGGCAGGCATCTCGGCGAAACCGAACGGGCACTGCTTCGAGGTCACCCGTTTGCCAATCGCGCGCGAGCTCATCATGCCGCCATTGCCGTGCGCATCGAGCTGGCTCATGCCGCTACCGGCGTAGACGCTGATCTGGTCCGGAGGCACCCGCTCACGCACGACTTCCCAGTCGATACCGAGCGACTGCAGGGCATCCGACGCCCCGTAGACGGTCATCTGCAGCCCGCGCGGATGGCTGCGGGCCGGATACAGCGCGCGCGGATCGAAACCGGCCGGCAACTGGCCGGCCGCGTTGACCTCGGAGCGACGCTCGGCGGGCAGCAGCAACTCCAGTGCTTCGGTGACCAGGATCTCGACCTGGCGCCCCTCGCGCTCGAGCACCCGCCAACTCGCGGGCAGAGGATCCGGCAACTGCGCGGCCGCGACGCGAAAGCGGATGCCTTCGGCCGGCGGCGCCCACTGCATGCGGCGGTTCCACGCGATGCGATCGCTGTCGAAGTGCTCTGTCTCGATGCGCCGCACCAGCGTATGTGCGCGCATCCGCGCCCGCGACTCCTCGCCATCGGGATCGGGGATGCCCATCAAGGCCGCCAGGCTGCGCCAGGTGGCGGCGGCCTCGGCGGCCGGCAGGGCGTCGATCACCAGGCGGCGAAATCCGTGGTGAGCGGAGCTGCGCCCGGCCGGCGACACGCCGCCGAAACCGGTAATGACGGGGAGTCTCGACATCGCGGTACTTCCTATGACTGGAACGACGCGGCGCGGTGGCGTCGCGGTTCAAGTCTATGGATCAGCAGTGATGTGTACTTGTACTTTTACGCCATGTTCCATAACTTATCGGCCACTCAATCCGGGAATTTTTCGGCGTACCAATGCCACGGATAGTCGCCCTCGCCGTCGACGGGGCGCTGGGCTCCAGCCTGGCCCTGCCACTCGAGATGCTGCGCGCCGGAGCGCAGCACGCGAGGGCACACGCGCGCGCCGCCCCGTCGCTCGAGGTGCAGGTGGCCGGTGAGACCGGTGCCGCAGTCACGATGTCGGGCACGATCACGCTGCAGCCCGACTGCGCCCTCGAGGCGGTAGCCGGCGCCGACCTGGTGCTGGTGCCTTCGCTGTGGCGCGCTCCCGCTGCCACCGTCGCACAGCACGCGCGCACCACCGGCTGGCTGCGCCGCGCCGCGCGGGCCGGCGCCCGCATCTGCAGCGTGGGCACCGGCAGCTACTTCCCGGCCACGGCCGGCCTGCTCGACGGCTGCGCGGCCACCACCCACTGGTCGTTCTTCGACGACTTCGCGCGCCGCTATCCGCGGGTCCAACTGCAGCGCCGCCAGCTCGTGACGCGTGCCGGGGCGTTCTACTGCGCCGCCAGCGTGAACTCGGCGGCCGACCTCACGCTGCACTTCATCGGCGAGTTCTTCGGTGCGGGGGCCGCCCGCCAGGTCGAGGGCCAGTTCTCGCCCGAGATACGACGCCCGCTCGCGTTGTCTGGGCCGGTCAGCGGCAGCGCAGCCGCGCATCCCGACGAAACCGTGCGCATGGCACAGGACTGGATGCTGGCGAATCCCTGCGCACCGCTGCGCGTGCCCGAACTCGCGGCGCGCTGCGGGATCGCGCCACGCACCTTCAACCGCCGTTTCCGCACCGCCACCGGAACGACCCCGCTCGCCTTCATGCGCCAGGCACGGCTCGACCTCGCGCGCGACCTGCTGCGCCAGAGCAATCTGGCGATCGGCGAGATCGCACATCGCTGCGGCTACCCCGACGCCGCCTATTTCAGTCGCAGCTTCCTGGCGGCGACCGGCAGCACGCCGCAGCAATACCGGGTACGCGCGCGCGGCAAGCTGTTCCGGCCGGAACCGGCGCGCGGCGCCTGAGCGGGTGCGGTGGCGCGCTCCTTGTGGGCGGCGACCGGATATGGCCAAATGCCGCCCCGTCGAGGCCGCGGCGATCGGCGGCGCGGCGCCAACCCGGATTCGCGAGGAGAGCAGAACAATGACGGACGGCACGGTGGTGATCACGGGCGGTGCGCGCACCGCGATGGGCGGCATGAACGGCGTACTCGCCGGGGCGAGCGCGGTGCAACTCGGCACCGAGGCGATCCGCGCCGCGATCGCACGCAGCGGCGTGGCCCCCGCCGACATCGACGAGGTGATCATGGGCTGCGTGCTGCCGGCGGGCCTGCGGCAGGGTCCGGCGCGCCAGGCCGCGCTCGGCGCCGGCATTCCGGCCAGCACCGGCTGCACCACGGTCAACAAACTCTGCGGCTCGGGCATGCAGGCGCTGATCTTCGCCCACGACCAGCTGCGTGCCGGCACCTGCGACGTGATGGTGGCCGGCGGCATGGAGAGCATGAGCAACGCACCGCACCTGTTGCTCGGCGCACGCCAGGGAATCCGGCTCGGGCACGCGGACCTCAGGGACCACATGTTCCACGACGGGCTCGAGGACGCGTACACCGGCCGCGCGATGGGCTCGTTCGCGCAGGAGACCGCGGACGAGCGCGGCCTGACACGCGAGGACATGGATGCTTTCGCAGTGCGCTCGCTGACGCGCGCGCGCAGCGCGATCGAGTCGGGCGCCTTTGCTGCCGAGATCTGTCCGGTGACCGTCAAGGGCCGCAAGGGCGAGGCCATCGTCGATACCGACGAACAGCCGCTCACCGCAAACCCCGAAAAGATCCCGCAGCTGCGTGCCGCCTTCGCGCGCGAGGGCACGATCACCGCCGCCAACTCGAGTTCGATCTCCGATGGCGCCTCGGCGCTGGTGCTGACCACCGCCGCCGAGGCGGCACGGCGCGGGCTGCGTCCGCTGGCGCGCGTCGTCGCCCACGCACGGCATTCGCACGAACCGGCGCAGTTCACGACCGCGCCCACGCACGCGATCGCGAAGCTGCTGGCGAAGACCGGCTGGAGCAAGGACGACGTGGACCTGTTCGAGATCAACGAGGCCTTCGCGATGGTCACCATGCTCGCGATGCGCGACCTCGGCCTCGACGAGGACAAGGTCAACGTGCACGGCGGTGCCTGTGCGCTCGGACACCCGATCGGATCGAGCGGCAGCCGCATCGTGGTCAGCCTGATGTACGCGCTGGCGCGCTACGGCAAGCGACGCGGCGTCGCGAGCCTGTGCATCGGCGGCGGCGAGGCCACCGCGATGGCGATCGAGCTCCCGGGCTGAGTACCTGCCTCTGCCGATTCACGTACAATACGACGGCAAATCCAACGGACGCGGGAGCGATATCCTCATGACGGCAGGCGGCAACTGGGATCACGAGGTCGACGTACTGGTAGTCGGCTCCGGCAACGGCGGCATGACCGCCGCGCTGTGCGCGAACGACATGGGCGCGGGCGATGTGCTGGTGATCGAGAAGGGCGAGAAGTACGGCGGCGGCAGCTCGATTTCCGGCGGCGGCCTGTGGATTCCGTGCAACCGGTACGCACTCGAAGCCGGTGCGGAGGATTCGATCGACGACGCGATGCGCTATCTCGAGGCCACGGTGCCCGAGGACCTGGTGTCGCGCGAGATGCTGCGCACGTACCTAGAGAACGGCCCGCGCATGATCGACTTCATGCACGAGCGCACGCGCATGCGCTACCTGAACCTGCCGCAGTATCCGGACTACTACACCACGCTCCCCGGCGCGCGCAGCGGCAACCGCTCGCTGGAACCCGAGCCGATGATGAAATCCGAGCTCGGCGACGAGGCCGTGAACCTGCTCGACACCCACCACATGATGTGGATGTTCGGTCGTTTCGCGATCACTCAGGGCGAGGCGCACGACTTCACGGCGCAGTTGCCCGGGTGGTGGAAGCGGGCGGCAATGTTGATCCTGCGGTCGGTGATAGACCTGCCGTGGATGTTGAAGTGGGGCCGTTCGCGGCGCATCGCCTGCGGCTGCGCCGGGGTGGCCAGACTGCGCTGGTCGATGCTCGATCGCGCGATGCCGCTGTGGCTGAGAACGAGCCTCGTCGATCTGGTCACCGACGCCGACGGCCGCGTGATCGGCGCGCAGCTCGAACGCGAAGGCAGACCGATGCGTGTGCTCGCGCGCAAGGGCGTGATCCTCGCCGCCGGCGGCTTCGAACACAACCAGCAGATGCGCGAACAGTACCTGCCGAAGCCCACCGACGCGCGCTGGAGCGGTGGCGCGAAGACCAACACCGGCGATGCGATCCGCATCGGCCAGAAGCTGGGCGCGGAACTGCGCCTCATGGACGGCGCGTGGTTCTGCTCCACCAACACCGTTCCCGGTGAGCCGGCGCCGCGCATGAGCATCATGGAGAAGTCCTATCCCGGTTCCTGCGTGGTGAATCCGGCCGGCAAGCGGTTCACCAACGAATCGCAGAACTACATGAACTACCAGAAGCAGCTTTACGCAGTGCACTCGGACGAAAATCCGTGCGTACCGAGCTACCACATCTTCGATGCGCGCTTCCGCCGCACGTATATCGTGGGCCCGCTGTATACCAGCCAGATGCGTCCGGACTGGGCGGTACCGAGGCGCCTGTTCGAAGAGGGTTATGTGCACAAGGCCGACACCATCGCCGAACTGGCGCGCAAGGCGGGTATCGATCCGGCCGGACTGGAGGAGACGATCAGGCGCATGAACGAGTTCGCGCGCACCGGCAAGGACCTGGACTTCGGCCGCGGCGACTCCGACTACGACCGCTACTACGGTGATCCGCGCGTGACGCCGAACCCGTGCCTGGGGCCGATCGACGAACCGCCCTACTACGCGATGAAAATCGATCCGGGCGATTTCGGCACACATGGCGGACTCGCCACCAATCCCAGCGCACAGGTAGTGCGCGAGGACGGCTCGGCGATCGAGGGCCTGTACGCGATCGGCAATTGCTCGGCCGCGGTGCTGCCGACGTATCCGGGACCCGGATCGACGCTCGGCCCGGCGATGACCTTCGGCTACCTGGCCGCCAGGCACATCACCGGCACCGCGTAGGTCCGGGCTGTGCCCGGACATGTTCGGCCACAGGCCGAACCTACACCGCAAGACCAGCGTGTTCGTTTTCACCAGGGAGCGCGGCAGCATGGGCAGACTCGAGGGACGGGTAGCGATCGTGACCGGCGCCGGTGCCGGCATCGGCAAGGGCATCGCGCGCCGCCTCGCGGCGGAAGGCGCCTCGGTGGTGATCGCCGAGTACCACGCGGAGTCCGGCCAGACCACGGCCGCCGGCATCCAGAGCGAATTCGGCGTGCGCGCGCTGGCGCTGCAGGTCGATGTCTGCGACAAGGCGCAGGTCGAGCAGATGGTGCGCTCCACCGTCGACGCCTTCGGACAGGCCGACATCCTGGTCAACAACGCGTGGGCCAGACGTCGCGGCGGTGACGCCTTCGGCCCCGTCGAGGCGAAGACCGACGCGGACTTCGATCACGCGTTCCGCATCGGCTACATGGCGGTGCTGTGGGCGATGCAGGCGGTGTTTCCGCTGATGCGCGAGCGCAACTGGGGCCGCATCATCAATATCGCGTCGCTGAACGGCGTGAACGCGCACCCGTACACCGTGGACTACAACGCGGCCAAGGAAGCGCTGCGCGCGCTGACGCGCACCGCCGCGCGCGAGTGGGCGCGGCACCAGATCTGCTGCAACATCATCTGTCCGGCGGCTGCCACCGAGGCCTACCGGGCGTTCGCGAGCGCACAGCCGGAAAATGCAGCCGAGTTGCTGAAACTCAACCCCATGGGTCGCATGGGCGACCCCGAGACCGACATCGGCAGCGTGGCGCTGTTCCTCGCCAGCGACGACTGCCGGTACCTGACCGGCAACACGCTGTTCGTCGACGGCGGCGGCCACATCAACGGCGTTCCCTGGCTCGCCGGCGGTATCTGATTCCACCTCGGGCGCGCCCCGGCGCCGGGCGCGCGGATCGCGATCTCAGCGTACCTCGGCGCGCACCGGGAAGCGTTCGAAGTAGAACGCGAAACGCTCGCGCAACGCCGCCGGATCGACGCCGAAATCTCGTGCGAGCCGGTACACCACTTTGCCTTCCTTGCCGCGCGGATGCTCGGCGACGTAGCGCTCCAGTCGCTCGCACGCAGTGGGCGTGAACTCCAGTCCGGCCCGCTGGTACACCTTCGTCATGGTGCCGATCTCGTCGGCCATGAACTCGTGGAACGGGGAATCGAAACTGCGCGCCGCGGGCAGCAGATCGCGGTCACGCACGCAGGCGCGCAGCAGGTGTTCGACGCGATCGCTCCAGTACGCCACCAGTTCGCGCATCGCGACACGCCGCCGGTTGATGCGCTGACTGTAGGCCTGCATCGTCACCGAAGACTGGATCACCGCCACCGGATCGCGATGCGTGACGATCACGGTGGCATCCGGGAACACGCGGCCCAGTACCGGCAACTGCTCCAGATGCTGCGGACACTTCAGCACCCAGCGTTTGTCGCCCTGCCCCGCCTGCCGTCGCTGCCACTGCAGCAACCTGAGCACGTTTTTCATGTACTCGTAGTGCGGCGTCTGGTCGGTGGCGTAGTAGTGATCGCGCCAGCGCGGCGACATCGCGAGCCACTCGAAGTTGTACGACGCGAAGTCCGGCCCCATCAGTTCGAGTTCCTCGTGGATGTGGTCCGGCTCCATCGGGTGCATGGCGGCGATGAACGGCGTCATGCGCTTCATGCCTTCCCACGCCTCGGCGCAGCGCCGGTAGCGCGGATCGCTGCCATCGGGCAGCGGTGCCTCGCCGGGGCGCGGGACCGGTTCGTAGGACTCCCACAACGGCAGCGAATGCAGCCTGTCGTCCGCCGCCAGCAGGTTCACCATGTGCGTGGTGCCCGAGCGCGGCAGGCCGACGACGACCAGCGGGCGCTCGATGCGCTCGTCGAGGATTTCCGGGTGCCGCTGCAGCGTGTCGTGGATCAGCAGGCGATTGGCCGCGTAGCGGACCAGGTAGTTGCGCAGCGAGATGCGCGCCAGCGCGGTCAATTCGGGATCGGCGCTCCATTCGTCGCGCAGCACGCCCAGCCGCACACGGAAATCGTCGGCACCGAAATCCGACAACCCGGTCAGTGCGCGCGCCTCGTCGAGAATCGATTGCTCGCCGAAGTCCGTGTGGACCGTCTCGGCCCACTGCAGGGCCTGGCGCTGGGCTTCGCTCAGCACCGGTTCGGCCAGGTCGTCGAGATGGATCTCGTTGCTCATCGGGTCCTCGGGTAGTCGGCGCGGCGTTCGCGTGGGCCGGTGATTGTAACGTGCGCGGCGCGGATTCTGCCGGTCGGGCCTTATGCAAAACACCTGGCCGTGCAGGTTCGGCCTGTGGCCGAACGAATTGAATCAATGTCCGGGCACAGCCCGGACCTACGGCCGAACGATTCACGTCCGGGCGCAGCCCGGACCTACGGCCGAACGATTCACGTCCGGGCACAGCCCGGACCTACGGCCGAACGATGTGCCGCGGGACAACTGTCCGGGCACAGCCCGGACCTACTGGCGTACGCCTTCTACGGAGAGGATCAGCTCGACTTCCTGCGACGCCGGGCCGAGGTCCTTGGCGATCGCGAAGTCCTTGAGCGCGATCCGCGTCGAGCCCTCGAAGCCGGCCCGGTAGCCGCCCCAGGGATCGGCGCCCTCGCCGAGCAGCTTCGCGGCGATCGTGACCGGACGCGTGACTCCGTTCAGCGTGAGATTGCCGCTGATGTCGAAGCTGCCTTCGCCGGTAGACGTGACGCCGGTGGACACGAAACTGGCCTCCGGGTGCTTGCCGGTGTTCAGGAAGTCGCTGCCGCGCAGGTGCTTGTCGCGCTCGGCGTGGTTCGAGTCCACGCTCGCGGTGCGGATCGTCACCCGCACCGAGCTCACCTCCGGCCGCGTGGCGTCGAAGGAGAAGCGCCCGTCGAAGTCACGGAAGGTGCCGTACAGCCAGCTGTAGCCCAGGTGGCTGATCTTGAAGTTCACGAAGGCGTGCTGGCCCTCCTTGTCGATGATGTAGTCGGCCGCCGTGGCGGGCGCCGCGGCAACGGTCAGTCCCAGTGCGATGGCGCTGAACAGGTTACGGATCTTCATGGTCGGTTCTCCTCGGTTGACGAACGTGAAGGATTGCGCGCGACGCCCAGCATGCGCCTCAGCGTCGCGTCGCGGTCGATGAAATGGTGCTTCAGCGCGGCCAGCGCGTGCACGGCGACCAGCGCCACCAGGCTCCACGCCAGCCACTCGTGGATCGCGCCGGCCACGTCTTCCTGGTCCTCGACCAGCGCGGGCAGCGCCGGCACCTCGAACAATCCGAACACCGGGATCGGGCGTCCGTCGGCGGTGGATATCAGGTAGCCGGAGCACGCCAGCGCGAACAGCAGCAGGTACAGCAGCAGATGCGCGACCCGCGCCGCGCGTCGCTCCAGCGCGGTATGCGTCGACGGCGGTAGCGGCGGCGGACTCCACCGGCGCCACCCCACGCGCAGCAGCAGCACCGCGAACAGCGTCAGGCCGACACTCTTGTGCAGCGCGGGCCCGCGACGGTACCACGCGTCGTAGTAGTCGAGATCGACCATCCACAGGCCGAGCCCGAACAGGCCGAACACGGTGAGTGCCACCAGCCAGTGCAGCACGATGGCCACCAGGCCGTAGCGTTCGGCCGAATTGCGCCACTGTGTCATGCGGCACCCCCTGTCAGGCCGCGGGACTGAACGCATGATCCTGCCCCGGTCGCGCATCGGCGACAAGCACCTCGTGCGCAGCCAGCCGCGGCTTGCGCGGCCAGTTGCCTGGCGCCGCGGGGCCGAGGGTGATCATCATGACCGGCAGGTAGCGCTCATCGAGCCGGAACTCGCGTGCGAGCGCCAGGGGGTCGAAGCCGATCATCGGACCAGTCGCCAGACCGAGTTCGGTCGCCGCCAGCATCAGCGCCATCGCTGCCATGCTGGCGGAACGGATCGCCTCGTCGCGGGCCAGCTCGGGCCGTCCCGCGTACGCGGCCTGTCCGTTGGCCGCGAACGCCGCGGCGGCCGTGGCATCGAACAGACCTGCACGCTGCGCGCGCTCCGCGATGAGCGGCAGGCGCTCGGCGGCGCGTCGATCGCCGAGCACCACCACGGTGGCGGCCGCGTCGCGCACCTTCTGCTGCCCGTGCGCGATGCGCTGCAGCGCCGCGCGTGCTTCGGGCTCACGCACCACCAGGAAGCGTGCGTGCTGGATGTTGTACGCCGACGGTGCCTCCATCGCCGCCGCGATCAGTTCCTCGATCGTGCCGGCCGCGACGGTTGCGACCGTGTCGTAGCGGTTGGCGGAAACGCGTCTCCGCAAGGCATCACGAACATTCATCCCGGGTTCCTCGGCAGGTGTTCATCCGGCCGTGCGTGCCGGTTCGGTCAAGCTGCCATTGCGATAGGCTTCAATGGCCTCACGGATCTCGTCGCCGGTGTTCATCACGAAGGGTCCGTGCTGCGCGATCGGCTCACCGATCGGGGTGCCCGCAAGCACCAGCACGTGCGCCACGTCGGCGCCCGCGCGCACGCCGAGTGCCGTGCCGGAATCGAAGATTGCCGTGCTACCCGCGCCCACGCCCCCGGCCAACGCACCGTCGATCACGTAGACCAGCGCGGCATCGCCCGGCGCGACGTCCAGCACGCACTCGTGGCCTGCCGGCAGCAGCAGTTCGAGCACCCGTGCCGACGCGGCGAGCCGCGCCAGCGGACTGCGCACGGTGTGCCCGCCGAGCGACCACGCACCGGCAAAGACGCGCGCACGCGCTCCGTCCCCGAACTCGTGCCACGGCAGCTGGTCCGCGTCGACCTGGGCGTATTCGGGTTCCTTCAGCTTGTCGCGCGCCGGCAGGTTGATCCAGATCTGGAAACCGTGGAGGCCCTCCGGCGAGCGCAGCGGCATCTCGGAGTGGATCACGCCCCGCCCGGTGGACATCCACTGCGCCCCGCCGTCACGCAGTTCCGCGCGATGTCCCAGGTGATCACGATGCTCGAAACCGCCCCGCAGCATCAGGGTCAGTGTTTCGATGCCGCGGTGGGGATGCGGCGGAAAGCCGCCGATGAAGTCCGCCTCGTCGTCGGAGCGGATCTCGTCGAGCATCAGGAACGGGTCCAGCGCGTGCCGATGGCTCCCCAGCGTGCGCAGGATGCGCACCCCGGCCCCATCCAGCGCCGGCCGGCCCGCCACCACGGTTCGCAGATCACGAAGACTCATAGGCGTATTCCTCATCAGTAGGCACCAGAATACATTGGTTTTTTCGAAGATAAACTGCTAAAAACCGATCAATCCAATCGATATTGTCGATGCATATGAGCACACTGGAACAATGGCGTTTCCTCGCCGCGGTAGTCGATCAGGGTGGTTTCGCAGCCGCCGCCGAACACCTGCGCAAGAGCCAGTCCACCGTCAGCCATGCGGTGAAACAACTGCAGGATGCGCTCGGCGTGCGCCTGATCGCGTTGCAGGGGCGTCGTGCGGTATTGACCCCGGCTGGCGAGACGCTGCTGCGGCGCGCCCGCCACCTGCTGGCCGACGCGGAGGCCTTGCAGCGCCTCGCCACCACGCTGGCGCAGGGATGGGAAGCACGGGTCACGCTGGCCGTCGATGTGGTGTTTCCGCGCGAGGCGCTATTCGGTGCGCTGGCGGCGTTCGGCCGCGAGAGTCCGGAGACTCGCGTGGAACTGCTGGAGACGGTGCTCTCGGGCAGCACCGAAGCACTGCTGCAGCGCCGGGCCGCGCTGGTCATCACGCCACAGGTCCCGCCCGGTTTCCTGGGCGAATCGCTGCTGCGGCTCGAGTTCGTCGCCGTCGCGCATCCGACACACCCGTTGCACGCGCTGGGCCGCGAAGCGACGCTGGAAGACCTGCGCCGGCACCAGCAGATCGTGGTGCGCGACTCCGGCGTGCACCTGCGAACCGACGCCGGCTGGCTGGGCGCCGAACGGCGACTCACGGTATCGCACCCGTCCACCTCGATCGCGGCGCTGCGCCGCGGCCTCGGCTTCGCGTGGATCCCGCGCAGCAGCATCCGCAGCGAACTGGAAAGTGGCGCGCTGGTACCGCTGCCGCTGGCCACGGGTGCCGTGCGCTGGGTCGATCTCTACCTCGTGATCGCCGAACCCGAAGCCCCCGGCCCGGCCGTCACGCGCCTGGCCGAATTGCTGCGCGAGGCGGCGGCCGCCCCACGCGGCTCGGTTCTGGATTCGGCTGCTCCTGCCTGAGGGCGCTACGGCTCGAGAGGCTGTCGCAAAAACCCGCGAAGCGTGCGGCGGCGATTTCGCACCGGTGGGCGTACGCCGCAGGGATGCGGCGTTCGAGCCTACAGGGATGTATTCACGGTGTCCCACGGGTGTGAAATCGCCGCCGCGCGCTGGCATCGCCCCACGTCGAGAGGTTTTGCGACACCCTCTCAAGGTTCGAGCAGGGCGCCGATCACCCGCTGCATGGCGCGCGCGGTCGACTCCCGATCGAGTCCCGGGTTGCGCACCGCGCGTATGGCCAGCCCGCCGAACAAGGCACCCAGCACTTCCAGCCGTCCCTGCAGGTCGGCCAGTTCGCCGCTGCCGGCGGTCGCGGCGAGCAGCGTGCTGCCGATGCGACGCCGTACCTCGGCATCGGCTTCGCGCACCATCGCGGCGATGGCAGGATTGCGTGCGGCTTCCGCCAGCACCTCGAGCAGCAGCGGTCCGCTGGCCCCGTCGAGCGCCCGCTGCAGCCCGCGCGGGGCATGCTCGACCAGCGCGCGCCCCAAATCGGGCTGGCTGCGGATGCCGTCGTCGATTTCGAGGATCTCCTGCTGCTCGCGCTCGACGATCGCCGCGATGATCGCCTCCTTGCCGCTGAAATAGTGGTAGATGTGACCGACGCTCATGCCGGCCTCGCGCGAGATCTCGGCCATGCTCGCCGCATGGAAACCGTGACGCCGGAAACATGCGGTCGCCGCATCCAGCACCTGCTCGCGGCGCACGTGCGCGCGCTTCTTCACCCCGCCGGCCGCTTCCACCGCTATGACCTCCCGCGCCATGGCACTTCCTGATTAGCAATGAAGCTCAGCCATACGGATTGCCGGCTGCGGTTGGGGTGGACAGTGCACCGCTGCCACGAGGAGTCGCTCATGCAATGTCCTGAGATCGAACCGCCGGTTGAATCGATAGGCG
>JAJVIG010000019.1 GCA_022072145.1 Pseudomonadales bacterium
CCGGACGTGCGCACGGGCCGTCCGCGCGCGGACTGGCGTTACGAGCGCGGGTGGGGCGCGTCGTGGCAGGGGGTCTGGGCATCGGGTGCGGGCACGGCTGATGACGAGACAAGGGTAGCCGATCGCGGTGTCCGCGCTAGTGACTTCGATCGATGCGCCGTCTACGCTGGACGCGGCCATGACCCCGATGGAGAGCGCCGATGACCGCGACCGTGCTGCCCGAACTGAGCTGCTACCTGCTGCCCGGTCACACCACGACTCCGGCCGACGCGATCGCCGAGGCGCGGCTCGCCGAGGAACTCGGCCTGGGCAAGGCGTGGCTGTCCGAACGCTTCGATGTGAAGGACGCCGGCGTGATCTGCGCCGCGGCGCTGGCCGTGACCTCGCGCATCCACGTCGCCACGGCCGCGACCAACATCCACACCCGCCATCCGCTGGTGCTGGCCTCGATGTGCGCCTCGCTGCACTACCTCTCGGGAGGACGTTTCGAACTGGGACTCGCGCGTGGCGTGGCGATCCGCAACCAGCTGATGGGGCTGCCGCAGGTCGGCAACGCGCGTCTCGCCGAGGGAGTGGAACTGCTGCGCAAGCTCTGGCGCGGCGAGATGGTGCTAGGCCACGACGGCGAGATGGGCAAGCTGCCGTACGCGCACCTGGGCAACTGGATGCACGCGGAGATTCCGGTGCACTTCGTCGGCTTCGGACCGAAGAGCCTGCGCTTCGCAGGCGCGCACTTCGATGGCGTGCATCTGCACACCTTCCTGAGCCACGCGGGGCTCGCCCGGGCGCGTGCGCTGGTGCGCGAAGGCGCCAGCGACGCCGGACGCGACCCGGATGCGGTGAAGATCTGGTCGGTGCTCGCCACGACGGTCGATCCGACTCCCGAAGACCGCTTGCGCAAGCTGATCGCGCGGATGGCCACCTACATGCAGGCGCCCGGGTACATCGAGCCGTTGCTGGCGCTGAACGGCTGGGATCCCGCCGTGCTCGAGCGTTTTCGCGCCAGCGAGGTCGTGAAGTCGATCGCCGGCGGCATCGACAGCGTCGCCACGCTGGAGCAACTCGAACAGATCGCCGGGCTTATCCCGTCCGACTGGCTGCCCGCCGCGGTCGGCACACCTGCCGAATGCGCCGCCGCCTGGAAGGCCGAACTCGCGGCCGGCGCCGACGGCATCGTGATCCACGGATCGACGCCGCAGGAATTCGCTCCGGCGCTGGCCGCGTACCGCGCGGCGTAGCCGGACCCGACCACGGATGGCATCCACGGGCGGCAACGAGGCTGCAACCGTACGCACCGAGCGGCGCGAGTTCACGCGCCGCGCGCTGCGCCTGGCCGCCCCGTACTGGAACTCGGCGCGCAAATGGCGCGTGCGCGGCGCGACCGGCGCGCTGCTGCTGCTGACGCTGGCGCAGGTCGCGCTGGCGGTCTGGACCAACTACTGGCATCGCGAACTGTTCGACGCGCTGGAGGCGCGTTCGGTCGCCGGCGTGCTGCGCCAGGTCGCGGTGTTCGCGCTGATCTTCGCGGTGACGCTCGCGGTCACGGCCGTGCACCTGATGGTCAAGCGCTGGCTGCAGCTCGACTGGCGGCGCTGGCTCACGGATCGGGTGATCGGTCGCTGGATGGCGACCGGCCGCCATTACCGCCTGCTGTTCACGGCCGGCGAACACGACAACCCGGATGGGCGCATCGCCGAGGACATCCGCATCTTCACCGAGACCACGATCGCGCTGGCGCACACGCTGGTGTTCTCGCTGCTGATGCTCGGCTCGTTCATAGAGATCCTGTGGAGCGTCTCGGGCTCCTTGCACGTGCCGGGAACCTCGCTGCACGTGCCGGGCTATCTGGTCTGGCTCGCGTTTGTCTACGCGGGCAGCGGCACGCTGCTCGGCTGGAGTTTCGGACGCCCGCTGGTGCGCACGACCAACGCGCTGCAGACCGCCGAGGCGGACTTCCGCTTCGGCCTGGCGCGCGCGCGCGAGCACTCCGAGGCGATCGCCTTGCTGCACGGCGAACCGCTGGAGCGCACGAACGCGACCCGTCGTTTCCAGCGCATCGCGCGCACCTGGTACCGGCAGTCGCGCGCGTACATGGGCATCGTGTCGTTCTCGACCGGCTACGGCGCGCTGCTGCCGGTGTTTCCGATCCTGGTCGCCGCACCGCAGTACATATCCGGCGCGATCTCGCTGGGCGTGCTGATGCAGGCGGCGCAGGCGTTCCAGCGCCTCACTTCGGCGCTGTCGTGGCCGGTCGACAACCTCGGCGACATGGCGCGCACGCGCGCCTCGATCGATCGCGTGCTGTCACTGTACGAGGACATGGAGCGGCTCGACGCCGAGGCGCGCGTTCCCGACGGCCACCGCATCACGATCGAGCGCGCGCCGAAGGCGCGCCTCGCGACGCAGGAACTGTGCATCGCCGAGCCCGACGGCCGCATCGTGCTCGAGCGGCTGGACCTCGAGATCCGTCGCGGCGAGCGCGTGCTGGTGGCCGGCGACCCGGCGGTGACCAGCGCGCTGTTCAAGGTGCTGGGCGGACTGTGGCCGTGGGGCAGCGGTCGCGTGCTGCTGCCCGGGGATGGCGCACTGCTGTTCGTCCCGCAGCGTCCGTTCCTGCCCGAGGGAACACTGCGCCACGCGTTGTGCTATCCGCACGCGGTGGACGCCTGCAGCGAGGAAGCGATCCTGCGCGCGCTCGAGTGCTCGGGCTGCGCGTGGCTCGCGCCGCGGCTGGACGAGAGCGACAACTGGGAACAGGCGCTGCCGCTGCGTGCGCAGCAGCGGCTCGGGTTCGCGCGCGTGCTGCTGCGCCGCCCGGCGTGGATCCTGCTCGAGGAAGCCACCGATGCCTTCGACCCGCGCGGCGAGCGGCTGATCCTCGAGATGTTGCGCCACGAACTGCCGAACAGCGCGCTGCTGACCATCAGCTTCCACAGCGGACTCGAGGCGCTGCACGACCGCAAGATCGTGCTGAACCGGCTGACCGAGACCCGCTTCCTGTTCAACGGCAGGCGCGTGAACGGCGCTTCGTCTCACTGAAAGCGCGGCGGCAGCCACCCACGCTCGACGCAGTCGCGGAAGCTCCACGCCGGCGTGGTTTCGGTGCGATAGCTCCAGAAAAACCAGCCGCGGTAGTGCTCGAAGGCGAGCAGCTGCGCGGCCGCGTAGCCGCGGTACGCTACGTCCTCCTGGAAACGGTCCATGCGTTCCAGCGCGTGGTTGTACGGTCCCGGCGCCCACAGCGAGACCACCTTCAGGTCCAGTCCCAGGCTCCATTCACCCGCGATCGCCGGCACGCCGAGGTCGCGCTGGATCTGCAACGCCTCGTCGCGCCACTGCAGCCCGCCCTTGTGCATGTGTCCGTGGATGTCCATGTCGATGTCGGCACGATCGAAGCACTGGTAGCGGTGCACGTCGAACAGCACGTTGGCGAAGCCCGGTTCCTGGAACAAGCCGTGGAACTCCCGGTGCGAACGAAAGCCGTCGTGGAACGCCACCGCAACCTCCTGCGGCGTGCAGTGCGCGCGAATCGCCCGGTTGGCGCGCCGGTAGTAGTCCTTCAGCAGTCCGGTCGGCACGTCCCAGCGTGGCTCGTTGAGCACCTCGATCGCGTGCAGGCAGCGCCGTCCCCGGTAGCGTGCGGCAAGCCGCCCGAGCACCTCGACCGAATGCGTCAGGTATTCCTCGCGCGTGTGCCATTCGCAGACGTCCTTGATCCCCCCGTTGTCGAAACCGTTCTGGCAGCCCGGTGCCGCGTGCAGGTCGAGCACCACGCGCAGCCCGAATTCCTCGGCCCACCCGAACGCGCGGTCGAGCACCTCGATGCCACCCTCGACGAAGGGGTGCCGGCTCGCCCCGTACGCGGCATGCCACGGGTACGGCGGCCCGAAGATCCAGTGCCCCAGCGGGATGCGCACGGCGTCGATGCCGCGTTCGGCGAGCCAGGCGAAGTCCTCGCGCGTGATGAAGCTGTCCCAGTGCGCGCGCAGCAGCCGCGGCGCCGCGGCCCCGAGTTCCGCGCACCACGAGGTCTCGTCGGTGGCTGCGAGCCCGGCGAACAGGCTGGGTTTCATCCATTTCTCGAGCACCAGCCAACCGCCCAGGTTGACGCCGCGCAGCCGCCGGCCGCTCATTGCATCGTTCATCGTGTTTCCTCCTCGTCCCTGTGTCACAAGTCTATACTGCGCCACCCGACGTACCGTCGTCCGCCGTGCCCGATGCGATGAACGACCTCCCCCCGCCCCGCCCATCGCGCCGGCATCGCAGTGCGCTGCTCGCACTCGCGACCGCCGCCTGGCTGGGCGCGCTCTACGCGCTGCGTTTCGGCTGGGTGGAGATCCCGGCCGAAGCAGATCCCTGTCTGCGCGCGCTGCGCTCGCCGGCGTGCCGCGTGCGTGCGGGTTTCGGGCTGCTGGTTCACCTGCAACTGTTCGGTACTGCGGCGATCGTGCTCGCGCTGGCCGCGCATCTGCGGCTGGGACGCTGGCGCCTGCCGTGCGCGCTGCTCGCGCTGTGGTTCGCGCTGCTCGCGCTGGTGCTCTACAACGTGCACTACGGTGCGCCCGCGGCCGTGCTCGCCGTGCTCGCGCTCGCCGATCTCGGCGTGTTCCGTGACGGCACCACCCGCAGGTCCGGGCTGCGCCCGGACATGTTCGTGTAGGTCCGGGCTGTGCCCGGACACCAATTGTTCGGCCACAGGCCGAACCTACGGGGACATGTTCGGCCGCAGGCCGAACCTACGTTTGACCGGCCGGGACGCGGGTTCGCTTACGCAGCAGACCGGCTGTCATCAGGCCCATCGTCGCTATCCAGCCCAGCGCCTGCGTGTTGCGCGGCGTCTCCTGCCAGAGCACGACCGGAATGCCGATCGCGAGTACGCCGCCGAGCACGCGGCAACGCTCGCGCCAGGGCCCGTCCGGCGGCGCGCACAGCCACGCCGCCAGCGCCGGCGCTGCGAACGCCCCGAGCGGGAAATGCCGGTAGCGGGCGTCGAAACACAGGCCGAGCATCTCGACGGTCGCCACCGCTGCGGCCACGCCGATCACGCCGTCGTGCCAACGGGCGCGCTGCGCACCGGCCAGGCGCCGGCAACCGACCCACGCCGCCAGCAGCGCCAGCACCGCGAGCGCCACGAACCAGCCGCTTTCTGCCTCCGTGCGCGCGAACAGCCGCATCTGCTGCAGATGCAGCACGCTGCCGTTGGCGGCGAGCAGCGCGAGCAGCGCCGCCGGCCACGAACGCAACGCGCCGGCGCTCAGCACCAGCCCCAGCCACGACGCGAACGCCACCGCGGCACAGGTGCGCCATTCCGGCAGGTTCGACACCTCCCCACGCAGCACGTGCTTGTCACGCCGCGCGGTGTCGAACAGGCCCCAATAGCCGCCGACCGCGCCTTCCTGCACGCGCTTCCATGGCTGGTCGAAGGCCTCGATCAGGTTATAGCTCCAGTCCGCCGACTCGGCGCGCTGCACGAAGCCGCGCACGAAGCGTGCCTCGTTCACGCGTCCCGGCACGGCGCCCTCGCGCTGGCGCCCCTGCGACGGCCAGCCGGTCTCACCGATCAGGATCGGCATGCCCGGAAAGGCACGCGCGGTCGCCTCGTGCGCGCGGGTGACGGCCTCGATCGCCGCGTCGATGCCGCTGGGATCGTTTTCCCAGTACGGCAACAGGTGGATGGTGACGAAATCGGTGCCGGCGGCGATCCCGGGGTTCTGCAGCCAGAATTCCCACACGTCACCGTAGCTGACCGGCTGCGGGACCGCGGCACGCACGCGCTGCAGCATCGCCAGCAACTGCGCGGCGGTACGCTCGCGGCGCAGAAGCACCTCGTTGCCGACCAGCACCGCGCGCACCACCTCCGGATGGCGGTTCGCCAACGCGATCACCCCGGCGATCTCGCGCTCGGTCTCGGCGTCGTCACGCCCCACCCAGGCACCGGCGATCACCGTCATGCCGTGCGCGCGCGCGACCTCGGGAACGCGCTCCATGCCGCGTACCGAATAGATGCGCACGCAACCGACCTGTCCGGCCAGCAGTGCGAAATCGCGCTCGAGCCGCGCATCATCTATGCGGAAATCACCGGGATGCTCGTCGCCGGTGAACGGGGTGTACGAAACACAGTGCAGGCGTCGATCGGGCGCGAGTTCGCCGGGGACGTGGTGCGCGCGACCGAGCAGCCACCAGAAAGCCACGCTGGCCACCAGAGCGGCGAGCAGCACCGGCGGCGCCGCGGCGCGTGGCATCTCAGGCCACCGGTTCGGCCAGCGTCAGCGAGCGCTCGCGCGGGGGCAGCACGGCGAGGATGGACATCACGACCGCCGCCAGGTAGGCCAGCGACTGCAGGATCAGCATCGCGGCCCAGGCGTAGGCGTCGGTGGTGTCCATCTCGTGCACCACCAGCAGCCCCGCCAGCGCGCCCCACAGCAGGATCAGGATGTACAACTCCTCGCGCGCCTCGTCGACGGCCTGCAGAAAACCCCCGTGACCGCGCAGCTTGGGTGTGCGGAAAAAAGGAATCGTGCGGGTCACCAGGCCGTAGACCACCGCCTTGCCGATGGTGTGCGACAGCGCGAGCCCTGCGACCGCCGCGCCCACCGACGTGCCGAGCGGCACGCGCAGGTGCCGCAGGTACACGTAGAGGATCTTGGTTACCTTGCCGAAGAACAGCAGCAGCGGCGGCAACGCGAAGATGATATCCGGCGGCAGCGCCTGGCGGGGCACCAGCAGCATCGCCGCGGTCCACACGAGCGCGCCGGCCGTGAAAAACAGGTTCAGCCCGTCGGCGCACCATGGCAGCCAGCCGGCGATGAAGTGGTAGCGCTGGCCGCGCGTCAGCTCGGTGTCGCGGCCGAGGAAGAGCATGCCCGCATGGTGCTTCATGATCTGCAGCGCGCCGTAGGCCCAGCGGAAACGCTGCTTCTTGTAGTCGATGAAACGGTCCGGCATCAGCCCGCGGCCGTGGGATTCGAGCACGTAGGCGGCCGAATGACCGGCAGCGAACACCCGCAGTCCGAGCTCCGCGTCCTCGGTGATGGTCCATTCGCCCCAGCGCAGGCGCTCGAGCACGTCGCGGCGGATCATGGTCATCGTGCCGTGCTGGATGATCGCGTCGCGGTCGTTGCGCGTGACCATGCCGATGTGGAAGAAACCCTTGTACTCCGCGTAGCAGAGCTTCTTGAACAGCGACTCCTCGCCGTCGCGGTAGTCCTGCGGGGCCTGCACGACCGCGATGCGCGGGTCGGCGAAATGCGGCGCGAGGTACTGCAGCCAGGTCGGCTCGACCAGGTAGTCGGCGTCGATCACCGCGACGATCTCCGCATCGGGCGCGGTGCGGTCCAGCCCGTAGTTCAGCGCGCCGGCCTTGAAACCGGCGAGCGGGCGCACGTGGAAGAAGCGAAAGCGCGGACCGAGCCGCTGGCAATGCTCCTCGACGGGACGCCACACGGCCTCGTCGGCCGTGTTGTTGTCGATCACCAGCACCTCGAAGTTGCCGTACTCGAGCCGCGCCAGCGCATCGAGAGTGCGGATCATCATCTCGGGTGGCTCGTTGTAGCAGGGCACGTGCACCGACACCTTCGGTTGCCGGCCATCGAGCGTGCGCACCGACCGGAACGATCGGCGCCGGGTCGCCCACACCGTTTCGGCGAGTTCGTGCGCCTCGGTGAACAGCACCGTGAACACACCGATCGCCGACAGTACCAACAGCGCGCCCAGCGAGTATTCGAGCCAGCCCAGATACTGGCGCGAATAATCGTAGGCGACGAACACCAGGAACGAGGCGACCCCGAAGGCGATCAGCGCGAGGAACGCACGTCCGCGCTGCTTCAGCCCGGAGCCATCGATCAGCAACAGGCCGAACGCCAGCACCGCCATCACGATCGATACCGCGGCCAGCGTGCGCCACTCGGGAATCGCGACCACCGGACCGGTGAACGGGAATTTCAGGTTGCGGTAGACGTCGTAGACGCCCCAGTACGCACCGACGTCTCCTTCGTCGCCGGTCTTCCACGGCTGGTCGAAGGCCTCGATCACGAAATAGTCGTAGCCGGCGCTGTTCAGCCGGTTCAGCAGCGTGCGCAGGTAGATCGCCTGCTCGGCCGGCGTCGCTTCGGCCTGGCCCTGGGCACGGCCGTGCGAAGGCCAGCCGACTTCGGCGAGCAGCAGGCGCTTGCGCGGGAAGCGCTTGCGCATGTCCTTCGCACGCGCCAGCGTGCCCTCGATCGCCTCCTCGGTGGGCACTTTCTCCCAGTACACCAGCACGTGCGCGGCGATCACGCGCACGTGATCGGCGAGCTGCGGGTACTTCAGCCAGATGTGCCAGGGTTCCGCGGTGGTCACCGTGGTCTTCACGCCGTCGCGCACGCGGTCGATGTAACCGATCATCTGCTCGGGCGTCACGTCGCCGCGGTACACGGCCTCGTTGCCGACGATCACCATGTCGATGTTGCGTTCGCGGTTGGCGATCTCGATCGCGCGGTTGACCTCGAACTCGTTGGCCTCGAGATCGCTGCTGATCCAGACCCCGAGCGTGACCGTCATCCCGTACTCCTGCGCGATGTGCGGGATGTCGCCGAGCGTGTCGCGTACCGAATAGGTCCGCAGCCGATTCGTCTGTTCCGCGAGCAACTCCACGTCGGCACGGATCTGTTCCGGCCGGGGGTAGATGCCGCGCGTCGGATCCTCGCCGTCGCGGAACGGCGAGAACGAATACCCGGACACGTTTTCCGGCCACTCGGGCACCGGCACCGGACGGTTGAAATACGCCCAGCCGCCGGCGAACACCGCGGCGATGCAGAGCAGGACCGCGAGGTTGAGGATCAGGTTGCGGCGGCGGTGCATGACGGCTGGCCGTTCCTCAGTTCACGAACGCGGCGTACAGCGCACGCACCGCGCGCGCGTAGTCCTCGGGCGCCACGCCGACGATGATGTTCAGTTCGGACGGCCCCTGGTTGATCAGGCGCACGTTCACGCGCGACTCGGCCAGCGCGCCGAACACCTTCGCGGCGATGCCGACCGTGTGTGCCATCCCCTCGCCGACGATGGCGATCAGCGCCACCTGCGGCACGAAATCGATCTCGTCGGGCTCCAGCGTGCGGCGGAGTTCGTCGATCACGTGCTCGACGCGCCCCTCGACCTGCGCCGCGTCCATCACCACGCTGACCGTGTCGATGCTCGACGGGCACTGCTCGATCGAGATCCCGTTGTGTTCGAGCACGCCGAGCAGGCGGTAGATGAAGCCGACCTCGCGGTTCATCAGGTGCTTGCCGATGGTGATCATCGCGAAATTGGTCTTGCCGGCGACGCCCGCGATCAGCGTGGATTTCTCCACCTCCGGCGACAGGCGGGAGACGATCCGCGTACCCGGGTGGGCCGGATCGTTGGTGTTGCGGATATTGACCGGGATGCCGACCTCGCGCACCGGCGCCATCGCCTCGTCGTGCAGCACCGAGGCGCCCATGTACGACAGCTCGCGGATCTCGGCGTAAGTGACTTCGGCCATCGGACGGGGGTTGTCGACGATGCGCGGGTCGGCCATCAGCATCCCCGGCACGTCGGTCCAGTTCTCGTAGAGCCCGGCGTGCGCCGCGCGCGCCGCGACCGCACCGCTCACGTCGGAGCCGCCGCGCGAGAAGGTGCGCACGCGCCCTTCGACGTCGCGGCCGTAGAAACCCGGGATGACGTAGCGACGCGCCGGATCGGCGAGCCGCGCTCCGAGCAGTTCGTAGGTCTCGGGCATCACCATGCCCTGCGATCCGATCACGATGCAGTCGGCCGCCTCGACGAACTCCGCGTCCAGATACGCCGCCAGCAACCGGGCACAGAAATGTTCCCCGCGCGAGGCGGCATAGTCGGCGCTGACGCCACGCGCGAACTCACCGCGGAGCGTTTCGACCTGCGCCGCGATGCCGATCGCGAGACCGAGTTCACGCTCGATTTCCTCGTAGCGCTCGATGATCTGGCGGAACGGGCCCGAGAAATCCGCATCGATGCTCGCCGCGTGGTGGCAGAGGTACAGCAGATCGGTGATCTTGGCGTCCTTCGAGTCACGCTTGCCGGGCGCCGACGGCACCACGATGCGCCGGCGCGGGTCGGCCTCCACGATGGCGCGGACCTTGCGGAACTGCGTCGCGCTGGCGAGGCTGGAGCCGCCGAACTTGCAGACGACGCGCGAACTGGACCCCTGTTGCATAGCTCTGCCGGCCTCCTCGACCCGGGTTCCCAAAGCGTGCGCCGCGCCCGCGCGCGGCAGCTGGCAAGCATACCACCGGGCACCCCGGGTCGACGGTGCCGCGCCCGCGGCCGCATATGTGAATCCGCCGCATGTCGGGCTCGGGCAGGTTCGGCGGTATCATATATGTAATCAATCGTTATGATTTTTATATTCAATTTGATGAAATTCATGAAAAGCCCTAGATTGGTGCCTGTCGTCAGTCGCGACAGCTTCAGCCAACCGGAGGACAAAGCCGTGCAATCGCTCATCAACACCGAGATCAAACCCTTCAGCTCCACCGCTTTCCACAACGGCGCGTTCAAGCCCGTGACCGACGCCGACCTGCGCGGCAAGTGGTCGGTGGTATTCTTCTACCCCGCGGACTTCACGTTCGTCTGCCCTACCGAACTGGGCGACCTCGCCGACCATTACGCCGAATTCCAGCGCATAGGCGTCGAGATCTACTCGGTGTCCACCGACACGCACTTCACGCACAAGGCCTGGCACGACACTTCGGATACGATCCGCAGGATCAGCTACCCGATGATCGGGGATCCGACCGGCACGATCACGCGCAACTTCGGCGTGATGATCGAGGCGGCCGGCCTGGCAGAGCGAGGTACCTTCGTGATCGACCCGCAGGGCCGTATCCAGATCGTCGAGATCAACGCCGGCGGCATCGGGCGCGACGCCTCGGAACTGCTGCGCAAGGTCAAGGCGGCGCAGTACGTCGCCTCGCACCCGGGCGAGGTCTGCCCGGCCAAATGGAAGGAAGGCGATGCGACGCTCGCGCCCTCGCTGGACCTCGTAGGCAAGATCTGACACACGGAGGACATGCACGATGATCGACGACAACATCCGCCGTCAGCTGCAGGGCTACATGGAGCGGCTCGCCGCTCCGATCGAGTTGGTCGCTTCGCTCGACGACAGCCCGCGCTCGCGCGAGCTGGAAGATCTGCTCGGCCAGGTGGCGGCGAGTTCGGCGTCGATCAGCGTGCTCGAGGACGGTGACGACGCGCGACGCCCGTCGTTCGCCATCCGGCGCTCCGGCGAGGCGGCGCGTATGCGCTTCGCCGGACTGCCGCTGGGCCACGAATTCACCTCGTTGGTGCTGGCGCTGCTGCAGGCGAGCGGCTACCCACCCAGGGTCGACGAGGAAACGCTCGAGCAGGTGCGCGCCCTGGACGGCGAGTACCGCTTCGAAACCTATGTGTCGCTGTCGTGCCAGACCTGCCCCGACGTGGTGCAGGCGCTGAACGCGATGGCGGCCGTGAACCCGAACATCACGCACACGATGATCGACGGTGCGGCGTTCCAGAGCGAGGTCGCCGAGCGCGAGATCATGGCCGTGCCAGCCGTGTTCCTGAACGGTCAGCCGTTCACCCAGGGGCGCTGCGGCATCCCCGAGATCCTCGCACGTCTCGACAGCGGCGCCGCCGGGCGCGAGGCGGCGCGCATCGCCGCCCGCGAACCCTTCGACATGCTGATCGTGGGCGGTGGCCCGGCCGGTGCGGCAGCCGCGGTCTACGCCGCACGCAAGGGCATCCGCACCGGCGTGCTCGCCGAACGTTTCGGCGGCCAGGTGCTCGACACCGCGGCGATCGAGAACTTCATCTCGGTGTCGCATACCGAGGGGCCGCAGTTCGCGCGCGCGCTCGAGGAGCACGTGCGCCAGTACGGCGTCGACATCATGAACGGCCAGCGCGCCGAGGCGCTGGTCCCGGGCCGCGACGGTGTGCTGCACGAGATCCGGCTCGCCAGCGGCGCGACGGTGAAGGCGCGCGCAATCGTGCTCGCCACCGGCGCGCGCTGGCGCGAGATGAACGTTCCCGGCGAGCGCGAGTACCGCGGTCGCGGTGTCGCGTACTGCCCGCACTGCGACGGCCCGCTGTTCAAGGGCAAGCGGGTCGCGGTGGTCGGCGGCGGCAACTCCGGCGTCGAGGCGGCGATCGACCTCGCCGGCGTCGCCACCCACGTCACGCTGATCGAGTTCCTGGACGAACTGCGCGCCGATGCGGTGCTGCAGGAGCGCCTGCGCAGCCTTCCGAACGCTACCGTGATCCTCGGCGCGCAGACCACTGAAGTCAGCGGTGACGGCACGCGGGTCGACGGCATCGTCTACCGCGAGCGCGCCAGCGGAGCGGAACATCGCATCGATCTGGAAGGCGTATTCGTGCAAATCGGGCTGCAGCCCAGCACCGAATGGCTGCGCGGCACGCTGGAACTGGAGCGCAACGGCGAGATCCGCATCGACGCCCGTGGCCAGACCTCGGTGCCCGGTGTGTTCGCCGCCGGCGATGCGACCACGGTACCATTCAAGCAGATCGTGATCGCGGTCGGCGAAGGGGCCAAGGCCAGCCTCTCCGCCTTCGACTACCTGATCCGCACCCCGCTGCCGGTGGCTGTCGCGGCCTGAGCGCAAGTTGGGCCATGGCCGAACGCGTCCCGTAGGTTCGGCCTGCGGCCGAACATGTCCCCGTAGGTTCGGCCTGCGGCCGAACATGTCCCCGTAGGTTCGGCCTGCGGCCGAACAGTCGTCCTTACATCCCCGACAGGATCACCGGGATGTTCGGTTGGCCGTTGCTCGCGATCAGTCCGCCATCGGCCACGACCGCCGAACCGGTCATGTAGCTCGCCTCGTCCGAGGCGAGGAACAACGCCACCTGTGCCATTTCCTCGGGACGACCCGGCCGGCGCATCGGGATCGCATCGCACCACGCCTTCACCAGCGGCTCGATGCCCATGATGCCGCTGGTCAGCGGGGTGGCGATCCAGCCCGGGCACAGCGCGTTACAGCGGATGTTCTCGTGCGCGTGGTCGAGGGCCACCGTGCGCGTGTAGTTGATCACCGCCGCCTTGGCCGCGTTGTAGGCCGCGAAACCGTGATCGGCGCCGATGCCCGAGATCGACGCGGTGTTCACGATCGCGCCGCCGCCGGCGCGCCGCAGCGCGGGAATCGCCGCCTTGCAGCCGTAGAACACGCTGTTCAGGTCGACGTCGATCACGTGCCGCCATTGCTCGATGTCCAGCGCAACCGAATCGCCCATGCTGCCGATGCCCGCGTTGTTGCACATCACGTCGAGCCGTCCGAAGGCATTCCCGGCCTGCGCCACCAGCGCCTCGACGTCGCCGGGAACGGTCACGTCGGCGCGCACGAACACCGCCACGCGGCGCCCGGCCGCCGCATTGAGTTCGGCGGCCAGCGCCTGCCCTTCCTCCTCGCGCAGGTCACCGATGACGACCCGTGCACCTTCCTGCGCGAACAGCCTCGCCATCGCCGCGCCGATTCCCAGCGCACCGCCCGTGATCACGGCCACCTTGCCGCCCAGTCTGCCTGCCTCGCTCACCTCGAGCCTCCTTCGCGTCGTCTGCCGGGATACGGTGCGCCGTCGCGCGCCGCGGTCGGCGCAGTGTAGCGCCGCCAGCCCGGCCAACGGGTTACGAGTCATCCACCCCGGGTCGGGCAGATCGCGTCTATAATCGGACGCAGCCGCAGGAGCCTACCGATGAGCACGCCCCGTCAGCCGCCGGGCGCCATGCCGCCGCCGGCGAACGCACCGCCGGCCGGTGTGGACCAGGACGCCGACGCGCAGGAGACCGCGCCCGAGCCGGTCGAGCCCTTCTCGCCGCCGTGTGCACTGCACGAAGTCGACGAGCAATACCGCGGCTTCTGAACGCGTGTTGGCCGGATATGTATTTCGTGTGAATTTTTCGCATCCCGACGGGTACAATTTCACAGCATCGTCCGGGACACTTCGTTTCGGTCAAGTAGACTTACCGAGAGCACCAAGAAGAACGAGCGGCCCAGCCGCCAGCCGATAGTACAACCGACGACAACCGAGGAGACCTCATGATGAATGTGCGACAGTTCAACTCGCGGAAGACCGGCATCGCAGCGCTCGTGGGCGCCGCCATCGCGGCTTCCGTACCCGGCATGGCGCTCGCACAGGACGCGGCCGCAATCGAGGAAATGATCGTCACCGCGCAGAAGCGCGAGGAGCGGTTGCAGGACGTGCCGATCGCGATCAGTGCGATCTCGAAGGCGCAACTGGAGAAACGCGGCGTCGAGGACGTGCTGGACCTGAAGGCGCTGGCGCCCAACCTGCTGGTCAGCAAGTACCCGAACAGCAACGTGGTGTCGCAGGTCGCGATCCGCGGCGGCGTGACCGTGAACGCCGCGATGTACTGGGAGCCGAGCACCGGCATGTACCTCGACGGCGTGTACCTCGGCAAGGCCGTGGGCTCGGTGTTCGACGTGGTCGACCTGGAGCGCGTCGAGGTGCTGCGCGGACCGCAGGGCACGCTGTACGGCCGCAACACGATGGCCGGCGCGGTGAACCTGATCACCAAGAAGCCGACCGGCGAGTTCGGCGGCTCGGCGAAGCTCGAACTCGGCAACTACGGCTACCACACGGAACGCGTGTCGGTGGACTTGCCGAAGATGGGCATCGCACGCGCCTCGTTCGCGTTGCGCTCGGAGAAGCGCGACGGCCTGGTGAAGCTCAGCGACTCGAGCCCCGGCGACGAGCTTGACAGCCGCGACAAGCTCGGCGCGCGCTTCGCGCTCGCGCTCGACATCGCCGACAACTTCGTCGCCGACTACGCCTACGACTACACCGACATCGACCAGGCGCCGCCGCACAGCCAGCTCTACCACGTGACGCCGACGACCGCGCTGTTCACCGAGGCCGCGACACTGGCATCGACCAAGCGCCTCGGCAAGGTCGCCACCAACTGGCCCGGCTACGAGCAGCTCGAACTGGAAGGCCACGCGCTGACGCTGACCTGGGAAATCGACGAGCACAACACGCTGAAGTCGATCAGCGCGTACCGTGACCTGAAAAACGACGACTCGGTCGACCTCGACGGCACGCGTCTCACCATCGCCACCGCGAACCGCATCTCCGACTTCGAGCAGAAGTCGCAGGAACTGCAACTGGTCGGCGACGTCGCCGACCTGAACTACGTGGTGGGCCTGTACTACTACAAGGACGAAGGCGACACGGTCAACCCGCACGTGTTCTTCTTCGGCACCGACAGCTCCGAATACGGTTTCGGCGCCGAGGCGAAAGCCGCCTACGCCCAGCTCGACTGGCATGCCACCGAACAGCTCACGCTGAGTGGCGGCCTGCGCTACACCGACGAGGACAAGGACACCTGGCGCTTCAAGAGCGCCACCATCCCCAGCCAGCGGATTCCATTCACCTCGGCGAGCGAGTCGTTCTCCGACACCACGCCGATGGTCAGCGCCGCGTACGCGTTCAGCGACGAACTAAACGTCTACGTGAAGTACTCCGAAGGCTTCAAGAGCGGCGGCTTCCAGGGCGAGTCCGCGACCGCAGCCGAGGCCGTGGTCCCGTACGATCCCGAGAAACAGTCGACCTGGGAAATCGGCGCCAAGTCCACCCTGCTCGACGGCACGCTGCAGCTGAACGCGGCGGTGTTCCACAACACGATCGAGGACATGCACGTCACCCAGTTCTCGGGAAGCCCGGGCGTCTCGTACGTGCGCAACGCCGGCGAGGCGACCACGCAGGGCTTCGAGCTCGAGGCCACCTGGGCGCCGATCGAGCAGCTGCGCCTGCAGGCGAGCTACGGTTACCTCGACGCCGAGTGGGACGAGTTCATGGAGGCACCGAAAGTGGGCCAGCCGGTTACGAACGTCGCCTCGAACCGTTCTTTCCCGCACGCGCCTGAGCACACGCTGAACGTGTCGGCCGACGCGCTGCTCGGCGCCACCGAGTGGGGCGAGATCCGCGCTTTCCTCGACTGGAGCTACACCTCGGAGTTCAATGCGTACGCATACCAGATCGACCAGGTCGATCCGGCGCGCGCCGTCGCGGGCAACTCCGAGATCGACAGCTACGGCCTGCTGAACGCGAAGGTCTCGCTGTCCGAGATCCCGCTCGGCGACGGTGCGGGCGAGTTCGCGCTGTGGGCACGCAACGTGACCGACGACCGCCAGCCGGTGAACTACATCGACTTCGGACCCGGCTTCTTCGCTGGCTACCGTCTCGCGTACTACCAGGAACCGCGCACCTACGGCGTGTCGTTCGTCTACGACTGGTAAGCGCCGGGCACAGGCTCCGCGTCGATCCGACCGGAGCCTGCAGCGGGACTTCGCGTCCCGTTGCAGGCTCCGGTTTTCTTTTGTGCTCCGGTAACCGTCCTGCTGCCGCGGCGATCTCACACCCGTGCGCCGGCTCGGGCGTGACGGTTACACTGCACCCATGGATCTGGTGCTGCAAAACGCTGCCTGCCGCATGCGCGTGAGCGCCGCCCAAGGCGGGCGCATCGCGTCGCTGGAGGTCTTCGGCGAGGAATTGCTGGTCGGCGCCAACGCCGATCCGCTGGCGTGGGGCAGCTATCCGCTTGCGCCGTGGGCCGGACGGCTGCGCGACGGCCGGTTCCGCTTCGACGGACGCGACTACCGGATCGGTCCCACGGACACACGCCATCCGCTGCATGGCACCGTGCTCGCGCGCCCCTGGGAGCGCGTGGCGCCGGATACCCTGCAGTGCGGGTTCGGTCCCGACTGGCCCTTCGACGGCTTCGCGCGGCAACGCTTCGCGCTCGCCGGCAACACGCTGAGCATGCAACTCGAACTGCACGCGCGCACGGCGAGCTACCCGGCCAGCGCGGGCTTCCACCCGTGGTTCCGGCGGCGACTGGACCGCGGCGGCGCGCTCGAACTGCACTGCGACGCATCGACGCGCGCCGTGCTCGACGCCGACGGACTGCCTACCGGCGAACTCGCGCCCGCCACCGCCCGCACCGGCGACGACTGCCTGTACGCGCCGGGGAATGATCCGTGCCTGCGCTGGCCGGGTGTGCTGCGGCTGCGGATCGGTTCCAGCCATCCGTGGTGGGTGGTCTACGAGCGGCCGGCGCACGCACTGTGCGTGGAACCGTGGACCGCGCCGCCCGATGCGCTGAACGCCCGCCCGGTGATCGTGCGTCCGGGAGCACCGCTGGTGCTCGCCATGCGCCTGGCGTGGGAATCAGACGACGGCGACGGCAGCGCCTGAGCCGGCGGCCAGCACCTCCCCGATGCGCGCCGCCTGCGCGAAACCGGCCTCGCGCAGCAGCGCCTCGACCTCGGCAGCGGCGGCGGCCGCGCAACTGACGAGCAGACCGCCGCTGGTCTGCGGATCGCAGAGCAACGCGCGCCGGGTGTCGCTGCAGCCCGGGTACAGCTCGACGTGTGTGCCGTAGCTCTGCCAGTTGCGCCCCGAGGCACCGGTCAGGAAGCCGTGTGCGGCCAGCTCCGGCACCCCGGCGATGAACGGCAGTGCCGCGTCGTCGATGCGCACCCGGCAACCGGAACCGCGTGCCATCTCGAGCGCGTGGCCGAGCAGACCGAAGCCGGTGACGTCGGTCATCGCGTGCACCGCGTCGAGCCCCGCCAGCTGCGGCCCGACCCGGTTCAGCTGCGTGGTGCAGGCGATCAGCGCCGCGTAGCCGTCGGCATCGAGCGCGCCTTTCTTCAGCGCGGCCGACAGCACGCCGGTGCCGAGCGGCTTGGCGAGCAGCAGCACGTCGCCGGGGCGTGCGGTGTCGTTGCGCCGCAGCCGGCGCGGGTGCACCACGCCGATGCCCACCAGCCCGTAGATCGGTTCGGGGGAATCGATCGAGTGCCCGCCGGCGACCGGGATGCCGGCCGCGCGGCACACCGCCTCGCCGCCCTGCAGGATCGCGCGGATCACGGCCGGTGGCAGCTTGTCGACCGGCATGCCGACGATCGCCAGCGCGAACAGCGGCGTGCCGCCCATCGCGTAGATGTCCGACAGGGCGTTGGTCGCGGCGATGCGTCCGAAGTCGAAGGGATCGTCGACGATCGGCATGAAGAAATCGGTGGTCGCGACGATCGCCTGGTCGTCGTTGAGCTGCCATACGGCCGCATCGTCGCTGCTCTCGTTGCCCACCAGCAGCTGCGGTGGCGCCAGGGTGCAGAGCGGCGATCCGCCAAGGATCTCGCTCAGCAGCGCCGGCGCGATCTTGCAGCCGCAGCCGCCCCCGTGGGCGTAGCGCGTGAGCGCCACCGGCTCGTTTTCGGCGGACATGGTGCCTCCCTGGATGCGGTCTGGATCTGGATCCGGATCGGGTTCAGTGCGCGGGGTGCGTCACCACGACGCGCTCGACCGTCACGCCCGGCTCGCGGAACTCGCTGAGCTTGTGCCCGGTCCACGCCTTGAAGGCGCGGCGGAAGTTCGACACGCTGCCGTAACCGAGGATGTAGCCGATCTCCTTCGGCGTCAGCGCCGTGTGCTGCAGGTACTGCACTGCCAGCTCGCAGCGCGTGTCGTCGAGAATCTGCTGGTAGGTGAGCCCTTCGGTCGCCAGCCGCCGGCGCAGCGTGCGCGAACCGAGGTTGAAGCGCGCCGCCATATCGTCCAGCGACGGGAAACAGCCGGGGTTCTTGACCAGGTAATCGCGGATCCGCCGCGACAGCAGGTCGAGGTCTTCCTTCTGCGAGACCAGCAGCTGGCACTGGCGCTCGCAGAGCTTGAACACCTCGACGTTGGCCAGGCTGATCGGATCCTGCAGCCGCGCGGCCTCGAAATACACCACGTTCAGCGGCTGGTCGAAGTGCAGCGGGCACGCGAAGCGGCGCCGGTAGGCCGTGAGGTCCGGCGGCTCCGGATACGCCAGCCGCAGCTCGAGCACCGGAAAGTCGCGGTTGGTCAGGCTGGACGACAGCTCCATGGTACGGCTGACGAATTCCTCCACCGCGAAGCGGAACAGGTCACCGAGCATGTAGGCATCGCGCAGCTCGAAGTACCAGCGCCCGTCACGCACGCGCCCCTCGGCGTCGACGATCAGCTCGTTCAGCGAGGCGTAGCGGTCGAAGACCTCGCTCGACTGCGCGAGGCTCGCCGCGCTGAGCGCCGCGTAGCCGAGGATGCCGAGATTGGAGATCTTGAACTCCTCGCCGAGCGCGATGCCGAGGTAGGGATCGCCGGTGAGTTCGAGCATGTTGCGGATCACGCGGCGGAACTGGCCGGTGAGAATGCGCCGGTTGCCCTCCCCCAGCTGACTGGCGTCCAGCCCCGAGCCGGCCAGCACTTCCTCGGCGCTGAACCCGCGGGCCGCCATGCGGCTCAGGTAGTAGATGAGACGGGTCGGGGTCTGCAGATGTCCGGGCATCGGATCGCTATGGACGCACCGTGCGTGACGACGGGGCGCACCTTAGCGCGCCGGACTCCCGCTTGTCCAGATAGGAATCAATACTGCACCACCATCGGGTCCAGGCTGCGCCACAGGTACCAGGTCGCGACGGTGCGCCACGGCGCGTGCCGCTGCCCGTGATCGCGCACGAGGTGCGGTGTCGGCCGCACCCCGCCGAGGTAGTGGATCCCCACCGCACGCTGCAGGCCGATGTCGTCCACCGGCCACACATCGGGCCGGCGCAGGCTGAAGATCAGGAACATCTCGGCGGTCCAGCGCCCGATGCCGCGCACATCGCTGAGCTCGGCGATCACCGCCTCGTCGTCCAGGCGGCGCCAGCGCGCGGGATCGATGCGCCCGTCCACGAAATGCCCCGCCAGATCGCACAGGTATTCGGCCTTGCGCCGCGACAGGCCGCAGCCCGCGAGCTCACCGGCGTCGAGCGCAGCCACGACGCCGGGGACCACCTCGCCCGCGCGTGCGGCAAAGCGTTCCCACACGCTGTCGGCGGCCTTCACCGAGATCTGCTGACCGACGATCGCACGCGCCAGCGTCTGGAACGGATCACCGCGATCGGCGAGCACCGCCTCCGGGTAGCGCGCGATCAGCGCGGCCATGACCGGGTCCTGCGCCGACAGTTCGGCGCAGGCACGCTTCCAGTAACGAGGCAGCCGCGCGTTCACGCCGCCACCGGCCGCGCGTGCGTGGACCCGGCCGATGCGCTCAGTTCTGCACCTGCCAGTTGCCGTCGGCGGTACGACAGGCGGTACCGTAGACCTTCTCGTTCTGCCCGCCGATCATCACGTCCATGGTGTACTCGCGGCACGGGCCCCCGCTGCCGTCGTAAGTCCGGGTGGGAACCACCGTGTACTGGTTGCCGGTATCGGGATTGCGCCACGTCGACGGCACGCCGGTGCGCACCGTCTCCAGCGTCTCGGCTGTGTGCTGGCGGTCCACCTCGTCCATCGTGATCCCGACCCGGCTGCCGATATGCGAACCGAGCAGCGTGCCGGCGATGATCGCCGCGGTGCGCCCGCGGCCACCGCCGACCTGCGAACCCAGTGCGCCGCCGAGCAACCCGCCGACCACCATGCCGGCGGTTTCGTTCTGCCCCTGGTACGGCGTGCAGCCGGCGAGCGCGAGCACGGCAACGCCGCACAGGGTCAAGGTCTTGCGTACGATCATGATCGGTTCTCCACTGATTCGGGGACGCTGCGGCGCCTGTCTGCAACCGCGGTGAATGAAACGCGCGACGTCCCCGACGGTTGACACGCCGGTCCTGCCGCAGCCAGCGGCACCCGCCTCAGCCGAGCGCCTGGCGCAGATCCGCGATCAGGTCGGCCGCGTCCTCCAGTCCCACCGAGAGCCGCAACATCGCGTCCGAGATACCCCGCCGTGCGCGCTCCGCGGGACTCAGCCCGTGGTGCGTGGTGGTGCACGGCTGCGTGACCAGGCTCTCGACGCCACCCAGGCTGGGCGCCAGCCGGAACACGCGCAGGCGGTCGGCGACCCGCGCCGCGGCCGCGCCGTCGCCGGCAACCTCGATGGTCAGCATGCCGCCGAAGCCGTGCATCTGGCGCTTCGCGAGCTCGTGTCCGGGAAAACCGGCGAGTCCTGGGTACAGCACGCGCGCCACGCGCGGATGCCCCGCCATGGCCTCGGCGATCGCCTGCGCGCTGGCGTTCTGCTGGCGCACGCGCACCACCAGCGTGCGCAGGCTGCGCATCAGCAGGTCGGCGGTTGCCGGCGCGATCGTCGACCCGAGGTTCTTGCGCCAGTCACGCACCGGCAGCAGCAGTTCGCGCGAGCCCATCAGCGCCCCGGCCGTGAGGTCGCTGTGGCCGCCGAGGTATTTGGTCGCACTGTGCGTCACGACGTCCGCGCCCAGCGCGAGCGGGCGCTGGTTGACCGGCGAGGCAAAGGTGTTGTCGACCGCGAGCAGCGCCCCGCGCGCGTGCGCAACGGCGGCGATCGCAGCGATGTCGAGCAGTTCCAGCGCCGGGTTGGTCGGTGTCTCGAGGAACACCAGCCGCGCACCGCCGGCGAGCAGCCCGTCGAGCCGCCCGAGCTCGCTGCCGAGGATCAGGTGGGTGGGGATTCCGAGCAGCGGCAACTGGCGTTCCAGCAGTTCCAGCGTGCCGCCGTAGGCATCGCCCACGCAGACGATGCCGTCACGGCCGTGGGTGAGGAACAGCGCCGCCTCGGCGGCCATCCCGGAGGCGAAGGCCCACGCCATCTCCGCGCCCTCGAGCGTCGCCAGCGTCTGCTCCAGCGCCTCGATGCTCGGGTTCATCCCGTAGCGCGTGTACAGGCTGCCCGGCTTGCGGCCGTCGATCACGTCGAGCAGATCGGCCGTGCTCGGGAACGCGAAGGTCGTGGTGTTGTAGACCGGCAGCAGTGCGCTGCCGCGGGCGTCCTCGAGCGTGTGCCCGTGCACGCAGCGCGTAGACAGTCCGGCGTCGGCGGGGATGGCCATCGCAAGCTCCTCCGTGTGTCTGGTTGCGCCGTGATCGCGTCGTTCAGCGCAGCCACAGCAGATTGACCTGGCCCTCGGTGGCCAGCAGTTCCCCGACGTCGACCGCCCGCAGGCCGTCGCCGTCGAACACGTGCGGCCGCAGCCCCGCGGCCAGCGGCAGGCGCAGCGGCTCCTCGACGTCGAGGGCCGCAGCGCGCAGGAACCGCGGCGAGTATTCCATCAGCAGCATTGCACAGCGCGCGAGCACGCGCGATGCGCCACGCAGCGCGGCTGCCTCGTGCCCCTCGATGTCGATCTTGAGCAGCCGCAGCGCGCGCTCGCCCAGCCCCGCCTCGTCCCAGAACGCGTCCAGCGTGAGCGTGGGCACCGCGATATCGTCACCGGCATGCAGCGGCAGCAGCGTGTGCCGGCCACGGTTGCCGCCGCTGGCACGATGCAGCGTGGCGCCTTGCTCCGAATCGCTGACCGCGGCCGCCACCACCTGCACGCGCCGCGCGGCGTTGCGGTCGAGGTTGCGCCGCAGCAGTTCGCCGTTCTCCGGATCGGGCTCGAAGCAGAAGATCGACACACCGGGCTCGGCCAGCCGGTCCAGCAGCACCGAGTACCAGCCGATGTTCGCACCCACGTCGAGCGCCACCTCGCCGGCGTGCAGGCGCAGGTTCTCCAGCAGCCACGCCGTGAGCACGGGTTCGTGCACGCCGTGGCGCGCGAGCTTGCGTGCATGCCGGTCCGCGGTGCGCGCCTCGAAGCGCATCGCGCAGTAACGTGCCTCGGCCACCAGCGTGGGCGGACGCAGCACGCGACTGGTCCACAGATAACGCGCGGCGCGCAACAGGTACGGCAGGCCGCGAGGCGGCCGGCGCGGAAAACGCCAGCGCCGCGCCGGCTCGCCCGCGTGCTGCTCGTCGCGCCGCGGGTACAGCCGGTCGAGCAGGCGTGCGGCACGCGCCGAGCCGGCCTGCACACGGTCGGGCCCGAACATCGCGAGCTCACGCTCGACGCGGTGCGCGCGAACCGACACCCCACGAAGACGCACCCGCCGCAGACGCGGGTCGGGCACGGCATCGCCGGCGAGCAGCGCATCCGGCGCGAGCAGCAACACCTCGTGCAAGGCGCAGTCGGCCGCGGCCACGCGCATCACCGTAGCGAGTTCCGCGGCAGTGGCATCGGCGAGCAACAGGTAGGCAATGCGCATCGGGAGAGCCGGGTCGGAATGGCGCGCATTCTGCACCGCCCCGCGGCGCACGCGCAAACGACGACGGCGGATTCCTTGATCACCTCTGGCCGCGACGGCAAGCCTGGATTGCGTGAATTGTCCGTTTTTATCGACTGGCGCGTCGATTCACCATACGCCCGCCCGCCAAGGGCACCACAACCACGACGACACCATACCGGTAAAGGGGTATACGCAGAATGCACATACGCAACCGCAAGGGCGCCCTCGCGCTGTCACTGGCGATCTCGCAACTGCTCGCGGCACAGGCCGTGTTCGCACAGGACGGCGCAGCGCCGGCCATCGAGGAGATGGTGGTTACCGCGCAGAAGCGCGAGCAGAGCCTGCAGGACGTGCCGATCGCAGTCAGCGCCTTCGGCTCCGACCAGATCGAATCGCGCGGCATCACCAGCATCGAGAACCTGACCGCGCTGGCGCCGAACATCCAGATCAGCAAGGCGCCGGGCAGCGCCACCGCCTCGCAGATCGCCATCCGCGGCAGCGCGCAACAGAACCCGGCGCTGTACTGGGATCCGACCGTCGGCATCTACGTCGACGGCGTCTACATCGGCAAGTCACAGGGATCGATCTTCGACGTGATCGACGTCGAGCGCATCGAGGTACTGCGCGGGCCGCAGGGCACCCTGTACGGGCGCAACACGCTGGCCGGCGCGCTGTCGTTCATCACCCGCAAGCCGAGCGGCGAGTTCGCCGGTTCGGCGACCTTCGGCCTCGGCAACTACGACGAGCGCTCGACCAAGGTGTCGGTGGACCTGCCGCGCGTCGGCATCGCGAGCGTATCGTTCGGCCTGCAATCGCTGCAGCGCGACGGCTGGGTCGACGTCGATGGTCCCTCGCGCGAGGCAGCGAACCGTGACAGCTACGCCGGACGGCTGGCAGTGAACCTCGCGTTCAGCGAGAGCTTCGAGGCCGATTACCGCTTCGACCGCACCGACATCGACCAGAAGCCGCCGCTGAACCAGCTCTACCGCAGCAACCTGGATCAATGGGGCATCCCCGGGCTGTTTCCCTCCCGCGATCGCGAGGACGAGGCGGCGCTCGACCTCGACGCGTACGAGGAATCGCAGGTCGACGGCCACTCGCTGACGCTGACCTGGGAAATCAACGAGCAACACACGCTGAAGTCGATCACCGCATACCGCGAGATGAGCTGGGACGACGGTATCGATCTCGACGGCAGCGCGGTGCCGGTCGCGCACACCTTCCGCAACTCCGACTACGACCAGACCTCGCAGGAACTGCAGCTGGTCGGCGGCGGTGACCGCTGGAACTACGTCGCGGGCATCTATTACTTCGAGGACGACGGCTCCACGCTGAACCCGCAGACGTTCTTCTTCGGCACGTTCAACTTCGATTCCCGCTACGCGTTCACCACCGAGTCGCGCGCCGTCTACGGCCAGTTCGACTACCAGCTGACCGAGGCGCTGACCCTGACGGCCGGGCTTCGCTACACGGAGGAAGAGAAGACCATCGATCGCCTGCTCGGCGTGAACTTCGCGACCGGCACGCCATTCATCCCGCTGGTACCGCAGGGAACCGAAGGTTCCGAGGACTTCAGCTCGACGACACCGCTGATCAGCCTGGGTTACCAGCTGAACGACGACCACAGCGTCTACGCGAAGTACTCGCAGGGCTTCAAGAGCGGCGGTTTCAACGGCGAGTACGGCGTGGTGGGCGATCTCTCGCCCGCGGTGGTCGCGGCGAACGTCGCCGAGGTGCAGACGCCGTTCAAGCCGGAGGAGATCAAGTCCTACGAAATCGGCTACAAGGGCAGCTTCCTCGACGGTCGTGCGCAGCTGAACGCCGCCGCGTTCTTCAACGAGGTGGACGACATGCAGCTGTCGATCTTCACCGCGCAGGGCGCTTCCGCCTCGGTGGTGCGCAACGCCGGCCAGGCCGAGACCAAGGGCATCGAGCTCGAGGGCGTGCTGGTCCCGGTCGACGGGCTGCGCCTGCAGGCGAGCTACGGCTACCTGGACGCCGAGTACAAGGAGTTCATGGACGGCGGTGTCGACCAGGCCGACAACCGCGCGATGATCCACGCGCCCGAGCACGTGTTCAACCTGCTGGTCGACGCGCGCATCGCCGAGACGCAGTACGGCACCTGGCGCGCGATCGCGGACTATGTGCACAAGGCCTCGTGGTATCCGTACCCGTACCAGCTCGCCGCGAGCGGCACGCTGCCGGCGTACGACGCCACGCAGCCGGTGGCCGGTGACACCAAGGTGGACTCCGTGGGGTTGCTGAACCTTCGCCTGGCACTGACGGAAATCCCGCTCGGCGAGGGCGAGGCCGAGGCGGCGCTGTGGGTTCGCAACGCCACCGACGAGGAGCACGCGTCGAACTTCATCGACTTCGGGCCCGGCTTCGGCAATCTGACCACTTCTTACTGGCAGGACCCGCGCATGTACGGCGCGAGCGTCACCTACCGCTGGTAAGCCCTTCCCGCCACGGCCGGCCCGGCGCCGGCCGTGGCGCCTCCTCCTTTTCCTCCACGCAACTCATGGTCTGATACCGGAGCACACGGGCGTGCCAGCGCACGCTGGATCGACACGCCACTCGGGGCTGGTGTACGTTTCCGTACCGAAGCGGTGACGGGAGAAGCACGATGCGATCCGATGCTTTGCTTGCGATGCTGCTCGCGGGCTGCCTGGCCACGGCGCAGGGGCTGGCCGGAACGCCGGCGGATGCCGAGCGGCTGCGCCCGGAGTGGCAGGCGCTCGACGCCGACGGCGACGGCACGGTGAGCCTGGCCGAGATCCCCGCACAGGGGCGTGCCGTCTATGCGCGCAACGATCTCGACGGTGACGGCGCGCTGTCGCTGGCCGAATACGTGGACTTCAACGACGACCCGGGCGGCTCCGGGCGCACCCCGCTGCCGGCCAACGTGCGCCTGATCGCGGACCTGCCGTACGCGGGAACCGACGATCCCCGCCAGCGCCTCGACGTGTACCTGCCGGCGGAGCCGGCGCTCGCTGGCCCGCTGCCGGTGATCGCGTACCTGCACGGCGGCGCCTGGCGGCTGGGCAGCCGCGTGATGGCGCGTGCCCAGGTGCTGGAGCACGTGGCCAGCGGACGCTATGCCGCGGTGTCGATCGGCTACCGCCTGAGCTGGCAGGCGAGTTGGCCGGCGCAGATCCACGACGCGAAGGCCGGCGTGCGCTGGATCCGCGCGCACGCCGCCGAGTACGGATTCGATCCGGCGCGCATCTGCGCGATGGGCTCATCCGCGGGTGGCCACCTGGCCGCCGTGCTGGGCACCACCAACGGCGTGCGCTCGGCCGAGGGCACGCTGGGCGCGCACCTCGACCAGCCAAGCGATGTGCAGTGCGCGGTCGACTTCTTCGGACCCACGGACCTCACGAGCTTCGAGCACCGGCAGACCGACACCACCAGGCGCGCACTGGTCGAACTGCTCGGCGGACGCCCGGAGACACTTTCCGAGCGGGCGCGCGAAGCCTCGCCGCTGTATCAGGTCGACGCGCGGGATCCACCGTTCCTGATCGTCCACGGCACGCGCGATCCGCTGGTTCCCTACGCGGCATCGGTGGCGCTCGCGGCCGCGTTGCGCGAGGCCGGCGTTCCGGTGCTGTTCCAGAGCGTCGAGGGCGGCGGCCACGGCGATTTCCCCAGCGCGGAGGTCGACCGCCGGGTGCGTGCGTTCCTCGAACGCACGTTCCACGATCCCGGCGTCGACGTGTCCGTCGAACCGATCGTGGTCACTGCGTCGCACTCCACCGGGGGGGCGGATTGAAAACGCCACACGGCGGCTGCTAGCGTGCGGCGCGACCCACTGCCGAGATCCAGCATGACCACACGTGTTGCCGCCGCCCTGCTTGCATCGATCCTTGCCAGCCTCGTGCAGGCACAACCCCCCGACGCGAGCCATCCCGGGCACGCACACGACGCGCACACGCCCCCTGCGGTCGCGCCGGCACCGGCAGACAGCACGACGCGCTTCGCGGCGGACGATGCCCTGCGGACCGGCATGGCGGGCATCCGCAGTGCGGTGGCGGTGCTGGCGCACCACGAGGCCGGACACCTCGGCGCGCAGCAGGTGCGCGAACAGGCCGGCGCAATCGAAAGGCAGGTCGATTACCTGATCGCCAACTGCAAACTCGAGCCACAGGCCGACGCCACGCTGCACGGGATCATCTCGCACCTGCTCGGCGCGACCAGGGCGTTGCACGACGATCCCGCCGACCCGACACCGGTCGCCGCACTGCGCGCGGCGCTCACCGAGTACAGCGAGCGTTTCGACGAATCCTCGACGACCGACTGAACGCATGGTTCGCAACGCCCGCGTCCGGGATCCGGCGCCCACGCTGGAAGCCGGGGCGTTGTGGGAGCGTTTCGTGATGCACCGCGCGCGCTGGTGGCTGCCGTTGGCGCTGGTGCTCGCGGCCGGCGTGGCGAGCATGCTGTACGTGGGCGTCGGAACCTACCGCGGCGCACCGCCGATCCCCGATTTCGTGACCGCCGACGGCACCGTCGTGCTGTCACGCGAGGAAATCCTGCGCGGGCAGGTGTTGTTCCAGCGCCATGCGCTGATGGACTACGGCAGCCTGTTCGGCGACGGCGCCGCGCGCGGCACCGATTTCACGGCCGATGCGCTGCACGAGGTCGCGCGCGCCGCGCTCGCCTACCACGCGGGTGACGCACCGGCGGGAAGCGAGCGCCACGACGCGGCGCTGGCGCGCATGCAACGCGAATTGCGCAGCAACGGCTGGGACGCGAGCAGCGGCCGCGCACTGATCGGCGACGCGCAGGCGCACGCACGCGAGGTGCTCGCCACGCACTACGCCGGGATGTTCGCCGGCCGCGGACCGCAGGCCTTCCACCCGGCCGGCTACATCGACGACACCGCCGAACTGCGCGCGCTGTCCGGATTCTTTTTCTGGGGCGCGTGGGTGTGCGCCGCCGAACGCCCCGGCAAGGGGTACAGCTATACGCACAACTGGCCCTACGACGAACTCGCCGGCAACCGCCCCGGTGCGCCGGTGCTGTACTGGAGCGTGATCGCGGTGCTCGGTTTGTTGCTCGGACTGGGGCTGGTGCTGTACCTGTACGGCCGCTACGGCCACGCCAGCGGCTGGGGCAGCGGCCCGCAACGCGGCGCACCGTTCGCCATTGCCCCGCAAGCGTGGCGACCCACACGGCTTGCGCGGCTCGCGTATCGCTTCTTCGCGGTCGCCATGCTGCTGTTCGTGCTGCAGATCGTCGCCGGCATCCTGACCGTGCACGATTTTCTCGGCATCACGCGCATATTCGGCATCGAGACCGCACACGTGCTCCCGGTCACGGTGACGCGCGGCTGGCATCTGCAACTCGCGCTGCTGTGGATCACGGCCTGCTGGATCGGCGCCACGCTGTTCCTGCTGTCGATGATGCACCGCGAGGAATTGCCGGCACAGCACGGCATGGCACGCGCGCTGCTGTGGCTGCTGGTCATGCTGGTCGCCGGCACGCTGGCCGGGGTGTGGCTGGGCCCGCACGGGCTGCTCGGCGACTGGTGGAACCTGCTCGGCAACCAGGGCTGGGAGTTCGTCGAGATGGGCAAGCTGTGGCAGGCGCTGCTGCTGGTGGTGTTCGCGCTGTGGGCGGGACTGGTGGGCCAGACGGTGCTGCGCGTGCGCCGCGAGGGCGACGCCTGGATCCTGCCGAAGTGGCTGTTCTACGCGGTGGCCTCGATCGCGCTGCTGTTCCTGTCGGCCTTCGTCGCCAGGCCAACGACGAACTTCGTGATCGCGGACTTCTGGCGCTGGGCCGTGATCCACATGTGGGCGGAGGCCTTCTTCGAGGTGTTCACCACCGTGCTGCTCGCGTACGTGATGTACCTGACCGGGCACATCAGCCACGCCGGCGCCTCGCGGATCGTGTACCTGGCAACGCTGCTGTTCCTGGGCTCGGGGCTGCTCGGCATCTCGCACAACTTCTACTGGAACGCCAAACCGGTGGCCACGCTCGCCATCGGCAGCGTGTTCTCGACGCTGCAGGTCGTTCCCCTGCTGCTGCTGGCGCTAGAGGCGTGGTCCTTCCGCTCCGGCCAGCGCCGCAGCACCACACAACCGGCCGCGACCGCGCACGGCGAGGCGTTCCTGTTCCTGCTCGGCGTCAACTTCTGGAACTTCCTCGGCGCCGGCGTGTTCGGCTTCATCATCAACCTGCCGATCGTGAACTACTACGAACACGGCACCTATCTCACGGTCAACCACGGGCATGCGGCCCTGATGGGCGTCTACGGCAACCTGGCGCTCGCGGCCACCGTGTTCTGCGCGCGCTACCTGCTGCGCGACGAGGACTGGCCGTCCGCGCTGCTGCGCCGCGCGTTCTGGTCGATCAACATCGGGCTGGCGCTGATGGTGGCGCTCGACCTGTTCCCGGTCGGCATCGACCAGCTGCGCACCGTGTTCGAGGACGGTTACGCGGCGGCGCGTTCGCAGGCCTACGTGCAGGGCACGCTGTTCCAGACGCTGACGTGGGCGCGCATCGTCGGCGGCGCGCTGTTCGTGCTGGGCGGCGTACTGCCGTTCGCGTGGTTCGTGATCAGCCGCGCACCGCGGCTGGAGCCGGTGATGCTGCCAGCCGACCGCTCCGGGTCGACCGCGGCGCTCGCGGCCGAAGCCGGACCCTGACAGCTTCGCAGGGCGACCCGATGCGCCATGACACGATCGAAGACGGACACGATTCCCTTCTGGATCGTCACCGCAGCCGACACGGGAAACCGTGATCGCCTGCTATGACCTGCCTTTTTCGGTTTTCGTGCGCTCATCAGCCTCCTTCATGATCTCCTCCGGAGACTTGGCGTCGATGGCACACTTCTGCTGCACCGAATTCGATCGCAGCGACTCGAACTCGCCCTTGAGTTGTGCGTACTCGGAGGCCTCTGGCCCGTCACCACCTTCCAGGAAGAACAGACTCGGCCAGAAGAGCACAAGTCCGACGCCCATTTGCCAATTGTCCGCGCTGCGCTCAGCCTTCAACCTTTGATAGAGCTTGTTTGTCCGCTGGCCAACGTAGTCCATTTCAGTAGCCAGTTGATCGCAGTCGTAATTCTTGTATTTCAGTGGCGATACATATGCCGCATCGATCTTGTCCGGATTGGAAGCGCACGCCGCCAACATGAATGCGCAGGCAATCATTGTTCCCTGTTTTTTTGTCATCACCGCTCCTTGGGTTCCACTCAATCCATATAACCGCGAGCGGAGCGTATCCCAGCCCCTCGCCGCGCGTCATGATCCATATGGATCACAGAAGCGCATTTAATTCGAACACGCCGGAATACTTCCCCTGGATCCGGTGAGAATCGAGACGCCGAGCCATTCCCGCGTGGCGTCCGCGGCGAGATAGCCCATCGCCTCCCGGCAACGGGGGGGCGGATTGACACGGGGGAAAGCGAAACCGCGCGTGGTGGTGTCGGCCAGCGCGCTAGCGCAGCGCCTGAGTGAGCAGCGCTGCTGGCGCCGCTCAGCGCCGCTCCCGGGCCGGGCGTCCCCTGAACGTGGTACGGATCGGCGCGCCGAGGTACTCGCCGGCCGCGGCGGCGGCCAGGAAGCCGGGGCCGCCGAGCACCATGCCGCCCGGATAGGTCGAGGCGCCGCCGACGAACAACCCCTCGATCGGCGTTTCGCCGCAGGAACACTGGTCGTTCGGCCGCAGATAGCCGAGTTGCAGCGAGGTGTAGGCGCCGTGCTTGTAAGAGCCGCGGTGCATGGTCGCCAGCCGCTGCTCGATGTCGAGCGGCGTGGTCTCGCGCCGCAGCACCACGCCGGCGCGATCGACGTCCGCGTAGCGCTCCAGCGTGCCCAGGCAGGCGTCGCCGTGCGCGGCGGCACGCGTGCGCCAGTCGGGGGCGTAGCGCGCCAGCGTCTCGATGCGCGCCAGCGCATGGCCCGCGGGCGCCATCGTGGCGTCGAAGCGGCTCACCGGCGTCAGGTGCAGCCATTCGGCGCCGCTCGCCTGGCCGCGATCGAGCGCATCGAGGTGCTCGAACAGCTGCACGTCGTCGTCGATCCCGGCGAACACGATCATCGCCTCGTCGACGCGTGGATCGCGCGTGCGGAAGCGGATCCCGGGCGCGCTCGCGAACCCCAGGTGCAGCCCGAACAGCGAACGCGTCTCCCACTCCCAGCCCGCCACCGCCTGCGCCAGCGTGGGCGGCAAGGTATCCGCCCCCAGCAGGTGCAGGAAGGTCTGCTGCGGATTGAGCGTGGAGACCACCGCGGCGGCGTCGAACTCCTCGCCGCCGGCCAGGCGCACGCCCGCCACCCGGCCGTCGCGCAGCACGATCGCGCTCGCCTCGCTGGCGTCGCGCACCACGCCGCCGGCGGCGACGAAGCCGCGCAGCAGCGCCGACGACACCCGGTGCGAGCCTCCCTTGACGAAGGCCGCATCGAGCATGCGCGTGAGGTAGATCGGGCACAGGAAGCCCACCGGTTCGTCGAGGTCGACGCCCCACATCGCGGCGAAGGAGAGCAGCGCGAGCCGCACGCGCGGGTGCTCGAAGCCGTAGCCGTCGATCACCTCGAGGATCGATTGTTCGGCGATCTCCGCGAGCCGGCGCCCGCTCGCGGTGGCGCCGAACTCGGCGAGCTGGTCGAGTGCCGGCAGCGGCGGCTCCCAGGTCATCGGCAGCAGGTACTCCTCCATGATCGGGACGAATTCCTCCCACATGTGCAGATAGCGCCGCGCGTCGGCCTCGCTGAACGCCGCGATCGACTGCGCGCATTCGGCCGGATCGCGCGTGAACACCAGCGAGGCGCCATCGGCGAAGGGAAACGCCGCGACCACCGGCGGGCGCAGGTAGCGCACGCCGCGCTGGTGCAGCCCGAGGTCGGCGTGCGCGGGCATCCGTTCGGCCATCAGGTGATAGACGGCGTGCAGGTTCAGGCGGAAGCCGAAGTACTCGTCGGTGTTCAACCCGCCACCGGTCTCGTGCCGGCGCTCGAGCAGCAGCACGCGTTGGCCCGCCTGCGCCAGGTAGCCGGCGGCGACCAGTCCGTTCGGACCGGCCCCGATCACGATCGCATCGAAGTCGGTTGCGCTCATCGCCCGTCGCCTCCCGTCGCTCTCGCCCAGCGTGCATCGACGCCGCGATTCGATGGAATGGAGCCCATGTTCCCGAAGAACCACTCGAAGGGCTTGCTGCTCCACCACGGCCGCTCGCGCGCGCCGAGGTCTTCGGCAACCTCGTTGGCCGCGATGCAGCCGGAGGCGAGATGGGTCGCGCCGAAGGGATGGATCGAGTTCGACAGGTACAGCCCCGGCACGAAGGTGCGCGCGGCGCCGCCGACGCAGACCCCGGGCAGCGGCCGGTTCTCTCCGGCCTGCTCGGGGATCGCGCTGCCGCCGATCATGTTGCCGCGCACGTTGCTCGGGTTCCCCTGCTCCTGCTGGCGCGGCGTGTTGACGTGCTGCTCGATGATCGAGGCACGGAATCCGGGCGCCATCTCGTCGAAGAGTCCGGTCATCTCGTCGCGCAGCGCCTCGGCCAGCCCCTCGCGCCACGCGTCCCAGCCGTTCAGCCGCCGGCCGCGCCAGGTGCGCGGTCGCGGCGGCACCGTCTGCCACGCGTAGATCGTGTGGCACCCCGGTGGCGCCTGCGAGGGATCGGCCAGCGTGGGGATGAACCAGCCTCCCATCGTCGCCGGCGGCACCTCGCCGCTCAGCACGCGCATCTGCGCGTCCTGGATGTCGCGCATGCCGTCGCAGCCGAAGTAGCCCACCCAGCAGAGCTGGATCGCGGGGTCGAAATCCGCCGAGCGGAACACCGGCGCTTCCTTCAGCGCGTAGTGGAAACCGATCAGCTGCGGGTCGTCGTAGCTGAAGTAGCTCGCGCGGCGCATCCACTCGGGCCCGATCACGGCTTCCCCGAGCAGGTCACGGAAGGTCGGCGTGAAGCCGACGTTGGAGACGATGACGCGCGCGCGTACCGTTTCGCCCGGATACAGCGCCGCGTCGGACAGCCGGATCCCGCACGCGCGGCCGTTTTCGGTCAGGATCGACGCCACCGGACAGGTGGTGTGCAGCGCCCCGCCATGGGCCAGGAAGCAGCGCACCAGCGCGTGGGTCAGCGCGTGCGAGCCGCCGTGCGCCTGGTGCACCGCGACCGGCATCATCCCGCACAGCCCCAGCACCGTCGGCGCCACCCGGCGGTGCACCGGCCACTGGCCGGTGAACTCGCCGAGCGAGGCCGGCAGCACGCGCACCTTCTCGGATTCGAACACCAGATCGAGCACCTCGAAACCGGTCATGCGCAGGAGGTCGTCGCCGTCGAGCGGCAGGCCGAGGAACCGCGCCAGCTCGCCGTTGAACGCCGCCACGCGTTCGGCGATCGCCATGGTCGGGCGCGCGTACTGCATCAGCCCGTTCAACTCCATCGCCTCGGCCATGTGCGCGGCGCCGAACTCGAGGAAACGCCCGATCCGCTCGGCGTCGTGCGCCGAATGCCGGGCGATACCCAGCATGGTCTGCATCGGATCCAGCGACTGCAGCGTGTTGCTGCCGTCGCGGTGCGGCACCGCGAACAGCGTGTCGGTGCCGCACAGCTCGAGTCCGTATCCCGCGAGGTCCAGATCCGCCATCGCCGGACTCATCGCCGGCACCAGCCAGGTCGCGTGCGTGTTGTGCAGGAAGCCGGGGGCGCCCAGCTCCACGGTGTCGCAGTTCGCGCCGCACTGGCCGCGCCCCTCGAACACCGCGACCCGCAGGCCCGCCTTCTGCAGGTAGCAGGCGGTGGTGAGTCCGTTGATTCCGCCGCCGATCACGATCACGTCGTAGTCGTTCATGCTGCCGTCTCCGTTCGCGGTGCCCAGCGCCGGCGCGGCGCCTCGTCGAACGGGCGCAGCGCGTCCTGCACCCGTTGATCCACGCTGGCGCGGATCAGTTCCCGGTTCGCCCGTCCGGCCGCGAGGTGCTCGTCACGCGGCGCGCTCCAGTGGTGGTGCCGGCGCCACGCGAACAGCGCGCGCAACAGTGCCCGCAGCGACGCCCGGCGCAGCAGCAGTCCGAGGATCGCGGTGTAATCGTCCTCGCAGAAGCGGATCGAAAAGTCCCAGGTCACCGGCTCGCGGATCACGCCCACGACGACCAGTTCGCGGTCGACCAGACGCACCTCGTACTCGCGGAAATCCATGACCATCTCGCGCCGCCCCAGGCCCTTCGATCGCAGTCGCATCGCGCCGGCTCCTCCGCGGCCGCGATCGCTGCCGATCGCCATACCGCCAGACTAACGGTTATTAGTACGCGCAGAAACTATACCGAACGCGCGGGCAACGCAAGTGCCGGGCGGGGCGAACCGGATGCGCGGAAGGCTGGGATATACTGCCGCCCTCACTCACCACGCAGAGACGGACAGCACCCGCGATGAAACCCACTGCCGAACGCGCCATGGACGTCGCTGAAGAACTGTTCGCCGAACGCGGCTACCACGGAACCACCCTCGGCGACGTGGCCGACGGCATCGGCATCCGCTCGCCGAGCCTGTACAACCACTTCCGCAACAAGGAAGCGCTGTACCACGCCGTGCTCAACCGGCTCATCGAGCAGTTCAACGCGCCGTTGCGCGAACTGCGCGAGGGACCGCTGACCCGCGAGCGGATCCGCGACTGGCAGGCGCGCGTGGTACGCATGCACGTACGCAACCCCCATCTGGCGCGCATCATCCAGCACGAGGCGCTGAGCGGCGGACCCGGCCGCGCCACCATCGTCGAGCGGCTGATCGAGCCGATGGTCGCCGACACCGTCTCCGCGCTGGAGCGGATCGCGAACGTGGAAGACGACGTGCGTCGCCTGCTGCTGTGGACCGTGATGGGTTTCAACAACATCGTGATGTCCTACGTCACCATGGCGCCGATCTACCGCAGCGTGCTCGACATCGACCCGCTCGGCGAACAGGCCACCGAGCGCCAGGTCGAGATCATCCTGCGCATCACCGACGCGTTCTGGACGCGCGACCTCGGGGTACGCCGGGGGCGCGGCCGCCAGGCTGCGGGCACGGCGCGCTCCGGCCGCAAACGCTGAGACGCGGAACGCGCAGACCGTGGATCCGGTCAGCCAGGCCGTGCTCGGCGCCAGCGCCGCGCAATGCGGTGCCCGCGCGGGCCAGTTGCGCACCGCGGCGCTGGTCGGGATGCTCGCCGGCATGGCGCCCGATCTGGACATACTGATCCGCTCGCCGTCCGACCCGCTGCTGTTCCTCGAGTACCACCGGCAGTTCACGCACGCGCTGGCGTTCATCCCGTTCGGCAGCCTGCTGGTGGCCGTGGTGCTGCAACTCGTCTTCGCGCGCCGTCACCTGGCGTTCCGCGCCACCTGGCTGTTCGCCACCCTCGGCTACGCCACCCACGGGTTGCTCGATGCCTGCACCACCTACGGCACGCAGCTGCTGTGGCCGTTCTCGGACGCACGCGTCGCGTGGAACCTGGTCGCGGTGATCGATCCGGCGTTCACGCTGCCGGTGCTGGCACTGGTGGTGTGGGCGGCGGTGCGGGGTTGGCGCCGGGCCGCCGTGCTCGCGCTGGCCTGGGCGATCGCGTATCCCGCGCTGGGCATGCTGCAGCGTGACCGCGCGGCGGCCGCCGGCATGGAGGCGGCGCTGGCACGCGGGCATCGCCCGCTCGCGCTCGAGGCCAAACCGAGCTTCGCGAACCTGCTGGTGTGGAAGATCGTCTACCGCACCGAAGACCGGTTTTACGTCGACAGCGTGCGCGCCGGCTGGCGAACGCGTTTCTACGCGGGCACCTCGGCCCCGGTGCTCGACACCACGACGCACCTGCACTGGCTGGACCCCGCCAGCCAGCAGGCGCGCGACGTCGAACGCTTCCGCTGGTTCTCCAACGGCTACGTGGCACCGCATCCCGAGGACCCGCTGCAGGTCATCGACATCCGCTATTCGATCGTGCCCGACGAGATCCGCCCGCTGTGGTCGATCCGCCTCGACCCGCTCGCGGCGCCGGCGCAGCACGTGCACTACCTCGAACGCCGCGACACCGATCCGGCTCGCCTGCGGCGCTTCCGCGACATGCTGCTGGGGCGCTGAAGCGCGCCTGCCTTCCAACGGCACTTTTTTGGGCCGTCCTGCCCCTTCCTTGCAGGGATCCGGAAAACCGACCAGACTTCGGCGGTAGTCCGCGTCATCAGAAAGAACAAGGAGAACGGATCATGACGAAACGACACCATTGCCTTCCCTTCGCGCGCAAGCCGCTCGCCGCGGGCTCCGTGGCCCTCGCCGCGCTGATCGCCTGCGTGCCGCCCGCACACGCACAGGATGCCCCCCAGGGCGGCGTCGCCGCCATCCTCGACGAGGTGGTGGTGACCGCCCGCAAGCGCGAGGAAAGCTCGCAGGACGTGCCGATGGCGATCTCCGCGCTGGGCTCGGACCAGATCGAAGCGCTGAAGATCCGTGACCTGACCAATCTTTCGGTGCGACTGCCGAACGTCGCGCTCGACGACGTCGGCACCGCGCCCGGCACCGCGAACTTCTCGATCCGCGGCCTCGGCATCAACAGCTCGATTCCGGGTATCGATCCCACGGTCGGCGTGGTGATCGACGGCGTCTACGTCGGCCTCAACAACGGGCTGGTGTTCGACACCTTCGACCTGCAGAGCGTCGAGGTGCTGCGCGGTCCGCAGGGCACGCTGTTCGGACGCAACGTGACCGGCGGCGCGGTGCTGCTGAACACCAAGAAACCCGGCGACACCTTCGAGTTCAGCGCCCGCGCGGCGATCGACCAGGGTCCCGACGGCGGCCCCAGCAAGTACCTGATGGCCAGCGTCGGCGGACCGGTGAACGACTGGCTCGCCGCGCGCCTGACGGCGTACTACAACGACGACGACGGCTTCCTCGAGAACCGTTTCGACGGCAAGGACGTGGGCAAGATCGAGCAGAAGATGATCCGGCCGGTGGTCGTGATCACACCCGCAGAGCAGATCGAGCTCACGCTGCGCTACGAGCACAGCGAGAACGAAGGCGACGGCGTGATCGGCCAGAGCCACACCAACGGTTCCGGAGTCCCGGGTTTTCCGGTCAATTTCGATCGCGACGAGTTCGACGTCTCGATCGACGAGCCGGGATTCCAGGACGCCGAAACCGACGCCTTCACCGCCCAGCTCGACTGGGACGTCGCCTTCGGCGACGGCACCGTCACCAACATCTTCGGCTGGCGCGAATACGCCGCCGACGGCGTGGGCGACATCGACTCGCAGCCGCGCTGGATGTTCCACGCACCGTCATGGCTGGAGTACGAGCAGACCAGCAACGAACTGCGCTACAACGGCCGCTTCCGCGACCAGCTGAACGTCACGGCCGGACTGTTCCTGTTCGAGAGCGAGATCGACTACCACGAGCGCCGCGAACTGCTGGGCGTGGCCACCGGCGGCGTGCGCCCGGGGGCCACGTTCGACGGCGGCGGCGAGCTCGATACCGAATCGTGGGCGGTGTTCACCAGCATCGACTACGACCTCGACGAGCGCTGGACGCTGAACGCCGGCGTGCGCTACTCGGAGGAGGACAAGGACACGAAGGTCGCCTCGCTGAGCAAGAACATCAACCGGCCGTGCAACATCGTCGAGGACGGCAACTGCCCCTACGATTTCGAGGACGAGGACAGCTGGGACAGCCTGTCACCGAAGCTGGGCGTCACCTACGATCTCTCCGACGACGCCCTGCTGTACGCGCAGTGGAGCCAGGGAACGCGCTCCGGCGGCTACAACATGCGCAACACCTCGTTCAACCCCGCCGACCTCCCCGGCCCCTTCGACCAGGAAACCGTCGACAGCGTCGAGATCGGTTACAAATCGACCTTCGGCCGCGGCAAGCTGAACGCCGCGGTGTTCTACAACACCATCGACGACATGCAGCGCGAGATCAACCTGCCGGGACCGATCGGCGTGATCCAGCTGGTGCGCAACACCGCGGAAGCAACCATCAAGGGAATCGAGATCGACGGTACGTTCGCGCTGACCGACAACCTGGTCGCGATCGCCTCGATCGGCGTCACCGACGCCGGTTACGACAAGGTGCTGTACGACCTGAACGGCGACGGCGTGATCGGCGGCGCCGACAAGGACCTCGACCTGCCGCGTGCCGCGGAGCTCACCTGGACGGTCGGGCTGAACCACGACCTGCCGCTCGGCGAATGGGGAACCATGTCGTCGCGGGTCAGTTACGCGTTCCGCGACGAGTCGGCGTACACCGACAACAACCTCGGTATCCTGAACGAGCAGGAGCGCGTGGATGCGGGCGTGGATTTCCACAGCGCCGGCGGGCACTGGGTATTCTCGCTGTACGGCCGCAACCTGCTGAACGAGGTGTTGCACGGCAACGACACCCAGCTGCCGGCGACGATCTCGGGCGTGCCGCTGGGCGGCACCTTCGCGCCGATGTCCAAGGGTCGCCGCGTCGGCCTCGAGGTCACCTACAACCTGTAGGTTCGGCCTGGGGCCGAACAAATGTCCGGGCACAGCCCGGACCTACGCGGCCTGAACAAGGCGCTCCAGCAGTGCGTCCTTGCGTTCCCACAACGCATTGACCCACTGCTGGAAGTGCAGCCGGTACTCGTCGTCGCGCTCGTAGTCGCGGCCGATGAACTCGCGCGGAATCGCGATCTCCTCGCAGCGCAGCACCACCCGGCGCACGCGCCCGCACAGCAGGTCGAGGAAATCCGGCACCCCGTCCGGGTAGTGGATCGTCACGTTAAGCAAGGACTGCAACTGCCCGCCCATCGCGTCCAGCACGAAGGCGATGCCGCCCGCGCGCGGCTTCAGCAGGTGCCGGAACGGTGATTCCTGCAGCGCGTGCTTCTCAGACGTGTTGCGCGTTCCCTCGAGGAAATTGAATACCGACACGTGCGCGCCACGGAAACGCTCGCAGGCCTTGCGCGTGGTCGCCATGTCCTGGCCGCGTTTCTCCGGATGACACTCGAGGTAGTCACGCGTGTAGCGCTTCATGAACGGGAAATCGAGCGCCCACCAGCACAGCCCCATCACCGGCACCCAGATCAGCTGCTGCTTGAGGAAAAACTTCAGGAACGGAATGCGCCGGTTGAACTGGTACTGCAGCACCAGGATGTCGACCCAGCTCTGGTGGTTCGAGGTGACCAGGTACGAGCGCTCGCGATCCAGCCGCTCCAGCCCCTGGACGTCCCAGCGCATGCGCTGGACCAGGTCCATCCAGAAGCGGTTCACCGCGATCCAGGTTTCCGCACAGGCCGTCATTGCGCGGTTGATCGCCCGGCGTGCCGCGACGAACGGCAGCGTGGCCTTGAGCAGCGCACCGATGAACAGCGGCCAGCACAGCACCAGCGTGTTCACGAACAGCAGCAGCACGGCCAGCGCTGCACGCAACGAAGAGGGCAGGAAGTTCAGCATCGGCAGCGGTCCGGTCCGGTTGGGGCAGGCATCAGGTGACGATGAAATCCGCGTAGCTCACGCCGTCCGGATCGCCGTTCAACGTGGCGATCAGCGTGCGGTACACCGTGTCCCCGCCGTTGGCGTCGTAATAGAGGTCGCCCGTGTCCTTGTCGTACAGGACCTTCACGCTGGCCGACACGGTCGCCGTGCCCGCAGTGCCGGCGAGCTTGATGAAGTGCTTGGCCGCGAGTGCGCCGGTGGTGGCCAGCGCCCCGAATACCGCGTTCTCGAGTTCGATCGTGTCGTCGACGGGCGTGAAACCGACGATCGTGTCGACGTTCGTGCGCGCGTTCAGCGCCGCATCGAAACGGAACACATCGTGTCCGGCACCGCCGGCGAGCGTGTCGTTGCCGGACCCACCGTAAAGCGTGTCGTCGCCGCCGTTGCCGGCCAGCGAATCCGCGCCACCGAGCCCGGCCAGCCGGTTCGCCGACCCGTTGCCCTTGATGGTGTTCCCGAGCGTGTTGCCGCTGCCGTCCAGCGCCGCGCTGCCGCCCAGAGTGAGATTTTCGACGTTGTCGCCCAGCGTGTGCGTGACCGTGGAAACGACGCTGTCGGTTCCCTGCCCGGCGAGCTCGGTGATCGTGTCGCCGGCATCGTCGATGTCGTAGGTGTCGTTGCCGGTGCCGCCCTTCAGCGTATCGGCGCCGGCGGCTCCGTTCAGCGTGTCGTCACCGCCGAGTCCGAGCAGCAGGTTCGGCGCCGCGTTGCCGCTCAACTTGTTGTTCATGCCGTTGCCGGTGCCCTCGATCGGCGCACTGCCGGTGAGCACCAGATCGTTCAGATTCTCCGGCAGCATGTAGTCGATCGATGCCTTCACGGTATCGGTTCCGCTGCTGAACATCAGTGGATTCAGCACGCGAAAGACGTCGGCAACGCCGTTCGTGTCCACCAGTGGACCAAGCAGATTGCCGGCTTCGCTGGCGAAGGTGATGTAACGCCCATCGGGCGTGATCGACGGCTCGCTCGAGTGACCGTTGGCTTCGACGCCAGCGCCATCGGTGCTGACGCGCGCGATCGCGCCGGTCAGCATATCCTTCACGAACACATCCCAGACACCATTGCTGTCGCCCCAGACCAGGTTGCTCGCTTTGCTGGCGAACACGACGTAGCGTCCATCGTCGCTGATTCCAGGCATGACGCTGTCACCGTCGGCCGCCGCACCGAAGGCGTCGGTACTCGCGCGCACGATCTGGCCAGTCGCGCGATCCTTCACGAAAACGTCTTCGCTCATCCAGGAATCACCCGGGACGAGATTGTCGGCCGCGCTCGAGAACACCACATAACGAGCGTCCGGAGTCATCTGCGCACCATCGGCTCTCAGGTTCGCCTGCCCCTCGTCGGACGAGGTGTTGACCCGCGCGACCGCGCCGGTCAGCAGATCCTTCACGAACACGTCCAGGTCAGCGTTGGTGTCACCCCCAACCAGATCGTCGGCGTAACTCAGAAACAGGACGAAACGGGCATCGGGAGTGATTTGCGGTTGGGCACTCCAGCCGTTTCCCTGCAGCCCGTCGCGATCCGAACTGATCAGGCGGGTTTCCCCGGTCAGTCGATCCTTCAGGAACACATCCGCAGTCGAATTCCAGTCGCCCGCGACGAGGTTCGATGCCCAGGACTCGAAAACCACATAGCGACCGTCCGCCGAAATGTCGGCGTTGCCGCTAGTTCCATTTCCCTCCGTTCCTGACGTGCCGGTGCTGACCCGCTCGACGGTGCCGGCCGCCAGATCGGTGACGAAGACGTCCGACATGGAGTTGCCGTCGACAGCAACGAGATTGGACCCCGCGGTTTCGAATGCCGCGAAGCGACCATCGGCGGAAAGCGCCGGGCTGGAAACCTCTCCCAAAGCGGGAACACCTTCCCAGTAGCCGGTATTGAGGACGCGCACCTCGCCGGTGACCAGATCCTTCAGGTAGACATCCGTGCCGCTGCCGTCGGCATCCTCGCTGGAAAGGTTCTCTGCCCCGCTGGCAAACACTGCCAGCCGTCCATCGCTCGCCAGCCGCACGTCAGCGCTCGGGCCATCGGCCTCCCCGCCGCCCGAGGTCGTGCTGATGCGCACGATCCCGTTGCCGATGAACGGCTCCCAGACCAGGTCGCCCGGATCGTCGACGATGTAGGTGTCGTTGCCGTGCCCGCCGATCAGGGTGTCGGCGCCGGTGCCGCCGTCGAGCGTGTCGTCGCCGTCGTCGCCGAACAGCAGATCACCGCCGAGCAGTCCCTTCAGCAGATCGTTGCCCGCAAAGCCGTACAAGGCATCGCCGGCATTGCCGCCGCTCAGCGTGTCGGTACCACTGGAACCCTTCTTGCGCAGCATGATGCAGCCCTCCCCGGAGCGGAGCGCGGCGCTCGCAGCCAGCGTCGCGCTCCATGCGTTGACGCGGTGTCACACGACCGGCCGGAACGGCGAACGGCAGGCGACGCCGCGCAGCATAGCGCCGCGCGGGCGTCGGCAACAGCGGCTACAGCGGTGCCCCGCCGGCGAGTTGCTGGTCGCTGACCCCGCCCGCATGGTGCAGATGACCCGCATGACGGATCGCGCGCCAGCCCGCACCGTCACGGTTGCCGCCGTAACGCGGGTCGGCCAGGAAGCCGAGCAGCGTGTGCCAGCGCAGCAGCGCGAAGAACTCGCCCTGCGCAGGGACCGCCGCCGGCCAGTACGCCAGAGCACCGTCCTCGAGGTTCACCAGCAACTCGTCCTGGCGTGCGCGGTCGATCGCCGCGAAGTCCTGCCGCCAGCGCTGGCGCGCGGCCGCCGCGAGCGCACCCAGCGCCACACGGTAGCCCGGGGCCAGCGCACGCTCCTCGTGCGCCAGCAGTTTGTCGATGAAGTTCACGCAACCGGCGTCGGCGGTGGAGACGCCGTTCACCGGCGGCAGGATCCGCGCGCAGACAGCGTCGAGCAGGCGCCATTCGGTCGCATCGAGCAGCAGCGGTGCCGCCGACTCGCCGGCCGCCGCGACCGCGAGCGGGTAATCGAGCAGCGCCGCGCCCAGCGACACGCCCGCGAACCGCAGCCACTCACGCCGTTGCATCGGGTCTCACCTCAGGTTCAGTCGTCGCGCCTCGGCGACGAAGTGCGCGGCCACGCGGTACGCGTTGGCTACGATCGTGAGCGTCGGGTTGTAGCCGCCCGAGGTGGGAAAGAAGCTGCCGTCGACCACCCACAGGTTCGGCACCTCGTGGCTGCGGCACCAGCGGTCGAGCACCGAGATGCGCGGATCGCCGCCCATGCGGCAGGTTCCCATGATGTGACCCGATGCGGTGCGCGCGGCGGTGTAGTCGGAAGCAAAGGTCTTCAGCGCGCCGCCGGCCTCGGCGATCTCGCGCATCCGCGCCTCCATGAAGCGCGCGAGCGCGAGGTCGTTGGGGTGGCGCGTGTGCGTGATGCGCGGCAGCGCCACGCCGTCGGCGTCACGATGATCGGGGTCCAGATCGATGCGGTTGGCCGCCTGCGGCAGGTCCTCGCCGATGGCGATCATTCCGCAGTAATGCGGATAGCGGCCGAGGTAGCGGCTCAGCGCCTCGCCCCAGGCGCGCTGTCCGCGCAGGTAATCGGCGGACTTCACGGCGCTGCCGATCGGCAACGGATCGATGGCCTCGCCGATCACCGCGCCGCCCACGAAGCCGCGCGCGGCATCCGAGGGATGGTAGTCGTCGACGCCGATATTGCCCGGCGGCCCGAACTGCGCCAGCGAGGGCTCGCGCATCTCGAAGTTCAGCAGCGCGAACACATGGCACATCAGGTTGCGCCCGACCTGGTCGCTGCCGTTCGCCAACCCCTGCGGAAAGCGCGCCGAGCGCGAAGCGAGCAGCAGCGTCGCGCTGCCGATCGAACCCCCGGCGACGATCACGTGGCGCGCACGCAGCTCCTGGGTGGCGCCGTCGGCGGTGCGGTAGACGACACCGCGTGCGCGCGACTCGGCATCCACCGTGATCTCCAGTGCCCGGGCACCGGTGAGGATCCGCGCCTTGCCGGAGGTGCGCGCCAGCGGCAACTGGACCACCAGCGGCGAGGCCTTGGCGTTCACCGGGCAGCCGAAGCCCGCGCACTGGCCGCCGTTCATGCACTTGGCGCGGTCGTCGTAGGGGCGGCTGTTGATCGCCATCGGCAGCGGAAACGGATGCAGGCCGAGCTTGCGCGCTCCGGCCTCGATCAGCCGCGACGAGGGCCGGTACACATGCGGGGGGTTCGGATAGTCGCCATGGCGCGGTGTCTCGAACGGATTCGAGCCCGCATGCCCCGCCACGCCCAGCGCGCGCTCTGCCTGGGCGTAGAACGGCTCGAGCTCGGCGTAGTCGATCGGCCAGTCGGCCAGGTTCACGCCGGGCAGCGGCCCATCGCGCGAGAGCATGCGCATCTCGTCGGCACGGAAGCGCCAGCTCCACGCGCCCCAGTGCACCATGCTGCCACCGAGAGTCTGTGCCAGCAGGCTGTAGCGACCCGGCCGTGCCTGCTGTTGCGCGTGCTCGCGCAGCGTTTCGCGGTACCCCGGCGCGAAGAAGTCCTGACGCACCACGTTGCCGAGTTCGTCCTGGCGCATGAAGTCCGCACCGCTGCGCTCCGGCCCGCGCTCGAGCACCACCACCTCGATTCCGGCCCGTGCGAGCTCGGCGGCCATCACGCCGCCGCCGGCGCCGGAACCGACGATGCAGACGTCGGCGATCGACTGCGTCTTCATGCCTCGCGCAGCGCATCCAGCTCGGTGGCATCGAGCCGCAGTGCGGCCGCGGCGATGCTGTCGCCGAGTTGCGCGGCGCTGCTGGCACCGATGATCGGGATCGTGACGAGCGGCTGGCTGCACAGGTACGCAAGCACCACGGCGTTGACCGAGGTGCCGTGGCGCACGGCGAGTTCGCGCAGCACGGGCAGCTTGCGACGGTTCGTTTCGGAGCAGTACAGCGCCTTCACGTCCTCGCCGAGCGCGTCCTCGCGTCCCTCGGCGAGCTTGCTGAACACGCCGCGGCTCTGCCCGGAATACGGGATCATCGGCATCCCGGCCACGTGCAGCTCGCGGTAACCGTCCTCGTAGTAACCGCCCGGCGCGAAGCGCAGCATCGCCTCGCGATCGGGCACCGCCAGCCCCCACATCGGCTGGCAGGCGACGAAGCCCGCGTGACCGATGCCGGCGGCGTAGCGTTGCGCCTCCATGATGCGCGGCACGCTCCAGTTCGAACAGCCGAAGCAGCCGATGCGCCCGGCCTGCTGCTCGGCGATCAAGGCGTCGACGATCGCGCCGACCGGCCGCGACGGGTCGTCGCGGTGCAGCCAGTACAGATCGATGCGGTCGATGCCGAGCGCCTCCAGGCTGCCACCGAGATCGCGCCGCAGGCATTCCGGCGTCACCCGCAACGCGTAGTCGCCCTTGCGGTAGTCGAACTCGCAGCCCTTGGTCGCCAGCACGTAGCTCGTGCGCGGACGTCCCGCGAGCAGCGCACCCAGCGTGCGCTCGCTCGCGGCGTTCGGGATCCCCGGCACCCAGTCGCCGTAGGAATGCGCGGTATCGATGAAGTTGCCTCCACCGGCGAAGAAGGCATCGAGGATCTGCGCTGCCCGCTCGCGCTCGAGCGCGCTACCGAACATATTCGTCCCCAGGCACAGCCGGCTGACCGCGAGCGGCGTCCCGGGCAGCGTGATCTTCTGCAACATGGCGTCGTCTCCGGTGGATTGCGGCATCACTTCGCGCGCTGCCCGGCGATGAAGTCGTCGAGCACCTGGTACAGGTACTGACAATCCTCGACGGTCATCGTCGGGTGGCACGGCAGCATCAACCCGTGGCGCATCACGCGCTCGGCGTTGGGGCAGCCGCCGGCATCGACGCGGTAGGCGACGTCCTTCATCATCGGTTGCAGCGCGGCGTGGCCGGAGAATATCACGCGCGTGAAGATCCCCGCCTCTTCCAGATGCACCTGCAGCGCGCGCCGGCTCCAGCCGAGCTCGGGGCGCAGCATCACCGGGTAGCAGATCCAGGTCGTGAACACATCGGGATGCACGCGCGTGTTGATGAACACGTCGGCGCGGCTGTCGATGTACTGCGCATGCAGGTCGAAGCGTTCCTGGCGCAGTTGCGTGAACAGCTCGAGCTTGTTCAGCTGCTCGTGTCCGAAGGCCGCGCCGGCCTCGTTCGGAATGAAGCCGTAGGCAATCTCCTCGAAGATGAACATGCCGTCGTATTCGATGTCGCCGAGGTTCTCGAGGAAGCGGCCGTCGCTGTCGCCCTGGCGCGTGCCGTACAGGAATTTCTCCGAGGAACGACCCCACGCGCGCAGCATCAGGGCGCGGTCCCACAGCTTCGGGTCGTCGACCGCGACCAGGCCGCCGTTGCCGAGGCAGGTGATGATGTGGAAGATCGAGAAACTGGTGACGCTGATGTGCGCGCGCTTGCCGGCCGGCTGGCCGCGGAAGGTGCCGCCGAGCGTATCGCAGCTGTCCTCGATCAGGATGAGTCCGTGCTTGTCGGCGATCGCACGCAGCCGATCCCAGTCGGGCATGCCGCCCACCAGGTTCGGGATCAGCAACACGCGCGTTTTCGGTGTGATGTTCCTTTCGATGCGATCGATGTCGATCTGGTAGGTGTCCGGTTCCACGTCGATCAGCACCGGCACCAGTCCGTTCAGCACGATGCTCGAGATATCGGTGCCGAAGGTCAGCGTCGGCGTGATGACCTCGGAGCCCTTCGGCACGTCCGCGAGTCGCAGCGCCAGCATGAGCGCAGAGCTTCCGGAGTTCACCATGACGCCGTACTCGTGACCCAGCAGTTGCGCACAGCGCTTCTCGAAGCTCTGTACCTGGGGTCCAACGACCATGCTGGTCTTCATCACGCCGACGACCGCGTCGATCTCCTTCTGATCGAGCATGGCGCCACCGTAGCGAATCTCCCGTTTCGCGATTCTCATCGTCTGCGTCCTCACTGTGTTGCGCTGCGCCGGGGCGACCGGGTGCCTCCCCATCGGCGGGCATTATGCGGCGACGCAGGCGGCCGCCCGAAGGCCGCAATTCGGCAACAGGGGGACCGAACCGCTCAACCCTTGCGGCATCGACGCTCCCGGTGCACCATGGAACGCACGATGAGCACCACAGCGCTACGTAGATCACCGCAGGCCGTGCCGGCGGATTTCGCGCTCACGCTGCTGCAGGACGCCGCCGCGATCGGCGAGGAGCCCGATCTAATCCTGGAACGGCTGCGACTGCCGTTTCGCATCGACGACCTGCGCCACGGGCGTGTTGCCACGCTGCCCGACGCGCAATTCGTGCAGCTCTACCGCGAGTGCATCACGCTGCTCGCCAACCGCGCCAACCGCGAACGCAATCTGCCTCCGATGAGCAAGGACGAGGTGGACATGCTGTGCTACTGCGTGATCACCTGCGCGAACCTCGAGGAGGTGATCCTGCGTGCGGCGCGCTTCTGCGCGATGCTCGGCGGTCGCGCTGGCAAGCTCTGGCTGGACACGGAGAAGGACACCGCGACCTTCCACATGCAGACCTTCCGTTTGCCGAACAGCGTGAGCGGGCTGCTCGCCGACCTCACCGGGCTGTCGTTCTACCACCGGTTGTACAGCTGGTTGATCGGTGAGGAGATCCCGATCGAGGGTTTCGGCGTGATCTACGACAACCGCGGTGACGAGGTCACGCTGCCGCGCCTGTTCCACCACCCGATCCTGTACGCACAGCAAGACAACCACTTCTGCTTCCCCGCGCAGTACCTCGGCAAACCCGTGGTGCGCAGCTACCAGCGCCTGGTCGAACTGCTGGCCGTGTTCCCGTTCGACGTGATGCACGGACCGGGTGGGCAGCACTGCTTCTCGGAGGCCGTGGAACACCTGATCCTCGGACAACTGGCGCGCGGCGAGCCGATCCCGACCGCCGCCCGGTTCGCGAACGTGTTCAACATGAGCAGTGCGACGTTCCGCCGGCGGCTGGCCGAGGAGAACGCAACGCTCGGCGACGTCAAGGAGCGCTGCCGGCGCCAGCTGGCGATCGAACTGCTGGGCCCGGAGTCGCATCTGAAGATCGCCGACGTGGCGCTGCGGCTGGGATTCAGCGATGCGCGCGCCTTCCGGCGCGCGTTCCGCGTGTGGACCGGCGAATCACCGGAAGCCTACCGTTCCGGCCGCAGCGGCAGCGCGTAGGTCCGGGCTGCGCCCGGACATTTGTTCGGCCACAGGCCGAACCCGCGGCTCACCGCAGCGAGCGGAAAGTGGCGCGAATGTCATCGATCAGCGCGAGCGGTTCTTCGGCCGCGGCGAAGTGCCCACCGGACTCGTGCGTGGCGAGATGGTGCAGCCGATAGTTGGCCACGCTGCTCTCCGGCAGCAGCAGGGTCGGATCCTTGCGGAAGATGGAGATGCCGGCCGGCGCTTCGAACGCCGGTGTGCGGGAGTGCGAAGGCTGCCAGGGGCGGCGCGCCGCCTCGGCATAGAAGCGAATGCTGCTGCCGAAGCTTTCGGTTGCCCAGTAGAGCGTGGCCTTGGTCAGTATCGCATCGCGGCTGAAGCGTGACTCCACGTCACCGTTGCAGTCGCTCCACGCCCGCAGGCGCACCAGCAGCCAGGCCAGCATGCCCACCGGAGAATCGTGCATCGCAAAGGCCAGCGATTGCGGATCGAGCATGTGCACGGTGATGTGGCACAGCACGCCGCGCTCCCAGGCGATCGCCTGCGGCAACAGTTCCGCCGGGAGCGTGGGCAGCATGGGACCGAGCAGGTCGCAGGGGCGTTCGGAAGCGAACACCCCCGGCCAGATCGGCATCGAGACGTGGATGCCGTACAGATCCTTCGCGTACTTGTGCGAAAGCTGCGAGGTGACGAGGGCGCCCCAGTCGCCACCGTGTGCGGCGAACTTCGGATAGCCGAGCACTCCGGTCATCAGCTCGTGCCAAAGATCCGCCGTCTTCCAGTAGTTGACGCCGGTTTGCCGCAGCGGCGTGGAAAAGCCGAATCCCGGCAACGAAGGCACGATCACGTCGAAGGCATCGGCAGGGTCGCCTCCGTGCGCGGCTGGATCGGCCAGCGGTTCGATGAGTTCACGATAATCCCAGAAGGTCCACGGCCAGCCGTGGGTGAGCACAATGGGGATCGGCGCCGCTCCCACGCCACGCTTCAGCAGGTAATGGATCGGCACGCCGTCGATGGTGACGCGGTAGTGCTCGAAGCGGTTCATGTCGCGTTGCTGCGCGGCCCAGTCGAAACCGTCTGCCCAGTACTCGACCAACGCGCGCAGGCTCGCGCCGTTGGCCCCGTAGCTCCAGTCCTCGTTGCCGAAATCCGCAGCCCAGCGCGCCCGCTGCAGCCGCTCGCGCAGATCGGCGATCACCGCATCGTCGATGTCGATGCGGAATTTCCCGGGTGCTGCCGTCATTGTTCGTGCCTCCACCATTGAACCCCGAGTGTATCCAGGCAATGCCCGCGCCTTGCCGCACTCGACATTGCCCGCTGCCGCTCCGGTCGGAGCCGACCCTGAACCGGCGGGGCGCCGTGGCCGGTCGATCTAGATCGCGTAGACCTTCACCCGCGCCGCGCACTCCGCCTGCAGCGTCGAAGGCCCCATGTAGCGCAGGCCGGAACCGAGCAGGCTGTTGAAGTGACCGGGGCCGCGACCGCGCCCCACGGCAGCGTCGGTGAGGTGTCCCCAGCAGCCGATGGTCCCGATCACCTCGGGGTGGATCGTCTGGGTGCACTTGAGGGTTCCTTCCATGCGCCCGTGCGGCGACTCCACGCAGACGCGCTGGCCATCGGCGAGATTCCGGCGTCGTGCGGTCGCCGCGTTGATCAGGATGTGCGCGAAATACGGGTCGCGTTCGGCGGCTTCGAGCAGCCACACGTTGGTGGCCGGCACCGTGCCCGAACCCACACCGCCCATCGCCGTGCGCCAGTTGATCGCGTAGAGGTCGAACTCGGCCGGTTCGTCCTCGAGCACACTGGAATGCCAGAACGGCAGCGGCGCGTATTCGAGGAACACGCGTTCGGGATCGAGCGCGGGGACCCGGGCGAGCACTTCGTGCGCGGTCATCTGCCGGCGCAGATCGTCGCCGACCTGCTTCAGCCAGTACGAGTAGAGCGGTACGCGGTGGCCGCCGAAGCAGTCCGGCACGTAGCGCTTGCATGCCGGCTTCGGCTGCAGGTTGTGCCCCTGCGTCCAGACGAGTTCCTGCTGCGTTCCCGCCACCGCGCGCACGTAGGTCTCGACGTATTCGCGCGCGCTGCGGTACGGATGCGTGATGTCGTTGACCGCGACCTGGCTGACCGCCTCGGAGGCGCCGCCGGTCATCTGCATCATGTTCAGGAACGAGCTGAATCCGAGCGGGCCGGTCATGATGCCGAGCCGGTGCGCGAGTTCGATGTAGACGTCGGCACTGTGACGTATGCCGTACAGCGGCTCGACCACCGGCTGCTGGATCTGGATTCCCTCGTCCTCGACCGACCACATGCCTTCCCAGCCCCAGCGCTCGAGGTAGCTCACGTCCGGCAGCACCAGGTCCGCGAACAGCGCCGTCTCGTCGACGTACAGCGTGATGTCGACGAGGTACGGAATCGCCTTCAGCCCGGCGATCGCCGACGACGGATTCTGCCCGGTCATCACCGGGTTGCCGCCTTCGTTGATCAGCATCTCGATCGGCGTGACCCCGTACCGCTCGGGTGCGGCCTGCGCCTCGAAGCACAGCAGTCCGGCATCGAACGCCACCGGGAAGTATTCGGGGACCGCGATCATCTTCGGCGGGAACGCGAACGCGTGCGGCTGGAACGGCGTGAAGATCAGCCCGTCCGGCCCGGGCAGCGTGGTGGCCGGCGACTGCGGCATCATCGACCCGATCCAGGCGCGCGCACCGCCGACCGCGCGCGTGGAGCCGATCAGCACGTTGATCAGCTCCATCGCCCACGAGGTGTGCAGCGCGTTGGTGTGCGTGCTCAGCCCGCGGTAGCCCGACACCGACGCCGGCCGGTACGGATAGGTCCTGCCGTCGATCTCGATCGTCTCGCCGATGCGTGCGGCCTGCCCCAGTTCGCGTGCCAGGCGCCGGATCGTCGCGGCCGCCACGCTGCTGATCGCCTCGGCCCATTCCGGCGTGTACTGCCGCAGATGGTCGAACAGCAGCTGGAAGCCCGGCTGGCCTTCCCCGGCCGGAGTCGTGTAGCGGCCGCGCAGCGCGAGCTGTGCCACGTCGAGCGCGGGATCGTCGAACGCGCGCGTGCACTGCGCTGCACCGTCCCAGACCAGCGGCTTGCCGCTCGCGGCATCGCGCAGCGGGTAGCCGTCGGCGCCGATCAGGTACGCGGCGTTCGTGTGCACGCGCAGGTAGCCCGCATCGTAGATGTCGAGTTCGTGCAGCAGCACGTGCATCATCGCGAGCAGCATCGCGCAGTCGGTGCCCGGGCGTATCGGCACCCATTCGTCGGCCATCGCGGCCGCGCGGCTCTGCTGCGGATCGACCACGACGAGGCGCAGTTTCCCGCGTTCGCGCGCATCGCCCAGGATGCGGCCGTAGGCCACCGCGCTCTGGTACGCCTCGCCGATCGCCGCGCCGACGATCATCGCGTACTCGGCGTACTCCAGATCCGGATGCGTGTTCATCGAGTTGTGGATCATCTCGCCGGCCGTGTGCGCGCCGTTGCCGCACATATGGCCCATCGCGCTGAACAGGTTCTTCGCGCAGTTGGCGGTGCCGAACGCGAGCCCGAACGCGTTGCCCCAGTGCCACGAGTGCGTGTTGAAGCCGCCGACCGCGAGCAGGCTCGGGTCGCGTTCGCGGATCGAACGCAGCTTCTGCTCGAGGATGTCGAGCGCCTCGTCCCAGGAAATCTCCTCCCACCGCGGATCGACGTCCAGCCCCTTCTCGGGGTTGGTGCGACGCATCGGCACCTTGAGCCGCTTGGGATCGTAGAGCCGCATCGCGCCGCTGTTGCCCTTGGGGCACAGCCGTCCGCGCGTCGCCGGCGTGGCGGGATTGCCCTCGATCTTGAGCAGCACGCCGTCCTTCACGTGCGCGAGGATGGGGCAGCCGTGGTAGCACATGCTGCAGTGCGAGGGCACCCAGCGTTCGTTGCCCTCGGTGACGGCGGAAGCGGTTGCGGTCATGGTGCGTGCGGGCCTCCGTTCAGCCTCGTTGGCTAGCCACCGACAATGGTCTTCACGCGGATCAGCAGCGCCTCGATGCGGCGCTCCGCGTCGAGACGATCGGCAAGATCCGCATCCAGATCGCCGATCGGCTGATCGCCGACGAACAGATGCACGTTCGTGCGATGTGCTCCCGCGCTGCGCGCCGCGACGAGGAACGGCAGCGTCTGCTCGCCGAAACGCACGAGCATCGCCTCGATGATCCCCCGTCCGGTCAGCGCGTGCGCCGGCAGTTCGAGCGTCACGGCGGGCCGCGCGCCACCCGCCAGACCCAGATCGGGAAATCCGTGCAGCGCGACCCGCGCGACCACCGGCGCCTCGTCCATGCGCTCAGCTCCGCGCGCGCGCACGCGCCAAACCCGCCGCGAGCGATACGCTCTTCGGCCGGTAATGCCCGGCGCGCGTGAGCAAGGTCACCTTGAACGCCCAGCCCCCGAGCGCGGCGAGCACGCCGCCCGCGGCCACCGCCACGACGCCGGCGGTTCCACCGAGCAGGACCCCGGCGAACGCCAGCAGCAGCGGCAGTCCGTCACCGGCGGGCAGCCAGCGCCGCGCGTGTGCGGCGAGCGCGGCGAGCGCGGCCGCCGGCGCATCGGCACGCACCAGAGCCGCGCGGTAACGCCGCCACGCAACGTGACGCAGCACCAGCGCGGCCACCAGCAGCACGATGCCGCCCGCCGTCGGAACGTCCGGCACGAAAGCCGTGGTCGCCACCGCCAGACCGGCCCCCTCGGCCAGTCCGGTGACGACGATCAGCGGCACGATCTCGGCGATCGACCACGCCGGGATCCCCTTGGCATCGTTGAGGATGCGTGCCTGGCAATACAGGAACACCAGCGCCGACAGGGTCGCGATCACGGCCATCGCGCCGATCGCCGGCTGCCACAGCGACAGTGCGCCGCAGCCGAACAGCGTCGGCATCGCGAAGCCCTCGCGGGTCATCCACGAGCCCTTCGCGTGGCGGAAGATGTTCAGCGCCCGCGCCGGGCGGCCCAGCTTCGCCATGATGCACAGCAGCCCGATGGCCACGATCGCCAGCCCCAGGCCCGCCTGCACGCGGTAGCTGGCGGTCGACGGCGCGAACAGCGTGGCCGCGAGCAGCATGCCCGCACCGGTGCCGCCGCCGACGAAGTTCGCCGCCGCGCGCCAGTCCCAGCGCGTGTATTGCCCCGGGGCAGCCGTCCATCCGGGCGTTACCGCGGTCGCGACCGCCTGCGTGGTGCTGCGTGTCATCGCCGCCCTCCCGTGTCTTCGACCCGGCCGGTGTTCGCCACGTTCATGTGTCCGCGTCCAGCATGACGTCCGCCGGCAGATAGAACACCGACGGTTTGGTGCCGGCCTCCGGCAGCAGAGGGAAACCGTTGCGCTCGCGGATCAAGCGGCTGACGTGGCTGTCCGGATCGTCCAGGTCACCGAAGACCATCGCCTCCGACGGGCAGGTGTTCACGCACGCAGGCGTCACCTCGCGATCCACACCCGGCACCAGTGCGGTCCCCTTGGCGCGCGCTAGCCGATGCTCGCAGAAGGTGCACTTGACCACGGTGTCCTGCTTGGCGACCCAGTCGTGCCCGGCCTCGCCGCCGCGCGCCTCGTGCGGCGTCACGCAGTCGTCGAAGTGGCCGGCGGCGTAATCGACGTAGTGCCGGTGCTCGTAGGGGCAGGCCGTCATGCAGTAGCCACAGCCGATACACTGCCCGGAGTCGACCAGCACCAGCCCGTCGTCACGCTGGTACGTCGCGCGCGTCGGGCACACCGGAACGCAGGGCGGCTCGGCGCAGTGGTTGCATTGCACCGGCGCGTGGATGCGCCGGGCCGTCGGGTATTCGCCGACCTCCTCGAACAGCATGCGCCGGAAGTGGATCCCGGACGGCGTGCTGTGTTCCTGTTTGCAGGCGATCACGCAGCCGTAACAGCCGGTGCAGCGCTGCAGGTCGATCGTCATGCCCCATCGCACGCTGGTATTCTCCCACGCACGGATGATGATGCGGGCTGCCGGCACGTCGAACGAACGGCTGGCTACCCGTTATGGGCCGATCATAGGCGCAGCGCGGCATGACCGCGGAGGCTGCAAACGCTCAACCGGGGGACCAAAGCGTTCAGGCATGCCAGTGGGCCTAGCGCAACTGCCGGTATTCGTCCGCGTCGAACTCGTCGACCGCGATCACGCTCATGCGGGCATCGCGCGCCTCGTTCAGCTGCTCGTATTCGGCACGCGTGATCAGGCCGGCCGCGAGCGCGGCATCGTCGAGTTCGTGCGAGGGCGCGCGATCGATGCGACCGGCGCGCACCAGGTCACGCAGCCGCGTTTCGATGGGCAGCGCCGCCACCGTCAGGTCGAGCGCGGCCTCCAGCGCGCCGAGCCCGGGCTCATCGGGTGCAGGCACGTAGACGTCGGTCGTCAGATCGCGGCGCACCTGGCGATCCTCGAGCAGCGCACGCGCCACGCGCCCACCCAGTGCGTCGCCCGGTGGACGCATCCGCAGCCCCAGCGGGAACACCACCCATCCGAGCGCGACGGCAGCCATGCGGTTCGGCAGGTTCTCCAGCACCCCGGCCAGCGCCTCCTGGATCCGGTACAGCGCGTGCTGCACGCTCCAGCGCACCAGGTCGAGGTGCTCCGCGGGCGCGCCGTCGTCGTGATGGCGCTTCAGCGTCGCGCTGGCGAGATACAGCCACGCCAGTGCGTCGGCGAGCCGGCCGCTGATCTTCTCGCGGCGTTTCAGCGAGCCGCCGAGGGTAGCCATCGCCACGTCGGAGACCAGCGCGAAGGCCGCCGCGAAGCGCGACAGGTACTGGTAGAGCCGCCGCGTACCGGGCACCCCCGGCACCGGTACCACCAGGCTACGCGTGAGTCCCAGCACGAGGCTGCGCACCGCGACCGTCGCCACATGGCCCAGATGGCCGAACAGCGCACGGTCGAAGGCCACCGGATCGCGTGCGGCGATCGCCTGCATTTCCTGCTGCACCCACGGATGACAACGGATCGCGCCCTGCCCGTAGATGATCATCGAGCGGGTGAGGATGTTCGCGCCCTCGACGGTGATGCCGATCGGCACTGCCTGCCACACCGGGGAGAGGATGTTGTGCGGGCCGCGCTGGATCGCCGATCCGGCGCGGATGTCCATCGCGTCGGCCACCACCTGGCGCATGGCGTCGGTGAGGTAGGCCTTGACGATCGAGGAGATCACCGACGGCTTCTCGCCCAGGTCGAGCGCACCGCAGGTCAGGTGGCGTGCCGAGGTCATGAGGTACGTCATGGCCCCGATGCGCGCCAGCGGTTCCTCGATGCCCTCGAAGCGCCCGATCGGGGTGTCGAACTGCTCGCGCACCGTCGCGTAGGCGCCGACCACGCGCGTGCACAGCTGCGCGGCCGCGATCGAGAGCGCGGGCAACGAGATCGAACGCCCCGCCGCCAGCGATTCCATCAGCATCCGCCAGCCCTGGCCGGCGCGCTCCACGCCACCGATGATCGTTTCGAGCGGCACGAACACGTCCTCGCCGACGATCGGCCCGTTGTGGAACGGGATACCCATCGGGTCGTGCCGCCGTCCGATCCGCACGCCGGGCGTATCGCGGGGGATCAGCGCGCAGGTGATGCCAAGGTCTTCCTCGCCGCCCAGCAATCCGTCGGGGTCGCGCAGGCGGAAGGCCAGTCCGATCAGCGTCGCCACCGGCGCCAGCGTGATGTAGCGCTTCTGCCAGTTCAGGCGCATCCCGAGCACCTCGCGTCCCTGGTACACACCCCGGGTCACGATGCCGGTGGACTGCGTGGCCGCGGCGTCCGATCCCGCCTCGGGTCCGGTCAGCGCGAAACACGGAATCTCGATCCCCCGCGCCAGCCGCGGCAGGTAGTGCGATTTCTGTTCGTCCGTGCCGTAGTGCAGCAGCAGTTCACCGGGCCCCAGCGAGTTCGGCACCATCACCGTGACCGCCGCCGTGATCGAACGCGAGGAAATCCGGGTGACGACGCGCGAATTCGCGAGTGCCGAAAAACCGAGGCCGCCGTATTCCTCGGGAATGATCATGCCGAAGAAACGCTGCTCCTTCAGGTACTCCCACACCGCGGTCGGCAGTTCGCGCTGCTGGGCGATCTGCCAGTCGTCGAGCATGGCGCACAGCGTTTCGACCGGACCGTCGAGGAACGCCTGCTCGCGTTCGTCGAGCGGCGGCAAGCGGTACCCCAGCAGTCGCTTCCAGCGCGGCCTGCCGCCGAACAGTTCACCGTCCCACCACACGGTGCCAGCCTCCAGCGCCACGCGCTCGGTGTCACCGAGCTGCGGCAGGATCGGTTCCATGATGCGCATCGCGCGTTCGCTGAACAGCCGCCGTCGCAGCGCCGGCACGCCGAGCAGCACCGGCGGTGCCAGCGCCGCCAGCACGGCCAGCGCGAACAGGAACGGGTTGCCGGTGCCGGCGCCGTAGCAGCCGGCGAACAGCACCACAACGGCGGCCAGATAGCCGAGCAGCCGTCGGCCGGCGAAGATGCCGGCGAGCAATGCGAGCAGGGAAACGACGAGCGCGATCATGCGACCTCCCGTGTCATCGCCGATGGGCCGAAGCGGGCCGGTCGCCGTGCCGGTGCGACCGACCCGCCCAGCCTAGCGCGAATCGTCGCTGTTTTCTGCATAATCCAGTCTGGTTCCTGCCACCGGAGCACACCGCATGAACGCCATCGCCGGTCATCGCATCCTCGTCACCGGCGTCGCCGGCCAGATCGCCTTTCCGCTCGCGAGCGCGCTCGCGCGCGACAACGAGGTGTGGGGACTCGCACGCTTCAGCGAACGCGGCGCCCGCGCGCGCGTCGAGCAGGCCGGGATCCGTGCCGCTGCGGTCGATCTGGCCGCGCCCGACTGGAGCGAACTGCCGGAACATTTCGATTACGTGCTGCATCTGGCGGCCGTGATTCCGCCCGGCCTCGATTACGACGCCACGCTGCGCATCAACGCCGAAGGCACCGGGCACCTGATGCGACGCTTCCGCGGCGCACGCGCCTGCCTCGTGATGTCGACCTGCGGCGTCTACCTGCCGGCGAGCGATCCACTGCGTCCGATCGTCGAGACCGATCCGCTCGGCGGCAGCCACCAGCCGTACTCGCCGACCTACTGCGTGTCGAAGATCGCGCAGGAAGCGGTGGCGCGCTTCGCGGCCAGCGCCTACAAACTGCCGACGACGATAGGGCGCATGAACGCCGCTTACGGCGCCAACGGCGGGCTGCCGGCGATGCTGCTCGACCTGGTCCTCGCCGGCCAGCCGATCCCCGTGTTCGCGGGACGCCCGCCGCTGCTGTCACCGATCCACGACGACGACATCCTGGCGCACCTGCCCGGCCTGCTCGCCGCGGCAGCGGTACCGGCGACGATCACCAACTGGGGCGGCGACGAAACGGTGGACATGCGCGACATGGCCAACTACCTGGGCGAACTGGTGGGGCGCGAGGTGCGGCTGCTCGAGTCGCCGGACGGCATCCAGCAGATACTGAGCGACCCGACGCGACGACGCGAACTGACCGGCCCCTGCCGCGTTCCCTGGCGCGATGGCCTGCGGCGCATGGTGCAGGCGCGCCACCCGGACGCCCTGGCGGGCTGAAACCGCCCGCGCCCCCGAACATTCGTCCGCCGCAGGTTCGGCCTGTGGCCGAACAATGTCCGGGCACGGCCCGGACCTACGCGAACATGGCGGGCGCCACACCCGTCCGGCTGGGGAACGGGGCGGTCACGCGCGTAGCGCGGCGCGCGCGATGGCGAGCGTGACCGCGATCGCCAGCAGTTGCAGCAACGCCACGCCACCGAGCACGGTGCTGAAACGCGCCGCATCCATCAGCGGACCGAACACCAGCGGCGACAGTGCGACGCCGGTGTCGATACCCGCGTAGACGAATCCGTAGACCCGCCCGTACGCCACCCGTCCGCCGCGCGCGAGCGCACTGCGCCGCACCAGCAGGTCACGCGCCGGTCCTGGCACGCCGCTCGCGAAACCCATCGCTACCAGCAGAGGAACCACGCTCCAGCCCGGTACCACCCCGGATGCGAGCGCGAATGCGAGCACGGCGGTGGCAAGCAGCGCGGCAGCGATCAACCTCTCCTGCGCCGCGGTACGTCCGACCAGCATGCCGCCGGCCAGAATTCCTGCCGCATTGCCGATCAGGAAGGCGGTCAACGCCGCAGCGGCCGCCGGCAGCGCCAGTCCGTACAGCGCGTGCAGCAATGGCGTGCCGAAGTGCTGCACTGCGCCGAAGGCAGCCGTGACCAGGGCGAAGAACAGGAAACAGAGCCAGATCACGCCGGAACCGAGGAAGGCGAGCGGCGCACCGTCGTGCCGTCCGCCACCCGTGGCAGGCGCTGCCTGCCCGACCTCGAGTTCGCGCACGCGCCACAGCACCAGGCCCGCCCCCACGGCCAGCAGCGCGGCGCCGAACGCCGCCCAGCGCCAGCCGGCCAGGCTCGCCAGCGAAGCCAGGAACAGCGGCGCCGCCGCCCATCCGATGCTGCCCGCGAGTCCGTGCACCGAGAACGCCTGCCCCAGCCGCACGGCGGGGACGCGATGGTTGAGCACGCTGAAATCTGCCGGATGGAACACGCTGTTGCCGAGCCCCGCCAGCGCCGCCGCCACCCACAGCAGCGCGTGCCGGTCAGCCAGCGCGAGCACGCTGGCGGCGAGTGCGAAGCACGCCATGCCGCCGAGCAGCACGCGCCGCGGACCGACACGGTCGACCAGGAAGCCCGCCAGCACCTGCCCCACGCCGGAGACGACGAAGAACACCGTCATCAGTGCACCGGCCTGCGTGAAGTCCAGGCCGAACTCGGGCATCAGCCACGGGAACAGCGGCGGCAGCAGCAGGTGGAAGAAGTGCGAGACGCCGTGCGCGCAGCCGATCAGCGCGATCAGTCGCGCATCGGCGGAAGGCCGCCAGCGGAGCGCGGCGCTAGCCGGCATCCCGGCCGGTCGCCTCCAGCGCGCGCGTACAGGCGAGCAGGGTGTCCTGTTCGGAGCCGACCGAAAATCCGAGGTCACGCAGCAAGCCGTCCTGCAGGCCGTAGATCCAGCCGTGCACGCGCAGCGGCTGACCCCGGCTCCAGGCATCGCGCACGATCGTGGTCTCGCAGACGTGGCGCGCCTGTTCGATCACGTTCAGTTCGCACAGGCGGTCCCAGCGGACCCGCTCGTCGTCGAGCCCGTCGAGCAGCGCGGCGTGCTGGTCACGCACATCGACGATGTGGCGCAGCCAGTTGTCGATCAGACCGAGACGCTGGCCGGTCAACACCGCGCGCACGCCACCACAGCCGTAATGACCGCAGACGATGATGTGTTCGACCTTCAGCACATCGACCGCGAACTGGATCACCGACAGGCAGTTCAGGTCGGTGTGCACCACGGTGTTCGCGACGTTGCGGTGCACGAACACCTGCCCCGGCAGCAGACCGGTGATCTGGTTGGCCGGCACGCGGCTGTCCGCGCAGCCGATCCACAGGTACTCGGGCGACTGCACCGACGCCAGACGGTTGAAGTAATCGGGGTCGGTACGCCGCAACTCCTCCGACCATGCGCGGTTGTGCGCGAACAGCGCCGTGATATCCGACACCTCAACCCCCGAGCCGGGCCAGCGCCTCGTCGGCGCTCTGCTCGTAGCGCTGGCGCTCCTTCGCCGCCGCCTGTTCCAGCGCGGCATCGATCGCCGGATCGAGCAGCGCGAGGATGCGCGCGGCGAGCATCGCGGCGTTCTTCGCGCCGTCGATCGCGACCGTGGCCACCGGCACGCCGGGGGGCATCTGCACCGTGGAGAGCAGGCTGTCCAGACCCTGGAGCGGACCGTTGCCCAGCGGCAGCCCGATCACCGGCAGCCGGGTATGCCCGGCGATCACGCCGGCCAGGTGCGCGGCGACGCCGGCAGCACCGATCAGCACCTTGACGCCGTTGTCGTGCGCGTGGCGGATGTACGCCAGCACCTTGTCGGGCGTGCGGTGGGCGGAGGCGACGATGATCTCGCTGGGGATGCCGAGTTCGGTGAGCGTGTCGCGCACCTTCACGACGGTCGGCAGGTCGTTGGGGCTGCCGGTCAGGATGCCTACCAGTGGATTGGCGCCGTTCATGCGGGTACTCCTCCGTGCGGTGATCGCCGGTGCGCGGGCGGCGCACCGGCGGGGCGGGAATCAGTCGATGTCGGTACCGGTCAGGCGCTGCAGCGCTTCGCGGTACTTCGCGGCGGTGCGCTCGGCGACCTCGGCCGGCAACTGCGGCGCTGGTGGCTGCTTGTTCCAGCCGCTGCTTTCGAGCCAGTCGCGCACGTACTGCTTGTCGAAGCTCGGCGGGTTGCTGCCCGGTTGCCAGGCGTCGGCCGGCCAGAAACGCGAGGAATCCGGCGTCAGCGCCTCGTCGATCAGCACCAGTGCGCCGGAGTCGTCGGTACCGAACTCGAACTTGGTGTCGGCGATGATGATGCCTTTGTCGCGAGCGTACGCGGCGGCTTCCTCGTACAGCGCGATGGCGACGCGCTGCACCTGCCCGGCCATGGAGCGCCCCAGCAATTCCACCGCCTGTTCGAAGCTGATGTTCTCGTCGTGCGCGCCGGCCTCGGCCTTGGTCGAGGGCGTGAACAGCGTGCGCGGCAGCCGGTCCGCCTCGCGCAGCCCCGCGGGCAGGGCGATGCCGCAGACGGTGCCGCCGGCGCGGTACTCCTTCCAACCGGAGCCGACCAGATAACCGCGCACGATCGCCTCGATCGGCAGCGTGCGGTAGCGCTTCACGACCACCGCGCGACCGGCGACCTGGCGGCGCTCGGCGGGGTCCGACAGCACATCGTCCGGCGTCAGCTCGCACAGGTGGTTGGCGACCACGCCGCCGAGGCGCGCGAACCAGAAATTCGACAGCGCGTTCAGCACCTTGCCCTTGCCGGGGATCGGGGTGGGCAACACCACGTCGAAGGCCGACAACCGGTCCGTGGTCACGATCAGCAGGTGCCCGGGCCCCGCCTCGTAGATGTCACGCACCTTGCCACGGGCCAGCAGCGGCAGGCCGTGGAGTTCCGACTGAAACAGCGCTTGGGTCATGGGAGCTCCGGTTCCTGGATTCGTCGACAGGCTGGCATGCCAACTCTCTCCATATAAGTTAGTATATGCATGATACCAGCAGCATTGATCATCGCAAATATGACAAATGCCCTACCGGCAGCACGTGCCTGAGGCGTTCCGACCCACGCCATGCAACACAACGACCGCCCCGCTCGCCCGCACATCAGCCTGCGCCAGCTCGAACTGTTCGCCTGCGTGGCGCGCAACGAGAGCTACAGCCGCGCGGCCGGGGAGTTGCACCTCACGCAGCCCGCGGTGTCGGTCCAGATCCGGAATCTGGAGGACAGCGTCGGCACCCCGCTGCTCGAGTACGTCGGCCGACGCCTCTATCTTACCGATGCCGGGCGGGAACTCTACAGCGCCGCGAGCTCGGTGCTCGAAACACTGGACCGTTTCGCGATGCTGGTGGCCGACCTGAAGGGACTCAAGCAGGGTCGACTGCGGCTGTCGGCGGTCACGACGGCCAAGTATTTCATGCCGCGCCTGCTCGGGGTGTTCTGCGCGCGGTACCCGGGAGTGGACGCCGAGCTCAAGGTGGGCACGCGCGCCGAGGTCATCGCTCGCCTCGAGCACAATGCCGACGACCTGTGCGTGATGGGCCGGCCGCCGCAGGCGATGAACGTGGTCACCGAAGCCTTCCTCGACAACGAACTGGTGGTGATCGCACGCGACGACCACCCGCTCGCCGGGCGCCGCAGGATCGCGCTGGGGCGCCTCGTCGAGGAACCGTTCCTGATGCGCGAGGCCGGCTCGGGCACCCGCATGGCGCTCGAGGCGTTGCTCGCCGCCAGCGATCTGCAGGCACGCACGCGGATGGAATTCGCGAGCAACGAAGCGATCAAGCAGGCCGTGCTCGGCGGCCTCGGGGTCGCGGTGGTGTCGCGGCACGCGCTCGCCGCCGACGCGCACGACAGCGGCATCACCGAACTCGACGTGGCGCACTTTCCGCTGCGCCGGCACTGGTACGTGGTGCACCCGGCGGAGAAGCGCCTGTCGGTGGTCGCGCAGGAGTTCCTGCGCTTCCTGCGCGAGCAGGCCCCGTCCGCGGAGTCCCCGCCGACATGACCCGATATGCAATGAAATCGGCCCGATCGGCACCCCGCGCCTGGCACCCGGAGCTTCCCGGTCCGCGCGACTTGCGCGATCATCGCGCCATCCATCCGGTCGTAGCCGCGCGAGCAGCTGCGGCCCGACCCGCTTCCGAACCGACCAACCGCACTGTGAAGGAAACGCCATGAACAAAGCAGCACCACTCGCCGGCCTGCGCGTGATCGAAAGCTCGATCCTCGGACCGGCCGCGATCACCACCGCCTTCGTCGACCTCGGCGCCGACGTGATCAAGGTCGAGACACCGGCGGGCGACTACATCCGCGAGATGACCTGGCCGATCGTCGAGGGCGTCTCCCTGATGCACCTGCACCTGAACCGCGGCAAGAAGAGCATCACGCTCGATCTGCGCCAGGAAGAAGGGCGCCAGATCTACCGCGACCTGGTCAAGGACGCCGACGTGGTGATCGAGGCCTCGAAACCCGGCGCGCTGGCGCGCTTCGGGCTCGGTTACGAGGAACTGAAGAAGGTCAACCCGAAGATCGTGTTCATCACCGTCTCCGGCTACGGCATGAGCGGGCCGTACAAGGACATGCCCTCGCACGGCATCGCCTACGACACCTGGTCCGGCGCCGTGACCCCCGCCTACGACGAGCAGGGATTCTGCTACATCCCCGAGCACGTCAGCGTCGGCATCAACGCCGCGCCGCTGTTCGGCGGGCTGGCGGTACTGGCGGGCGTGCTGCGTGCGCGCGAGACCGGCGAGGGCTGTTTCATGGAACTCGCGCAGAGCGATGCAGCGGCCGCCTTCGACTGGTACCGCATCGAGAGCTACATGGCGTACCGCCGCCCCGAGGACGTGGTGACGGGCAACAAGTCCGACGGCTACAGGCGCCGGCCGGTCGCGACCCGCGGCATGAAGGAAGGCGTGCGCTACCAGATGTACGAATCGAAGGATGGCCACGTGCTGTTCATGGCCTCGGAACAATCGCTGTGGAAGAACTTCTGCGAAGGCCTGGGCCGCATGGACCTGTTCGAGAAGTGGCCCGGCTCGAAGTACGCCGACCACGCGCGCGGCAACCGCGAGTTGCAGGCGATCCTGCGCGACATCTTCAAGTCCAGGACCAGCGCCGAATGGATCGCCTTCGCCACCGAGGCCAACACCCCGATCGCACCGGTCAACACGCCCGAGAACATCGTCGCCGACCCGCAGTTCCAGGCGCGCTTCAAGGTCATGCCGCACCAGGACCACGGTGCCGACATGCTCGGCTTCCCGGTGAACTTTCTCGGCGAGGAACTTCCGGAGCCCGCCTGGGCGCCGTCCGCCGGGCAGCACAACGAACAGGTGCTGCGCGAGGTGCTCGGCTACGACGAGGCGAAGATCGCGGCGCTGCGCGACGCGAAGACGCTGGGCTGAAGCGATGGACGCAGCACAGAATAACGTTTCGAACGAGGGCCGCGTCGCTCTGGTCAGCGGCGCCGGCACCGGCATCGGGCGGGCGATTGCGTTGCGCCTCGCGCGCGACGGTTTCACGGTCGTCGCCGGCTATGCGCGCTCCGCCGACGGCGCCGACGCCACCGTGCGTGCCATCACCGATGCCGGCGGCGTCGCGTGGGCCGAGCGGGTGGACATAGCCGATGAAGATGCGGTAATCGCGTTCTTCGCCGCCGCTCGCGCACGCTGCGGTCGCATCGACGTGGTCGTCAACAACGCCGGGATCGGCCATCTGAAGCCGTTCCGCGACATCCCGATGAGCCATTTCGACTTCACCTTCGGCGTCAACGCGCGCGGCACCTTCATGATGTGCCGCGAGGCCGCACGCACGATCGAGGACGGCGGGCGCATCGTTAACATCTCCACCGGCGCGACGGTGGCCAACGGCGCCGGCATGGCGCTGTACGTGGGCAGCAAGATGGCGGTCGAGGGTTTCACGAAGGTGCTGGCGCGTGAACTCGCGCCGCGCGGCGTCACCGTGAACGTGGTATCGCCCGGCATGACCGACACCCCGATGCTGCTCGGGGGCGACGCCGAGGCGCTGCGTCGCTACGGTGCCGAAACCGCCGCCATGGGCCGCGTGGGACAACCGGAGGACATCGCCGATGCGGTCGGAGCGCTGGTTTCCGCCGACGGGCGCTGGATCACCGGGCAGGTGCTCCGTGTCGACGGCGGCACGATCATCACCTGAACCAGGACTCCGGCGGCGCCGATGATCCGCCTCGCGGCCGCCCTGGCGATCGCCTGCGCCACGCTATTGCTGCCGGCATCGCCCACCGAGCACGGTGGGCTGTTCCTGCTCGCGCTGGCCGGTAGCCTGTGGCTGTTCGAGGCGCTGCACCTGACCGTGACCGCCTTGCTGGTCCCCGTGCTGGCGATCGCGCTGGGAATCCTCGATGTGAAGTCCGCGCTGACGGCATTCACGAACCCCGTCATCGCGATCTTCTTCGGCGGCTTCGCGCTCGCGAGTGCGCTGCGCCGCCACGGACTCGATGTGCTGCTCGCCGCACGGCTGGTGCAACTTGCGCGCGGGCAGCTGCTGCCGGCCAGTCTGCTGCTGTTCGCCGCCTGCACGCTGCTGTCGATGTGGATCAGCAATACCGCGACGGTGGCGATGCTGCTGCCGCTGGCGCTCGGACTGGTGAACGACACCGACCCCGAGCACGATCGTGCGCTGCGCGCTTTCGTGCTGCTGGGACTCGCCTGGAGCGCCAGCATCGGGGGCATGGCCACGCTGGTCGGCAGTCCGCCGAACGCGCTCGCGGCCGCCGCGCTCGGCCTCGACTTCAGCGATTGGCTCGCGTTGGGGCTGCCGGTGGCGCTGCTGCTGTGGCCGCTCGGCGTGCTGGTGCTGTGGCTGGCGCTGCGCCCCCGGTTCGCCGGTCGTGCGGCCGCGAGTGCCACCACGCAATTCCGCTGGCGAGCCGGGGCCGTCGCGACGCTGGTGGTATTCGCACTGACCGTAGGCGGCTGGCTGTTCAGCGGGCGGGTCGGCGCCTGGCTCGGGGTGGAGCGCGACGCCGATGCGCTGATCGCGCTGGCCGCGGCCGTCGCGCTACTGGTGACGCGCACGCTGAACTGGGCAACCCTCGAGCGCGACACCGAATGGGGCGTGCTGCTGCTGTTCGGCGGCGGCATCTGCCTCGGCTCGGCGATGCAGGCGTCCGGAGCCGACGCCTGGCTCGCGCGCGAGCTGCTGGGCGACGTATCCGGACTGCAACCGCTGCTGGTCCTGCTCACGATCACGGCCTTCGTGGTCTTCCTCACCGAACTGGTCAGCAACACCGCCGTGACCGCGCTGCTGCTGCCGGTGCTGCTGCCGCTGGCGGCCGAACTCGGGCTTGCTCCGGTGACGATCGCCGCGGCGGTCGCGCTCAGCGCGAGTTGCGCGTTCATGCTGCCGGTCGCCACACCGCCGAACGCGCTGGTCTTCGCCAGTGGCGCCCTGCGCCAGCGCGACATGATGCGCGCGGGCTTGCGCATGAACATGGTCGCGATCGTGGTGATCGGCGGCTGGCTTTCGTTCGGCTGAGCGAACTGCGTGCGTACCCGCGCCACTCAGGCCACGATCGTGAAATCCTCGACACCGGGAACCGGGTGCGTGGTGGTGCCGAAGATCGCGAACTTGATCGCCGCGACGCCGCCGGCGCCATCCGCGTCGTAGTAGAGCGAGCCCGAGCTGGTGTCGAACACCAGCCGCTGCAGACCGTCGGCGGCCGCCGTCGCACCGGGTGCGGCGAGGTACTGTGCCGCAGTCACGGCAACACCGGCCGTGAACGCGCCGAACACGTCCGCGTCCAGGCGCAGCGTGTCGTCGCTGGCCGAGAAGTCCGTCAGCGTATCGATATTCGCACCCGCCAGCAGCGCGCTGTTGAACACGAACACGTCCGCGCCGGCGCCACCGGTTAGCTGATCGCGACCGGCGCCGCCGATAAGCACATCGTCACCACTGCCGCCGGCCAGTGAATCGTAACCCTCGCCACCCTGCAGGGTGTCGTTGCCTGCGCCACCGGTAAGCGAGTCGTTGGCCTTCAGCCCGCCGATCACGTTGTGCCCGGCGTTGCCCCTGATCGTGTTCGCCAGCGCGTTGCCGTTGAGGCTGATGTTCGCGCTGCCGCTGCCGTCCAGCTTCTCGACCTGGGCGGCAAGTGTCCACGACACCGCGGAGACTACTCTGTCCCACCCTCCACCCGCCGACTCGGTGATCACGTCACCGCCGGTCACGAAATAGACGTCGGCGCCGGCACCGCCTTCCAGCGTATCGCTGCCGGCCGCGCCGGTCAGCGTGTCGTTGCCGTCATTGCCGCTCAGCCTATTGGCGCCGGCATTGCCGCGCAGCGCGTTGGCACCCGCATCGCCGCTCGCGTCGATGTCCCGTATCCCGAGCAGCTTTGCATTGCGGGCTCCCGACACCAGTTCGACGTCGGCGGAACTGCGCACCGTAAGACCGCCGGCCAGATCGACCTTCACGTTCTGACCCGCGAGCGTCAGTTTCACACTCACCGGCGCCGCCAGCCCGCCGCCGCTGAAGGCAAGCGTATACAGGCCGCTCGCGGCGGCGAGCCCGACCGCGTAACCACCGGCCGCGGCACTGGTGTCGCTGTCGCTCGCGCCACCGCTCGTGGCGCTCAGCGTGACGCCAACGCCACCCCGCCCCTCACCTATATCGTAGAAGCCATCGGCATCGGCATCATCGTGCAGCACGCCGGTGACGAATATCGAAGTCCCGGACTTCGCGAAGCCGATGGTCGTCATCTGCGCGTTCCAGTCGGTTCCCGAACTGGTGTAGACGCCGACGATCGAACCGACGCCGACCTCGCGGAACGCGTCGTTCAGCGTGTTCACGCGATGCCCGGAGCTGCGGAACAGGCCTTCGTGCTGTGCCAGCACGAAGGCGCCCACGTCCACGTCTCCGGTGGTACCCCGCCACGAAATGTTCTCGCCCCAGGTCCAGGAGCCGCTGAACACGTAACCCGCATCGCCCATGCGGTCACCGGGCGAGGAGTCGTCGGCGCCGGTGTGGGAAAAGGTGTCGGTGGCCAGCATCCACTCGCTGTGCGCGCGCGAGGCGCTGCGCAACAGGTCGTTCGGGGCGAGCGGCGCCTTCGGCGTGGCCGTTATCGTGCCCGGATCCAGGCCGTCGTTCAGCCCGATCCCGTAGCGCGCCGCCTCCGCGAGCGGGTCGAGGCGGGCACGATTCACCAGTTCGAGCATCAACTGCTCGCCGTCGGTCAGTGTGGTCATGGCTCGATCCTCCAATGCGGGCTGCATTGGGGCGAGTATAGCCAGTGCCGGGAGGGGGACGGCCGTGGCCGCGATCGATGGACGGGAACTGCGCACCGCGTTTGCATTTGCGCAACCACGCGCGCAGGGTGTTCCCAAATGCCGCACTTCGTGTCAAAGTATTAAAAGGTGTTTATTTTAATCATTAAAACAACCTTTCAGCGGGTGCCGTCCCGCTGCAGCGAGTGACACCACATGAAACCCATCCGCAGCCTCCTCGTCGCCAACCGTTCCGAGATCGCCATCCGCGTGCTGCGTGCCGCGAGCGAAATGGGCATACGCACGGTCGCGATCTATTCGCGGGAAGACCGCTTCGCGCTGCACCGCTTCAAGGCCGACGAGTCCTATCTGGTCGGGGCGGAGCGCACGCCGATCGCGGCCTATCTCGATATCGCCGACATCATCCGGATCGCGAAGGAAGCGCACGTCGACGCGATCCACCCCGGCTACGGCTTCCTGTCCGAAAACCCCGATTTCGCCGAGGCCTGCGCGCGCGCGGGCATCACGTTCATCGGGCCGGACGCCGCCGTGATGCGCCTGCTAGGCAACAAGGTGTCGGCCCGGGCGCTCGCCGAGCGCGCGGGCGTTGCGGTGGTGCCCGCGACCGGTGCCCTGCCCCACGATACGGCCACCGCGCAGGCATTGGCCGCCGCCGTAGGCTACCCGTTGATGCTGAAGGCGAGCTGGGGTGGCGGCGGGCGCGGCATGCGCGTCGTCGCAAGCGCGGAAGAGCTGGCGCCGGCGATGGAGGTCGCGCGCCGCGAGGCGGCAAGCGCCTTCGGCAACGACGAACTCTACCTGGAGAAGCTGGTGCGCCGCGCGCGCCACGTCGAGGTGCAGGTGATGGGCGACCGGCACGGCCAACTGGTGCACCTGTTCGAGCGCGACTGTTCGGTGCAGCGCCGCAACCAGAAGGTCGTCGAACGCGCTCCGGCACCGTATCTCTCCGACGAACGCCGCGCCGCGCTGTGCGAGTCGGCACTCAGGATCGCGCGCGCGGCCGGCTACACCCACGCCGGCACGGTCGAGTTCCTGCTCGATGCGGACACCGACAACTTCTACTTCATCGAGGTGAACCCGCGCATCCAGGTCGAGCACACCGTCACCGAGATGGTGACCGGGGTGGACATCGTGAAGGCGCAGATCCGCATCTCCGAGGGTGCGCGCATCGGCGAGGAGGACTCCTACGTTCCCGCGCAGGACGAGGTGCGCCTGAACGGAACCGCGCTGCAGTGCCGGGTCACCACGGAGGATCCGGAGAACAACTTCACGCCCGACTACGGCCGCATCGCTGCCTACCGCAGCCCGGCCGGTTTCGGGATCCGTCTCGACGGCGGGACCGCGTACGCCGGCGCGGTGATCACGCCGTGGTACGACTCGCTGCTGGTCAAGGTCACGGCCTGGGGCCACACCGCGGACGAGGCCGCCCGGCGCATGGACCGCGCGCTGCGCGAGTTCCGGGTGCGCGGGCTGTCGTCGAACCTGCTGTTCCTCGAAAACGTGGTCGCCCACCCGCTGTTCCGCTCCGGCGAATGCACCACGCGCTTCATCGACGAGACCCCTGAGCTGTTCCGCTTCCGCCGCCGGCGCGACCGCGCATCGCGGCTGCTGAAGTTCCTCGGCGAGGTGATCGTGAACGGCAACCCCGAGCTCGCAGGCCGCACGCTGCCGCGCCTGCCGCTGCCGCGTCCCCTGCGTCCGCCCGCCACGCGTTGCGACCTCTCGCTCGAGCCGCGCCCCGGCAGCCGCGACCGCCTGCGCGAACTGGGGCCGGTGAAATTCGCCGCCTGGATGCGCGACCACGGCCCGGTGCTGCTCACCGACACCACCATGCGCGACGCGCACCAGTCGCTGTTCGCCACCCGCCTGCGCAGCCACGACATGCTCGAGATCGCGCCGTATTACGCCCGCATGCTGCCCGGGCTGTTCTCGCTCGAGTGCTGGGGCGGCGCGACCTTCGACGTCGCGCTGCGCTTCCTGAAGGAGGACCCCTGGGAACGCCTGCAACGCCTGCGCGCGGCCACCCCGAACGTGCTGCTGCAGATGCTGCTGCGCGCCTCCAACGCGGTCGGCTACACCAATTATCCCGACAACGTCGTGCGTCACTTCGTGCACCAGGCCGCGCGCGAGGGAATCGACCTGTTCCGCGTCTTCGATTCGCTGAACTCCATCGACAACATGCGCGTGGCGATGGACGCGGTACTCGAATCCGGCGCGCTCTGCGAGGCCGCGATCTGCTACACCGGCGACATCTTCGACACCTCGCGCCCGAAGTACGCGCTGGACTATTACCTCCGCCTGGCCCGGCAGCTCGAGGCGGCCGGCGCGCACATCCTCGCGATCAAGGACATGGCCGGGGTCTGCCGACCGCGTGCGGCACGCGAACTGGTACGTGCGCTGAAACAGGAGACCGGCCTGCCGATCCACTTCCACACCCACGACACCAGCGGCATCGCCGCCGCCTCGGTGCTGGCGGCGGTGGAGGCCGGCTGCGATGCGGTCGACGGCGCGCTCGACGCGATGAGCGGGCTGACCTCGCAGCCGAACCTCGGTGCGATCGCCGCCGCGCTGGCCGGCACCGCGCGCGACCCCGGCATCGATGCGCAGGCGCTGCAGGACGTGTCGCAGTACTGGGAGGGCGTGCGCCGCCAGTACGCGCCGTTCGAGTCGGACCTGCGTGCGGGCACCTCCGATGTGTACCGCCACGAGATGCCCGGCGGGCAGTACACGAACCTGCGCGAACAGGCACGCGCCATGGGCATCGAACACCGCTGGAGCGAGGTGTCGCGCGCGTACGCCGACGTGAACCGCCTGTTCGGCGACATCGTCAAGGTCACGCCCACCTCGAAGGTGGTCGGGGACCTCGCGTTGCTGATGGTCACCAACGGACTGAGCCCGCGCGACATCGAGGATCCCGCGCGCGCGATCGACTTCCCGGAGTCGGTGATCTCGCTGATGAAGGGTGAACTCGGCTTCCCGCCCGACGGCTTTCCGCCCGCGCTGCAGAAGAAGGTGCTGAACGGCGCGCAGCCGCTGTGCGGACGCCCCGGCGAACACCTGCCGGCGGTCGATCTGGAGGCGGCGCGCGCACAGGCCGAAGCGGCGGCCGGCCATCGCATCGGCGACACCGACCTCGCCTCGTACCTGATGTACCCGAAGGTGCACACTGCCTACGCGGCGCATCGCAGCCGCTACGGCGACGTATCGGTGCTGCCCACGCACGCGTTCTTCTACGGCCTGGCGACCGGCGAGGAGATCGCGGTCGAGATCGAGCGCGGCAAGAGCCTGGTGATCTCGCAGCAGGGAACCGCCGGCCCGGACGAGGACGGCATGGTGCGGGTCTTCTTCGAACTGAACGGTCAGCCGCGCATGCTGCGGGTGCCGAAGTCCGGCGTGGCGAAGGCGCGCGCCAGGCCCCAGGCCGAGGACGGCAACCCGCACCAGCTGGGCTCACCGATGCCCGGCACCATCGTCACCGTGGCGGTGCACCCGGGCCAGGCCGTCGTCAAGGGCGATCCGCTGGTGTCGATCGAGGCGATGAAGATGGAAACCATGCTGCGCGCCGAACGCGACGCCACGGTCAGCGCGGTCCACGTCCACCACGGCGAGAACGTGGACGCGAAGGATCTGCTGATCACGTTTGCGTAGCAGAGGCACCTGCCGCCAGCTGCTTCGGCGCAGCTCGAACTACGGACCTCCCCACCCCGACCATCGGGTCTGGTGCGGCTAGCGCCCGGACGCTCCCGACGGAAACGCGAACTGCGCCCCCTCGCGCACGCCGCCTCCCGGCCAGCGCTGGGTGACCGTCTTGCGGCGCGTGTAGAAGCGCACGGCATCGGGCCCGTACGCGCACAGGTCGCCGAACAGCGAGCGCTTCCAGCCGCCGAAGCTGTGGATCGCGACCGGTACCGGCAGCGCGACGTTCACGCCGACCATGCCGGCCTGCACGTGGTCGGTGAAGTGGCGCGCCGCCTCGCCGTCGCGCGTGAAGATGCAGGCACCGTTGCCGAACTCGTGGGCGTCGATCAGCGCCATCGCCTGCTCCTGCGACGCCACCCGCACCACGCAGAGCACCGGGCCGAAGATTTCCTCGCGGTAGACGCGCATCCCCGGCGTCACGTGATCGAACAGGCAGGCGCCGAGAAAGAACCCGTCCTCGTGGCCGGGCACCACCAGATCGCGCCCGTCGACCACCAGTTCGGCACCTTCCTCGATGCCCGACTCGACGCAGGCGCGCACCTTGTCGCGGTGCGCCTGCGTGATCAGCGGCCCCATCTCGACTCCCGGCCGCGTGCCGGGGCCTACCTCGAGCCGCGCGATGCGCTCGGCCAGCAACGCCACCAGCCGGTCCGCCACCGCCTCGCCCACGGCCACCACCACCGAGATCGCCATGCAGCGCTCGCCGCAGGAACCGTAGGCCGCGCCGATCAGTGCGTTGGCGGCGTTGTCGAGGTCGGCATCGGGCATCACCACCGCGTGGTTCTTGGCGCCGCCGAGCGCCTGCACGCGCTTGCCGTGGCGCGTCGCGGTGACGTAGACGTGTTCGGCCACCGGCGTGGAGCCGACGAAACTCAGCGCCTGCACGCGCGGGTCGATCAGCAGCGCATCGACCGCCTCGCGATCGCCGTTCACCACGTTGAACACGCCGTCGGGCAGTCCCGCCTCGGCGAGCAGGCGCGCGATCGCCAGCGCCGCGCCGGGATCACGCTCGGAGGGCTTCAGCACGAAGGTGTTGCCGCACACGATGGCGAGCGGAAACATCCACATCGGCACCATCGCGGGAAAGTTGAACGGCGTGATGCCGGCCACCACGCCGAGCGGGTGGAATTCCGACCAGGAGTCGATCGCCGGTCCCACGTTCTTCGCGAACTCGCCCTTCAGCAGTTCCGGCGCGGCGCAGGCGTACTCGACCACCTCGATGCCGCGCTGCAACTCACCGAGCGCGTCGTCGATGGTCTTGCCGTGCTCGGCACTGATCAGCGCGGCGATTCGCGCGGCGTCGCGCTCGAGCAGTTCGCGGAAGCGGAACATGATGCGCGCACGCGTGAGCGGCTGGGTGGCACGCCAGGCGGCGAACGCGGCCTGCGCGGCCGTGACCGCGCGCTCGACGGTCGCCGGCGAGGCGAGCGACACCCGGGCGCTGACCCTCCCCGTCGCGGGATCGTGGACCGGCTGCGTGCGCGCGCCGTCTTCGACGTCATCACCCCCGATGAAATGGCCTATGGTGCGCATCCCGTCGTGCTCCTGTTCGTCGTTCATGCCACCGTCGGAATCACGTCGCGCAGGGTCTGGAACAGCCGGTCCAGGTCCTCGCGCGTGCTCACGAAAGGCGGCGCGAGCTGCAGCGTGTCGCCGCCCCAGCGCACGTAGAAACCACGCTCCCACATCGCCAGCGCGATCTCGTACGGCCGGCGCAGCGGCTCGCCCGGCCGGGCCTCGATCTGCAACGCGCCGGCCAGCCCGATGTTGCGGATGTCCGCCACGCGGGGCGTGCCGCGCAGCGCGTGCAGCCCGTCCTCGAAATACGGCGCCAGTGCGCGCACACGGCCGACCATGTCCTCGCGCACGAACACGTCCAGCGCGGCGATCGCCGCCGCGCAGGCCACCGGGTGCGCCGAATACGTGTAGCCGTGCGGAAACTCCACCGCGTACTCCGGACCACCGGCCTCCATGAAGGTGCGGTAGATCTCGTCGCTCGCGATCACGGCGCCCATCGGTTGTGCGCCGTTGGTGAGGCACTTGGCCACGTTCATGATGTCCGGCGTGACCCCGAAGGCCTGGGCGCCGAACACGTCGCCGGCGCGTCCGAAGCCGCTGATCACCTCGTCGAAGATCAGCAAGATCCGGTGCCGCGTGCAGATCTCGCGCAGACGCTGCAGATAGCCCGCCGGCGGCACGATCACGCCGGCCGAGCCGGCGAACGGCTCGACGATCACGGCCGCGATGTTCGAGGCGTCGTGCAGCGCGACCAGTTCCTCGAGATGGTCAGCGAGTTCCGCCCCCGCCGCCGGCATTCCGCGCGAGAACGCGTTGCCTGGCAGCAGCGTGTGCGGCAGGTGGTCCGCGTCGATGCCCTGACCGAACAGCTTGCGGTTGGCGCCGATGCCACCGAGGCTGATACCGCCGAAATTGACTCCGTGGTAACCCCTCGCGCGCCCGATCAACTTGGTCCTGGACGGTTCGCCCTTCTGGCGCCAGTAGGCACGCGCCATCTTCAGCGAGGTGTCGGCGGCCTCCGAGCCGGAACAGGTGAAGAACACATGATCGAGCCCGGCCGGGGTCAGCTCGCGCAGCATGTTCGCGAGCCGGAACGACAACGGGTGTCCGAACTGGAACGCGGGCGCGTAGTCGAGTTCCCGCAGCTGCCGCATCACCGCCTCGGTGATCTCCGGGCGCCCGTGCCCCAGCCCGCAGCACCACAGCCCCGACAGGCTGTCGTAGATGCGTCGGCCGTCGGCGGCCGTGTAATGGCAGCCCTCGGCGCCGACGATCAGGCGCGGGTTGCGCTTGAAGTCGCGGTTGCCGGTGAACGGCATCCAGTGCGCCTCGAGTTCCTCACGGGTGAGGGGTGGCATGGGATCCAGGGTAGGTGGCGCGGCGGTCATGGCGGGGTGCTCCGCTGCAGACAAGGGCGTGTGCTGCTGGAGTCTAGAAGGACTTCATGGTTTCATGAATACGTTTATTCGAACTATTGGTTGACTGATCATGAAACATTCAGGCGGCCCGACACCCGGGCAGATCGCCGACATCGACCTGCGGCTGCTGCGCGTGTTCCGCGCCGTCGTCGAGAGCGGGGGCTTCGCCGCGGCGGAGCTCGAGCTGAACGTGGGGCGCTCGGTGATCAGCCGCCACATCAAGGACCTCGAAACCCGGCTCGGACTCGCACTCTGCCGGCGCGGCCGCGGCGGTTTCGCGCTGACTCCCGAGGGAAGCCACGTCTACCAGGCGACGCTGCGCGTGCTCGGTGCGATCGCGGACCTGCGCAGCGAGATCCACGGCCTGCACCGCCACCTGAGCGGCAGCCTGCAGCTGGCGCTGTTCGACAAGACCGCGACCAATCCGCAGTCACGCATCGCAGCGGCGATCGGCGCTTTCTGCCGCGCGGCGCCGGAGGTCACGGTCGAGATCCGCGTGCACCCGCTGAACGAGATCGAACGCGGCATCCTCGACGGCCGCTTCCACCTCGGCGTGCTGCCGATCTACCGCCGCTCGCGCGGCTTCGCGTACCACCCGCTGTTCGACGAAACGATGTACCTCTACGCCGGTCGCGAGCATCCGCTGTACGCACGCGACGACGCGGGCATCGGGGATGCCGAGGTGCGTGCGGCGGCTTTCGCTGGGCTGGGATTCCATTCCGACAACATGGAGCGCGGCCACGCGTTCGGACTCGACCGCCGCGCCACCGCCTTCGACCAGGAAGGCGTGGCGACGCTGATCCTCTCCGGCGCATTCGTCGGTTTCCTGCCCGATCATTACGCGGCGAGTTTCGTCGCCGGGGGGCTGATGCGCGCGATCCGCAGCCGCAGGTTCAGCTACCACTGCCGCTTCGGTGCGATCCTGCGCCACGCCGCGCAGCGTCCGCGCCTCACCCAGGCCTTTCTCGACGTGCTGCTCGCCGTGCACGCGGTGCGCGCGGCGAGCGCCTGAGCGAAGGCGGGCGCGGATGCACCGGGCACAGGTTGTCGATAAACTCGCCTGACGAGACGCGCAACGGAGACACGGGTACCGGCGATGGACGACCGCGGACGGCTGGCGGTGAGCAGCATAGGCTTCTGGCTGGAGCAGATGGCCCGGCGCGGCATCGCCGCCGGGGACGTGCTGGCCGGAACCGGGCTCGACGCCGAGCAGGTGCGCGGCGTGTTCCGGGGCGCCCCGGAACACTACCGTACCGTGATCGCGAACATGCTGCGCCTGACCGGTGACCCGCGGCTCGGGATCGCGCTCGGCGCGAACTTCGGCATCAGCGACTTCGGGCTGCTGGGCTACACCTCGCTCAGCAGCGCCAGCGTGCGCCAGTCGCGCGAGGTGATCCAGCGCTACCAGTCGCTCGACGACAGCGTGCTGGCGGTGCGCTCATCGGCCGACGCGACGCACTGGCGCGTGGAACTGGAGGAGCGCTTCGCGCTCGGCGAACTGCTGCCGTTCGCGGTCGAGGAATGGGTCAGTCGCATCCTGGCGCTGGGCGAGGCACTGACCGGCCGCGCGTTTCCGGTGCTGCGCATGCAGCTCGCGTACCCGCGCCCCGCCAGGATCACCGACTACCGGCGCCGCTTCGCGTGCCCGCTGGTCTTCGATGCCGCGACCACCGTGATCGACTTCGATCCCGGCCGCCTCGACGACCCGATCGCGCTGGCCAACGAGGCGGTGTTCACGCTGTGCGAGCGTCACTGCCGGCTCGCGGCCACGCGCATCGCGTCCGACCATTCGCTCACCGCGCGCATCCGCGGTGCGCTGCTCGCCGGCAACGGCGAATTTCCCGGGCTGGACGGGATGGCCGGGCGATTCGGCACCACCGCCCGCACGCTGGCACGGGAACTGATGCGCGAAGGCACCAGTTATCAGCGCCTCGTGGACGACGCGCGCCGCACGCTGGCCTGCGAACACCTGCAACTCGGCCGGCTGACCCCGAAGCAGATCGGTTTCCTGCTCGGTTACCGCGACGTCGGCAATTTCCGCCGCGCGTTCCGCCGCTGGACCGGGCACACCGTCGCGGAGTTCCGCGCCCGCCACGCCGCGCAAACCCCGTAGGTTCGGCCTGTGGCCGAACAGGGGTCGCACGAATGTCCGGGCACGGCCCCGGACGCAAACACGTTCCACCACCAGAGCGGCCGCGGGCACACGTGCCGCCCCTGCGCGGCGTTCCCCGCCATCCCGGGACAAGCCGCCGCGATGCTGGTATAAAACCGGCGTCGGCAATGGCGGCGGAGCAGTCTCTATGCGTGGCCTGAAGGCATGTCTGTGGATCGTGGTGGCGGCGGCGCTCGCCAGCTGCGGCGTGAACCCGGTGACCGGCAAGCAGGAGATCCAGTTCATCTCCGAGTCGCAGGAAGTCGCGCTCGGCGAAAAGAACTACGCGCCGACGCGCCAGAGCGAGGGCGGCGATCTCACGGTGATGCCCGAGTTGACGGCCTACGTGAACGAGGTCGGGCAGAAGCTCGCGGCGGTCGCCGACCGGCGGCTGCCGTACGAATTCGTCGTGCTGAACAATTCGACGCCCAACGCCTGGGCGCTGCCGGGCGGCAAGATCGCGGTGAACCGCGGCCTGCTCACCGAACTGGACAACGAGTCCGAACTCGCCGCGGTACTCGGGCACGAGATCGTGCACGCGGCGGCACGCCACGGCGCCAAGGCACAGGAACGCGGCACGCTGATGCAGGTGGGACTCGCCGCGGCGCAGATCGGCGCGGCGATCGGCGGCATCGACCGCACCGCGGCCAGCCTCGCGATCCAGGGCGCCGGGGTCGGCGCGCAGATGATCCAGCACAAGTACGGCCGCGAGCAGGAGCTCGAAAGCGATCGCTACGGCATGCAGTACATGAAGGCCGCGGGCTACGACCCGTGGGGTGCGGTCACGCTGCAGGAGACCTTCGTGCGCCTGGCCGGCAACGCCGCGCGCAACCAGGGCTGGCTGGAAGGGCTGTTCGCCTCCCACCCGCCGTCGGCCGAACGCGTGGCGCAGAACCGCGTGATCGCCGGGGAACTCGGGCGCGGCGGCGAACTGGGCGCGGAGCGCTACGCCGAGCGCACGCGGTCGCTGCGCGCGACCAAGCCCGCCTACGACGCCTACGACCAGGCGATCGCGGCGGCACGCAAGAAGGATTACGCGGGTGCGCACACGCTGGCAGCCAAGGCCGTCTCGCTGCTGCCCGGCGAGGGCCGTTTCCACGAACTGCAGGGTGAACTCGCGCTGGCCGAGAAGAAGCCGCGTGCCGCGATTCCCCATTTCGACCGCGCGATGGACCTCAATCCAGGCTACTTCGCGTCCTGGCTGGGTGCCGGCGTGGCGCAACTGAAGGCGGGTGACAAGGCGCTCGCCGAACGCTACCTCGCGCGCAGCGCCGAGCTGCTGCCGACCGCGCCGGCGGCGTATTACCTCGGCAACATCGCGCGCGAGCGTGGCGACGAGAACAAGGCGCTGTCGTACTACCGCGCCGCGTCGCAGTCACGCAGCGCGGCCGGCCAGGCGGCCTCGGCCGAGCTCGTGAAGCTCGACCTGCCGCGCAATCCCGGCAATTACGTGGCCGCCAGCGGGCGTTTCGACCAGGCGGGCCGGCTGTTCGCGGTGGTGCAGAACCGTTCGGCGGTACCGTTGCGCGACGTGCAGATCACGCCGGTGCTCGTCGACCGCGCCGGCCGCATCGTCGAGCAGGCTGCGAGCCTGCGCCTGCGCGAGGTGCTGGCGCCCGGGGCGCAGACCACCGTCGCCACCGGCATCGGCCTCACGCCCGAGCAGGCGCCGGCGCTGCGCTTTCGCATCGACGGGGCGCGCATCGCTGACTGAGCCGCCCCGCGGCGCGGGCGTTCAGAAACGCAGATCGGTGCCCAGCCGGGCCTGGATGCCGGGGGCGGCGAAGCCCGGCGCGTCGCTGTAGTCGGTGTCGAGCGCGTTGTCGATCGCGAACCACAGCGACACCCGTTCGGCCGCACGGAAGCGCACCGTCGCATCGGCGAGCAGATACGCACCGTCCGTGACGTCACCGGTCGGGACCGAGGTGATCAGGCGTTCGTCGACGTAGCGCAGCGCGGCGTCCACCGACCACAGCGCCGACGGCTGCCAGCCGAGGTGGATGCCGCCGGTGTTTTCCGGCCGGCGTCGCAACGGGCCGGAGGCGCTGCGGATATCGAGCAGCGTGGCGTCGATCGCGAGCCGGAGGTTCGCTGCCACGGCGAACTGCGCGTACAGGTACACGCCGTCGACGTCGATGCCGCCGCGATTGACGTTACGGAAGGTCTCGAAATCGAAGTCGACCAGATCCTCGAATTCGCTGCGGAACACGGACACGCCGGCCGTGCCCCGCCCCTCGAACGTCTGGTCGTAGCCGAGCTCGACACTCCTTACCTGCTCGGGCTCCAGGTCCGGGTTGCCGTAGAGCGGATTGCCGAGCGCGAAGAAGCTCGGCAGCTTGAATCCGTTGGCCACCCGTGCCCACGCCCGGCCATCCACCGAGCCGAACGCCCGCGCCAGACCCAGCGCTCCGGAGCTGCGTGACTCCTCGGTGCCGCCGTCGCGCCGCAGCGCCAGTGTCGAGGAGAAACCGGCCGGCCACGCGTGTCCCCACTCGAGGAATCCCGAGCGCGTGCTGCGTTCCATGCGATAGGTGTTCGGCAACACGGCGAAGCCCAGGTCCAGCGTGCCGTCGTCGCGGCCGTCCTCCTCGACCACGTCGAGGCCGAATGCGACGCCGGAATCCGCTCCCAGCCCCACCCGGTTGATCCACTGCAACTGCGCGCGTTCGTGCTCGCTGTCGCTGGTGTAGCCGGGCTGGCCGTCGAGCAGGCCCGGAGCGACCGGCGGCGTGCGGCTGTCGTCCTCGAGCCGCCGCCAGTTCGCCGCCAGTTCGGTCTGCCAGCGCTCCGCGACCGTCCATTCGCCGCTTCCGGACAGCCCGACTTCGGAACCGTCGGCGTGTTCCAGCACATCCAGCACCGCGTAGCGCGGACCGCCGCTCACTTCCGGATAGCTGCTGCGCCGCCGGTCGATCACGCGCACCCCGAGCCGCCACGCGTCGTCGCCGTGATGGACCCCCGCCAGGCGTGCCGCGAAGCTGTCGAGTTCGAGCCGCGACCCTTCGATCGCGGTGCCCGCATCGAGCGTGGACACGCGCACGCCGGCGCTCGCCGTCTCACCCACGCCCAGCGATCCCGCCACGCCGGCTCGCCAGGCCTGATCGCTGCCGATCTCGGTATACGCGGCGACCTGTCCCGGTTGCGGCCATGCGGTCTCGATGCGCACCACGCCGGCCATCGCGTCCGATCCGTGGATCGCCGACATCGAGCCCACCGCCACGTCGATGCGTTCGATCTCGTTGACCGCCATGGTCGACCAGTCGAAGGAACCCCCGCGGTTGTTCGCGGGATTGTTCATCCGGACCCCGTCGACGTAGACCGCCGTGAAATTCGACTCCGCCCCGCGCAGGAACACCTCCGACACCCCGCCCGCACCGCCGGGGCGGTAGACGGACACGCCGGGAAGCCGCTGCAGCAACTGCTCCGCGCCGGCCGGCATCATGCCCTCGAGCGCGGCCCGGTCGACGGCGAGCCGCGTCCCGGTATGGAATCCGCGGTCCTCCAGATGCGACCCGACGACGACGATCTCCTCCAGCTCCCGCGGCGCGGCACTGGCCAACGGGTGCAACACGGCCGCGGCGGCCAGCACGACGAGCGAACGCATGAACTATCCCTTCTGCCGCCGGTAAATGTCTCAGTGCCGATTGATCAGGTAGATCACGCTGGCCGCGTTGCCACCCCTGCCCTTCATGATCGGGTGCGCCGTCTTCCAGTCCGCCGGCACCAGTTCCGGGAAGTCCCCCAGTCCGAGCACGATATCGGTCTTGCCGTCGGCGTTGACGTCCGCCGCCTCGACCGATACCCAGACGCCGAAGAATTCGCTGGCGAAGGAGTACGGCTCGAAGCGGAAATCCCCCTTGTTCTCCAGGTACACGAAGCTTTCCGGTTCGGCCGCCTTCCATTGCGGGAACAGCGACACCACCGCGATGTCCGGGTCGCCGTCGGCATCGAAATCGTGGATCACCGAGCGGGCGGCGCCGTGCATCGGATAATGGAAGGCCTTGGCGAACTTCACGTCGCCGAGGTTCCTGAACACGCGCACCGAGTGCTGCGGCCGCGGCGCCGGAACGATGTTCCCCACGTGGTTGCCGGCCACGTTGTCGCCGTTCAACACCAGCAGGTCGAGCTTGCCGTCGCCGTCGAAGTCGGCGACCTTCACCGCGTTGCCGCCGAAGGACGGCGTGTTCTGCTCGATCAGGTGACGGGTGAAGGTCTGGTCGCCGTTGTTGATGAATACCAGCAGCTCCTGGCGTCCCTGCGCGACCAGCGCCGCGATATCGGGCAAGCCGTCGTTGTCGATATCACCGACCGCGCTGCCGATCAGTCCGCCCTGGTTGCTGACGATGGTCTCGCGCAGCGCTCCGGAAAGCACGCCGGGCGGGATCGTCGCCGGTGCGTCCTGCCAGCGGGCACGGAACTCCGGCGTCTGCCAGAAGATCGTCAGCTCGGCCTGCGCATCGCCGGCGATGCCGTCACCGAAGGCATTGGCCACGATGTCCTCGAGCCCGTCGCCGTTCATGTCGGCCATCTGGTGCTCGACGAAACGCTGCTTGCCGTTCACCAGCATGCGCGCCCGTGGCGTGGTGCCATCGAACTCCCAGTCGGTCAGCGCCGCGATGCCGACCTTGGTCATCGGGAAGCGTCCGTGCGTCAGCACGCGCACGCCGGTGTCGGTCAGCGTCATGTGGATCGGGTCGCTGTCGACGTTCTGCAGCGCCAGGCGCTTGCCGGAATCCAGATCCAGCATCACGATGTCGTCCCAGCGGTCGAAACCGGGCTTGCGTTCGCCGCCGCCCACCCAGTCGTCGATCACCGAGCGCCCCACGTAGATGCGCCGGCGCTTCTCGTCGACACGGGTCGCGAGCACCAGCGCGTTGGGTTCCAGATCGAGCGGCGGAACCACCGGCTCGAATCCCGGCGCCAGCGGCGCCTTCGGCCGCTTGATCTCCATTTCCTGCCACGGCAGCGCGTGCTCGAGGTAATAGGCGCGCATCCGTCGCCACTCGTCGGCGCTCATCTCGGGCTGCGGCGGGATCCACGCCTTGAACGGATACAGATCGCGCATGTAACCGTGGCTGTCGCTGAGGATGTAGCGCTTGGTGTAGTCCTGCTGCGGCTCCCAGTCGGGCGGCACCGGCGAGACCGTGAGATCCTCGAATTCGTCGCCTTTCATGCCGACGTAGTTGCCCATGTAATGCAGCGCGAACGACCAGTACTCGCGCGACAGGTCCCGCGGCTTCGGCGCGAGGTGGCAGCGCGTGCAGTGCTGCTCGATCAGTTCCTCGACGCTGCGTTCCGGCTGCGGCGTCGCGGCGGCGTCGCTGGCGTTGCCCGCCCCGGCGGCACCGGCGATGGCGGCGAAGCAAAGCAGTCCCGCCGTCCCGAGGAGCGTGCGCAGCGCACGTGTGCAGGGCAATGGCCTCATGGTGGAATCTCCTGGTCGTCAGGGTGAATGCGTGTCGCGCCGGCTGCAGGAGGCGCTCAGTCCCAGCAGCTCCACATGGCGCGCGCTTCGCGCCATTGTTCTTCGCTCATGCCGCGCGCGTCCGCCGGCATCAGCTGCGCGCCCGGGAAAGCGTGACCGGGTCGCGTCCAGGTGCCTCGTTCGTACAGGCGCTGGATATTGGCGCGGTAGACCTCGTCGACCTCGCGGTGATGCAGTGGGTCCTGCGTCATCCAGAGGTTCTTCGGATGGATCGGCTGCGCGTACATCTCGCGGAACAGTTCGGTGCGCAGGTCCTTCATCCAGTTGCTGTTCAGGTTCATCGCGCGGAACTGGCGCAGCGCCTCGATGTCGATCACCGCCGACACCACGGTGTTCGCCCCGGAGGCGCTGTGGCTCAGCACCTCGCCGCGATAACCGACGATGTGGCCGTTGCCGCCCGAGATATCGATCGGATGCCGGGCCGATGCCGAGAGATAGACCGGGCCGATGTTCGGACACAACATGTAGACGTTGTTGAACTCCGCATGGCCGCGGTTCTGCACCATCCAGCTGCCGCCCGGCGAGGCGCCGATATTCGTCATCGGCACCGCTTCCGAGGGGCGATAGACGAGTTCCGCGCCGTTGAACGCCAGTGCGCGCACCGCCTCCGGGTATTCGCCGTCGGAGCAGCAGATGGTGCCGATGTTGCCGATGTCCGCGGTGCGCAGCACCGGATAGAACGCCTCGATGCCGCTGCCGTACAGCTCGACCCAGCGATCGTAGACGTCGTGCGGCGTGCACGAGCGCTCGCGGCACCACAGGTGGTTCTTGGCCGCCTTGTGCACGACCTCGCCGCGCCGGTCGATCACGAACAGCGTGTTGAAGAAACGGTCCGGCATCACCTCCGGCCAGCGTGCCTTGCACTGGGCGATGATGTAGGTGTCGTACATGCGCGCCAGCCGCCCCAGGAACTCCGTCTCCTCGCCCGGGATGTCGATGAACAGCTCGGAGGCCGCGAGCGTGTGCGGCAGGTCGAATATCTCGTCGGTGAAGCCGGTCAGCGCGCCTTCGGCGAGCGCGACCACGCGCACCGGCATGTTGATGCCCACGATCGACATCGAGGCGTGGATCGCCTCCTCGATGGTCTCGAGGTTATGGCGGATGTGTGCGCGCGCGCCGATGCCGTAGGCGACCGTCGACAGGCCGATGGCGATGTACGGGGCGACCGGCCCGGTGGTGGATGAAGCATTCGTTGCCATGTTTTCCGTGACCTCGGGAACTGCCAGGAGCCTCGATCAGTGGCCGGTGGCGACATCGGTGTGCGCCAGCGGACTGGCGAGGTGGCGGGTACGCTGGATGATGAACAGGAACACCGCGATACCCGCGAGGCAGGCGAGCGCCGATGCCTGGTTGATACGCACGTAGCTGCCGTTGTCGATCAGCAACGCGGCGATGCCCGGTCCCACGGCGGATCCCAGCCCCTGGAAGCCGGTGACCAGCACCAGCGCCCGGCCCTTGACGTCGATCTTCGAGATCACGCCGAGCTGGTATGAATTCGCGAGCACGAACAGCGCCTGGAACAGTCCCGCTCCGACGAAGAAGACGGGCGAACTGAAGCGACCGACCAGCAGCCACAGCACCAGCAACTGCCCGCACAGCGCCAGCAACAGCGGCGCGGCGCGCCCGAAGCGCGTGCTGGCGACCGCGGCCGCACCCGCGCCGACGATGGCGGCGAACTGCGAGGCGCCGAGCGCCAGCCCGATCGATTCGAGCGATAGCCCGGCCGCCTGCCCTACCCGCTCGATATAGGCCCAGAAACCGAACACGCTGGCGAAAAACAGGAAACTCGCGACCAGCCCGGCCCAGATCAGCGCGGTGTGGTCGGCCACCGCGCCGCCACCGGTCTCGGCTTCGATCCGGCGCGCCCCCTCGGTCGGGAACCGCGGTAAGGCGAGCAGCATCGCGAGCGCCGCGCCGGCGAGCATCACGTACAGTCCGGCGACGGTCCAGTGCACGAGAATCGACGGTGCGGCCGCGAAGGCGAAGAACATCAGCGCACCCTGCACCACCTGCGCGATGCCGAAGGCGCGGTCCGGATGCCGGTTGTCACCGAGCGCCGCCACCGTCAGCGCGAAGATCGTCCCGCCACTGAAGCCGGCCAGGAAACGCACCAGCAGCAACCACTGGTAGGACTCGGTGACCGCGCTCACGAGGTTCAGCGCGGCCGTGGCCACGCATCCCGCGACGAGCACCTTCGCCCACGACACCCGCCGCACCCACAGCGCCGCCACCCATGAGGCCACGACCAGCCCCATGCCTTCGGCGGCCGCGATGTATCCGGCCTGCTGTTCGCCGATGCCGCGGTGGTCGATCAGACCGCCGACCAGCATCGGCATCAGGATCAGCGCGGCCGGACCCAGCGGATACACCGCCGAGATCAGCAGGGTCGTGGACAGCTTGTCGTCGAAGGCTCTGATGACCCGGCTCCCGCTGCTCGTGCGTGCGTCACAGGCTGTAGCGCAGGCTCACCCCGGCCCAGCGCGGCCTGCCCCACGCGACCTGGTTGAAGCCGAACAGGTTGGTGACGTCGAAGGAATACGCGCGGTACTCCTCCTCGAACACGTTGTTCACGAAGGCGCCCACCACCCAGCGGCGATCACCCGATGCCCAGGACACGCGGGCGTTCCACACGTCGTAGCTTCCCATCCGCGAGATCGGATGGTTCTGGATGTCGAAGTAGGTCTCGTCCTGGTAGTTGAAATCGAGCTGCGTGGCGAGGAAACCCGACAGCGCCGGCCATTCGTAGCGCACCAGTCCGTTCAGCGAGAACTCCGGGGCCAGTGTCATCCGCCGATCGCGCGTGATGCCGGAACCGTCGTTCAGCGGGATGTCCCTGGCATCGGCGTCGAGGAACGAGGCGCCGAGCAGGATGTCCAGCCCTTCGACCGGATTGGTGACGAACTCGAGCTCGAGACCGCTGATCTCGGCGTCGGTATTGAAGATCACCTGGTTCAGGTTCACGAACGCGAACGCCTGGTAGTCCGAGTAGTCGTAGTAGAAGGCCGCCGCGTTGAGGCGCGAGGTACCCCCGAACAGATCGGCCTTCATGCCGATCTCGTAGCTCGTGAGCTGCTCCTCGTCGTACGGCACGTCGCCGCGCACGGTCATGCCGAACAGTCCGGTCTCGTCGAGCACCCCGGTATTGAATCCGGCCGACTTCGCCCCCAGCGACACCGCGCCGTAGAGCAGCATGCCGTCGTACGGGCGCCAGTCGAGTTCGAGCTTGCCGGTGACGTTGTCGTTGGAGATCTCTTCGTCGTAGTCGAACATCGTGTTCGCGCCGGGCGGCAACAGACCGCCGAGATCCACGCTGAGGTAGTCCAGCTCGCGCTCCTCGTCGGTGTAGCGCAGTCCGGCGAGTACGCTCCAGCAATCGTTCAGCGCGTACTCGAGCTGCCCGAACAGCGACCAGGATTTCGTTTCCTGGGTGTAGTTCGCGTCACCGATGATGTAGCCGATGCCGCTGGCGTCGATCTGGAAGGCGCCGTCGGTTTCCTGGTCGTAGTAGTACAGTCCGGTCAGCCAGTTCAGCGCGTCACCCTGACCGGCGAGCCGGAATTCCTGCGTGAACTGGTCGATGTCGGCCCCGTAGGTGTTGTGCACGATCTTGACCGGCGAGATGTCGGTATCTTCCTCGTAGAAGCGCTCGAAGGTCTCGAGCGCGGTGATCGACGTGAAGCTCAGCCCCTCGCCGCTCCACCGCACGTTGACCGAGCCACCCGAGTTCTCGATGCGCAGCGCGCCGTCGCGGTCGTAGTCGCCGGCCCACGGATCGCCATCACCGTCACGGTAGCCGAAGGCATCGCAACCCGGGCAGGTGCCCCAGACGTCCAGATCCGCCGGCAGGGCCACCGAGGTGACGCCGCCGTCGGGCGAATACGTCGCCTCGTGCTGCCAGGCGCCCATGTTGGCGTCGTTCTCGGAGCCGTGCACATTCAGCAGCACGTCGACGCTGTCGCTGGCCTGCCACGCGAGTTGCAGGCGACCCGCATTGTTGTCGGCATCGTTCGGATCGTCGCGGCCGGGACCGCGGTTGTGCACGTAACCGTCGTGCTCGTTGTGCGCCAATGAAAGCCGCGCCTGCAGCGTATCGCCGAGCGCGCCGCTGATGACGCCTTCCACCTTGTACTGGCTGTTCTCGGCGATCGTGAGGTCGAGGTAGCCCTCGGTCTGCTCGGTGGGACGCGCACTGAGGAAATGCATCAGCCCGCCGGTGGTGTTGCGTCCGTACAGGGTTCCCTGCGGACCGCGCAACACCTCGATGCGCTCGATGTCGAACAGCTGGAAGGTGACGCCGGCCAGTGCGCTGACGTAGACCTCGTCGACGTAGACCGCGACCGGTCCCTCGTTGTTGTCGTTGAAATCCGACAACCCCACGCCGCGCAGCGTCAGCGAGGCGTTGTTGCCCTCGCCGGTCGGGGTGCCGAAGCTGAGTCCCGGCGTCTGGGCGATCACGTCCAGCGAGTTGGTGAAACCGAGCTCGCGCACCTGCTCGCCGGTGAAGGCCGTGACCGAGACGCCGACGTCCTGCAGGCTCTGCTCGCGCTTCTGCGCGGTGACGACGATTTCCTCGAGGACCGCAGCGTGGCCCGGCATGGAGGCGAAAGCGGCGGCCAAGGGCAGTACCCGGCACAACAGCGCTCGGCGATGGATTTTTTTCATGGGACGCTCCCGTTCTGTGGTTGTCGTTATCCGGCCGGGAACGCTTCGCTCCGACCGTTGTGCTCTCCCGACCGCGCCGCACGCCCGGCGCGCGACGCTACTGCGCCGTCTCTCCTCCGTCGACCGTCATTTCGGCTCCGTTCACGAATGTACTGAGATCGGACGCCAGGAACAACACCGCGTTGGCGATTTCCTGCGTGCTTCCCAGCCTCCCCAGCGGATTGAGCCTCTCGAAGGCCTGGCGCATTTCCTGCGGCGTGCGCGTTCCCATCACACCGAGCTGCGAGAGCTTTTCCGTTTCGCGCGCGACCATGGTGGTGTCCACCAGCCCGGGGTGCACCGAGTTGACGCGGATGTTGTAGCCGAGCTGCGCGAACTCGAGTGCCAGTGACTTGCTCAACAGGCGGATCGCACCCTTGGTCATGCTGTAGAGCGATCCGAACGGATAGCCCTTGATGCCCATCGCCGACGAGAAGTTCACGATCGAGCCCCCAGCGTCACGACGCGCGGCGCGCGGCTTCATCAGCGGCAGCGCGCTCCTGATCCCGAGAAACACGCCCTCGATGTTCGTGCGCGAGATCCAGCGCAATTCATCGAGCGATATCTCCTCCAGAGGTTTCACGAGGACCACGCCGGCGTTGTTCACCAGCACGTCGAGCCCGCCGTGGCGGCGCTCGATTCCGGCCATCGCCTCCTGCCAGTGACGCTCGTCGCCCACGTCGAGCGCGACGAATTCGGCACGCCCCCCGCGGGCACCGATATCCGCCAGCACGGCCTCGGCCTTGGCCGTCTGCGACCCGAGGTCGGTCACCACCACGGTGGCGCCCGCCGCGGCAAGCGTGCGCGCGACGGCGGCACCGATGCCGTCGGCGGCGCCGGTGACCAGTGCGACCCGGTCGTGCAGGCTCATGGTGCTGCTCATGGCGACACACCCTACGCCGGCATTCGCGGCGGCGGTATCAGCCAAAAGGATGGGGTCGGGTGCCGCCGCGGGTTCAGCCGCGTGCGTGCAGGTCGGCGACGATGCGCGAGATCAGTTCGGCGCGACCGGTCACGCCGGTCTTGCGGTAGATGTGCTGCAGATGCGACTTCACGGTGGGCAGGCCGAGCGTCAGCTCACGCGCGATCACCTTGTTGCCGGCACCGGCGAGCACCAGTTCGAGCACGTCGAGTTCCCTCACCGTCAGCAGGTACTTCTGCGCGATGCTCTTGCGCTCGGCGATGCGCTCGGGCAGGTACACGCTGCCGAGGGCGTATTCGAGGAACGGCTGCAGGCGGCGCAGGATCGCGAGTTCCCCGGCGGTGAAGGCGCCCTGCTCCGCGTCGCGCAGCATGGTGATCACGGCGACGATCTTGCCTTCCGAGCGGAAGAACATATCGGCCACGTAGCGGAAGTTCATCGGGCCGAGGAACTCGCGGTAGTACGCGGAACGCTCGATCTCGGCCGGGCACATGATCGAGTCCATGTGCACCACGGTCGCCGCCGAGTTCTCGTGGCGCGACGGATTCAGCGGATCCATGTGCATGTAGCGGCGCTGGTAGCGCTCGTCCTCGCGGCGCGCGAGGTTGTGCGTGACCACGTCGCGGTGGCGCATGTCGGGGCCGACCAGGAAAAAGGCCGACGAGCGGATCGGCAGGAAGCTGTTGATCAGCTTCAGGCTCTGGTGCTGGAACGCCGCCAGCAGTTTCGCCAGTTCCACCGATTTCATCCGCGCCACCCGTTTCCCGTGACCGTGACCGTGCTCGCGCGCTGGCGACCGGCGCTCACCGTCGGCGGGCCGCCTCGTCGAGCGCATCGACGTAGGGCCGCAGGCAGGTCCAGAGCACCAGCGCACCGGCCGGGCAGAACACCGCCGTGACCCAGGCCAGCGAGTAGCGTACCGCAGAGTCGTCCTGGAACACGAAATCGGTGAGCGCCGCGATCGACGAGGCCCCGACGCTCATGCCGATGATGTTGCCGAAGAAGATCTGCAGCGCCGTGACCTGCGCCCGCATCTGGTTCGGCGTGACGATCTGCAGCGCGGCGCTGGAGCTGCCGTAGTAGCTGCACTTGAGGAAGATCGTCGGCGCCAGCGCGACCAGTGCCAGCGGCGCGTTCGGCATCAGCGGGCCGATCACCCCCGGCACCGCCATCACGATCGCCGCGAGCATGATGAAACGCATGTGCGCATCGCGGTGGCCGCGCCGCTCGAGCCATTCGGCCATGCGGGCACCGCAGTACGTGCCGGCGGTGCCGAACACCAGGTAGGTCAGTCCGAACCAGGTGCCTGCCTCGCCGATCGACATCCCGTAGGTGCGGATCAGCACCGTGGGGTACCACGCCATCAGGCCGTAGCTGAACACGCCGAGCAGCGCCGTGGCGAGCGGAAACGACAGGTACAGGCGCCAGCGGGCGCCGAGGTAGCGCCACAGGTCCCGCAGCGAGAACTCGCGCACCTCGCCGGCCGCATCCACCAGTCCTCCGGCGCGTGCCGGCTCGTGGATCGCACGCATCATCAGCGCGACCAGCAGTCCCGGCAAACCCACCACGAAGAAGGTCAACTGCCACGGCCGCACGCTGCCGACCAGCGGCAGCACCACCGGTTCGGCCTCGCTGACGAGGTGCACCACCGCGCCGCCGACCAGGTAGGCGATACCGCCGCCCAGACTGATTCCCATCGCGAAGATCGCCATCGCACGCCCCAGCCGGGCGGGCGGGAAATAGTCGCTGAGCAGCGAGTAGGCCGGCGGCGACAGCGCCGCCTCGCCCACGCCGACGCCCACGCGCATCAGGAACAGCCCGGTGTAACTGCGCACGATGCCGCAGCCGACCGTCATCGCGCTCCACAGTGCGATGCCGGCCGCGATGATCGAGCGCCGGTCGTAGCGGTCCGCTAGCCGCGCGATCGGCAGCGCCATCACCGAGTAGAACAGCGCGAACGCCCAGCCCTGCAACAGGCTCATCTCGAAGTCGGAGATCTGCAGATCGCGCCGGATCGGCCCCACCATCAGGCTGAGGATCTGGCGGTCGATGAACGAGAAGATGTATGCGAGCAGCAGCACGAACAGCACGTAGTTCGGGTACCACGAGCGTTCGTGCAACGGCCGCCGGTGCCGGATTCCGGCACCGGCGGCCGTGACGCCCCGGTCCTGCTGCACGCTCGGGCGCGCTACAGGTCGAGCGTGACTTCCAGCCCGTAGGTGCGCGGCCAGCCCAGCGTGCCGGCCCGGTACGAAGTGAAGTCGATGATGTTGTCGTAGTACTCCTCGTCGGTGAGGTTCATTCCCCACAGCGCGAGTTCGAGCTCGGCGCCGGAGCCCACCGCGATGCCTCCCAGCGTCAGCCGGCCGTCGAGCACGCCGCGCGAACTCATCTCCGAGTTCGGCTCGGTGCCGTTCGACTTGATGGCGATCGCATGTGCGGTCTCCGAGTAGTTGTAGTTGAGGTGCAGCGCGAGTTCGCCGAAGCCCGGCGACGGGAACGTGTAGTCGATACTCAGGTTCGCCGTGCTGCGCGGGGCGTTGTTGATCTCCGCGCGGTCGGACACGTCGCCGATCACCGGCCCCATGTCGAACTCGTCGAACTCGTAATCGAGCCACGCGACGTTCAGCCCGGCACGCAGGCGCTCGCCGAGGTACGCGTCGGCCTCGAGTTCCATCCCCCACAGCGCGGCCTCGCCGGCGTTGAGCACCACCGACGTCGGGCCGGTGGTGGTGCTGTAGGAAGTCAGCTGCATGTCGGTGTAGTCGCTGTAGAAGGCCGCGACGTTCAGCTGCAGCCGCTGGTCGAGCCAGCGCGACTTCATGCCGGCCTCGTAGCTCTCGAGCTCCTCGGAGTCGTAGGGCAGCAGCGCGGTGGTCGGCGAGCTCGCGTGACCGTCGTAACCGCCGCTGCGGAACCCTTCGGCGTAGCGCGCGTAGACGCTGAGGTCTTCGGTGAGCCGGTACGACGGCGAGAACATCAGCGAGGTATTGCTGAAGTCGAGCTGCGGCACCTGCAGGTTCGGTCCCGGATCCTCGATCGCCAGCTTCCCGGTGCCACCGGTGTAGCTCTTCAGGTAGCGCGGCATGTCCTTCTTCTCTTCCGTGTAGCGCGCACCGAAACTCAGCGTCAGCGCCTCGTTCCACGCCGGCGTGTAGTCGACCTGCCCGAACACGGCCTTGTTCTCGTTGTCCATGTACGCGTTCGTGATGCGGTGCAGCGCCTTGTTGCTCAGCTGCTGCACGCGCAGGCTGTCGGCGTCCTCCTCGAAGTAGTAGAGCCCGAGCACGTACTCGAGCTGCTCGGCGCGGCCGACCAGCTGCAGCTCCTGCGACCACTGCTCGCTGGTATGGAGGCGGATCGACTCGTAGAAGCTGGTGTCGCTGCCGTCGAGGTCCTGCCCGTCCAGCGAGTCGAGCTCGCGGTACCCCGTGATCGAGCGCAGTGTCAGGCAGTCGTTGATGTCCCAGCTGACCTGCAGTGCGTGCGCATCGGCGTCGGTATCGAAGAACGGCAGTTCGTTCGCGCTGCCCTTCGACGGCTGCCCGTCCGGGATGTACTTCTCGAATCCCGCCGGACGTCCGCCACCCGGCACCACGTCGATGACCTGCAGCAGGCGCTGGTTCTCGTCGGCCTGGAAGTTCGAGAAATCGTAGGTCACGAGCAGCTCGTCGCGGATCGCCCAGTCGAAGGCGAGGTGCACGCCGCTGCGGTCGACCGTGCCGAATTCGTCGAAATCCGCGATCGGTCGCGAGATCGTGGTGAAGTTCTGCTGCACGTTGTCGGTGAAGCCGTCGCGCTTGCGCGCGTAGACGCTCGCGCGCGTGCGCAGCTCGCCGAGACCCTCGCCGGCCGTCCCCAGCGCGGGCAGGTCGAGGTTGAGGTTGCCGTAGCGCAGGTTCTCGTTGCCCACGCCGGCCTTGATGCGTGCGTCGAATTCGCCGGAAGGCCGGCGGCTGATGAAGTTCACCGCGCCGCCGATGGTGTTGCGGCCGTACAGCGTTCCCTGCGGCCCGCGCAACACCTCGACGCGCTCGATGTCGCCGAGATCGAACAGCGAACCGACCGCGCGTCCCGTGTAGACACCGTCGACGTAGATGCCCACCGCGTTCTCGAAGCCCGGGTTGCCGGCATCGTTGTTGCTGACGCCGCGGACCGCGATCGTGATCACGCCGGTCGTTCCCTGCTTGATGTGCAGGTTGGGCACCAGCTTGGCGAAGCTGTCGGTGTCGGTGACGCCCTGCACTTCCAGCGCGCGCGCATCGAGCGCGGTGATCGCGATCGGCACCTGCTGGAGGTTCTGTTCGCGCTTCTGCGCGGTGACGATGATCTCCTCGAGCGCGTCCTGGGCTGCGACTCCCGTAGCGGCGCCGAGCGCGAACGTGGCGCCGCCGAGCAACGCCAGCGACCTGAAGATTGGCGAGTGTTTCATGCGCTTCCCCCGTGACCCGTGATAATCGTTGTAAGCGACAGTCTTCCGGCCGGTTTCGTCAGGCGGGCTGATCGTTGGCCGGTGGCCGGAGTATACGAGGCCGGGCAGGCGCGCGATACCTCCTTCCGCGCGCGGCCTGATCTGCCAGCTTCTGGCCGCTGCCGTCATTGCAGTCAGCGTCGCGGACGTGGAAGATGCAGCGACCAGAATCCTGATACACCGGCCTGCGGCCGGAGCGAGGTCCGCGATGGGTTTGCAGGGGCGGGCGGCGATCGCCGGCTACGTGGAGCTGAAACCGGAGAAGAACCCCCAGGGCGAACCCCTGTCCGGGATCCAGCAGTGGGCGCAGCTCGCGCAGCTCGCGCTGCGCGATGCCGGGATCGCGAAGAGCGAGGTCGACGGGCTGGTCACCTCGGCGGTTCCCGAGACCGGGATGTTCGCGCCCGCCACACTGGCCGAATACCTCGGCATCGAGGTCGGCTTCGCCGAACACGTGGACCTGGGCGGGGCAAGCGCCGCCGGGGCGGTATGGCGTGCCGCCGCCGCCATCGAGCTCGGCATCGCCGAGGTGGTGGTGTGCGCCTTCCCGGCCGGCCCGCTGCCGGTGCCGCCCGAACCCAAGCCGCATCCGTTCCCGTTCGGCGCCTCGAGCAACGAGTACGGCTCGCCGCAGGCCGAGTTCGACATTCCTTACGGAAACCTCGCGCAGAACTGCGGTTATGCGCAGATCGCCAACCTCTACGCGGCGCGCTACGGCTACGACCCGCGCGCGCTCGCCAAGATCGCGGTCGACCAGCGCACCAGCGCCTGCGCCAATCCCGACGCACTGTTCTACGGCAAGCCGCTCACCATCGACGACGTGCTGAACAGCCCGCTGATCGCCGACCCGATCCACCTGCTCGAGATCGTGATGCCGGTGGCCGGCGGCGCCGCGGTGGTGGTGACCAGCGCCGAGCGCGCCGCGCGCGCGCGCAACCGCCCGGTGCTGGTCCGCGGCTTCGGCGAGCGGCTCGCGTTCAAGACCCCGACCTACGCGCGCGATTTGCTGCAGACCCCGATCGCCAGCGCCGCCCGCCAGGCCTTCGCGATGGCCGGCCGCACGCCGGCGCAGATGGACATGGCCTCTATCTACGACTGCTACACGATCACCGTGCTGATGACGCTCGAGGACGCCGGCTTCTGCGCCAAGGGCGAGGGAGCGCGCTTCGTGCTCGAACACGACCTCAGCTACCGCGGCGACTTCCCGTGCAACCCGCACGGCGGGCAGCTGTCGTTCGGCCAGACCGGCATGGCGGGCGGCATGCACCACGTGGTCGACGCCACGCGGCAGATCATGCGGCGCGCCGGAGCCAACCAGGTGCGCGACTGCAACCGGGCCTTCGTCACCGGCAACGGCGGCATCATGAGCGAGCAGGTCGTCCTGATCCTGGAGGGCGCAGCGTGAAAAAACCCCTTCCCGTACCGACTCCCGACACGCGCCCGTTCTGGAACGGGCTGAACGAGGGGCGCGTGCTGCTGCGCCACTGCCGTGACTGCGACTGCGTGTTCCATTACCCGCGCACGGTGTGCCCTGACTGCCTGTCCTCGGACCTCGGCTGGCGGCAGGCGAGCGGCACCGGCACGCTCTACACCTACACCGTCTCGCGCCGGCCCACGCACCCGCTGTTCGCCGATGAAGTGCCGCAGTACCTCGCGGTGGTCGAACTCGACGAGGGCCCGCGGCTGACCAGCACGCTGGTCAACGTGCCCGAGGCGAACATCACCATCGGCATGGCGCTCGAGCCGGTGTTCGAGCGCCACGACAAGGAACGCATCACGCTGCTGCGCTTCCAGCCGGCCAACCCGGAGCTGCGCGGGGCACAGGCCGCGACGCAGTCCGCGCCGGCCACCTCGCTGCTGACCGAGGACTCGCTGGCGTCTATAGGCAAGACAGGCGAGGCGATCCGCGGCTATCCGGTGTCGGTCGAGGAGATCCGTCGCTTCTGCTTCGCGACCGACGACCTGAACCCGCGCTGGCTCGATCCCGCCGCCAGCCCCGACGGCATCACCGCGCCGCCGGCGTTCCTCTCGATCCCGTTCGACACCGATGTGCCGCTGGCCGAACTGGCCGACGACGGTGTGCCGCTCGCGCAACAGGGGCTGGTGTTCCCGCCGCTGAAAGCCAGGCGCAAGCTGTTCGGGGGGTATCAGGTCGAGTACTTCCAGCCGATCCGCCCGGGTGACGTATTGACGCGCCAGCGGCGCATCCTCGACGTCCACGAGCGCCAGGGCGCGAGCGGCAGTTCGGTGTTCGTGCTGATCGAGGCGACCTACACCAACCAGCGGGGCGAAAAGGTGGCCGTCGAGGTCAACACGATCGTCAATCGTTGAATGTCGCAGCGGAGAGCACAGATGAATACCGAAGCCCAGCGCTACTTCGAGGACGTCGAGGAGGGCATGGAACTCGCGCCGGTCACGCGCACCGTCACCACCACGCAGATGTTCCTCTACAGCGCGGTGACCCGCAACGCGCACCGGATCCATTACGAGGAGAAGTTCGCGCAGTCCGAGGGCCTGCCGAAGGTGCTGGTCCAGGGCCCGCTGCAGGGCGCGCAGCTGTCGGCCTACGTCACCGACTGGATGGGTCCGCAGGGCTTCCTCAGGAAGTTCTCGTACTCGAACCGCGGCATGGCGCTGCCGGGCCAGCCGCTGACGCTGCGTGGCAAGGTGCGCCGCAAGTACCTGCTCGACGGACAGTCGGCGGTGGACCTCGAAGTCTGGGAGGAAAGCGCCGAGGGCCAGACGCTGGTGCCGGCGCAGGCGACCGTGCTGCTGCCCTCGCGCGCCGCGTCCTGATCCGGAGCACGCCCCGATGCATAGCGTCGCCGATATCTTTCTCGCCCGGCGCGCGGACCCGCGGACCGCGCTGCACTTCGAGGAACGCAGCTGGAGCGGCGCCGAACTGTTCGCCGAGTCCGCGGCACGCGCCGCGTGGCTGCTCGCCAACCGCGGCGACGGTCCGTTCCACGTCGGCGCACTGCTCGACAACACGCCCGAACACGCATTCTGGATCGGCGCCTGTGCGCTCGCGGGCGCCACGCTGGTCGAGCTGAACTCGACCCGCCGCGGGGCGGATCTGGCGCGCGACATCCGCCACACCGACTGCGCCTGCGTGCTGACCGAACGAAGCCATCGTGAGCAGATCGACGAGGAACTCGCGCAGACACTGGGCGAGCGCCTGCACGTGGTCGGTGGAGACACCTTCGAGTCCGTGCTGCAACCGTTTCGCGGCACCACGCTACCACCGGCGACGATCGCGCCGGGCGCCGTGTTCTGCCTGATCTTCACGTCCGGGACCAGCGGCGCACCCAAGGCCGTGATCTACTCGCACGCACGCGTGCTGCGCAACAGCGCGATGCTGGTCGAGCGCCAGCAGATGAGCGCGGCCGACGTCAGCTACGTGCCGATGCCCCTGTTCCATTCCTCGGCGATGCTGATGGGTCTGTTGCCACCGCTGATCTCCGGCGGCGCCGCGCTGCTGCGCCGGCGCTTCTCGGCCTCGGGATTCCTGCCCGACGTGCGCCGCTACGGCATCACGATGTTCTGCTATGTCGGCAAGCCGCTCGCCTACATCCTCGCCACACCGGAGCAGCCCGACGATGCCGACAACACGCTGCGCGCCGCCTTCGGCAGCGAGGCGTCGGAAACCGACATCGCGAACTTCGCGCGCCGCTTCGGCTGCCTGGTCACCGACAGCTACGGGTCCTCGGAGGGCTGCATCACGGTGCTGCGCACGCCGCAGACGCCACGCGGCTCGCTCGGCGTGGGCGTCACGCCATCGATCGTGGTGCTGAATCCCGACAGCGGCGAGGAATGTCCGCGCGCGCGCTTCGACGCCCGTGGCGTGCTGGTCAACGGCAACGAGGCCATCGGTGAACTGGTCAACCTCGAAGGTCGCGATCTCTTCGAAGGCTACTGGAACAACCCCGAGGCGGTAGCGCAGCGGGTGCGCGGGCGCGTCTACTGGAGCGGCGACCTCGCCTACCGGGACGAGGCCGGATTCTTCTATTTCGCCGGTCGCAACGGCGAATGGCTGCGGGTGGACGGCGAGAACCTCTCGGCGATCCAGATCGAGCAGGTGCTGGTGCGCCACCCGCTGATCAGCGTGGCGGCGGTGTTCGGAGTGCCGGACCCGTTGGTCGGCGATCGCGTGATGGCCGCGCTGCAGCTGGTGCCGGGCGCCACGCTCGACCCGGCGGAGTTCGAGCGCTTCCTCGACGCGCAGGCGGATTTCGGCAGCAAGTGGAAGCCCGCATTCCTGCGCATCGTGCCAGCGCTGCCACTCACCGCGACCAACAAGGTGCTGAAACGCGAACTCAAACGCGAGGCGTGGGAGTGCACGGATCCGGTCTGGTACTGCCCGCCACGCGAGCGCGGCTACCGGCCGCTCGACGCGTCCGCGCGCGCGGCGCTGGCACCGGTGCTGGCCGCGCGCGCGCATCCTGCGCCGCAGCGGAGCTGACCCGATGGACTTCCGCTACACCCCGGAGCAGGAACGCTTTCGCGAGCAGATCCGCGGCTTCCTCGCCGAACACGTGAGCGAGGAACTGCGCCACGAGATCGCCACCTCGGGACACTCGCCGGGGCCGCTCGGCAAGCAGTTCCTGCGCCTGCTCGGCGAGCGCGGCTGGCTGGGAATCGGCTGGCCGCGCGAGTACGGCGGCCAGGGCCGTTCGATGATCGAGCAGACGATCTTCTACCACGAGCTCGACCTGCAGGACATCCATTACGGCAACCTGACGATCACCTCGCTGGCGATGGCGCTGATGAAGCTCGCCTCCGAGGAGCAGCGGCAGGACTACCTGCCGCGCATCCTCAGCGGCGAACTCGAGATCTGCCTCGGCTACACCGAACCCGGCGCCGGCTCGGACCTGGCCGGCATCACCACGCGCGCGCTGCGCGACGGCGACGAGTACGTGATCAACGGCCAGAAGGTGTTCACCACCGGCGCGCACTACGCCTCGCACATCTGGCTGCTCGCGCGCAGCGAACCCGATGCACCGCGCCACAAGGGCCTGTCGGTGTTCATCTTCCCGCTCGCCACCCCCGGCGTGACGGTGCGTCCGATCTTCACCATGGAAGGCATTCGCACCAACGAGGTGTTCCTCGACGACGTGCGCGTGCCGGCCGCCGCGATGATCGGCACGCCGGGCTCGGGCTTCTACACCGCGGCGGTCGCACTCGACTACGAGCGCGTGTTCATGGGCAAGTACACCAAGCTGCGCCGCAATCTCGACGCCCTGGTGCGCGAGTGCCGGCAGGTCGTCGACGGGTCGGCGCCGCCGATCGACGACCCGGTGGTTCGCGACCGTCTGGTCGGCCTGCACCTGGATGTCGAGCGGCTGCGGCTGCTGTGCCTGAAATCGGCGTGGATGATCGACCAGGGACGGGTGCCGAACGCGGAGGCCTCGGCGCAGAAGGTGCTCGCCTCGGAACTCGAGCAACGGCTCGCCGACGAGGGGATGCGCATCCTCGGACCGCGTGGACAGCTCGAATACGGCTCGCCGCACGTGCCTGCCCACGGCCACCTCGCGCAGTCGTGGCTGTTGTCGCCGATGCTGCGCTTCGGCGGCGGCGCCAACGAGATCCAGCGCGACATCATCGCGCAGCGCGGCCTCGGGCTGCCGCGCGCCTGAACGCCACGGAGCGCACCATGGAACTCGAGCCGACCGCTGAACAGCGCCAGATCCAGGACGCCGCGCGGCGTTTCCTGCACGCCGAATGCCCGCCGTCGCTGGTGCGCTCGCTGCGCGAGCGCCGCGCGCCGCTGCCGCGCGAGCTCTGGAAGCGAATCGCGGAACTCGGCTGGCTGGGTCTGCCGTTCGACGAACGTCACGGCGGCGCGGCGGCGGACTGGACGACGATCGGGCTCGTGATGGAGGAACTGGGGCGCGCCTGCGATCCGACCCCGTTCGCCGATTGCGTGCTCGGCTGCGGCTGGCTGATCCAGGATCTGGGTGACGGGGTACAGTGCCGGCGGTGGCTCGTACCGCTGATCGCCGGTGAACTGCAGGCAGCGCTCGCGGTCTTCGAGGCCGGAGGCGACTGGCGCGCCGGCAACTGCGTCACCACGCTGACAGCGCAGGCGTCCGGCTGGCGCCTCGACGGGCGCAAGTTCGGGGTCGAGAACGCGGGCAGCCGCGAGTTGCTGCTGGTGTCCTGCCGCGATGCCGCCTCCGGCCGGCTGCGGCTGGCGGCGGTGTCCCCGCAGGCCCCGGGTGTGCAGTGCGTCGCGCTGCGCTCGCTCGCGCACCCCGACCTCCACGAGCTGCGGCTGGACGGCGTGGAGGTCACGGCGGAGGATCTGCTCGGCGGCGAGGACATCGAGGCGGCGCTGGATGCGGCGCTGCTGCGCACGGCGGCATTCCAGGCCGCGGCGGCCGCCGGCGGTGCGCGCCGGGTACTGGAGCTGGCAACGCAGCACGTGCAGCAGCGCGTGCAGTTCGGCCGCCCGATCGGCAGCTTCCAGGCCGTGCAGCACCTGCTGGCGAACGTCTGGACCGACGTCGAAGCGGCCTGGCTGGCAGCCTACGAGGGCATCACGGAGCTGGAGCGCTCGCCCGCTGCGATCGACAAGGCCTGTGCCGCCAAGTGCATCGCCAACGAGGCCTTCACGCGCGCCTGCTTCAGCGCGCACCAGGTGTTCGGCGGGATGGGATACATGTGGGAAACCGATCTGCACCTGTGGACCCGCAAGGCCAAGGAGCTCGAGCTCGGCTGCGGCGGCCTGCAGCGCCACCGCAACCTGCTCGCCGCGACCCTGCGCTGAAAAGCTAGCCTGCGGGCAGTCCGCCGTGCGCGTCGCGGAAGGCGCGCGGGGACATCCCGGTCCAGCGCTTGAAGGCGCGCGCAAAACTGGTCGCTTCACTGAAACCCAGTTCGCCGGCGAGTTCCTCGATCGATCGCCGTGTCCCGCGCAGCTCGCGGCGCGCGACTTCCGCCCGCGTGCGGTCAACGATCAACTGGTACGACACGCCGCGCGCGCGCAGGCGCCGCCGCAGCGTGCGCGCGCTCAGCCCCAGCCCGTCGGCGCACTCCTCCAGCGGCTCCGGGCGCCCGCACGCTTCCAGGACACGGGCGCGGATGCGTTCCACCAGCGCATCGGGTGCCACCTCCGCGACCAGCGTGCGGCAGTGCTCGCGGTACATCGTGGCGGCATTGCGGCTTGCGAGAGGCAATCGCGTGGCGAGGAACGACGCATCGAAGCGTACCTCGGTGTGCGCGGCCCCGAAGCGGACCGGGCAATCGAAACAGCGGCGATAGGCGCCGGCGTGCGCGGGCGCCGCATAGGCGCAACGCAGCTCCCTGATCGGCAGGTCGCGCCCGGTCACCCAGCGTGTGGTGGTCAGGATATTGCCCAGCACATCCTCGATGGCGAACAGGCGCAGGTCCCCGAGTTCCGGCGCCGCCTCGATGCGGATCACCGCGCAGTCGCCGTCGGTGAACGAATCGATGCGCAACTGGCGCCCGGTGAAGCGCCCCACCGCACCTTGGAATTCGCAGCCGACGCCTAGCGCCTCACCGAAGGTCTCGCAGCACATCAGCGCGAAGCCGAAGCGGTCCAGCGTCGAGACGTGGCGGTGGATCCCGATCTCCAGCCCCAGTTCGGGCAGGGCGCAGAGCGCGCGGGCGTTGCGCAGCAGGGTGACGTGCTGGGCATCGTCGATGGCAGCCGCGGGATCGGCCAGATCCTGCTCGTCGATGCCGGTACCCGCCAGCAGGTCCGCAGGGGCGACGCCCTGACCGCGCAGAAAGTCCGCCAGCCAGGCGACGTAACTCATCGCAACCACGATCCCCTACCCCCCCCTCTGGTCCCAGTACGGCCGATATCAGGCGGCAATATTGCCACGATGATCGCGGGCCGGTGCGATCCAGTGCATTCCTTCCGACGTACAATTTGTAAGGGTATTTTTTATGCTTCTTACGACACGGTCAACCGCATAGGAGTGTGCTCATGAGATTGTTCCCGAAGACCGCCCTTTTCCTCACCGCCGCAGCGGTATCCGGAGTCGCCAGCGCCTACGAGGCCGGTGACTGGATCGTTCGTGGCGGCGCCGTCATGGTCGATCCGCACGAGGACAGCAGCGCGATCAGTGTCGACGGGATCGGCGGCCTCGCCGGCACCGGCGTCACGGTCGACAGCGACACCCAGGCGATGCTGACCGTGACCTACATGGCCGCGCAGAACGTCGGGGTGGAACTGCTGTTGTCGACGCCGTTCGAGCACACGGTCGAGACCCGCGGACTGGCTGGCGCGGGCCTGGCTGACGTGGAACTCGGCAAGATCACCCACCTGCCACCCACGCTGAGCGTGCTGTGGTACCCGCTGGACGCCGGCTCGCGTCTGCAGCCCTTCGTCGGCGCCGGAGTGAACTACACCGCCTTCTACGACGAAAAGGTGAGCGGCGAAGCGAAGAGCGCGCTCGGCGCCAGCAACCTGCGACTCGACAACTCGGTCGGCGTCGCGCTGCGCTTCGGGGTCGACTACCTGATCGACGACTGCTGGTCGCTGCACGCCGGCGCGACCTGGGCGCAGATCAGCAGCGATGCCCGCGTGGACACCGCCCGCGGTACCGCGAAGGTCGACGTGGACGTCGATCCGTGGGTCTACACGCTGGGTGTCGGCTACCGCTTCTGATCCGCCACGCCTCGGTCCGCGTGTCCAGTCCCCGCGGCTGGACACGCCTTTACCCGTCATCCCCAGGCAGTCGCAACGATCCCGGTGCCGCGCCAAGCCGGCGCGCGAGGGTGGTTGTGCGTGACAAACCCTTCGTCTGCAGGCTCGGACTGTGCCCGGACATGGGTGCCAAACCTGTTCGGCCACAGGCCGAACCTGCGCGGACACCGGTCGAAGCAACGGGGCTTTGCTCGATGCAAAAAAAAAAGCCCGGCTGGGTAGCCGGGCCAAACGTTTAGGAGACAACACTAACCAAACGACAAATGGGAGTGACAGCAAGGGGATGAACCATCATTCGCCATTCGCAATAGTGAGACTCAGGCTTACACTCCGAGTTCCATAGTTGTCGAAAAATTTTTCGACAACTATGAAAAACAATGAGTTAACGATCAGACCGGCAGGAACTCGCCCCCGTTCACATCCAGGCAGGCGCCCGTCACGACCCGGCAGTAATCCGAAGCCAGCATGATCGCAACCTTCGCACAGTCGGCGTCGTCGGGAACATCACCGAGAGGGATGTTGCGTGCGACCTGGCGGCGCATCGCCTCGACGGTGGTGCCGTGCTCGGCGGCCGCCGCGCGCATATAACCCTCGACCGGCGGACCCCACATCCAGCCCATCAGCGCGGAATTGACGCGTATGCCATAGCCGCCCAGTTCCTTGGCCAGGTAGGCCGTCGCCACCCGCAGGGCGCCCTTCGACGCGGCGTAGCCGCCCTGGGTCGGCATCGGCACCCGCGTGACCATACTGTTGATCATCACGATCGAGCCGCCGCCCTGGCGTTTCATGTGCGGCACCACTTCCTGCGTCAGCTGCATGGTGCCGAAGAAGTTCACGTCCATCGTCGCGCGCCAGTCCTCGAGATTCGCGGACTCGATCGGCTCGAACGTGCCGCCCACGTAGGCACTGTTCAACAGCACGTCGATGCGCCCGAAGCGCTCGATCGTGCGCTCGACCAGCGCGCGGCACTGCGCGCGGTCACCGATGTCGGTGGGCACCTTGAGGACCTCGGTTCCCGTACCGAGCGCCGCCACGTCACGTTCGGCCTCGTCGAGCTTGGCGGCAGTGCGTGCGCAGATCGCGATCTTCGCCCCCTCCTGTGCCGCGCAACGCGCCAGCTCGACCCCCAGACCCGGACCTATGCCGGATACAATCACAACCTTGTCTTTGAGCAGCATGAGTGTGTTTTCCGTTGTTCGTTGGCTGAAATCGCAGGCGCACCGCGCCGCTGTCGAAGCGTACCAGAGCGCGCCTCTGACCACATACTCGCCCGCAGCCACCACGTCACCAGCCCCGGAGCGCCGACCTTCGCGATCCGCGACGGGATGCGGGTCGGCTTCGGCGGTGCTGAGTTTCTGCTCACGAGGCGCGCGGCCACGCGCTTCAGGTGCGCACCGCCAGGTGCCAGGCGGCACCGAGCAAGGCACTGCCGAAGATCACCGCCAGCATCCCGACACGCAGGCGCAGCATCGCCACCAGCGAGCCGGCAGCGAGCGCGATCGCGGCCAGATCGGCGGTCTGCACCACGGGCAGGTGCAGCGTGATACCGAAGCGGCGCAGCACCGTCACTTCACCGAACAGCACATGCAGCGCGAACCAGATCGCCAGGTTCAGCACCACGCCGACCACGGCGGCCGTCACGGCCGACAGCGCAGCGCCGAGCGCGCGGTTGCCGCGCAATGATTCGACGTACGGTGCGCCCACGAAGATCCACAGGAAGCACGGAACGAAAGTGACCCAGGTGGCCAGCAGCGAGGCCAGCACACCGGCCACGTAAGGCTCCAAGCCGCCGGGATCACGGTACGCGCCCATGAACGCGACGAACTGCACAACCTGGATCAGCGGCCCCGGCGTGGTCTCCGCCATGCCGAGCCCGTCGAGCATCTCGCCGGGGGCGAGCCAGCCGTAGTGCTGCACGGTCTCCTGCGCCATGTAGGCCAGCACCGCGTAGGCGCCGCCGAAGGTGACCACCGCCAACCGTGAGAAGAACAGCCCGATCTGGGTGAACACGTGGTCCCATCCCAGTGTGGCAATCAGCACCCCCAGCGGCAGTAGCCACAGCGTCGCCCAGAAGCCGGCGACACGCAGGCTGCGCCGCCAGCGCGGCGGCCCACCAAGCTTCGCACCGGCACTCGTCAGCACGGCGTCGAGCACGGGTTCGGCGACCCCACCGGCCGACGGCGGATCGTACGCGACCACGAAGCGCCGTGGATCCAGGCGACTGCCGATCAGCCCCACCAGCGCCGCGGCCACTATGATCAGCGGAAACGATACCTCGAGGAAGAAGATTGCGACGAAGGCCGACGCGGCGATCAGGTACATGCCGGTGTTGCGCAACGCCCGCCGCCCGATGCGCAGCACGGCCTCGATCACGACCGCGAGCACGGCTGCCTTGATCCCGAAGAACAGCGCCTGCACCAGCGCGAGTTCGCGGAAGCCGGCGTAGAGCACGCTGAGCGCGAGGATGCTGAGGAAGCCGGGCAGCACGAACAGCGTTCCGGCGACCAGCCCCCCCGGTGTGCGATGCAGCAACCAGCCGATGTAGGTGGCCAGCTGCTGCGCTTCCGGGCCCGGCAGCAGCATGCAGTAGTTCAGCGCGTGCAGGAACCGGGCTTCGCCGATCCAGCGCTTCTCCTCGACGAGGATGCGGTGCATCACCGCGATCTGGCCCGCGGGGCCGCCGAAACTGAGCACGGCCACGCGCAGCCATACGAATATGGCTTCGCGAAACGGCACGGTGTGCGACTGCATCGACGCGTAACGATCGTCTGCGCCAGTCACCGAAGCGTCCATTCGGGTGTTTCCGTTCGTTCATCGGGATCGGATCCAGTCCCGATCCTACGCCAGCCGGCAGGCTGGCGTAACAACATGACGACGGTGCCACCACAAGGCGCTCGGACTACGACGCTGAACCCGATCGGCGGCGCAGGCGCGCCGACGCGCCGCGCCCGTAGGTCGGCATTCATGCCGACGGGACGACGCATCGACGATTCCGCCGAATATCCGTCGGGTTGAAACCCGAGCTACTGTTTCGCTTCTTCCTGGTAGTACGCCATCAGGATCCGGGCGACTTCGGGACGCGCGAACTCGATCGGCAGGTCCTGGCCGGCGGCCAGCATCTCGCGCACCTTGGTTCCCGAGGGCTGCACGAAGTCCTCCTGCGCGTGGTCCGGCGCATCCCGCATCATCACCACGCGGTGCAGCTTCTTCGAGTACGCCGTGTTGTCGGCACGGAAGATCTGGATCGCGAGCGCGCCGGCCGGCACCTGCTCGTCGAAGATCGTCTGCGCGTCGAAGGCACCGTAATAGCTGCCCACGCCGGCGTGGTCACGCCCCACGATCAGGTGCGTGCAACCGCAGTTCTGGCGGAACACCGCGTGCAGCACGGCCTCGCGCGGACCCGCGTAGAGCATGTCGAAGCCGTAGCCGGTGATCATCACCGTGTTGGCCGGGAAGTACAGCTCGACCATCTTGCGGATCGCTGCGTCGCGCACGTGCGCGGGGATGTCGCCGGCCTTCAGCTTGCCGAGCAGCATGTGGATCAGGATGCCGTCGGCGCCGACCGCCTCCTTCGCCATCTTGCACAGCTCCTCGTGGGCGCGGTGCATCGGGTTGCGGGTCTGGAACGCCACCACCTTCTGCCAGCCGCGCTCGGCGATCTCGTTGCGGATCTCCACCGCGGTGCGGAAGGTGTCGGGGAAGTCCTGCTGGAAGTAGCTGAAATTCAGCACCTCGACGGGACCGCTGACCACGATCCGTCCCAGTCCGGTGAACGTGGACACGCCCGGATGCTTGGGGTCCAGCGTGCGGAAGATCTGCTCCGCCATGGTGGTGATCTCGGCCTCGCTGAACTCCTCGATCGCCTCCACGGTCTGCACCGCCAGCACCGGGTTGCCCGGTACGTTCGGGTCGCGCAGCGCGATGCGCTTCGCGCCACGGATCGCCGCGGCATCCGAGGTGAGGTTGACCACCGGCACCGGCCAGAACAGTCCGCCGGTGGTATGCAGTGTAGCGGCCACGCTGAGCGCATCGGCCTTGTTCATGTAGCCCGCGAGCGGGTTGAAATAGCCGGCGCCGAGCATCACGGCGTTGGCCGCCGCCGCCGAGTTGAGCAGCAGCGACGGCAGCGACTCCGCCTCCCTGCTCAGCGCGTGGTGACGTTCGGTGTCGTAGACGAATCGCGGATCCAGGCGATCCGAGCCATGCGGTTTGATCATCGATCAGGTACTCCGTTGCGTATTCAGGCGGACAGGATGCCGCGTTTCTCGAGTTCGTGCAGGAGCATGTCGACTTCCTGCTGCAGTGTCATGCGGTCGGTGTGCAGGTGGATCTCGGCGGCGGCGGGCGCTTCGTACGGATCGTCGATACCGGTGAAGTTCTTGATCTCGCCGGCGCGCGCCTTCTTGTACAACCCCTTCGGGTCGCGCTTCTCGGCTTCCGAAAGCGCACAGTCGACGAACACCTCGATGAACGGCATGCCGGAGTCTTCGTGCAGCTTGCGCACCACGTCGCGATCCGAGCGGTACGGGCTGATGAAACTGGTCAGCACGATCACGCCACAGTCGACGAACAGCTTCGCGACCTCGCCGATGCGACGGATGTTTTCCTTGCGGTCATCGGCGCTGAAGCCCAGGTTCTTGTTGATCCCGAGGCGGATGTTGTCCCCGTCCAGCCGGTACGCCAGCTTGCCGCGCTTGTAGAGCGCGTCCTCGAGCGCCACCGCAACGGTGCTCTTGCCGCTGCCGGACAGCCCGGTGAACCACAGCGTCGCCCCCTGCTGCCCGAGCAACTTGTGGCGGTGCTCGCGCTGGATCTCGCCTTCGTGCCAATGCACGTTCGTCGCCTTCTGTTCCGTCATGTCTCGTGTTCCCCGTGGTGGGTCGGTGAATACGCGCCGGCGGGCGGAAGCCGCCGGCACGCGGTAACGGTGCGCGACGCGCTCACGCGCGTCGCCGCGGCAGGATGTAGCGCTCGCGGTACTCGCGGAAATCGGCCGCCAGCGATTCCTCGGTAAAACCGTACTCCTCGAGCGTGTACTGGTGCGTTGGGCGGGCCTCGCGCCGGTTCATTTCGCGCCAGCGCTCCATCTCGGCACGCGCATCGCCGGTGAGGTCGATGCCGACGAAGTCGTACAAGCGGCGGATCTCGTCCAACGGACTGCGCACCGTGTCCTCGTACCACATGTCGAGGAAGCGCGACTCGTGGCCGGCGTCACGAAAACGCAGCGTGGTACGCATGCCGGCGGCCCACTTGCGGCACCAGTGCGCCGCCACCTCCTCCTTGCCGACGGCGTCCGAGAACGGATGGCTCAGCGCGTGGATCATGCTCGCGTAGGACGCCATCAGTTGCAGCGGATCACGGTGCGTCTGCAACACCTTCACGTCCGGGAATACCGTGAACAGCGCCGACGGAAAATGCAGGTGGTGCGGCGCCTTCAGGACCCAGCGCTCGGCCTGCCTGCCAAAGCGCTTCTTCTGCCATTGCAGGAACTGCAGCAGGCGCTTCAGGTACGCATAGCCGGGCAACTGGTCCTGCCGCTCCAGCCACTGTCCGTACTCGGGCATGTGCGCGTAGGACTCGGGCACCGTCGAGAAAAATGCCTGCTCCAGCAGCATGATCTCCTCGTCCGGCCCGCGCGCGTCCATCGGGTGGATCGAGGCGAGTTCCGGCGACGCCGCCAGCATCGCGTTCACCTCGGCTTCGGCGATCGCGATCCGCGGGTCGGTACGCGCGGCGAAGTCGGTTCCGGGCAGCGGCACCGGGAAGCGCACCTCGTACCACAGCGGCGCGTACATGCGGTGATCGGAGGCGATGGTGCGATGCATCATCGTGGTGCCGGTGCGCGGCAAGCCGACGATCGCCAGCGGGGCGTTGATCTGCTCCTCGAGGATCTCGGGATGGCGGGCGAACCAGTCCTCGGCGCGCAAGCGGGTGATCAGCACGTTGCGGATGCGATCGGCGAAATATCCGTAGCCGGCGATGTTCAGCCGCGCTTCGGTGTTCAGGGCGACGACCAGCCGCTCGAACGGTTCGCGGAAACTCGGATCTCCGAAGTCCGACAGGCCTGTTTCGCGGCTTGCCTCGTCGAGCAGGGTCGCGGCGTTCAGGCGGTGGTCGTTCACTTCGGCAGTTTCTCCAGATCCGTCAGTTTCACCACGCGGCAGCTCGGGTGCACGATCTCGGCGGCCGCGATCCAGCGGAAACACAGCGTCCCGTTGCGGTGCCCCGCTGTGTCCAGCCAGTTGTCGATGCCGGGATCCCGGTGCGCGAGAACGATGCGAACCCCGCCGTCCGGGCGGTACGTGGCGGTGTGCTTGTTCACGTGGATGCGATGATAACGGTAGTCGAGCGACTCCATCCAGTAATTATCGGCCTGCAGGTTCCACGCGCGGCACTCGGGGATGCGCTCGACCTCGATCACCAGCGCCTCGTCGTCCGCCAGCTCGAAGTAGCCGTGGTAATAGAAGATGTTCTGGTCGCCACCCACCGAGTGGCACAGCTTCTGGTCGGCGGGGGGCAGTTCGTTGGGGCGCGGCAGGTACGAGGCGCTCCAGTCCGCGAACAGCCGCGCGGTGTTGTTCACGAAGTTCGTCGCCGTGCGCAGCCCGGCATCGAGCTGCTCGGCGGTCAAGGGCTCCGGCGTCGCGCCGCGGTCCAGCCGTTCGATCACGAGGTCGGCCGGCACCTCGGCGTTACGGTCCATGAAGGTCTGGCGCACCAGCAGCGCGTTGGTCTCCGGCTCCATCGGCAGCCAGTTGCCCTCGTGCGGCCGGGTGCTGAGGATGATCTCGAAGCTGCCGTCGGGCTCCACGCGCAGGCTCTGGCCGTCGAGGAAGCCGGTCTCGGTCTGCCGGAAGTTCTCGGCGTAGCTGCCCTTGCTGCTGAGGAAGCTCAGGTAGTACACGGTGCCGCGCCGGCCGCGGATCCGGTAATCGTGGCGGCCGTCGAGCACCGCCTTCTGGTACAGGTTGTCGGGATTGTCGGCGCCGATCTTGATCGTCTCGTGCGAGGGTCGGTACAGCACCGGAAACGCCGGATCGTTGAATTCCACGTACCATTCCAGCCCGGCGCGCGCCAGCCGGCTCAGGTAGCGGTAACCCTCGGCGCGCGTGAACGGATCGGACGGTGCCTCGGGGCGCTGGATCTGTTCCCCGGCACGCTTCAGCGCATCGCAGAACTCCGCCCACGCCTCACCGCTCACGACCCTGAGCTCGGCTTCGTTCATATCGACCTCCCGGGCGTATGCGCCCTGCGGTGCCGCGCCGGCGGGCACGGCGGTGTGAATCCTGGTGATCGCGGACCGGCGTTCAGCCGCCCACGAGCTTCTGCAATTCGTCGTTGAGCTTGTTGTAGTCCCAGTAGGCGCGCAGCGACACCAGCTTGCCGGCGTCGTTGACGGTGTAGACCGCGACACAGCGCGCGCTGACCATCGTGCCATCGGGCAAGCGGTTGAACAGCGACTGCACGTTGGCGCAGGAATCTCCGGCCGGATGCGATTCGTGGATCTCGTAGCCTGCGATGCCGTTGGGCATCACCGCGTCCCAGAACGCCTCGATCGCCTGCTTGCCACGGTGCCCCAGACCGCTGGGGTCGAGCGGCGACACGCCGACCGGATCCTGCACCACCGCGTCGTCGGCGAACAGATCGAGCCACTCCCGCTTGCGACCCGAGGAGGCATAGGTGAGCGAATTGATTCCCGCTTGCTGGGCCAGATAACAGTTCGCCATCGGGTTTTCTCCGTGTTGTCGCTTGAAATGCGCCCAGCCTGCCACACCGCCGGGGGTGCGGAATCGTCCAGATCGATGAGATCGGTGCAATCCGACACTCCACCACGCCAGGGTGCGACCGGAACGGCAGAGTTGGAAGTATACGCAGCGCGCTCGCCTGCGGGTACCGGGCGGGGCACGGCTCGCGCGATCGATATCAATCATGAGCATGATCCATATGGATCATGAAAGGGTTTGCCGGACGGCCCGCCCGGGTCTATGATCCGTCGGGTAGCCAACGAGCTGCGGCGTCGGTCCGGCGCATATCCAGCGCACGCGACCGGCCCACCGACAATTCCAACGACAACCGAGGTGACACATCCATGCCGAAGCATCAGACCATTCGCACGTACCGCGCGTCCGCGCTCGCCATCGCCATCGCCGCAGGCGCCGGCACGGCGGTTCCTTCCATCGCCCAGGACGGCCAGCGCGCCACCGGTCTCGAGGAAATCGTCGTCACCGCCCAGCGGCGCGAGGAATCGCTGCAGGACACCCCGATCGCGATCACGGCGTTCACGGCCGACAAGCTGGGTGACCTGGGCGTGTTCGACGTCTCGCAGGTCGCGGACTTCGCGCCGAACGTGCTCATCCAGAAGCAGCCCTCGTCGAATTCGAACATGGGGATCGCGATCCGCGGCATCGGCATCGGCGAGACCGCGCTGACCGCGGACCCGAAGGTCGGCCTGTACATCGACGGCATCCTGATCAGCAAGACGGTAGGCGGGGTGTTCGACATCGCCGACCTCGAGCGCATCGAGGTGCTGCGCGGGCCGCAGGGCACGCTGTTCGGCCGCAACACCACCGGCGGTGCGGTCAACGTGACCACCAAGAAGCCGACCGGCGAACTGGGCGGCAAGGCGGAGGCCTCGGTCGGCAACTTCGGCTACCTGCGCTACGGCGGCAGCCTGGACCTGCCGGCGATGGGCGACTTCGCCGCGAAACTGTCGTTCAACCACATGGAAACCGACGGCTGGGCATACAACCATTACACCGGCGTTGCGCAACCACCGCAGGCGCCGACCGAGAAGGTCGAGAAGGACCTCGGCTCGGAGGACAACGACTCGTACCGGATCGCGCTGCGCTGGACGCCGCGCGAGGACCTCACCCTCGACTACGCGTTCGACAAGACCGACAACTCGGGCGTGGCCACGCCGTTCCAGATCCTGAAGGTCAAGGACTACCTGAACAACGGCTTCACGAAGAACCCGGTCGACTTCCAGATGCTCGGTGGCTCGCTGTACAAGCGCATGGCGCAGAACGTGAAGAAAAAGAGCCACAGGGAGCAGGACTTCGTGTTCGACGAGATGACCGAGGAGTACCTGAAGATCGAGGGCCACTCCTTCGTCGCCGCGTGGGAGGCCACCGACAACGTCACGCTGAAGTACCTGTTCGGCACGCGTGATTCGGAGCACAACAACGGCGCCGACCTCGACGGCGGCACGTACTTCGCGCGCGACCTGTTCTACGGTGTGTTCGCCGGCAACAACGGCAAGGTGCAGACCCCCGGTTTCCAGTCGCGGATCGACGACGGCAGCGTCGAGATGGACTCGCACGAGTTCCAGATCATCGGCAGCGCCTTCGACGACCGCCTGCACTACACCGGCGGCGTGTACTTCTTCGAGCAGGACGTCTACGAACACAACCCACAAACCTTCTCGCTGCCGATCGCGTTCATCGCAGCGCAGGGCGCATTCACGCCGGGGCTCGGACCACTGTACGACGCCGCTGGCTTCTGTCCCGCCGCTTACTACGGTTATCTGTGCGTAGGCACGCAGCGGCTGCCGATCCCCGGGGCCGGCGATCCTTACGAGCCGGGCATCGTCGACTTCGCGTACGGCCAGAACACCGAGTCGCAGGCCATCTACGGGCAGGCCACGTATTCGTTCACCGAACAGCTGGATCTGACGCTCGGCCTCCGCTACACCGAGGACGAGAAGAAGGCATTCCTGTACAACCAGAACATGGTGCGGGACATCCCGACCCACTCCCAGACGAACCCGGTCCGCGGCAAGGACGACTGGGACAACATCAGCTACCTCGCGAACCTGAGCTACGCGTTCACCGACGACATCAGCGCGTACTTCACCTACACCACCGGCTACAACGGCGGCGGCTACAACGCGCGCGCGACCAGCGCGGCCTCGTTCCAGGCCACCTACGACAAGGAAGAGGTCGAGTCGATCGAACTGGGCCTGAAGTCGGAACTGTTCGACAACCGGCTGCGCCTGAACGCCGCGCTGTTCTTCAACGACTACACGGACGTCCAGATCGCGCAGTTCGAGGCGGGTTCCGGTGGTGCGTCGAGCCGCACCGTGAACGCGGGCGCGGCCACCATGAAGGGGATCGAGTTCGATATCGTCGCGGTGCCGGTCGACGGCCTGACGATCGACCTCAGCTACGGCTACCTCGATGCCGAGTTCGACGAGTACCTGTCACGCGACCCGGACCGGACGTCACCCACGTTCGACCAGTTGCTGGACATCTCGGACAACACCACGGTCCCGCAGGCCCCCGAGAACACCGCCTCGCTCGGGGTGCAGTACGACTTCGAGCCGTTCAGCTTCGGCGCCCTGTCCGCGCGGCTCGACGTAGCCTACAAGGACACCTTCGTGTTCCATTCGTACGAGAACGAATGGAACTCGCCGGACGACCGCACGCTGGTCAACGGCCGCCTCAGCCTGAACGACATCAAGCTCGGCAGCGACAAGGGCAGCCTGCGGGTCTCGCTGTGGGGCAAGAACCTGACCGACGAGGAGTACATCAACTGGGGCATCGACTTCGGTGCACTGGGCTTCTCGGGTGCGACCTACGGCGAGCCCCGCACCTATGGTCTGGACGTGGTCTACACGTACAATTGACCCGACCGTCGGCCGGTGGATGCGAAGAGCGGCCCTCGGGCCGCTCTTTTTTTGCCCGCGAACCATGGAGGCCCCGGATGACGCTGGACATGCTGCTCGCCGAACGCGAGATCTACCGCGCGCTGGTGCGCTTCGCGCGCGCGATGGACTACCGCGACTGGGGCGCGCTCGACGCGATCGTGTCCCCGGACGCCAGCGCCGACCTCGGCATGGGGATGGTCCACGGCCGCGCCGAGATCGTCGCATTCATGCGCTCGTTCCTCGACGAGTGCGGGCCCACCCAGCACCTGCTCGGCAACGTGATGATCGACGTGCAGGGCGATACCGCGCAGAGCTCCTGCTACGTCAGCGACATGCACAAGGGCAGCGGGGACAAGTCCACCGCGACCTTCGCGACACTGGGCGAATACCACGACACCTGGGAACGCGCGGGCGGGGGCTGGCGGATGACGCACCGCACCAAGCGCAACCGCGCGCACATCGGCGACATCGGCGTGCTGGGCTCGGGCCCGGCCCGGCGCTGAGCACCGGCTGCACCGATACCCGCCATTATCCGGTGGCCTACGCGCTGACCGGCGAGCGCCTTGCCGGACTCACGGTCCCCGCCCACCTGATCACCAGCCGTGACGATCCGGTGATACCGGTGGCGGATGTCGATCGTCTCGCCCGGCCAGCGGCACTGTCGATCGAGATCACCGATCGCGGCGGCCACTGCGGCTTCCTGCGCGACCTGAGCGGGCGCAGCTGGATCGATTCACGCATGGACGAACTGTTTCACTGAGGAATCCCCGATGAAGGTGCTGAAGTACGGCCTGGGCGCGTGCGCGCTGCTGGTGGTGGCGATGATGCTGGCGTGGCGGATGGCCGAACCCGCGCCGCTGCCTCAGCCGGGCGCGAGCGCGGAACTGCTCGCACCGGGTGCGTGGCAGGTGCGGACGAAGCAACTCGAACTGGTCGACGACAAGCGCCCCACCGACGCCAACGGCGATTTCCCCGGCGCACCCGGGCGGCATCTGCACACGCGCGTGTGGTATCCGGTCGGCGCGGCCGACGACGCGCTGCCGCGCGAGGCGCTGCCGCTGATCGTCTACAGCCACGGCTTCATGGGCAACAGCACCGAGCCCAGCTACCTCGCCGAGTACCTGGCGAGCCACGGCTACGTGATCGTCGCGGCGGATTTTCCGCTCACCCACACCGCAGCACCCGGCGGACCGAACGTGTTCGACGTGATGAACCAGCCCGGTGACCTGAGCTTCCTGATCGACACCGCGCTCGCGTGGAACGAGGACCCGCACAGCGACTTCCACGGGCGTATCGACCCTGAGCGGATCGGCATCGCTGGTCTGTCGCTGGGCGGCATGACGACCACGCTCGCCGCCTACCACCCGCGCGTGCGCGACCCGCGCGTCAGGGCCGCCGCCTCGATCGCCGGCCCGTTCGAACTGTTCGGACGCACCTTCTTCGCCGGCTCGCAGCTGCCGTTCATGATGCTGGCGGGCGATATCGACGCGATGGTCCCCTACGCCGATAACGCGCTGCCGGTGCTCGAGCGCGTCGACAACGCCTGGCTGGTCACCGTCGAGGGCGGCTCGCACATCGGCTTCGCCGACCAGGCCTCGCTGCTGCGCTGGCTGGACAACGGCGACAGCATCGGCTGCTACTTCATCCGCGACCGCACCCCGCAGACCGGCGACGACATGAGCTATTTCGACCGTATAGGCACCGAGGAAGAAGGCATCCTGCGCGGCATGCAGAATCGGCTGTGCCAGCTCGACCCGCTGCCCGAGGCGATTTCGCCGCTGGTCCAGCACCGGATCACGATGCTCGCGCTGCGCGCGTTCTTCGACTCCGAGCTGAACCCCGATCCGGCGACGCGCGAACGCTTCCGCCGCTATCTGGGTGAGCAGTTCGCCAAGGACATCGACGGCATCACCGTCGCGCGTTCGCACCCAGCCCCGTAGGTTCGGCCTCTGGCCGAACATGTCCGGGCACAGCCCGGACCTACGCCTGAACACCACGCTGGCGCGCGGTGACGGTTTCACACCGGTGGGCGTACGCCGCAGGGATGCGGCGTTCGAGCCTACATGGACGTATTCACGGCGTCCCACGGGTGTGAAAGCGTCGCCGCGCGCTGGCACGGTGGCACAGTGGCCCAGTGGCACGGTGGCACGATCAGGGGTTTGCCCCCGCCGCCAGCAGCAGCCGAATCATCGCCTCAGAACGCGAAGCTGGCCGACAGGTTCAGGTACTGCTCCTCGAGCGCGTTGTCGGTGTGGCGGTACGACAGCCCCACGCGTGTTCCGCGCGGCCAGGTCGCATCGACGCCGACCGCCGCGCGCCAGCCGTCGTCGTCGATCGCGTAGCCCGGCATGCGGAACCACGGCCCGCTGTCCAGCGATTTGACGACCGCGCGCACCGTCTCGCTGCGATCCTCGAACTCGCGCGCGTACGCCACATCGGCGCGCAGTTCGAGGTCCACGTCACCCGCACCGAACGGCCAGGCAGCGAACACGCCGGCGCTGCCGAGCGCCGAATCGCGTTGCTGCCCGTCGAAACGCATCGTCGACGAGCTCAGTCCGTCCTCGCCGTAGCCATCGACCTCGATACGCGCGAGTTCCACGCCGAGGAACGGTCCGAACCGCAGCGCGGCGTCGGCGCCCATCATGTCGACTCCCAGCTTCACGGCCAGGCCGAGCGCATCGGCATCGGTGTCGCCCGATTCGCTGCGCCGCAGCACCTCTCCGAGCGCGAAACGCCGCTCGATGTCGTCCAGGTCGCTGCGGCCATAACCCAGCACCGCCTCGGCGAACCAACCGTCGCAGCGGTACGCCGCGAACAGCGAGGCGTGCAGGCTCTCGGTGTCGAAACCGCTGCCGCTGGCATCCATGTCCCACTCGCCGCGCTGGGCGCCGATCGCGCCACCCACGGACCAGCCGTTGCCGAGCCACCGACTGCCGCCCAGCGTGAGGCCGCCGGCGTCCCCGTTTGCGCCCGGCGTGGACCAGCGGTCGCCGACATCGAGCGCACGGCCCTGCCCGACGACGAAGAAACGATCAGGCCCCGGTGCGCTGTCGAACCGCGCGGCTTCGAGATGGTGCTCGACGGTGCGCAGATGCGCGCGCGCCTCGGCCAGCGCGGCTTCCGGCAACAGCGCGATCATTCCCGGGGCGCGGATCACGGCTTCCATGAGGTCGGCGGCGGCGCGCGCGGCCGCCTGGGTCGGATGCAGCCCGTCCTGGAACACGAACTGGTCCGGGTCGCCGCCGCTGGCCTTGCCGCGGCCGGACGGCTCCGGACAGGCGATGCCGCCCGCCTCGTTGGCGCTGTAGCACACCCGTGACTGATCGAGGTCGGCCGGAAAGCCGAAGGCGACCGGATCCGCGAGCACCTCGTCGAACATGCGCTGCACATCGATGCGGATGAAGTTGCCGTCGATGCCCAGCAGTTCCCGCTCGAACGCGGCGTTGTAGGCGAGCGCCGCGGCGCTGCGGTCCGCCGCCAGTTGCGTGCGCCCGGTGGCCGTGACGTTCGTCCCCTCGGCGAACTCGCCCAGCCGCGGCAGCGTGGGCAGCACGATATAACGCGCGCCGGCATCGACCAGCGCCTGCGCGATCTGCGCGCTGACCTGCGCGGTCTGCACCGGATCGTCGACGTCGCGGATATCGTTGCCGGCGATCAGCGCGTAATACAGCGTGTCCGGACCCACCGCGAGCGCGCCGGACGCCACGCGCGCCAGGAAGCCCGGCTGCCGCTCGACGAAAGGACCTACCGTGACCACCGAATCGCCGACCACCGAGGCCAGCACGTCCTCCGAGCGGTAGCCGCCGACCGCGAAATTGAGGTTGCCGCTGTTCTGCGTGTCGGTGCGCGGCCCCATGATCAGCAGCGGCGTGGACGGGTCGAGCCGCCCCAGCCCCAGGTCGAGTGCCAGCCACTCCGGCATCGAGTAGCCACGCAGCCCCGTGGCCGGATCGATGTTCGTGAAACGCAGGCCGCTCGTGCCGCCGAGTTCGAGGTCGGGGAACTGGCCCGAATCGTCGTAACTGGCCCCGAAGGCGATGAACTGGTCGAAGGGAACCCCCGCCGAAGCGCCACCGGAGCCGATCGCGGCGGCCGCGATCGCGGCGCTGATCATCCGTCGCATGACTGTTTCCTCCCTGGTTGGACACCCGGCCCGCGCGAGCGCATCGCACCGGTGCTCCCCGGCGATGATACCTCCGATCGTGGCCGATGCCAGTCCGTGCCGGCTGATGTACCATGCCGCGTCCCTGCCAAGAAGAACAAACATGCGCCCTGTCCTGCTGCCCGCATTGCTCGTGGCTTCGGCCCCGCTCCGGTCCCACGCCGCCGGCGGCGACATCGACCAGCGCATCGCGGACGGCTTCAAGCCGTTCGCCGACACAGTGGCCGGCTTCGTGTTCGCGGCGATCGACATCGGCGGCTTCGTGGTGCCGTGGATCCTGTTCTGGCTGATCGTCGCCGGCCTGTTCTGCACGCTGTACTTCCGCTTCATCAACGTGCGCGGCATGGCGCAGGGACTGCGGATCATCCGCGGCGACTACGACAATGCGGATCACCACGGCGACACCAGCCACTTCCAGGCGCTCGCGACCGCGCTGTCCGGCACCGTAGGTCTCGGCAACATCGCCGGTGTGGCCGTGGCGGTCACGGTCGGCGGGCCGGGGGCGGCGTTCTGGATGACCGTCGCGGCCCTGCTCGGCATGGCGACCAAGTTCTGCGAATGCACGCTGGCCGTGAAGTTCCGTCACCGCCGCGCCGACGGCACGGTGTCGGGCGGACCGATGTACTACCTCACGCGCGGCATCGCGGCCGAATACCCGCGCCTCGCGCCGCTGGGGCGTGCGCTCGGCGTGCTGTTCGCACTGTGCTGCCTGTTCGGCACCATCGGCTCGGGCAACTTCTTCCAGGTGAACCAGGCCTACCACCAGCTGCTGCTGATCACCGGCGGCGAGCACAGCGTGCTGGCCGGGCGGGCGTGGCTGTTCGGCGTGGCGATGGCGGTGGCCACCGGGCTGGTGGTGCTCGGCGGGATCCGCCGCATCGCGCGCGTGACCGACAAGCTGGTGCCGCTGATGGTCCTCATCTACATGCTGGCCGGCCTGGTGGTGCTCGGAACGAATGTGCACGCGATTCCGGAAGCCTTCGGCCTGATTCTGAGCGGAGCCTTCAGCGCCGAGGGCGTGCAAGGAGGCGTGCTGGGCGTGATCCTGCAGGGTTTCCGGCGCGCGGCATTCTCGAACGAGGCCGGCATCGGTTCGGCGCCGATCGCGCACGCCAGCGTGAAGACCGACGAACCGCTCACCGAGGGGCTGGTCGCGCTGTGGGAGCCGTTCATCGACACCGTGATCATCTGCACCATGACCGCACTGGTGATCACGGTCGCCGGCATCGGCAATCCGTTACCGGCGGTCGAAGGTGTGGCGCTGACCTCGGCGGCCTTCGCGACCGTGATGCCGTGGTTCCCGTACGCACTGGCGCTGGTCGTGCTGCTGTTCGCGTATTCGACCATGATCGCGTACTGCTATTACGGCACCAAGGCGGCCAACTACCTGTTCGGCGAAACCGCCGCGATCGACGTCTCGTACAAGCTGTTCTATCTGGCGATGACGGTGTTCGGCGTCACCATGGACTTCTCGGGGCTGGTCGATTTCGCCGACGCGATCTACTTCCTGATGGCGGTGCCCAACATCATCGGTCTGTACCTGCTGGCGCCGGTCGTGAAGCGCGAGATGGACGGCTACTTCGCGCGCCTGGCGCGCGGCGAGCTCGCCCACTCGCGCGAGCCGCCCGAGCATCTGCAGGGATCGCCCTGAACGGAGCCCGCGCCCGATGCCTCACTGCCGCAGCCTGCTTGCCGCCACCGTGTTCGTGTCGCTGCTGGTCGCCGCCGGGCCGCCGGCGCACGCGGGCGATCAGCCCACGCCGGCGGCGCGCCTGCACGCACTGTTCGATGCCGAATGGGAACGCACGATGCGCGAGGATCCGTTGTGGGCGACCACACTCGGCGACCTGCGCTACAACGACCGCCTCGGTGACCATTCGCTGGCCGCGTTGCGCGAGCGCGCGGCAGCCGACCGCGCGGCATTGCGGGAACTCGAACTTATCGACCCGGCGCGCCTCGCCGGACGTGATCGCGAAAGCCACGCGATACTGCTGGAGCAGTTGTCGGTGCGCGTGGCCGGACAACGCTTCGCGGCCGAGCTGATACCCATCGACCAGCAGAACAGCCTGCCGCGTTATCTGCCCGACATGGTAGGGCGCACGCCGTTTCGCAGCCTGCGCCACTACGAGGATTACCTGACCCGCCTGCACCAGGTGCCGGCGGTGTTCGCCCAGCTGCGCGAGCGGCTGCGCGAGGGCCTGCGACGCGGCATCACACCGCCACGCGCACCGCTCGCCGCGGTCGCGGCTCAGCTCGAGGCGATCGCGGGCGCCGAGGTCACGCGCAGCCCCTTCTACGCCCCGTTCACTGCGTTGCCGGCGACCATCCCTGCCGCCGTCCAGGAACGCCTGCGGCGCGAGGGAATCGCGGTGATCGAGCGGGAAGTGCTGCCCGCCTACCGTGAGCTGCTGGAGTTCTGGCGAAGCGAGTACCTCCCGCACACGCGCACCCGCATCGGCATCGCGGCGCTGCCCGGAGGCAAGCAATGGTATGCCCACCTGATCCGCGAGCACACCACCACCACGATGAGCGCGCGCGAGATCCACGAGCTCGGGCGGTCCGAGGTCGCGCGGATCCGCGCCGACATGGACGCGCTGATCGCATCGATCGGCTTCGACGGCGACTTCCAGGCCTTCGCCGCTTTCCTGCGCACCGATCCACGCTTCTACCACACGAGCCCGGCGGCGCTGCTCGGCGGGTATCGCGACATCTGCAAACGCATCGACGCCGGCCTGCCGCGCCTGTTCGGCCGCCTGCCGCGGCTGCCGTACGGCGTGGCCGAGGTGCCCGCCCACGTCGCGCCCTCGACCACCACCGCCTACTACCAGCAGGGTTCGCTGGCTGCCGGCCAGGCCGGCCTGTTCTTCGCGAACACCTACCGGCTCGAGACACGGCCGACCTGGGAGATGGAAGCGCTGTCGATCCACGAAGCGGTTCCCGGCCACCATCTGCAGATCGCGCTGGCGCAGGAACTCGAGGGACTTCCGCGGTTGCGCACCGAGACCGGCCCCACCGCCTTCGTCGAGGGCTGGGCGCTCTACAGTGAAAGCCTGGGTCCGGAGCTCGGCCTGTACCGCGATCCGTACGCGCGCTTCGGACAGCTGACCTACGAGATGTGGCGCGCGGTGCGACTGGTGGTCGATACCGGGATCCACGCCTTCGGCTGGACGCGCGAGCAGGCCATCGACTACTTCCTTCAAAACGCCGCCAAACAGCCGCACGACATCGCGGTCGAGGTCGACCGCTACATCGTCTGGCCCGCCCAGGCACTGGCGTACAAGATCGGTGAACTGAAAATCCGTGCGCTGCGCCGCGAGGCCGAAAGCGCGCTCGGCGAACGCTTCGACATCCGCGCCTTCCACGACGTGGTGCTCGGCAGCGGCGCGGTGCCGCTGGGCGTGCTGGAAGCGAACGTGCGGCGCTGGATCGCCGAACGCGCAGCCCCTCAGCCGGCGAGCGCTGCGTAGACGTTCTGCACGTCGTCGTCGGCGTCGAGCGCTTCGAGGAAGGCTTCCACCTCGGAGCGCGCCGCGGGTTCCAGCACGACCGGGTTGTTCGGCTTGTAGCCGAGTACGGCCGACTGCACGGCGAAACCGTGCTCGGGCAGCGCGCGGGCCACCGCATCGAGGTCGGTGGGTTCGGTCAGGAACAGCCACAGTCCCTCGTCGGCGGGCTCCAGGTCCTGCGCACCGGCCTCGATCGCCGCTTCCTCGGGGTCCGCACCGGCGCGTTCGGGCCGCGCCTCGATCATTCCCAGATACTTGAAATCCCACGACACCGAACCCGAGTTGCCGAGCTGGCCCTTGCGGAACAGCATGCGGATGCTCATCGCGGCGCGGTTCTTGTTGTCGGTCAGGCACTCGACGATCACCGGTACCTGGTGCGGGGCAAAACCTTCGTAGGTCACCAGCTCATAGTGCACCGCCTCGTCGAGCAAGCCGGCACCCTTCTTGATCGCGCGCTCGAGCGTGTCGCGTGGCATCGAGGCGCGCCGGGCCTGTTCGACCGCCTTGCGCAACCGCGGATTGGTGTCGGGATCGGCGCCGGCACGCGCGGCGACCATGATTTCCTTGGCCAGCTTGGTGAAGATGCGACCCTTGGCCGCGGCGGCGTCGGCGCGCGGCTTGGCTTTCCACTGAGCACCCATGAGGTCCGTTTCCGGTAGCGATGACGCGCGGATTATAGAGGCTGCACCGCTGCCACGCACCGGGGCCCTGCCAGCGGACTCAGGAAGCGGCGAGTTCCCCGAGCAAACGCTCGAAGTGCGCCTCGATCCAGCGCGGATCGTGGTCGCCCCAGTCGCGGATCACGTAGTGTCCGTGGCGGTTGCGCGGCCCGTCCTGCACGAAGTCGCAGACGATGCCGATGTCGCCCAGATCGGCGATGCAATCCTGCAGGGTGCGCCGCGGCATCCCCGTGGCCTCGCCCAGCGAGTTCAGGTCGTGCCGCCCCCGGTCGATCAGCCAGGCGACACAGAGCTTGCGACAATACGCCTTGCGTTGCCGGCCGGCCACCGCGGCCGTCTGTGCACGATCCATTGCACCGTATCTCCCTCGTTGTCGGGCCCACCTTAGCAGACCTGCCCCCGGGCGCGGCAAGCCCCCGGGGTTGATGGCCCGGGGTATACTGCCGACGCCTCATCCGGACAAGGAGCCGTCTCCATGATCACAGAACCTCGATTCGCCCGCCGCGCCCTCGCCGCACTGGCGTTGACCACGGCGCCGTATCTGGCCGCCGACACCGTACACCTGCAGGGGGGAGACCGCATCAGCGGCAGCATCGTCTCCAAGGTCGGGGACGTGCTGACGCTGAAGACGACGTATGCCGGCGACGTGCAGATCGCGTGGTCGCAGGTCGAATCCGTCGAGACCGACGCCCCGGCGCGCTTCCTGCTGAAGGACCGCACCGCGCTGGACGCGCAGGCTACACGCGCGGCGGGCACGGCGGTCGTGCTCAAAGCCGGCGAACTGGTGACGACGGCGCCGGTGGCGCTGGCCGACATCGAGTACATCAATCCACCGCCCGAGGTGAGCGGGGAAGGCGTGGCCGTCAGCGGACGCGCCAACCTCGGCCTCACGGCGAACCGCGGCAACACCGACAACGACCAGCTGTTCTACGACACGGAGGCCGTGGTTCGCAGCATCAAGAACCGCTTCACCATCGGCGCCACCGGGGAGAACAAGCAGGAGAACGGCGAGGACACGGCCCGCGGCAACCGCGCGTACTTCAAGTACGACCATTTCATCAGCCAGAAGTGGTACGCCTATGCGAACACCGACGTCGAGCAGGACGACTTCAAGGACCTCGACCTGCGCACTACGATCGGCGCTGGAGCGGGTTACCAGTTCTGGGAGACGCCGGAACGCAGCCTGGCGCTGGAAGGCGGCCTGACCTACGTGAACGACGACTACGACATCGCCGAGGACGACAACTACATGGCGGGTCGCTGGGCAGTGCGCTACGCGCAGCTGCTGTTCGGCGGCGCCACGCAGTTCTTCCACGTCCACGAAGGTATCGTCAGCATCGACGACCCCGACGACACGCTGCTGCGCATGCAGACCGGGTTGCGCTTTCCGCTGGTCGACAACCTGAACGCCACGATCCAGTACAACATCGACTGGCAGAACAACCCGCCGCCCGGCTTCAAGAGCACCGACACGGGCTACATCGTCAGCGTAGGCTATCTGTGGTAAGCAGCTCGGAACACAGGAGGACCGGCCGATGGCCCGCATCAGCTACCTGACGCCGGAGACGGCGCCTCCCGCGCTCGCCGGACTGTTCGGCGACGGGGCGCCGGCGCACATCGTCGGCCTGCTCGGACACGCCGAGGCCAACGTCGTGCCGCTCAGCGCCTACATGGTCAGCCTGCTCAGCGCCCAACAGCTCGACGCGCGGCTGCGCGAGCTGTGCATCCTGTACATCGCGCGCCTGTGCGCCTGCACCTACGAGTGGACGCAGCACGAGGCCATCGCGCGCACGCTCGGCGTGGCCGACGAGGAAGTCGCGCGGATACGGGAACTCGAGCAGCCGGAAACAGCCTTCGACACGCCGGCGGCCGAGGCGCTGGCGCTGTGTGCCCAGATGGTGCGCACGCACAGCGCAGAAGCGGACACCGTCGCCCGGCTGGAGCAGACGCTGGGCAGCCGGCGGCTGATGGAGCTGCTGCTCGCCGCCAACGCCTATATCGGGCTGGCGACGGTCATGAACGCGTGTGCGATCGATCCGGAACCCGGCATGTCGCAGGACGCGGCACGCCGGCTGGCCGACGGCACGATGGGCGCCGCGGTGCTGAAGGCCGCGCAACGCGCCCCCTGAACGGAGGAGCCTGGCGCGCGCACCGCGCGCTTGCAGGCTCGCTCCTCAGAGACGTCCCCAGCGCGGCGGACGGCCTTCCTGGAAGGCCTTCATCGACTCCTCCATGCAGCCGGTGAAGCACCCCAGCACCTGCGTGCGGTTCTCCAGTTCCATGGCGTGGCGCAGGCTCGGCGCGTCGACGTTCGCCCACAGGCCCTTCTTCGTCATCCACACACCGTACTCGCTGTTCTCGCGGATCGCACGCGCGGTTTCCAGCGCGCTTTCGAGCAGCATTTCCGGAGCGACGACCCGCGACACCAGTCCGATGCGGCTCGCCTCCTCGACCCCGAACACCCTGCCGGTCAGCATCAGTTCCGCCGCCGCCGCGGCGCCGACCAGCCGCGGCAGGAACCAGCTGGTGCCTACGTCGCACGCCGACAGCCCGGTCTTTATGAACACGGCACCGAAGCGGGCCTTTTCGCTCGCGATGCGCACGTCGCTCGCCAGCGCGATCGCGAATCCGCCGCCTACCGCGGCACCGTTCACCGCCGCGATCACCGGCTTGTCGCACTCGTGAATCGAGAGCATCAGTTCCGCGAGGTACTCCTGATACTTGTACACGAAGCCGAGTTGCGTCATCCCCTCGGTACCGGGGATCGCACCGGGCTCCGAGGCGGCCTTGAGGTCCGCGCCGGCACAGAAGCCCTTGCCCTCGCCGGTGAGGATCACCACCCGCACGCGCCGGTCGCGATTCAGTCCGCGCATGATTCCGTGCAACTCGCCGATCAGTTCCTCGTTCAGTGCGTTGAGCCGGTCGGGACGGTTCAGACGCAACTCCAGGATGTCTTCCTCGACCATGTTCTGCAGGATCATCGACATGTGCGTTTACTCCGTGGGATTCGTCGTCGCGACAGCGTCAACGCGGCCCCGAGCGGGGCGGCGACACCAACCGTCACCAGCGCGCCATGATAGGAAACGAACCAGTGCTTGCCGATGGCGATCACCGTCAATCGCCGATGACAATTACGCGCAGGCCAAGCGTGAAATCAGGAGCGGGCCGAACCGGCAGGAGGTTTCGCTGGCCGGGACCGCACCTGCGGTAACCGGCCAACGGTTATCGACGTGATGCCTAGCAGCGCTTCTTCAGATCCTCGGCCAGCAGCGCCTGGCTCTGTTCGTCGAGGATCTGCGTCACGCCGTTCGACAGCGCACTCAGCCCCGAGTTGATGAACAGCAGCGGAATCGCGATCCCCAGACCGAGCACGGTAGCGATCATCGCCTGACCGATACCGTGGGCCATGAGTTTCGGATCGCTGGAACCCGAGGCCGTGATCGCGTGGAAGGTGATGATCATCCCGATCACGGTACCGACCAGACCGAGCAGCGGACCGGCCGCCACGCAAAGCCGCAGGAAGGACTGGAAACGCTGCAGCCGCGGCAACTCCCGCAGCACTGCCTCCGAGATACGCAGTTCCGCCACTTCGGGGCTGCAGACCGGCGCACCATCGCCGCGAAACGCGAGCAGTACCCGCCCCAGCGGATTGTTCGGCGCGGGACTCGCCAGGTTGCGCAACTGCGCCGTCACCGACATCCGGGTCAGGATCAGATAGACGTACTGGAATACCGACAGCAGCACGCCCAGCACGCCCACGAACACGATCACGTAGCCGACGACCTCGCCGTGCTGGATCCGCTCGACGATGTTCGGACGCTCGGCGACCATCGCCAGCAGCGGGCCACGCGAGGGATCGACCACGGCCGGCACATGACCGCCGGCGGCCGATTCCAGATCCTCGGCAATCCCGGTCCGCTTGCCGCCCAGTTGCCGCGGCAGCACGTTCATCACGTTCGCCGCCGGGTCGTACGCCAGATATCTCCCGCCCGAGACCGCCGTGAACGGTCCCACGCGCACGATCTGCGCCGGGGCCGGCTCGCCGTCCGGTTCCCGTACCAGTCCGGTAAAGCGCGCCACCTTGCCATTCTCGGTCATTTCGCGATGCAGCTCGAACCACATGCGGTTCAGCTCGTCGAACGAGGGCAGCGTCTTGGCCGCGGCGATGCGCCGCATCAGGTCCTCGCGGCTCTCCTCGCCTTCCGTCACCGGGAACTGAACCGTCAGCATCGACTGGTTGAGCACCGTCGCCGCGTCACCCGCGACCTGCCGCGTCACGCCGAACAGTTCCCCGAGGTTGCCCTGGTACTGGTGCAGCAGCTCGCGCATCTCGGCGATACGCTGGTCGTTGGCGTTCCACTCGGCGTCGAGCGCCTTGCTGCGCGCTTCGGCACGTGCCCGGCGCGCCACGGCGGTGCTTGCCGCCGCCTCCTGCTTCTGCAGTTCCTGACGCTGCTCCGCTTCGCGGTCGCGCCAGATTTTCGCTTCCCGGTCGCGCATCTGCTGCGCCTGGCGCTGCAGCTCCGCCATCGATACAGCGGCATACGACTCGCGCGCCGGCAGCAGGGCGCAGACTGTCACCAAGGCGATGAGCAAACCACGAACCGCGATCACGAACTTACCTCCTTCGCTGCCTGCACCGGGACCTCGACGACGTCGGGAGCGAGTTCCTTGCGCGCAATCCGCAATGCCTTGGCGATCGCGGCCTTGTAGTCGTCGTCCGCCACCCATTCGCCACGCTGCGCATCCCAGTAGCCGGCCTCCTCGCCATCGGCGGTCCGGTACATCAGCGACACCCGTCCGATCCGCACGAACTCGGCTTCCCTACCGTCGGGCAACGTCGCCTTGTAATCGGCCATCGTGCGGCCATACTCGATCTCGATCTGGTAGGCCTCGAGCAACCGGCGGAAGCGTTCGGACGGCGAGCCTCCCTCACTGCCCATCAGTTCGCGGATGCGCTCGACCCGCGCCTTGCGGTCCGACACCGGATCGACAAACGGCAGGTCCGCCGCAACGAACTGCTCGAGCTTCTCGAACATGCGCTGCAGGAGAGCCGGGAACTCGGCCGCCGTCTGGTCCATGCCGGCGAGTTGCGTCTGCAATGCCTGCAGTTCCGACTGCTGCGAACCGAGCTGACGCTCGATCAGCGCGTTGTGCGCCGCGATGCTCTCCGCGTCGGCGAGCAATCGCGCGTAGCGCGTCGCGGCGTCGTCCTGCGCGAAGGCGGCACCGCCACCGACACCCAACGCGAGCGCCAGCGCCAGCGGTGCCGTGCACCGCAGTCGCTCCAAAACCCGTACGTCACGCCTCAATATTGGCATCAGTTCCTCGCCTCAACCGGCCTGCACCGCGATCAGCTGCAGATATCCGTCAGCCATCTTGCGATGTTTGTCGAAGTTGCGCGCGCGCGTGAAGGCATCCTTCGCGCCCGCGTAGTTTTTCTGGTTGAACTGCGCGATGCCGAGCAGCAGGTGCGCGTTGCCGGTGTCCTTGAGGCCGCCCTTGCGCAGTCCGCTCTGCAGCGCCGTCGCGGCGCTTGCCCACTCGTTGCGCTGGATCTGCACCTCACCGAGGCGCACGAACAGGTCACCACTGCCGGCCATCTCGGCCGCGCGCTGCAGCGGACCCACCGCTTTCGCGAACTCGCGCGCGGCGATCCAGCAGTTAGCCTGCTTCTCGTATAGTTTGAAGTCCGCCTTGACCAGCTTCTTCTGCAGTGCCTCGTCCAGCGTCAGTCCGCAACGGTACGGGGCGTCGTTGAACAGCTGCAGATCGGCGAGCCGTCGCACGTCCGAGTCGTCGGCCATGATGCCGCCGCTGTAGGCGAGCTGGGCGACCGCCAGCGACTTCGGATAATCCTCCATCTGGCCGTAGACCGACGACAACTGCTGCCAGTAGGTCTTCTTTTCGGGCGCCATGTTGATCAGGCGTTTCAGCAGCGGCACCGCCTTCGCGTACTGATCCTGCTGCAGGTACAGTGCCAGCACCAGCTGGACCCAGCTCTCCTGCGGCTTGTCGGTCAGGTCCACGGCCTTCTGGGCGGGAACGATCGCGCCCTTGTAGTCGTTCTGCTGGTAGTACGCGACCGCGAGCAGGTAGTACGCCGCCCCGTTCGGATCCTGCGCGGTGCGAAACCACTGCTCGAGCGCCGCGGCGCCCTCCTTCCACTTTTCCTGCGCGAGGAACATCTGCGCAATCTGGTAGCGCGTGTCCTGGATCTCCTTCTCGTTCAGGCCGCCCGCGTCGATCGCCGCCTGCAGGTGCTTCTGCGCGCCGCCGTAGTTGTCGCGCGAGCTCTCGATCGTCGCCAGGATCTGCTCGGTGCGGCTGCGCTCGTAGGGGCTGAGCTGATCGAGTTTCAGTTTGGCCACGGCCGCCTTGGCGCCGGCGTAGTTTTCCTTGTTCAGCGCCTCGATCGCCTCGGTCAGTATCTTGCCGGTAGCGGCGTCGATACCGGTGGGCGGGGGCGCCTTGTCGTCCTTCTTCTGCGCCGCGACGTTGCCGGCCAGCGCGCAGGCGACCAGCAGCGAAGCGAAGACGCGCAGCAGGAATCCGGTCTTCCGCATTGCCTAGTTCTCCAGAGTGAAGCGGATGATGGTCTGCATACCGACGCGCTCCACTGCAACGCCACCCTCGATCTTCGGGTTGTAGCGCCAGCGCAGGATCGACTTCAGCGCGGCCTCCTCGAAAATCTTGTTCGAGGACTTCACCACGACCGCGTCCTTGACCGAACCGGTGCCGGTGATCGTGAACTGCACCTGCACCCAGCCCTCGAGACCGCGGCTGATCGCGCGCTGCGGATAGTCCGGCGGCACACGCACCAGCGGTATCGTGTCACGGTCCGAACCCGCGGAGAGCGACATCTTCGACATCGCCGAGCCCGCGTCGACGCTGGGCGTCAGCGTCGCGACGTTGCTCTCCACGCTGCCGGCGCTGAATGCCATCCGCGGCACCTCGGGGGCGGGCGGCGGACGCTCGCGCTCCACCTTCTGCTCACGCTTGCTGGCCACCTCGGTGTCCTTGCGCATGCGCGTGAACTCGATGCGCGTCGCCTCGCGCATCGCGGTCGTATCCACCGGCTGGCTGATCAGGCGCCACAGCACCCAGAACATCGCCACCGAAAACAGGGCGCCAACGAGCAGCGCCAACGGTATTCTGATGATCAAGACGAGTTACTCCCCGCGTTCCGAATCAGCCGCCAGCGTCCGTGTCGGCTGCGATTGCGACGTCCTTGATACCGCCCATGCGTACTTCGTCCATCACCTTCGCCACCATGCCGGCCTTGGAGGCACGGTCGGCGATGATCACGACGCTGTCGTCCGGGCGCTCGATGTGCAGCCGCTCCATTATTCCGCGCACCTCGCGCAGCTCGACCGCACGGCGGTCGATCCAGATGTCGCCGTTCTCGCGGATTGCCACCAGCAGGTTCCCCGAGGGACGCTCCTCTGCCGTAACGGCGGTAGGGCGGAACACCGTGATCCCCGGCTCCTTGATGAACGAGGTCGTGATGATGAAGAAAATCAGCAGGTTGATCGTGAAATCCAGCATCGGCGCGAGGTCGATGCCATGATCCTCTTCTACAGCAGCGTGTCGTCTCGCCTGCATGGTCGTACTCCCGCGCGCCGCCTAGTTCGTGGTCGTGAAGGTGATGTTGTAGATACCGCCGAGGTGCACCTGGTCCACCACCTCGACGATCACCGCCATCGGCGCCAGCTCGTTCGCGAGCACCAGCACGCCGGCGTCGGGATTCACCGCGCTCATGCGCTCCACGTTCGCGCGCACCGCGCGCACGTCGATCGCCCGGTTGTCCACCCACACCTCGCCGTTCTCGAGCACCTGGATCTGGATGCTCTTCGAGTCGTCCTCGCTCGGCTGCTCGAAGCCGGTGGGCCGGTTCACCACCACCGCGGTGGCCTTCACGAACACCGCGGTGATGATGAAGAAGATCAGCAGGTTGATGACGAAGTCGAGCATGGGAGCGAGGTCGATCCCGTGCGACGACTCATGTTCGGCATGTACGCGACGCTTGAGACGCATGATTAGAGTGGCAACCTGTCAGCTAGAAGTTCGGTTTCATGCGCGGCGCGGGTGCGGAAGTAGTGCACCGGATACAGTCCGGAGATACTGACCGCCAGCCCCGTCATCGTGCACAGCATTGCCTCCGACACACCGCTCGCCATGGCGCGTGCGTCGGCGTTGCCACGCAAGGCCATCGAATCGAACACCTCGAGCATCCCGGTCACGGTCCCGATCAGCCCCAGCAGCGGCGACATCGGCACCAGCACCTGCAGTACCGGGAAACCGGTGGTCATCGCCGCGTTGAGGCGCGAGATCATCGCCTGCCGGATCTGGCGCGCGCACCACGAGTTGTGGTCGGCGCGCGCGGCCCACTCGGCCTGCAGTCCCGCTGCCTGCTTCGGCAGCACGCGGCGGAAGTACCACCAGCGTTCGATCACCAGCGTCCACAGCAGCACGCCCGAGGCGAAGATCCAGCCCACGAACGGCCCCCCATCCTCCATGAGATGGGCGATCCCGCGCACCAACGGCAAGGTATCAAGCACGGCGCTGCCTCTCGATGCTCTCGGCCAGCATGCCGGCCGACTGTTCCTCGATCACCTGGGTCACGCCACGCGACAGCGAGGTCAGCAGCGCGTTCGCGAACAGCAGGGGAATCGCGATACCCAGCCCCAGCACCGTCGCGATCATCGCCGCGCCGATACCGTCGGCCATCAGCTTCGGATCGCTCGAGCCGGACTCGGTGATGCTCTGGAACGTGATGATCATCCCCAGCACCGTACCGATCAGGCCGAGCAGCGGACCGGCCGCGACCGCGAGTCGCAGCAGCGCCTGGAAGCGCTCGAGCTTCGGTACCTCGCGGAACACCGCTTCCGAGATGCGCAGTTCGGCGACGTCGGCATCCTTCTCGATCGTGTTCGCATCGCCCCGGAACGCGAGCAGCACGCGGCCCAGCGGGTTGTCCTTGCTCGGCTTGTCGAGGTTCTTCAACTGCGCCGTGACACGTACACGCACGATCACCAGATAGGCCAGCTGGACCAGGAAGCAGAGCACGCCGACCCCGCCCACGAAGAGGATCACGTAGTTGACGTGCTCACCGTGCTCGATACGCTGCACCCAGGTCGGACGCTCGACGTAGAGCGACATCAGCACCCCGCGCGAGGAGTCCACGACCGCCTGCGCGTAGCCGTCGCCCGCCGACTCGAGGTTGCGCACGTACGAGAGGATCTCGGCCGGTGGCTGGCGCGGATAGACGTTCAGCGTCTGCAGCGCCGGCATGTACTGCAGCACCTTGCCCTCGGAACTCGCAGTGAACGGACCGATACGGATCACGTCCTGCTCGTTCGCCTCGCCACCGGGCTGGATCACGGGCGCACGGAACTTCGCGACCTGTCCGCTGGCGACCATCTCGCGCTGCAGTTCGAACCACAACCGCTCGAGGTCTGCCGTCACCGGCACGCTTTTCGCGCTCGCGAAGGTACGCAGCGCATCCGCACGTCCCGCTTCGCCGGCCGCCGGAGGAAACTGGGCAGAAATCAACGACTGCTCGAGGATCGTCGCGCTGTCACCGGCCACCTGGCGCGCCAGGCCGAACACCTCGGCCAAGCCGAGACCAGCGGCCTTGTCGCGCAGCTGCTTGTCGAGTTCGTTGATCTTCAGCTCGTTGTCGGAGAACTGGCCCGACAGCGCATTGGAGCGCGCATCCAGCGCATCGCGGCGCGCCTGCGCTTCCTGCATCATCTTCTGCTGGTCGGCCGCGCCGGCGGCGTCGAACTTCGCCCTGGCCTGCTCGAAGGCCTGCTGCTCGGCGCTGCGCCCGGTGGCCACTTCCTCGAGCAGTGCATCGAGGGAATCGGCGGCGTGCGTGATCGCGCCGAACTGCAGCAGCGAGGCCGCCGCCGCGTACTTGAGCATGTTGCGCAACTTGATCACTGCACTACCTCCTGCGGGGCGGGAACCGGAACGGTCAACAGGTCGGGCGCACCGTCCTTCTTCGCAACCCGGCGCGCCTCGGCGACCGCCGCGGCGTAGCTGTTGTCGACCACCCACTGTTTCGCTCCGGCATCCCAGTAACCGGTTTCGGCACCGTCGAGCGACTGGTACATCAGCGCCACGCGACCGAGGCGCACGAAGGAGACCGTGCGCTTGCTGCCGTCCTTCTCGAGCACGCCCTCGTAGGCGTCGAGGGTACGGCCGTTCTCCAGCTCGATCTGGTAGGCCTCCATGATGCGGCGGTACTTCTCGGAGATCGTCACGTCTGCGCGCGTCATCATTTCCTTCAGCGAGTTCACGCGCTGCGTGCGCTCGTCGAGGAGGAACGGCACGTCGAGCGCGACGAAGCGCTCGAGCGCGTCGACCATGCGTTGCATCAGCGGCTGCACTTCCCGGTTGGTCGTCTCGATGTCGAGCAGCTGCTTCTCGATCGAGGCCATCTCCTCGCGCTGCGCGACGACCTGTTTCTCGAGCTGCGCGTTGTACTTGTCGAGGCTGTCGGCGTCGGCCTGCGCGCTCGCGTAGCGGCTGGCGGCATCCTGCGTGCGGTCACGGATCTCGTTGATGCGCTTCTGCGAGGCGGCGGCGGCACGATCGGCCTCGCCCTGCGCGCTCATCGCCGAATCGAGCGTCTGCGCGCCCGCGGGCGCAGCCAGGAGGGCTGCCGCACCGGCGCTGACCAGAAGGGCCAGCGCCCTCGTGATCCTGGGTTTGGAAGGGGTCATGACGGGTAGCGCCTCCTGATCAAAGAGTTCGACTCAGCGGGAAGGGATGACATCGGAAATACAACCTTCGGACAAGCTGTTTATTACTTCTTTGGGCGAAACCGCACGGCCGGGGAAGGACGACCGGTTTCGCTCTTGCGGCCGAACTCTAATGGAGCTTTTTTAATGTTGCAAGCAATTGATGACGTCGGCGCACCGTTTTCTCTTTGCCGTGCGCGCAGCATTTCTTTACTGCCCGCGCAAAGGTGCAGGCGGGACCGCGAAAAAAACTGCGCCTGGCTGCCCCTGCCATCTGGCGCAACGCCCGGCGATCCCTATAATTGCGCCCCATCGTCACTGCCGGCGCGGTAGCCGGCGGCGATCTGGGCACATGCAGGACGGAGGGGCACCATGGGTTCTGGCGTGGACGCGCTGAGCCACCACTGGTCGGTCGCCGTATTCGTCCTCGTCGTGCTCGGCGTATGCGCCGCGATGCTCGGCGTCTCCGCGCTGACCGGCGGCCGCTCCGCCGGCCGCGCCCGCAACGAACCCTTCGAGTCGGGCATCGTCTCGGTCGGCAGCGCCCGCCTGCGGCTGCCGGCGAAGTTCTACCTGGTCGCGATGTTCTTCGTGATTTTCGACGTCGAGGCACTGTTCCTCTACGCATGGGCGGTGTCGCTGCGCGAGAGCGGCTGGACCGGCTTCGTCGAGGCCACGGTATTCATCCTGGTGCTGCTCGCCGGACTGCTCTACCTGTGGCGGATCGGCGCGCTGCGCTGGCACGTGCCGCCACGGCGCCGCCCGCGCGAGCATTGAGGTGCGCATGGACTACCGCCTGACCCCGATCGCCACCGACGCCACACCCGGTCCTGCCGCGCGCGCGGACACCGAAGTCACCGAACGCGAGGTGCACCGCAGCGTATTCCTCGGTCGCCTCGAGGACGTGCTGCACAAGGCGGTAGGCTGGGGGCGAAAGCACTCCCTGTGGCCGTACAACTTCGGGCTGTCGTGCTGCTACGTCGAGATGGCGACCGCGTTCACGGCCCCGCACGACGTCGCGCGCTTCGGCGCCGAGGTCATCCGCGCCTCGCCCCGGCAGGCCGACTTCATCGTGATCGCCGGGACCCCGTTCCTCAAGATGGCACCGGTGATCCAGCGCCTGTACGAGCAGATGCTCGAGCCGCGCTGGGTGATCTCGATGGGCGCCTGCGCCAATTCGGGCGGCATGTACGACATCTATTCGGTGGTCCAGGGCGTCGACAAGTTCCTGCCGGTCGACGTCTACATCCCGGGCTGCCCGCCACGCCCCGAGGCGTTCCTGCAGGGGCTGATGCTGCTGCAGGAATCGATTGCCAGCGAACGCCGCCCGCTGTCGTGGGTGGTGGGCGACCAGGGGATGCACCGGATCGAGGTGCCCTCGCAGCGCGAGCAGCGGCGCGCGGCGCGGATGGCCACCACCACGCTGCGCACACCCGACGAGGTCTGAGCATGCGCGGCACACAAGCGATCCCGACGGTGCTGGTGCTGCCATGACGAAGAAGAAGCGCACAGCCGGGACCGAGGGCCCGCTGCCCGGCAGCGAGCACGCGGTGGTGACCGAACTGTACCAGCGCTTCGGCCCGGGATCGGTCATGTTCCAGCCGACCGTCGACCGCCTGCCCACGGTGTGGGTCGGCCGCGACGAGTTGCCCGAGGTGCTGCGCTTCCTGCGCCAGCTGCCACAGCCCTACGCCATGCTGTACGACCTGCACGGTGTCGACGAGCGGCTGCGCGTGCGCCGCGAGGGGTTGCCGCCGGCCGACTTCACGGTCTTCTACCATCTGCTGTCGCCGGAGCGCAACAGCGACGTGCGGGTCAAGGTCGCGCTGGCCGCCGACGACCCGCGCCTGCCGACGGCCACCGGCATCTGGCCGAACGCGAACTGGTACGAGCGCGAGGTGTGGGACCTCTACGGCATTGTCTTCGACGGCCATCCGCACCTGCAGCGCATCATGATGCCGCGCACCTGGCAGGGGCACCCGCTGCGCAAGGACCATCCGGCGCGCGCCACCGAATTCGACCCGTACGCGCTCGACGCCGCGAAGCAGGATCTGGAACAGGAGGCGCTGCGCTTCGTCCCCGAGGAATGGGGCATGAACCGCAGCAGCGCGCACGCGGACTACATGTTCCTGAACCTGGGACCGAACCACCCGTCGGCGCACGGGGCGTTCCGCATCGTGCTGCAGCTGAGCGGGGAGGAAATCGTCGACTGCGTGCCCGACATCGGCTACCACCACCGCGGCGCCGAGAAGATGGCCGAGCGCCAGTCGTGGCACAGTTACATCCCCTACACCGACCGCATCGACTACCTCGGCGGGGTGATGAACAACCTGCCGTACGTGATGGCGGTGGAGGACCTGGCCGGGATCCGCGTCCCGGCGCGCGTCGAGACGATCCGCGTGATGCTGTGCGAGTTCTTCCGCATCACCAGCCACCTGCTGTTCCTCGGCACCTATATCCAGGACGTCGGCGGCATGTCGCCGATCTTCTTCATCTTCACCGACCGCATGAAGGCCTACGACGTGATCGAGGCGATCACGGGGGCACGCATGCACCCGGCGTGGTTCCGCATCGGCGGGCTCGCGCACGACCTGCCCAGGGGCTGGGACCGCCTGGTGCGCGAGTTCTGCGACTGGATGCCGCGCCGGCTCGACGAATACGAGAAGGCCGCGCTGAAGAACGGCATCCTGCGTTCGCGCACAATCGGTGTCGCGCAGTACGACACCCGTGAGGCGCTCGCCTGGGGCGTGACCGGCTCGGGGCTGCGCGCCACCGGCTTCGACTACGACCTGCGCAAGGCGCGCCCGTACTCGGGCTACCAGAACTTCGACTTCGAGGTGCCGCTGGCGCACAACGGCGACGTGTACGACCGCGCGACCGTGCGCCTGGAGGAAATGCGCCAGAGCGTGCGCATCATCCGCCAGTGCCTCGAGAACATGCCGGCCGGGCCGTACAAGGCCGACCATCCGCTGACCACGCCGCCACCCAGGGAGCGTACCCTGCAGCACATCGAAACGCTGATCAACCACTTCGTCGGCGTCTCGTGGGGACCGGTGATTCCGGCCGGCGAGAGCTGCCGCATGGTCGAGGCGACGAAGGGAATCAACAGCTACTACCTGACCTCGGACGCCGGCACCATGAGCTACCGCACGCGGATCCGCACACCCAGTTTCCCCCACTTGCAGCAGATACCCTCGGTCATCCGCGGCAGCCTCGTCGCGGACCTGATCGCGTATCTCGCCAGCATCGATTTCGTGATGGCCGATGTCGACCGTTGACCCCCCGATCCCGCTGGCCACCGCCACCGGCTTCCTGTCGGAGCCCGAGCTCGCGGCGATCCGCCACGAGCTGGGGCACTACGAGAACCCGCGCGCCGCGTGCATCGAGGCGCTGAAGGCCGTGCAGTCCGCGCGCGGCTGGGTGCCCGACCCGGCGATCCCGGCGATCGCCGAACTGCTCGGCATCACGCCGGCCGACGTCGAGGGAGTGGCAACCTTCTACAACATGATCTTCCGCCAGCCGGTGGGCCGGCACGTGATCAAGGTCTGTGACAGCATCGCCTGCTACCTGACCGGTTACGAGGAGCTGGCTGCCGCGGTGCGCACGGCAACCGGGCTGGATTGGGGCCAGACCGGTGCCGACGGGCGCTTCACGCTGCTGCCGGTGTGCTGCCTCGGCAACTGCGACAAGGGCCCGTCGCTGATGATCGACGACGACACCTGGGGCCCGCTGAGCGCGGCCGAGGTGCCCGCGCTGCTGGAGCGTTACCTGTGAACGCCCGCACCCCCGAGACCCATCCGCTGACCTGGCGCCTCGATCACGGCGCGCCGGTGGAGACGCTCGCCGCCTACGAGGCGCTGGCCGGCTACGCGGCGGCGCGCCGGGCGCTGGCGGACCTCGAGCCGGCCGCGCTGACGCAACTGGTCAAGGACGCGAACCTGCGCGGCCGTGGCGGCGCCGGGTTCCCGACCGGCGTCAAGTGGAGCCTGGTGCCGATGGGCGCCGACGCGGGGCGCAAGTACCTGTTGTGCAACGCCGACGAGATGGAGCCGGGCACCTTCAAGGACCGTCTGCTGCTCGAGCAGCTGCCGCACCTGCTCATCGAGTCGATGGTCCTCGCCGCGTGGGCGATCCAGGCCACGCGCGGCTACGTCTTCCTGCGCGGCGAATACGTGCTGGCCACCGAGCGGCTGAACCGGGCGCTGGCCGAGGCCCGCGAGCGCGGCTACCTGGGGCGCAACGTGCTCGGCACCGGCTGGGACTTCGACGTGTTCGTGCACACCGGCGCCGGCCGCTATATCTGCGGCGAGGAAACCGCACTGATCAACTCGCTCGAGGGCCGGCGCGCCAACCCGCGCGCCAAGCCGCCGTTCCCGCAGATCGCCGGTGCCTGGGGTCGACCGACGATCGTCAACAACGTCGAGACGCTGTGCAACCTGCCCGGCATCGTGCTGCACGGCGCGCAGTGGTACACCGCACTGTCGCGCGGCCTGAGCGGCGACGGCGGCACCAAGCTCTACGGGGTCTCCGGCCGCGTGCGGCGCCCGGGGCTGTGGGAACTGCCGATGGGCAGCAGCGCGCGCACGATCCTCGAGGATCTCGCCGGCGGCATGCAGCCGGGGCTGGAGCTCAAGGCCTGGCTGCCGGGTGGCGCCTCGACGGACTTCCTGCTGCCCGAGCACCTCGACCTCGCGATGGATTACGACACCATCGCCAGGGCGCGCAGCCGCCTCGGCACCGGCCTGATGACGGTCGTGGACCGCACGCAGCCGATCGTGCCGGTGGTACGCAACCTCGAGGAGTTCTTCGCGCGCGAGTCCTGCGGCTGGTGCACCCCGTGCCGCGACGGGCTGCCGTGGTCGGTGAAGCTGCTGCGCGCGATCGAACGCGGCGAGGGCCGCCCCGGCGACATCGAGATCCTGGAAAGCCTGACGACGCAACTGGGACCGGGGCGCACGCACTGCGCACTCGCCCCCGGCGCCGTCGAACCACTGCAGAGCGCGCTGCGCTTCTTCCGCTCCGAGTTCGAGAGCGGCATCCGCGCGTCGGCGGCCAGCAAGGAAACCGTGTGATGGCGACGATCCACGTCGACGGCAAGAGCTACGAGGTCGAGGGCGCCGACAACCTGCTGCACGCGTGCCTCTCTCTGGGGCTGGACATCCCCTACTTCTGCTGGCACCCGGCGCTCGGTTCGGTAGGCGCCTGCCGCCAGTGCGCGGTGAAGATGTACCGCGACGCCGACGACCGCCAGGGGCGGATCGTGATGTCGTGCATGACGCCTTCGACCGACAACACCTGGATCTCGATCGACGACGAGGAAGCGCGCGCTTTCCGCCGCAGCGTGATCGAGTTCCTGATGGCGAACCACCCGCACGACTGCCCGGTGTGCGAGGAAGGCGGGCACTGCCACCTGCAGGACATGACCGTGATGAGCGGCCACAGCGGCCGGCGCTACCGCTTCACCAAACGCACCCACCGCAACCAGGACCTGGGCCCGTTCGTCAATCACGAGATGAACCGCTGCATCGCCTGCTACCGCTGCGTGCGCTACTACCGCGACTACGCCGGCGGCTCCGACCTCGGGGTGTTCGGCGCGCACGACAACGTGTACTTCGGCCGCGTCGAGGACGGCCGGCTCGAGAACGAGTTCTCGGGCAACCTGACCGAGGTCTGCCCCACCGGGGTATTCACCGACCGCACCCACTCCGAGCGCTACAACCGCAAGTGGGACATGCAGTTCGCCCCCAGCGTCTGCCAGCAGTGCGCGCTGGGCTGCAACACGAGCCCCGGCGAGCGCTACGGTGAACTGCGTCGCATCGAGAACCGCTTCAACGGCGCCGTGAACCACTATTTCCTGTGCGACCGCGGGCGCTTCGGCTACGGCTACGTGAACCGCGCCGACCGCCCGCGCCAGATGTTCGCGCGCGCCGGCTCCGAGTTCGAGTCCGCCAGCGTCGCCGGCGGGCTCGAACGCGTCGCGGCCGCGATGCGCACGGCACGCCTGGTCGGCATCGGTTCGCCGCGCGCGAGCCTGGAGAGCAACTTCGCGCTGCGCCAGCTGGTCGGCGCCACGAACTTCTCGATCGGCGCCGACGCCACCGAGACCGCGCTGCTCGCGCAGGTGCTGGAACTGCTGCGCCACGGCGCGGCGCGCACTCCCTCGCTGCGCGAGATCGAGTCCTGCGACGCCGTGCTGGTGCTCGGCGAGGACCCGACGCAGACCGCGCCGCGCGTCGCGCTGGCGCTGCGCCAGGCGGTGCGCGGCAAGGCCGTCGAACTGGCCGCGCAGCGCCGCATCTTCGACTGGCAGGCCGAGGCGATCGCGGTCATCGGCCAGGACGAGCGCCACCCGCTGTTCGTCGCCTCAGTCGACGCCACGCGCCTCGACGACGTGGCCCGGCGCACCCTGCGCACCGACCCGCAGCGGCTCGCGCAGCTCGGTTTCGCGATCGCGCAGGCGCTCGACCCCGCTGCCCCGGCGCCCGCCGTCGATGCCGCGCT